>JAKBBA010000149.1 GCA_021808665.1 Actinomycetes bacterium
TCGCCTTGCCGGCCGGCGTTTGATCGACTTCTTGGTCGGTGATGACTGTCCAGATCATACTGCAGATATCGAGATCGTCGACCGTGCGGGGCGTGTCGAGGACGCGAAGCTCGTCTTGTATTGCGACGCGCCATTGGGCGATCTCGTCCGGCGAGTCCTGGATGCCTATCCAGCCAGCCATGCCGTACCGTGCTATACGTTTGGCGACTCGCCCGGCATCCTTGAGGCCGCTCAAGTACATCGGGGGATACGGCTTCTGCACTGGCTTCGCACCAAAGCCGCTGGCCTCGAAGTCGGCGAACTCGCCATGGTATTCGAAGACCTCGTTTGTCCAAATACCTTGCAGGATCTCGATGGTTTCACGGACGTGGTGGTGTCGTCGGGCAAAGATGTGACTGGCGCTTGCGGCGGCGAACTCTTCTGGCATCCACCCCGACCCTAAGGCGACGTTGAGGCGCCCGTTGCAAAGATGGTCGATCGTGGCCAGCTCCGCAGCGAGCACACCAGGTGCCCGATACGGGGTGTCGATGACGCTCATGCCGATCCGGACCTTCGTGGTCTTAGCTGCGAGCCAGGGTATGAGCGGCATACCCTGCAGGAACTCGCCCCGCGACGATACGGGCAGCGCTCTCGGCAGTTCATGCATCATCCCGAACGCGTACTTCATCTCGGCGCGATCGGACGACTCGGGCACGATGATGCGGTCAAGGGTCCAGATCGACTCGAAGTTGAGCTCCTCGGCGAGTCGGGTCAGATCGTCGAGTTCCCGGACCGTGACTGCATTGCGGAAGTTCGGCAGGTACAGGGCAAGTTCCATTGTCAATGATCTCCCTCTATCATGTGGGTCCAGCGATGGACAATCGATGGTTCCCGACCAGGTCACCTGGCCAGGGTGGCGTTAACGTCGGGTTTGAGGATCTGGTCGACTCGCTCGCAGCCACGAGGACGAGGTCCGATGAGGCCGTTGCGTCGAGTCATCGAAGCGGGACCGATCAGCACCGGCTTACATCCCCATACCACCGTCTACTGGCAGTCCGGCGCCGTTGACAAACTTGGAGCGGTCCGAAGCGAGGAAGACGACGGCGTCGGCGATGTCCTCGGCTGTGGCCAGGCGCCCGGACGGTGTCCGGCTGACGACGGCGGTCACGGCTTCCTCGACGGAGGCGAAAAGGCCGAGGCGCGCGACGTCGTTGGCAAGGCCTATACCCATCTCGTTTGCTACCAAGCCGGGATAGACGCAGTTGACGCGCACGCCGTAGCCGAGTTGTCCGCTTTCCATCGCCGCGACGCGGGTCAACCGGTCGATAGCCGACTTGCTCGCGGAGTACATCGCTATAGACGGAAAAGCGATGGTGGCCGCCACCGACGCGATGTTGACGACTACCCCGCCGCGGCCGGCCGCGCCGCCGGGTTGCATAGCGCGAAAGGCGTGCTTGATGCCGAGGGCCGTCCCGACGACGTTGACCTCTATCATTCGCATCGCTTTTGCGGCGTCGAGGTCGACGATCAGATCCGTGACCTCCAGCCCGGCGTTGTTGACAACTACGTCGAGGCCCCCGAGTTGCTGTATCGTCCCGGCGATCGCGGCCTCCCATGAGGCGTCGTCGGTGACATCGAGGTGGAGAAACGCGTGACCAGTACCCAACGACGAAGCGACCTTCGAGCCGCGGTCGTCTTGCAAGTCGGCCACGGCAACGTTCGCGCCGGCGGCGGCCAGGGCGTGTGCCGTAGCCTCTCCCAATCCTTGGGCACCCCCCGTGACAAGGGCGATACGACCTGACAGGTCTGTCGTGATCATGTTGAGGCTCCTTCGCGGCGACGTGGTAGTAGATATTCTGCATTGAAGCTTGGCGAGTGTCAAGATTTTCTTGGTCACTTGTCAAGCATGTCTTCGGTGGTGCGCCAGGGGGCGGATAGGCTTGTTGGCGATACACTTCGAGGAGACTTGATGGCAATCACGACCCGAGAGCGACGTAACCCGGTCGACAAACATGATGCGCGGCGCCGTGCGCTCGCCGAGTCCGCACTTCGGACGCTCGGAGAGCTCGGCTACGCGAAGTTCTCGCTACGTGAAATGGCCAATCACTCGGAGTTCACTCATGGAGTGGTGCATTACTACTTCGCCGACAAGCTCGATCTCATCGTCTACTGTGTGCAGCACTACAAGGCCACCTGCATCACCCGCTACGACAGCGTAATCGACGAGTCGTTTGCCGCTGAAGAACTGCTCCGTGCCTTCGTCGACAAACTAGGTGAGACGATCGAGGACGAAGCGCCGATGCACCGGCTGTGGTACGACCTGCGCTCTCAGAGCATGTTTGAACCAGGTCTGGCCGATGCAGTGAGCCACATCGACGAATCCCTCGCCGAGATGGTCTGGCGAGTTATGGCCCGATATGGCGAACTCGCTGGAGCCCAACTCGTCGTTGGCAAGCCGGAGGCCTACGCCATACTCGACGGCATTTTCCAGCAGGCGCTACTCGGGCACCAGCGCGATCCACAAGGCGACCACCTCGTCCAGCTCAAACGACAAGTGATGCTGCTAGTACCACTCATGACGATGGGTCTCCAGTCTGGCCTCGCCACGGAGGGCGGCAGCGCCGATACACCTCCTTTCTAGCCATCGCCAAGAGCCAAGGAACTCACGAAGGTAGTCCAAGCGCCATGCGGTGGACGTGTTGCAGCTCCCGATTGAGTGTGACGCGGCGGGCGTGACGAATATTTGGTCTGGGGTCCTCGTCGACGGTCGACCAGTGAGCTCGTTCTCTATGACCGAGGCGTGTCTCGCAAACGATTGATACTTTATGCCGGCTATGACTGTATAAAGTATCAATCGTTTCCTGGCTGGCTCGGGCGGTGGATGGAGACGCTGTCCGCTAGGCTCGACATGGTATGAAAAGACCATGAAAGTGGATAGTGCCGCCCTGCTGAAGAGGGTCGTCGAGGGGTTCGCGAAAGACGACGAAACCGCAGGTCCCCCGGCCCCCCGCCCTAATCTCGTCTGATGGCACGAGCGCGGGAGGCTGGCGATTGGAACCGTGACCTGGCCGCAGCTCGCGCGTCCGAGGCGAAAGTAAAAGCGGCGCTATCGGCGCACCCTCTCGTGTCGCACCTCGCCGACTTCACATCCGAGATGGACGTGCTCGACTTCGAGTTCCGCTTCGAGGGAGAGCGGGTGCGGGTCGACGTGAAAGAGAAGCGTTCCGGCTACACCCGCGACTACCGCGAGGTCTGGCCCGAGGTTCCCGAGCCGGAGCTGTTTATCCTCGATGAAACGGCGTTCAAGGCGCTGATGTGGGAGGAGGGTCTCGGTTACCTTCTCATCCACGACGTGCCACAGGCCCGGTGGCTGGTGATGGGGCCGTGGGAGATAGCGCTCGGCCCGCGCCGGCGATTCCAGCGCCTCGGCGACAAGGGAAACGGAGAATTCCGCAAAGGGAAGCTCCTGCTCGACTTTCGTACAGCAAGCGCCGCAACTCGCGAGTTATCCATAGACGAGCTTCTGCGCGTCGTCGGGGAGAGCCGCAGGGCCCGCCGGCAGGTGGAGCCCTTCCATCTGCGAGACCGGCAGATCATCCCTGTCGTGCCAACCCCGCAGCGTGAGTCGGGGCGCCCGCATGTAGGCCAACAAAGGCCGTCTTTGTCCTCCACAGAACAAGCCGCGCCGGTGGAGGGTGAGTCTGACGGCACGTGGGCAGGACTGTCGGCGGAGTTGGTCGCGGCAGTAAGGGACAAATGGGGATGGCCGGCTCCGACAGAGGTTCAGGCGCTGACTTTCCCCCACGTCCTCGACGGGGACAACGTATTGGTCGTCGCGCCCACCGCCGGCGGCAAGACCGAGTCGGCTCTGCTCCCCGTGCTCGATCTGCTCCGCTTCGGTGCTTGGGCGCCGCCCTCGGTCGTCATGATCAGCCCGCTCAAGGCCCTGCTCGACGACCAGCTCATCCGCTACCGGAACGCCGCCTCCCTAACCGGAGCGACGGTCTTCGCCTGGCACGGAGACGTCGGGCAGGAGCAGCGCCGCGAGTTTCGCGAGCACCCAGCCGACATCCTGCTCACGACACCCGAGAGCCTGGAGCAGCTGCTGGGCCGGCCGGGTGGCGACGGGGGCGCCCTTTTCGCCGGGATCCGGGCAGTGATCGTCGACGAGGTGCACAGCTTCGCCGGCACGCCGAGAGGAGCGCAGCTTGTGTCTCTGATGGAGCGACTCGATCAGCGCGCCAATGCCGACATTCAACGCATCGGGCTCTCGGCGACTGTGGGTGATCCCGCCGCGGTCCTCGAATGGCTGTCAGGAAGCTCCCTGCGAGAATCGCACATCGTCAAGGCGTTCAAGGCGATGAAGGGCGAGGAGCTGTCGTTTGCGACTTACGAGTCCCTCGACGAGGCAGTGTCTTTGGTAAAAGAAGTGACGAGTTCGCAGAAGGCCATCGTCTTCGCTCCCTCACGACGTCGCGCTGAAGAGTTGGCGCACCATCTCGGCGTAGCCGTCCATCACTCCTCCATCTCAGCTGAGGGGAGGGCTGGCGCTGTCCGAGCGCTGAAGGATGGATCGTCGGGTTGCGTGGTCGCCACCGCCAGCCTCGAGATGGGCGTCGACATCGGCGACATCGACCTGGCCGTCAACGACGGCGCGCCCTCCGGGCCCGCAAGCTACTTGCAGAGGCTCGGCCGCGCAGGCAGGCGAACAGGCAACCGCCGCATGCTTGTGACCGTTGGCGACCCTGACTCTATTCTGCTCGCCCTTGCCGTCGTGGCGCGAGCCCGGCGAGGGGATCTGGACGACGTCGCTCCGGGGCGAGGAGCGCGGCTCGTCATTGGTCAACAACTGCTGTCACTGATCTTCGAACAGACCACGCTCAAGAGGGCCGACGTCCGGGAGTTCCTTTGTTGGAGCCCGACCTTCCGTCGCATCGAAGACGACATCGAGCAGACGATCGACCACCTGATCGGCGCCGGATGGCTCGTCGTCGCAGGGGGATACCTGGTCGCCGGGCCCGAAGCGCACGCCCGGTTTGGGGGAGCCAGTTTCGTCCGACTGCTCGCCACTTTCGATGGTACCTCGGGCGCTCTGGTCGTCGATCGCGCCGGTACGAGGCTCGGTTCACTCGACTGGAACCAGGTCGCCGACGACGCGGGGCAGCCGCGCCCTAGGCCAGTTGTACTCGGAGCAAAGCCGTGGCTTCCCGTTTCGATCGACCGGGCGGCGGGGACGGTCACGGTAGTGCCGGCGGAGGAAGGCAAGGCCCCGAGCTGGCGCGGCCCGTCCATCGACGTCTCCCGCAAGACATGGGAGGCGGCACGCGAAATTCTGACCTCGACCGAGGTTCCGGCCGGATCTGATCGGCGGGCAGGGGAATGGCTGGAGGGGTTGCGGAGGAGGTGGGCTCCGAGGCTGGCCTCACCGGTCCGGCCCACTGCGGAAGGGACTACCGTCGACTCTTTCGGTGGCGTAGCCGTCCATCAGGCTCTGCTGCGGGCGCTCGCAGTGCAGGGTTCGGCCGACGGGCCGAGCTGTTTTTTGTCAACAACCCCTAAGGCGGCAGCGGAGCTCGCTGCAGGCGCTCTCGGCACATGGAACCAGACGATACACGCAGAAGCGGAATACCAAGCAGACCAGCTTTCCATTCGCCACAAGGAACTGTGCGCACCAGCCGTACTTCTTTCGGAAGCGCAGGAATATCACGTTGACCGAGAGGGACTGCGAGCGGTGCTGAAACTGATTACCGGCCGATCCTGATATGGCCTACCTGATACCGGAGAACCTGCGCTCCAGGCGCGACGTGCCGCCCGGGGTGGCAAGGTTTGCCGGTGCACTGCGGGACGGGCTCGACGACGATGTCACCGTGTGGTACGAGCCGATGTTCGATGTCGAGGGGGAGCGGCCGGATCTCGTGATCTTGATGCCAAGCATCGGGATCGTCGTCCTCGAGGTGTTGGAGACGCGAGCGCTCGCGCTGCAGGGCGCTGAGGGAGAGTCGCTCGTCGTCGGTTCCGGGGCGCACGCCGGATCCACTCGTAACCCTCTCTCGCGGGCTCGCGAGTTTGCCCGGCATTTGGTGTCCGCGGTAGCCGACGAGTCGCGGCTACCGCCGGAAGAACGGCTGCCCATAGCTGCGGGCGCTGTCCTTCCTTACGTGTCCTATGAAGCGTCGCTCACACGGGAGCTCGGAGACGTGTTGCCCCGAGAGAGCTGCCTGTTCCGGGGCGATGTCGAGGCGGGAGCAGCAGGAGAGGGCAGGTTCAGGTCGCGGATCAGCCGGCTGGTAGGTGCCCTACCACGTGACCCTCTGTCGGATGAAGCCGAGAAAGTGTACCGGGCGCTGATTCATCCTGACACCGTCATCGGCACGCCGCAGCTGCCGTTCCCCACCGTTGCGCGTGAGCACGCCGATGACGAGTTGCGGGTCCTCGACCGTCGCCAGGAGGCCCTCGCCAAGAGCCTCGGAGTGGGCCATAGGGTGATCCGGGGTGCGGCAGGCAGCGGGAAGACCCTTGTGCTCACCTACAGGGCTCGGTTGATGGCGGAGATTTTCCCCCACCACGGCGTACTGGTCACCTGCTACACGAACAGCCTCGCCGGACGGCTCAGGCAACAACTGAAGCCGTGGCGGAATGTAACTGTCAAAACTTTGGACTCTCTCATGGACGAGGCTCGCCGCGGGGCCGGCATCTCGACCGACTACCGAGACGGCGACCGCGTCGAGCAGGCGGAGCAGGCCCTGCAGGCGCTGGACTCTCATCCGGAGTCGGTGGGCCGCTTCCATCATGTCCTTATCGACGAGGCGCAAGACTTTCCAAACCCGGCACTGCGCTTCGCCGTGCGGCTGCTCGTCGACGGCTCCGATTCGTTGCTGGCTGTCGCCGACCCCGTACAGAACATTTTTCGAACCCGGTTCACCTGGAGGGCCGCAGGCATAGATGCCGTCGGGCGTACCCGCTGGCTCAACCAGAGCTACCGTAACACCCGCGAGATACTCGAGTACGCGCACCGCTTCGTGACTGGCGGCGGCGACTACCAGATCACCTCGGATCCCGATCCCGAGGACGAAAAAGCGATCACAGTCCCGCTCTTCAGCGAGCGAAGCGGGCCTATCCCGCTGCTGCTGACATCGGGCAGCCCTCAGGAGGAGGTGGTCAACATCGCCGGGCACTGCCGCAAACTTCTCGATCGAGGCGTACCCCCGAACGAGATCGCTATCCTCTATGGAGGGACTTTCGTCGCCGGTTTCAAGTGGCCAGACTCGATCCGAGACTTCTTTGTCAAAGAGCGGCTGGCGTTGTTCTGGGCGACCGATCCAGCCGATCGGCAAGCTAGAAGCCGGATCGGCGACGACCCCTCGAAGATCGTCCTATCGACAATCCACTCGGCAAAAGGCCTCGAGTTCCGCCACGTCATCCTTTGCGGTTTCCTCGACGACAAACCCCCGGCGGAGTCGAGGGTCAGCCGCTCGCTCATTTACGTCGGCATGACCCGTGCGACGCACGAACTGACTTTGAGCGCGAGCGGCAAGCACCCGTATCTGGTGGACCTCGAGCAGATCTGAGTTGCCCGGGCCAGGACGCTGGTCACCTTCGGGATAGGACCGCTTGTAATGCGAACGGGAATTCGGTTGATCAAGGATCGCACCCTTTGGGTAAAGCTGTCACTATCGGAGTTGACGCCGAAGATACACGGGTTACC
>JAKBBA010000150.1 GCA_021808665.1 Actinomycetes bacterium
GGTACTCCACATCCGAGCAACGCCGCGGATTGCAGGGGGATGTGGTGCGGGATCTTCACGCAGCCCCACTCGGGCATCACAGTGTGGGTGGAGAAGGTCCCGGCAAAAGCCGACTGCCCGACATCGGCCCCATTGAGATGCTTGCGGTATGTCCCGTCAAGCAGTGCGCCTGCGCCAATCCCCCCGCCGAGATCGCAGAGGTTCTGCATCCCGTTGGCACACCATCGGCAACGACCGCACGACGGGATGAAAGACGTGACGATATGGTCGCCAGGCTTCACCAAGCGAACCCCTGGACCGACGTCCAGCACCACCCCGGCCCCTTCATGCCCACCGTTGTACGGTAGGTGGCTGCACGGGACGTCCCCTTTCGCCGTGTGGTCGTCGGAGTGACAAAGCCCGGTGGCGGCGAACTCGACCAGGACCTCGAATTCCTTCGGTGGGTCCAGATCGACTTCTTCGACGTGCCATTTTCCAGGCTGCTCTGTAAGTACGGCAGCACGCGCTTTCATGGTCATCAGTTCGCGCTCTCCCACACAACATTTACGGCGGTCATGCCCCATACGCCGCCGAGGTGTGATGTAGCACTCTCGAGCGAGTACGTCGGAAGCGCCTTGTGCAGTTCATCGAACGCCCCAACCAAGATCGTCCGAGCCAGAGCCGCACCAATGCACTTGTGCGGCCCGAGACCAAAGGTCATGTGACGATTGACTTCCCGATCGAACTCGACCTGCTGAGGATCAGCGAACTCGTCGGCGTCACGATTCGCAACGGGACACATGAACGTCACACGATCGCCTTTCTTCATCTGAACGCCGCCGAATTCCAGGTCGCGCACGGCAGAGCGGTTCGGTCCCGCCGGACCCGACCATCTCAGGACCTCCTCGACGACCATAGGCAGCTGCTCCGGGTGGTTGCGGATCTGCTCTTGAAGATGCGGACGCAGCGCCAGCAGCTCGATGCCTTGCGATGTCACGCTCTGGGTAGTGTCGAGCCCTGCGATCATGAGCAACATCAACAGGCCCACGACTCGATTCGCAGGGAGCGACTCACCGTTGACCTTCGTGTTCATCAGCAGGGTGGTCATATCGTCGCGCGGCGACCTCGCACGTTCTTCGATCTGCCTCATGGAGTAGCCCATGATTTTGGCGATGGCATCAGCCTGAGTCGCCTGATTGTCCTGCTCGCTCTGGCCCGGTATGCCGTTCAGTTCGAGCTCGACCCAGTGCTCCAGCTTCTCGCGATCTTCGCTCGGCCAGTCAACAAGGTTCAGAAACATCGAACTCGCGAGAGGTCTCGCAAACTCCGAGACCACCTCGCAGCGTCCGCGATCAACGAACTTGGCAATGAGCTCCCGCCCGGTCGACCTGACTCGCTCGTCGAGCAGACGCATACGGGCAGGGGCAAAGAGCGGGTTGAGCATCCGTCGGTAGTCAGCGTGTTCTGGGCCGTCAAGCTCGATTGGCACCATTCGCTCCCGCTCGTCCAATCCACTGGCCAGTTTGACGCCGCAGCTCGAACTGTCGAACATGGACGTGTCAGTCAGTCCGGCGCGACAACCCTCGGCGCTCAGGACCACCCAGTGTCCCCCGTGGCGGTCAGTCCACACCACCTCTCCGATCTGTTTCCGCCACCGTTGGGCGACCGCCTGTACGTCGGAGATCTGCTCGGAACCAAACGTGTCGTAGTCAACAACGAGCCCCTCCGGCACGTACGCTGGCCTGATCATTCGCCACCCTCCCCTGATAGGAAACTACCGGCCGGCGCCGGGCTGGCGCCATCCGAGGACTTAATTCAATCAGCCCGGGGTGACCACACGTCCGCACCCCTCGGCACCCTCGGACTCGCAGACTTGCCCCACGCTGCTAGCTCTTGTCGACGAGATTCTTCAGCATTGGTAGGAGTTCCTTCACGAGGTGCCCGTCCAACTCGGCGCTTTCGGTGGGGAACGCCTCGCGGGCGGCTTGGTTCGGCGGCGTGATGACGATCTTGCTCACACCCAGGGCCTCGATCGCCCGAATCTTCTCCGCACACGCTGAGACTTCACCGACGATCCCGTAACGGTCGATGAAGTCGTCCGACATGACGGCCGTCTGCGCAGAATTAGGTTCACCGTGGTGACGCATGTCGTAGTTGGCCCGAATCTTCTGAAGGACCTCCGCCGACTGATCGTTCACAGGTCCGGTAGGCGCGCTCTGCATGGCAGCGAACCGTGCGAATGACGCCAAGCCCCCGGAGATAACGCGCCGGGCCACCTCGATATCGGGATGGCAGCCCACGTTTACGTAGACTCCGAATTCGGGCTCAGCGGGATCCCGACCGACCGCACCAGCCGCTTGTCGGGCTTCGTTTATGCCCCAGGCGATGCGGTCGAGGTCGGCTCCAACGGTGAACGTAACAATGTCCGCATGACGGCCTCCGATGGCAATGGCTTTCGGCCCAGTCGCCACTACCTCCACCGGTACCGGGGGCAGCGCAGGATCGAGCCACCGCAACCAGCTGACGTCCGGTTGGTCGCCAAGGTGGAGGTCGTCGAGGTCCAGAGGGGCGTCCGACAACTCTTCGAACGGTATCCTCTCACCTCGCAGGTATCTCCGAACCGCCTTCACGTACCGCTCGAATACAGCGAGCGACGACGGCTTCATGCCGATATATGCCAGCGCCGAGTCGCCGCGACCTATGCCGTAGGAGGCGCGCCCGCCGGAGGCCTCATGAATGGCCGCGATGGCCGAGGCGCTCACCGCCGGGTGCCGGGTAGCCGGGTTGGTAACCCCAGGACTCACCTTGAGTCGCGAGGTGACAGATGTAGCGAGCGTCATGGCGATGTAGCAGTCTGCGCGCAGGTTCTGGGAGTCGACGAACATGATGCCGTCCCATCCCTCGGCCTCGACTCGTCTCGCCCAGTCGGCTACGAGGGTCGTCTCTGACGATCCGAAGGTCCAGTACTCGGTCATGTCATTCCTCTCTTACGCCGGATTTGGCACGAGGCCGTTCGTGCCGGCGTTGGCCGGTGCCTGCGCGATCAGGGGACGGACTACGTCGCCCAAGCTTGCAGCATCCCACCGAGAACCGCTCTCGATCGTGGGTCCCGCACGCCATCCACTCGCCACCACGATCTTGCCCCCTCGGACCCCAAAGATCCTCCCGTTGACATCATGGGACTCCTTGCTCCCAAGCCACGCGACAAGCGGAGCCACGTTCTCGGGGTCGAGATCGTAAAACCCATTCTCGGCATGCTCCTTCAGACGACCCGCCTTCCGAAATACATCTTCCGTCAAACGGCTGAGCGCAGTCGGATAGACCGCGTTGGCCGTGACGCCGTAACGTTCGAGCTCACGGCTGGCGACGATCGTCAGGGAGGCAATACCGGCCTTAGCCGCCGCGTAGTTAGCCTGGCCCGGGTTCGAATACAGTCCCGAGGAAGAAGTCGTGTTGATCAGACGTCCGTCTACCGGCTCGCCCGCCTTCGCCCGCTCGCGCCAATGAGTGGCTGCCCAGTGGGTAGGAGCGAAGGTGCCTCTAAGGTGGACTCTGATGACCGAGTCCCACTCCTCGATTCCCATATTGACGATCGTGCGGTCTCGAAGGATCCCAGCGTTGTTGACCAGAACGTCCAGCCGACCGTAGCGGTCGACCGCTAAGTTGATCATCTCGCGCGCACCATCGAAGTCGGCGACGTCGTGACCGTCAGCGATTGCCTCGCCGCCTGCATCGATGATTTCCTGGACCACCTGCTGGGCTGGATCGAGGGAGGTCTCCCCCTGCCCGTCCCCACCCGCACCAAGGTCGTTCACAATGACTTTGGCTCCACGTCTGGCGAACTCCAAGGCGTAACCACGGCCCACTCCCCGGCCTGCACCGGTGATCACCACGACGCGGTCTTCACACAGGCGGCCCGTCATGCGGCGCTCCGCTCCAGGATGTGGACCGAGCATGCCGATCCAAGTCCGATGACGTGGGTAAGACCAACCCTGGCCTCGTCGATCTGACGCGGTCCGGCCTCGCCGCGAAGGTGCGTGGAGACCTCGTAGAGGTTCGCAATTCCTGTCGCCCCTAGGGGATGCCCCTTCGAGAGAAGACCTCCAGAGACGTTCACAGGGATCTCTCCGTCGCGCCATGGGCCTCGACGGTCGATGAAGTCACCTGCGCCTCCTGGCTCGCAGAGCATCAGGTTGTCATAGTGGATCAGTTCGGCCGTGGCAAAGCAGTCGTGGAGCTCGACCAGGTCGAGATCCTGGGGGCTGACCCCTGCGATCTCATAGGCTTTCCTGGCTGCGTTCCGGGTCAGGGTGGACACGTCCGGCTGCACCTGTCCATCAGGCACCCACGGATCCGAAGTGAGCACCGAAGCGGAGATCTTCACACTGCGCCGCTGCACCTCCGCCGGCATACTGGCGAGCCGCTCCCCCGATGCGAGCACGGCGGCAGCAGCCCCGTCGCCTGTCGGACAACACATCAGCACGGTGTTGGGGTAGGAAATCATTTCGGCTTCGAGAACCTCCCCCAACGTGAAAGCCTTTTGATACTGCGCAAGAGGATTCAGCGTCGAGTGCTGATGGTTCTTCTCCGCCACACGGGCGAATTGCTCTAAACCCACGCCAGAATGCTGGCCGGCATACCGCATGCCGGCCTGAGCGAAGACACCAGGCATGAGCCTGGTGCCGAGTACACCCTCCAAGGGGAGAGCGGCGCCATCGTTTCCGCTGGGCTCGAACTGGTTCTTCGTCGTTGAAGAGGCGGCTCCACCGAGTAGCCCCATCTTCCCCATCTGCTCGCAGCCGACCGCCAGACCGAGCGAGGCCTCCCCGGCCAAGATTGCTTGATGCACAACTCGAACTGCCGTTGCGCCGGTCGCGCAGGCATTGAGCACGTTGTAGGCAGGGATACCCGTCTGCCCGATCAGCTTTTGCACCTTCTGCGCTGGATAAGCACGGGCCTGGTTGACGCTGCCGGCCGCAAGCACCTCCATATCGCCGATCTCTAGTGATGCGTCATCGAGGGCGGCAAGAGCGGCCTCTGCGCCAAGGTCGAAGGCGGTTCGGTCGGGGTAGCGGCCGAACTTCGTCATCGACACGCCCAGAATCCAGACACTCTGCGGGTCAGGTCTCATAGTTTCCCTTCTCCCACCCCTGTCGGTGCGACATCGGGCTCATAACCGAAGGCGATGGCCACAGTCCCATTGTCATCCGCACCCGCCTCGAACGTGCGCAGACGCACGGGGAGGCCGAGCCGTATGACACCTGGATCCGGGTCACAACCTAGAACGTTGGCCTTCACCGTCGTGCCGTCGTCGAGATCGACTATGGCCGAGGCAAATGGCACGTGGACCGTTTTCGCAGCGCGGTGCACGATGGTGAACGAGCCTATGGTCCCCCGATCGGAGAGCCGGCGAGAAACAAACTTGCGCTTCCCGCATCGCGCGCACGCCATGCGCCGCTCGAGATACCGGGCGCCGCAAGTCTCACACTCCTGAGCCTCTAGGTGAGCGCCGTCACTGTCGAGGACGAGATAATTCACGACAGGTAGTTCCATGCATCTACCTTTCTCTGGACGACGCGCCATACGGGGGACGCGTTCTCATCCGACGTCGAAGGTGATCGCCTGAGTCGGACAGGACCGAGCAGCGGCACGTACGTCGTCCAGGTGGTCCTTGGTTGCGCCCGCCTCAAGAACGCTGGCGCGGTCGTCGTCCCCTAGCGAAAACACTTCGGGAGCCCGCCGCTCACACACCCCGTTTCCCTGGCAGATCTCCTGGTCCACGCTCACTCGTAGACCTTGCTTCAGGTTCGCCCCAGTGCTTTCGTTGTCTGTCATTTTGTTCACCAGTTCTTCCGACGAGGGACCAGTCTACGCGTTTGTTGATGCAGGGAGGGAGAGCCAGGCGTTCCGTAACCCGACTCTTTCGATGAAGGTGCAATTTTTACGGTCGACCGTGTAGTTCGGAATCTTTCGCAAGAGCACCTCCACGGCGACCCGCAACTCGAGACGGGCAAGCCAGCTACCGAGGCAGAAATGCACCCCTCGACCAAATGTCATATGCGGTACGGAGGGCCGGTCAGGATCAAACTCTTGCGCGTTCTTGAACTTCACTTCGTCGCGGTTCGCTGCGTGGTATGCAAGAAGGATGCGATCGCCAGCGTGGATCTGCTGGCGGCCTACTTCTGCGTCCTGGACGGCGGTCCGAGCGAGGCCGAGGATCGGCGTGTAAACCCGCAGAAGTTCCTCAACGGCGGCCGGGATGGCCTCCGTATGGGTCATCAGGTGAGACCGCAGCTCGCGGTCGAGATCAAGGTGGTAGAGGATGTGTCCCAGGGTGTCGGCGGTTGACCGCACGCCTCCAAGGATCAGCCCAACCATCAGTCCGACGAGGTCGTCATCGGAGAAGGTGGGCTCACTGAAGCGGACCAGATGCCCGAGCAGGTCATCCGTCTCGCTGCGACGCTTGTCAGCGATGATTGCCTTGAGGCGACCGATGACTGCCTGCACCTGATCTGCTGTTGGCTGCTCACGCGACAGAGCGACGGCCTCGTAGAGATCCCAGGTGTCGTCGACGTGAATTCCTGCGTAGGTTAGGACAGCTCGCGCCGGCACCTGCTGAGCGAAATCAGTGACACCGTCGAATGTACCGAGTTCCAAGAGGTGGTCCGTCAACTCTTCGACGACACCTTCTATGAAGGGTCGGAGTGTCTCAACCTGCTTCTTGCTGAAGAAGGGGTTGAGCGCGTGTCTGTAGGTGTCGTGCAGGTCTCCGTCCAGCTCGCCGGGGAGGAGTGGCGCCTTTTCTTTGTTGTCCGGAATGGTGATCCCGCCCGAGCCGTCGGCCAGGCGCTCGACGATGAATCCCTCGTCGTTGCGGAGGATCTCGCATATCAGCGGGTACGAGGTAACGAACCAGTACCCGCCGTGAGCCTCTGTCCACGCGATTGGGCTCTCTGTCCGGAACTCCTCGAGGATCGTCTCCCGGTTTGCTGCGAACTCCGCTGAGTGATGGTCAAAATCGACGATGCACCTGCCGGTCATCCTGTTCCCCTCATTCTTGTGACTACCACGGTGGCGACTCTGAGACGAGAGCCGAGCACAGTGCCTGACGTACGGATTACGCTCCTCCCCCTTCAGATCCCGCTCTGCGGGCGCAGCCGCGTCGACATTCATATCGAATTGGGGACCACTGTACCTCAGAGAGGCTGTCCGGGCAAGCCCCCCCGAGTTGATGGGATGCAGGAGCGCAGCGCTGGCTCCTGCGTGACGGGCCCGGATGGTGCGATCGGCCTGAACGCCGATTCGAGGAGGACCTGTCGTGTTGGTCGAGACCGTGAGTGTCGTCTACGAGTGCCCGGGCTGCGAGGAGCGGCTGAGTGAGCGCCGGTGCCCGGATTGCAACGTGTTCTGCCGGTGGCTGGGGCCGGGGGGCGCTTGCGCGGGCTGCGGTGAGGTCTTGTTGGTGGCCGAGCTTGAAAGCGACTGGTGAGCGGGGCCTCCGTTCGCCGTGAGGGACCGAGCAAGACAACACTCGGGGTTTCCACACCCAAATCCTCACGACGAAAGAAGGTTCCCGTGGAAACCAAGCCACAATACGTCGGTATCGACCTGCACCGCCGGCGCAGCGTGATCGTACGCAAGGACGCGGCTGGCGAGACCCTCGAGACGGTCCAGATCGTCAACGACCCGCTCGCCCT
>JAKBBA010000151.1 GCA_021808665.1 Actinomycetes bacterium
AATGGGACGTCGAGGACTGGCGTGACCGAGCGGCGTGCCGGGACACCGACCCGGATCTATTTTTCCCAGTCGGAAGTACCGGCGCGGCGATCGAGCAGATTGAGTCGGCCAAGCAGGTGTGTTGCAGTTGTGAATCCGTGCGATCCTGTCTTGAGTTCGCGTTGGCGACCAACCAGGAGTCCGGGATCTGGGGCGGAACCTCGGAGGACGAAAGGCGGCGGCTTCGCAGGTCCTGGCTCTCCGAGCAGCGCCGGACCTGCTGAGCGTCAAGACTTGCAGAGCGGGTCATATGGTCACAAAGTCGTCGCTCGGATGATCCAAGGGAATCTCGATGTCTACGACCGTGCCGTTCCGGTTGTACATCTTTATGGTGCCTCCGAGTTGGCTGCGCACGAGGCCGCTCACGATTGACAAGCCGAGGGACGACGACCCTTCGAGGGTGAAACCTTCCGGCAACCCGATGCCGTTGTCGTGCACCGATATCCGCAACGCGGGCCCGACACGATCGAGGTCGATCTGGACCTCGATCGCGCCTTGCGACGATTGACCGTCCTCGCCGCTTCCGACCGGCCGAGCGTGTTCAGCGGCATTTTGAAGGAGCTCGTTGAGTACGACTGCGAGCGGGGTCGCCACGGCCGCTTCAAGGCTGCCTGCCTCGCCCTGGCAGCTGATTCTCACAGGGCGGTCGAGACTTCCCATGTCTTCGGTCATGCGGGCGAGGGAGGGAACTATGTCGTTGAAGTCAACGGCATCGGTAGTATCACGAGATAGTATCTCATGCACCAAGGCGATCGAGCGAACCCGCCTTTCGGACTCCTCTAGGGCGTGGCGCGCTTCGCCTTGAGGCATACGCCTGTACTGAATCCGCAGAAGCGAGGAAATCGTCTGCAGGTTGTTCTTGACCCGGTGATGCACTTCGCGGATAGCTGCGTCCTTTGACAGCAGGAGCCGGTCGCGCCGTCGTAGGTCGCTGACGTCACGCACCAAGACCAAGGCGCCGCTTATCTCCACGTCGTCGAGGAGCGGTATGCAGCGCACGATGACCACGGTGTCACCCTCGCCGACCTCCTCGACGACTGGAAGTCGGCTCTGGTAGGCCAGCGGCACTGCGGTCTGGTAGATGCCGGCCTCGTCGAGTCGGATCCCGTCGATGCCGGAGTAAATCCCGAGGCGATGCAAGGCGTTCACCGCGTTCGGGGACGCGTAGTCGACGCGCGCCGACTCGTCTAGGACGAGCACGCCGTCGCCGACCCGAGGAGTTTCCGAGATGAACGTCTCGTCCACGGGGAACGGGTATTCGCCTCGGGCGATCATCCGTGCGAGACGGTCGAAAACCTCGACGTATACCCGCTCCAAGACCCCGGGACGCCGACGCACCGAAAGCGCCGACTCCCGGGTCATCACTGCAACAAGTGAACCCTGACATCGCACAGGAATGCACACGAGGCGGGCACGCTCACTGCGGGCTGTGACCCGGACCTCGTCCTCGACGACAGCGCCCAGACGCCACGCCCGTGAGACGATCGTCTGCTCGTCATTGCCGATGACATGACCAACCAGGTCGTCGGGATGCAAGGTCTGGCTGGTTGTCGGCCTCACCTGGCCGACAACGACGAAGTCCGCGCTGTCCCGCACCGGTACGAACAGCAGCAGGTCCGCGAAGCACAGATCCGACAGCATTCCCCAGCCTGCGACGAGCCGCTGCAAGTGGGTGACCACACCAGGCTGAGCGCCACAGTGATCTTGGATGAGCTCGGCGAGAGTTGCCATCTTGACCGGCGTTCAGTTCCAGGTGTACTTGCCGAGCTTGAGCAAGCCCGCCAGGTCGTGGATATCGGTGTCCATCTCCGGGGCGCTGACCACGATGTGGGGTCGCCGTTCCAATTCCTGGCGGAGGGCCGCCTCGCGGCTCGCGACCATCGAGAAATTCGAAAAGTTGACCGCTATTTCCTCGAGCACCCGCCCGAGCTGTTCGGGATCAGTGCCTAGCTGTGCTGCGACGCTCGCAAGCGCGGTCGAGGCGATGCCGGCCGACTCGAGTCTGGCTGCGACTCGTGCGGCCTCGTCGTCTAGAAGATAGCCGGGCAGAACCTTGTTCAACACCAAAGCCCCGAGGTCGAGGCCCTTCTCGGTGAGCACTTCGATGAAAAATTCTGCCTCCGCCGCGGGTGCAGGCTCGAGAGTGCTGACGACGACGAACGTCGTTCGATGGTCCCGCAGCAGTCTGTCTACGGCTCGGGCTCGCTCTACGAAACCCGGATACATCGTTTGGAAGAGGATGAAGAACTCGGCGATGTCCTCTAGGAACTGCGAGCCAAGGACTCGGTCGGCCACCTGATAAAAAGGACGCGAAGCGACGTTGACGAGCCGGCTCCTGTACGGAGCGATTAGTAGGCGTAGAAGTTTTGAAGAAAAGAACTCGGCCATCCGAGAAGGAGCGGCGATGAAATCGAGCGCGTTCCGGCTCGGAGGCGTGTCGACGACGATCAGGTCGTAGGTTCCGCTCGTGTGGAGCTCGTAGAGGCGCTCCATCGCAATGTAGTCGTGGCTTTGGACGAATCTTCCAGAGATGTTCGCGTAAAGCGGGTTCGCGAGGATCCGCCTCGACGTGGCGGCGTCGGGAGCGTGGCGGCGCACGAGGTCATCCCAACTCTGCTTCGTGTCGAGCATCGCGGCCCACATCTCGCCGCGAGGCTTCATGCCGAGGCGGTCAAATGCTTGCGGGTCCACCTTCCTCGCCTCGTTGCCCAAACTCTCTATACCTAGGGCGTCAGCGAGACGTCTCGCCGGATCAACTGTCAAGACCAGCACTTTGCTCTTCTGGTGTAGCGCTGCCATGGCGGCGAGGGCAGCGGCCGTCGTCGTCTTTCCGACACCGCCCGACCCGCAAGCGATGACGATCTCCTTTGCGGCGACCATACCGCTCATAGCAGTCGCCGCCGGCGTAGCCACGCGTGGCGACATCAGTAACCCATTTCGGCTGCGAGCGCCTCTGCGACGTGACGGGTGGTGCGAAGCCCGCTTCCTCTCGAGAACAGGTATGGCATGTAAAGCATGGCGATCTCGGGGCGGACGGCGCTACGCAGATCCTCCAAGTGCCCGGTTCTGGAGCGTCGCATGGTCACAGTGAGCCGAGCTGCATCGACAATCGACTCGAGTGACCCTCCGAGTTCCGACTCGATGCCACGACGCGAAGCCGGGTCTTCAAGGCGAGCAAACACCTCCTCTTCTCTACGGCCGAAGAGTTCGGGAAGGACCCGGTTTACTACCACGGCGCTCAAGGCGACGTTGGTCTCGTCGTCGAGGCGCGCCATGAGCTCAACGGTCTCGCTAACCGGCATCTCGGCCGGAGTCGCGACTATCACGACCCCCGTGCGGTCATGGTCACCGAGGATGTCCAGCATCCATCCGGTCTGCTGGCGGACGAGTCCGACCTTCACAAGCTCGTTGATCGCCTGTGGTGCTGCGAGCTGGCCGACGACATGGCCGCTCGAGGGCGCATCGACGATGACAAGGTCATAGTGGCCTTCTTTGACCTCCCAACAAAACTTCCCGACCGTTACGATTTCCCTGACCCCCGGCGCCGCCGAAGCGACGAAGTCGAACATGCGGGCGACTGGGCCGATCCGAGTGATCAAGGGCAATTTCAGCTGAAGTGACAGGTATTGCTTTAGAGAGGCTTCGGTGTCCATCGACATCGCCCAAAGGCGCGGCGCGACCTGCCGTTCGGCGAAACCGAGCGGTCCGACCTCGTAGAGGTCCGCGAGATCTCCTCTGGCATCCACGTCGCAGACGAGGGTTTTCTTGCCCCGCTCGGCAGCCAACCACGCAAGGGCGGCTGCGATCGTGGTCTTACCGACGCCACCCTTCCCGGTGACGAAAACCAGCTGATGGTCTAGTAGGTCAGCCACGCACCGCGGCACCGAAGCCGACTCGGCGCTCGTCGCTCACCGTGTTCATCTCCACATAGGCGATACGGCCGGCGGGGACACCGATCCGCCTCCCCTTTCGGTCCGTCAGCCACAGGATACCGGACTGGGATGAAAGAACCTCCTCAACTTGGGCTCCCAGCTGTTCCGGGTCGACGCCTTCGGGAAGCTCCAACTCGATTTCCTTGGGTGATTGAACCACTCCGATTCGTACGTCCACTGCGGTCTCCCTGGCTTGGCGTCCTTACCCTCACATCGTAGGGGTTCTCGCGGCAGTGGCGGATCCGAGGGTCCACAAGGCGAGGGCCGCTGCGGCGCCGGCGCTCAAAGCCGCCCCCACGAATATGGTGTGCAACTCCCCTACGACAGCGTTGGTGCTAGCTGCGTTGAATGCAGGGCAGCTCGTCGGGTGGGAGGGACACAGCGTGAAAGCAGACGGAATCCGTGCCTCGACCAGGTAGAAGCGATGGAGTGCCACGGCGGTGAGAGCGGACAGACCTGCGAGCATGCCTACCGTTCGAGACACGACGCCGAGAGCGCCGGCGAGAGCGTGAAATCGATCCTCGACCGCTCCGAGGATAGCGACGTTGAGCGGGGAAGCGGCCAGGCCGAAACCGAGACCGCAAACGAGGAGCTCCAAGTCGCTCGGGCGGATCGCCCCTCCAAGGGCGGTAGCTGACCATGTCGACATGACGACGAACGCTGCCCCGGAAAGCACCATTCCGCACGCAGCGATGTAGGGGGCACGCCGGCGATTACGGCAAAGGACGCCTCCGACGACGGCCCCGATCGGTACGGCGACGAGAAAGCGCACGAGGACGAACGACGCGGCTATCTCGGAGTTCGGGTCTACCGTCGAGCGCGCGAAAAGTGGGATGTCAACGAGCGCCGCTATCAAAGCGGCACCCAGCCACAGATTCACCAGCAGTGATCCCCAAGCCGGGCGTGCGGCAAAGCTGCCACGCGGGATGAGGGCGTGCTCGGCGTGGCGTTGCCGCCACCAGAACAACGCCGCAAGCAGAACGCCAATGGGTGCCACCACCGGGGTGCTCGACGCGAGAACCTGCTTCGCGGGGTTCGCCGTCGAGAAGGCGATGACGATGCAGGACAAAACCCCTGCCAGAAGAAGTGCCCCCGCCAGGTCGGCTCGCCTCAAGCGTCCCCAAGGGATGACCGCGCCGGACGAGCGTCGAATCTTCCCTCGGTCGAATGCCGTCCAGGCTCCTGACGCTGCGAGGAGCGCTGCCGATGCGATCACGACCGGAGCGGACAAAGATGCCCAAGGTCCGCCAGCCAACGGTGCGTACGCACTTCCGAAAGTGACGCTGTCGGCGAGGCTTGCCGGCGCCTCGAGTCCGGCGATCAAACCGACGGCCCCGAGGAGACCGAGAGCCGCGCCGACGAGGTTCCGGTGGTAGCGCCGGCCCTTCTCAGAGCCTTGTGCAACGAGATCGTCGTGCCGACCCGACGGGATACCCCGGTCGGTGAACCACAACACGGCGCCCAGAATGGCGGTGATCGGTAGGTTCACCCAGAAAATCGTCCGCCAGCTCGACACGGCGACGACCGCAGCGCCGTAGAGGGGGCCTATGAGACTTCCGAGCTCTTGCACGGCGCCGATGATCCCTAGAGGGATGCCGCGCTGGTCGGGCGGCCAGCGCGCCGCAACCATCGCAAGCGCTACGGGGATCATCCCTCCGCCGCCGACCCCTTGAAGCGAACGACCGAGCACGACGACCGAGAGGGTGTGCGAGGTGGCGGTGATCAGCGATCCGACAGCGAACGCCAGAAGGCAGATCCGAAGAGACGTGGCTGTCCCGGCCTCGTCGGTTATCCGCCCGATGAGCGGGAGCACTGCCGTGTAGCCGAGAAGGAAACCGCTGATGATCGGCGCAGCGCGCTGGAGGTGATCAACGCCTATCCCGACGCTGGTCATGATGTTCGGGAGGGCGACTACGACGACGTAGGTGTCCGATGCGGCGAGGAGTACCGCGAGCGCTGCCAAAGAAAGGCGTGTCCTGTCCGTCCGCGAAACCGGAAGGTGCGTGGCCAAACTCGTCGTCAGGACACCGGAGGCAAAGCGATCGTCACGTGCTCACCGTAGTTCGAGAGGGTGACCGTGTAGGTGGAGTTCGAAGTTGCGCTTGTGAGCGGGCCGACCAGGGTCACCGATCTCAACTGGAAATTTGCCGGGTCTATCGCAGCGGTCATATCGACTGGTAGAGCGGGGTTGGCGTCAGGAAGCACGGGCACGTCTTTGCCCGGAATCTGGTAAGCGACTGTATCTAGGAGCTCGCCTCCGATGCGCTCCTGGCCGCCGAGTTTCGCATTGCCTCCGAGGGTCAGAAGGCGGCTGAGGCCGCTCGACGGGCTGAGCAGCGACGCCGGGTTCTCCAATCCGAAAGACGCTGGACTTGTCTTGGTGTACGAACTTGACAGCGGCAGCTCCGCCTCGAACACAGACCCGACAGAGACGACCTTGACCGTCGCAGTGAACCCGCTGATCGCAACAGCGAAGGATCCTTGAAGGCTGCTCGGCCGTTCGAAGTCGCCGCTACCCCCGACCAGGTTCGTGCCTTTGCTTGCCACGTTCTTGCTGCTCAGCGCGAAGTGCAGACTGGGAGCGGCGTCGACGGCTGCCTTGGCTTTGGCCAGGAGATCTCCGGCAGACAGCCTCGGGCTAGTCGTGGAACCGCACCCAGCGGTGATCACACACGTTGCAATGGCCAGAACCGTCAGGTTCCTTCTTCGGAAAATTGCTTTCATGGCGTGGGGTTTCTGTTCGGTGTTACAACCGACTTGCTGTCGATCGGGGCCGTTGCGTTGTGCAATCCCGCGCGGCCGCTGGCTAACGAGGCACAATACAGGCTGAAATTGGTCCGTGGGCCACGACGCCCGAGTTGCAAGGAGCCGGAATGATCCACCCGAACGAAGTCCTCGGAGAGCTGCGGCAACCGGCAAGGGACCTGCGTGAGCACATCCCTGAAGTGATCGGTGCTTTCGCCACAATGCAGCGGGCCGCCCTAGCGGACGGAGCGCTCTCGTCGAAGGTCAAGGAGCTGATCGCGCTCGCGATCTCGGTCACCCGCGAATGCGATGGCTGCATCTCATCCCACGCCAGGGGAGCGGCCCGTAGGGGAGCGAGCGAGGAGGAGGTGGCGGAGGCTATCGGAGTGGCGGTCCTCCTCAACGGTGGGCCCGCCACCGTTTGGGGACCCCGCGCTCTGGCAGCTTTCCGTGAGGTGGAAGCAGCGCAGGAGTCCTGACTTTCGGAGTGTGAGCTCTGCGCACTGGTTGTTGTCTACTGCTCGCTGTTGTTGCAACCTAGAGCGGAGCTGAGGGTGCCGAGGTCCTGTTCCATCAGCGCGAAATAAGTTGCGCCTTTCGGCCAGCCGCCCGGGGGCGGCCCGACGAGGGTGTCGATCGAATGCAAGGTTACGTGGGCGACCGTCGCGACAGCGCGGGCTCCGGCGTTGGAAACCCACGGCTCGGTGACGACAGCGCCAGGGTTGGATTCGCGAACCGCGCGGACCAGGGCGTCTATCTGGGGCCTGTTGGGGTCCGGACCGGCCGCCTTGGCCACGAAACCGTATTGGGCGGCCATAGAGCTGAACGCGTCGTCGGCGCTGACCAGAACCTTGCCGGGGCATGCCGACAAGGTCCGCGCGAAGTCGCCGTCGAGAGAGGAAACTTCGGCGGACAAAGAAATGGCGTTCTGCACGAAAAGC
>JAKBBA010000035.1 GCA_021808665.1 Actinomycetes bacterium
GGATCGAGCAGCCACTGGTCGCTGTGGATCTGCGTAGCTGTCGAGCACGCACCCAGCATCGCACCACGGCAGCGATGCTTGTCGTACTCAAGGTCCCAATTGAGGATCCCTCCGCAACGATCCTCAGCGGGATGCTGAAGGAGGATCTGGGGGTAGCCAGTCGTCGAGGTGCTGTTTGTAGTCGGGCACCACATGTAGGGTTCGGTCGCCGGTGGGCGAGAGCCATCCGAGGGCGATGAATCGGCTCGTAATGGCGGCGGGGAGTCCTCCGGCGAGGTGTGGACGCCGTGAGGTCCAGTCGATGCAGGAGCGGGCGAAGACTCGTCGGGAGGATTGGATGCGGTCAGGGTCGATGCCCAGATCGGCGACCAGCCGGCGGCCCTTGTCGGTGAGCCGGTGGTCGCGGTCGTCGGTGGCGCGCAGGGCGCGGACCGAGAGCAGTCGGTCGCGTAGCTCGACGCCGCGGCGGCCGGCAAGGTGGTCATAACAGGTCCGGGCCTCGGCCAGGGCAGTTGCACGTCGATCGTCTCGTAGAGACCGGATCGGGAAGGGCGGGGCGAGCTGGGCGAGCGCCTCGAGCGCGACTGCGACCTGGGAGCCGGCGAGCTCGTGGTAGCGGTGCCGGCCCTGGACGCGCACGTGCACCAGTCCGCCCTCGACCAGCCGGCGCAGATGGGCGGTGGCGGTCGCCGGATGCACGCCAGCCCGGCGGGCCAGCTCGCCTGCTGGGAGCGCCCGGCCACCAGCCAGGGCGGAGAGCATGGCGCACCGTGCCGGGTCGCCGATCAGCGCAGCGATCGAAGCCAGGTCGCGATCCCGGCCATCAGGCGCCTCGGTCATGCCCCACTGTCCCACATGCACCCTTTGCTCGTGAGCAAAGGGTTTCGGTCCTAGCGTCAGGTCGTCGAGAGAGCGAGCAGATCGAGGAGCGTGCGCCATGAGCAGCCAACCCGGGCCGCAGTCCACACGCGAGCAGGCCCAGTTCGTCTTCGACGAGTGGGACCGGCGAGCCCGTACCCTCGACACGGCCGGGTTGCTCGATCTCTACGCCGACGACGCCACCCTCGAGAGCCCCCTCGTCCCCCGGATCCTCGATCGCCCCAGCGGAGTCCTGAGGGGCAAGACCGACCTGCGCCACTTCTTTACCGAGGGCGGACGACGCCGGCCGAACGAGCTCGTCCGCTGGCACCGCAGCGGCACCTACCTGTGGGACGGCCACACCCTGTCGTGGGAGTACCTGCGAGCCACGCCCGAAGGCGACCAGGTCGACATCTGCGAGGTCATGGAACTAGCCGACGGGCGCATCGCCGCCCACCGCATCTACTGGGGCTGGCTCGGCACCGAGATGCTCATCACCAACGCGCTGCGCCAAACGAACACCAGCCGAGCAGCTCTCCACGGCCCAACACTGTCCTCGCCGTCCCAGTAGCCGCATGGCGAGACGGTCAGCGTCCCTCGATCAGCGACACCAGGGCTATCAGCTCACGAGCCAGGGTCGTGGCGGTGTCCGCCGGGTCGACGTCTGGAAGGAATGGCAAGGTCATGACGATGACGCTCCCGCCTCCCGGCCGGGGGGTGACCCTGATGTACGCGCCGCCCTCACGGCCCGGAGCCACCTCGCGCAGGTAGTCCACAGTGCCCGAATCGTGGTTGACGACGACCCGCAGAGAGAAGACCCGGCCGGCCTTGCTGACCCGCCTACCTGAGACGGTGTCGCCCGATATCGAGTCCGCGAAGGCGGGCGCCCACCGGGGAATGTGCGTCGGGTCAGCGAGCAGCCCGCCCACGCTGGCCACGGCCGCAGCACTCTCGATGCTCCGGGTTGCGGTGCAGGCGGGACTCGGCGCTTCAGCCACGGCCCACTGTTCTACCACCGCTGCTCACGGTCGCTCCGCCCCCAACCGCTGGTATCCGCAACCCGATCCCTGACCGGCACGGATGTTCGGTGACTCTACACCAAGCAGGTGCCTGTCGAGGGTTCCTGCCCCGAGGCCGCACGAGGGCCGACCGGGACGGTATCGTCTGTGGTGTGGGGACCGAGCTCACCGAGATCGCCGAGGACATCTACCGCATCTCGACCTATGTCGAGCCGGCGGACCTGGTCTTCAACCAGTTCCTGATCGTGGCCGAGCAGCCGTTTCTCTGGCACTGCGGGCATCGCCAGCTGTTCCCTTCGGTGCTCGAGACTCTCGGCCGTGTCCTCCCACCGGAAGAGCTGCGGTGGGTCAGCTTCGGCCACGTCGAGGCCGACGAGCTCGGGGCCATGAACCACTGGCTGGGCGTCGCAGGCCGAGCCGAGGTCGTGCAGGGGAGCACCGGCGTGCTGGTGTCGGTAAACGACTTGGCAGACCGCCCGCCCCGAGCGCTACGAGACGGAGAGGTCCTCGACCTCGGCGGCAAGCGGGTGCGCTGGATCGATACCCCACACGTGCCCCACGGCTGGGACGCCGGGCTGATCTACGAAGAGACCACCCGGACGCTGTTCGCCGGTGACCTGTTCACCATGGCCGGCCGGGTACCGGCACGCGCCGAGGGTGACATCGTCACCCCTGCGATCGCGACCGAAGACAGCGGTGGGGCCAGTGCGGTGACCCCGGCCAGCGGACCAACGCTGCGTCGGCTCGCCTCAGTCGGTGCGACGACGATGGCGCTCATGCACGGTCCCGCCTTCAGCGGCGACGTCCCTTCCGCCCTCGGCGCACTGGCCGACGACTTCGACCGACGGCTCCGCGCGTAGAGGGTCGCCGCTTGCTCAAGCGACCGTCGGATCTCGCGGATTGCCATTACGCCGCTGAGTGTCTCTACTAGCATCTCCATGAGCGTCCCGTATGTGGATGGCCGACCGGGCGGCTGCGGGAGGCGATGCTGGGAGCGTGAACGACAGGGCCGGCGCAGCCAGAACGCACCGATGGTCAATAGCTGAGCGGGAGTACCGGCGGCAGGAAGCACGACTGGGCCGCAGGCACGCCTACACCGACATCGACCCGGAGGCCACGGCCCTGGTCGTGATCGACATGGTCGAGTTCTTCCTCGACTCTTCGCCGTACGCCCGGTCGATCGTGCCCGCCGTGAACCAGATCGCCGCATCCCTTCGAAGACGCGGCGGGCTGGTGGTCTGGGTCGTTCCCAGGTCACGTCGTCCCACGCCTTGGGAGGTCAACTTCTACGGCTCCGAGGTCGCCGCCGTGTGCGCCGGATCGGGCGGTGACGGCGACCCCCGGGACCGACTCTGGCCAGGCCTGGACGTCCACCCCGATGACATCTGCATCGACAAGTCCGAGCGATCCGCCTTCTTCCCCGGCAGCTGCGGTCTCCCCGATCTCCTCTCAGCAGCAGGGGTCGACACTGTGGTGATCGCCGGGACCGTGACCAGTGTTTGCTGCGAGTCATCCGCCAGGGACGCCAGCGCCCTCAGCTACCGGGTCGTCGTTGTGGCCGACGCCACCGCCGATATCGCCGATAGGCCCCACAACGCGGCGTTACGAACGATCTACCGGTCCTTCGGCGACGTCCGCCCCGCCGCCGAGCTGCTCGACCTCATCGGATAGCACGGGTCCACCGACATCCTGGCGGCAGCCGGTGACTGCGTCGAGGCTCGACCCTGGACACTTCGGCGTCACTGTGCGCTACGGTTTCGGTATCGCGTCGCCAGAGGCCGAGATCGAGGTTGACGAGGCCACGGTGAGGGCCCTGTTGGCCGCCCAGCATGCTGACCTGGCTGGGCTCCCCTTGCGCCTCGTCGGCGCCGGTTGGGACAACATCTTGTGGCGGGTTGGCGACGACTTGGTGGTGCGCCTGCCTCGGCGGGAAGCAGCCGCCGAACTTCTGTTGCACGAGCAGCGGTGGCTTCCTGAGCTGGCCCGTGTCCTCCCCCTGCCGGTCCCCGCCCCGTTACGCACCGGGCACCCGAACGCTGTCTATCCGTGGGCATGGTCGGTCGTCCCCTGGATCGAGGGCGTCCCCGGCGACCGGGTCACTTCCATCGACCCCGCAGCGACAGCGGAGCGACTCGGACGTTTCCTTCGTGCGTTGCATCAGCCGGCCAGCCCCGCCGCCCCCACCAGCCGGTGGCGGGGCGTTGCACTCGCCCGGCGTACCGACACCTTCGAGGAGCGTCTCGACACCCTCGCAGGTGAGATCGAAGCGGACCGTCTTCGAGCGGTCTGGCGCGAGGCGCTCGACGCCCCGGCTTTCGAGGGGCCGCCCCGTTGGCTGCACGGCGATCTTCATCCGGCCAACACCCTGTTCCAGGATGCGACGCTTGCAGCGGTCATCGACTTCGGCGACGTCTGCGCAGGCGACCCAGCAACCGACCTCGCAGCAGCGTGGATGCTCCTCCCGGGCCCGTCCATCCCCGACTTCTTCGACGCCTACGGGGCCGAAAGCGACGGCGGGGGCCTGTACCGCCGTGCGATCGGCTGGGCCGTCCTGTTCGCATTGATGCTCCTGCAGATCGGCCTCGACGACAAGCCCAGCTACGCCACGGTCGCACGGGCCACCATCGAACGCCTCGGCGCCGGCTCTGACGGCGGGACACCCATCCACCGGCGGCCCCGCAGAAGCGACCCGATGGGGGCATCGCTTGGCCAGGTCCCCACCGAGCCCGGCTCTTGACGCATACCGACCGCGGTCGTCGTGCCTGCGGCGGGCCACCGGCCTCACCGAGCCGACCGCTCTTTGGGCGCCCGCGCAGCGCCGAGTCACCGAACGGACGTACGAGCCGCTGAAGGATGGGCTTGCGGGCCGGCCCCCCTCAGCGGGCTCTGGGGTCGGCGTTGAAGCCCGAACCGTGGCTCCGGTTCAGAGCTGGATGAGCCCGGCGTTAGTCGCCTGAAAACCGCAGGCGTCGAAGTAGAAGCCCCGCAGGTGCTCCTCGAAATCGACGTGGAGCCACTCGCAGCCCGCCGCCCCGGCTCCCAGCGCTGCTCGGGCTACCAGCTCTGCGCCGAGGCCAGCCCGGCGGGCTGAGCTGGCCACGACCGTGTCGAGGACAAAGGCGTGCACGCCGCCGTCCCAGGCCACGTTCACGAACCCGACCAGCTCGCCGGCGCAACGGGCTAACACCCACCCCAAGCTGTGGCTGTCGAGCTGGGAGCGCCAATCGACGTCGAGCAGCCGATGCTCGAAGCCCTCGGCGTCGAGGTGGTTGACCTCCGCGTTGCCGAAAGCGCCGCGCCATTCGTAGACGACATCGCTGTCACGAGGCATGGTCTCCATCATCTCGCCGTCGCCCGGGCGGCCGTCGAAGGTGAGGCCCGTCACTGTCGAGCAGACGATCCCCGCAGCGGAACTCTGGCGCCCGAAGAGGTCAGGCCTGCTCCGTCCGGTCCAGCCACTTCTCTGCAGGCGGTGGCTCCCAGGCAGCCATCAGGCCCAAGAGCCGGACTGGCTCATCGTCGGCCAGCACCAAGGCGCGATGCTCGGGGCGCAGGAACCGCTCGGTGACGGCGTGATCCAAGAAGGCAAGCAGCGAGGCGAAGAACCCGCCGACGTCGAGGAGCCCGCAGGGCTTGTGGTGCAGGCCAAGCTGGGACCAGGTCAAGACCTCAGCCAGCTCTTCAAGGGTGCCGAGGCCACCAGGCAGGGCAACGAAGCCGTCGGCCAGGTCTGCTATGAGCGCCTTTCGCTCGTGCATCGACTCGGTGACCCGCAGGTCAACCAGGCCACTGTGAGCGACGTCCCGCTCCATCAAATCACGAGGAATGACCCCCGTGACCTCACCGCCTGCCGCCAGGACGGTGTCGGCAAGTATCCCCATCAGCCCCACCGAGGCGCCCCCGTAGACCAAGCGATGGCCACCCGACACCAAGGCGTGCCCCAGTGCCCGAGCAGCGACCGCATAGGACGACCGGGCGCCCGGGCTCGATCCGCAGAAGACGCAGACGGCGTTCAGTCTCGCGGTGGCCCCTGTGTGCACCGCCTGACCGTACGCGTTGTGTTGCAGGGGCTCGGCTCGCTTCATGCCCGCAACGCCTCATGACCGTGGAGCGCCACGCCTGTCAGCGCTCCTGGCGCTGCGCTTTGTGGCCGCTACGAACGGCTCACTGGGTGCACGGCAAGCGAGTACGGCCCTCCGACAAGTGCTCCTCTCCTCGGTTCCCGCTGCACGATCCGTTAGCGGCGATGCGACTTGGGAAGATGACGACCATGTCGACGATCCTTCGCTGCGAGATCTTCCCCGACGACCTCGATGCAACGGCGGACTTCTACACTCGCGTCCTCGGATTCGAGGTGGTCGCGGACCGCCGCGCGGCCGATGACCCGTACCTGGCCCTGCAGCGGGACGGCGTCCGCATCGGCGCCGCTCGCAGAGGCGACGATGTTCACCCGGAGCACCGCCGCCCACCGACCGGTGTCGAGCTGGTCTTGGAGGTGGACGACCTCGCAGGGGAGCTGGAGCGCGTGCGCCGGGCCGGATGGCCAGCGGCCGAGGAGCTCCAGTCGCGACCGTGGGGACTCCAAGACTTCCGGGTCCTCGATCCTAGCGATTACTACCTGAGGATCACCGAGTCCCGGCCAGCGTGACCGCTGAGGGATCCTCTGCCGAGACGTGACGCGTCGCCGACTCGGTCGCCGAGCACCCTTCCTCCCTCGCCCGAGACGTGGTCGCTCGGTTGTGGCATCCTCGCGTCGTGAAGCGCTTCTTCCGTCAGGACCTGTCCGGCGCGCGTTTCGAGGAAGTCGACTTCGCCCATTCGTGGTTTCGCAACGTGTACTTCGTCGGGGCGACGCTGCGCGGCGCATGGCTCGAGGACGTCGACATCGACGGCGAGATCCGCAATGTCCGTATCAATGGCGTCGACGTCGCTCCGCTCGTCGAGGCCGAGCTTGACCGTCTCCACCCGGAGCGAGCCAAGCTGCGCCCGACGGATGCGGAGGGGTTCCGCGAGGCGTGGGCGGTCATCGAGCAGGCGTGGCCGTCGACCCTGGAGCGTGCCCGCCGGCTGCCGCCAGAGTTGCTGCACGAGCGGGTCGGCCAGTAGTGGTCCTTCATCGAGACGTGCGCCACCTGCTGTTCGCCACGGACGCGTGGCTGCTGCGCGCCTTGCTCGGCAGGTCCGATCCCTACACGGCGCTTGACCTGCCGGGCACCGAGTTGCAGCCGGAGCCGGGCGTGCCCAACGACGCGGATGCGCGGCCGTCGCTCGACGAAGTGCTCAAGCTGCGCGCAGAACGGATGGCGATCATGCGCGACACGATGGCCGGCCTGACTGACGACGTGCTTGCAGTCGAGACCGATCCGATCCCTGCCCCGGGGTACCCTGCTGCTGGCACCTACCCCGTGGCGCGATGCCTCAAGACCGTGATCAACGAGGAGTGGCTTCACCGACTCTTCGCAGCGCGGGACCTTGCCCAGCTCGAGGCGCGCAGCATCCGAACGGCGGGCTGACTTCCCCCACGACAGCGGCGACAAGCGCGAGGTTCGGTAGCGAGCGGCAGTTCGCCGTTTGCACTCCCAATGTCCCTTGCCGTGAGAGCGGCCATAGCGGAAGCGGATGGCCTTTCGGACACCGGCACCGGATCGCGATGCTGCGCCAGGGGCGGTCATGGTCAGGTCGTGGGCGTGAAGCGTCGGTGCTGGTCGATGGGGCTCATGAGACCGACGTCGTTGCCGGCCGGGTCGCGAACGACGGCGTAGCGGGCGCCGAAGAATGCGTCGTTGGGCTCTTGGCGTCCGGTGTAGCCCGCAGCGGTCAGCGCTTGGTAGCGCTCGTCGACCGCGTCGCGCGACGGCAGCGAGAAGCCGAGGACCACCGGGCGGTCCGAAGCGTCAGGCGAGCGCCACCCAGCGTGGTAAATGCGCGCCATGGCGACGTTGTCGAGCTCGAAGATCACATGGTCACCGTTGTCGAGGGCGACGTGGCGGGCGCCGCTTCCCGCTGGCCACTCGCCGCCGTCGAAGCGGACGCCCATGCCGAGGGCCCGGTAGAACGCCACGGCGGCGGCGATGTCGTCCACCACGAGGTTCAGTTGGTTGAACTGAGGTGTCGACTGGTTCATTGTGGTCCTCCTGTCGGTGCTTCGCTGGCCGGACGGTGCTCGCCGGATGGGCCCGGGGTGAGGTGGACGAGCCGGGCTGGTCGTTCGACCTCGATGCGGTGCCAGAGGCCACGAGCCACGATGAGGGCCTCGCCGGCGCGAAGAGGGTGGCGCTGGTCGCCGCCCGGCATTTCGACGACCACTGTCACCTGCCCGGACACCAGCAAGATCAGCTCGTCGCCGTCGGGGTGGCGTTCGCCTAGATGCGGGTGTGCGTGCTCGAGGCTGGTCAGCGCGAGCAGGTAACCGTCGACGCTTGGCGGGGGACCGGGCAGCCGGGGCGCGAAGCGCAGGGCACCGTCTCGTGCAACTTCGACCACGACGCGGTCGAAGTCCACCGCCGTGACGCTTTTGTACCCGTCCGCGGGCGCAGCGGCTTGATCGGTCACCTGGACCAGGCTAGGGAGCAAGCAAGCGGCGTGTCTTGGACGAATGTCAGGGGTCTGGGGGCACGGTGCCGAGCTCGTCGGCCAGCATCACGGGAGTACACCCGGCCAGGGCAGACACGTCCCGGCACAGGTGCGCCTGGTCGTAGTAGCCGGCCCGGACGGCGACCTCGGCCAGCGAGGCCGAGCCGTGGGCCATGAGCCGGCGAGCCCTCTCGAAACGGACGACCCGGGCGAAGCGCTTCGGTGAGATCCCGACCTGCTCGGCGAAGCGAGTAGCGAGCCGCGTCCGGCTCCATCCGACCTCGGCCGCCAGGTCAGCGACGCGTGCCGACGGCTGGGAGCGGAGCTTTCCCCAGACCCGCACCACCTCAGGCGAAAGGGTCGGGCCGTCGCCGAGGCGCCGGGAGAGGGCGGCCTCGATCAGCGTCACGCGCTCGGTCGGAACGGCGACACCCGACAGCTGCTCCACCAAAACCCAGGCGTCACGGCCGAGGACCTCGTCGAGACTCACGCAGCGGTTCGCCAGCTCGGCTCCGGGCACACCGAGCAAAGCTGGAACCCCCAGCCCACTCAGGTGGACACCGATCCCTTCCTGACAGCCGTCGTGGTCGGTTCGAGCGGGACGGTCCTGGACCCCGGCGACGAACGCCCGCAGCGACGATGAGACCTCGCCGACGCTCACCTGCATCGGCGCGCCCCACGTCACGAACACCACCGCGCCGCTCGTGGCGACCTGGCGGCGCGAAACCGGCCCGGGCCACCGCTCGTCGTACCAGGTCAGCGCCTTCACGTACCCCGCCAAGTCAGGTGCAGGAGCGAGCACACCCATCTGCCAGCGGCTCACGGCTCCGTCGATGCAGGTGAGCGACGCCGAGACGACCATGATCACAGTCTCGCATCTAGACGCTGTCGGTGTCCCGGGCGCACGACCCCGCACCGTCCGAGCCGGCGATCCTGCTACGGCACGTACATCCGGTCGCCCCGCAAGGGTCAAGGTCGTGTCCGTAAGCGGTTCCCTCATCGCGATGGGGGGGTCGCGATGGGGGTGTTCAGCCCTGCGGCCAGCCACCACCTGCCATCGGTTCTTCCCGGCCACCTATGACACTCACGCTCGCCTTCGGTTGGGGTGGATCGCCCTTCCCTGAGCGAGCATGTCCACGAGTTGCTCGATCCGCCGGGCGCGGGTGTCGGGGTGCCGGGCGGTGGTGATGCGGTAGAGCACGGCGTAGCGATTGGCGTCGTCGAGCTGAGCGAACATCTCTGACGCGGCGCGGTTGGCGCCCAGTGCCGCCTGGAAGTCGTCGGGCATCTCTATGGTTGCCGCCCCGGCGTAGGCGGCGTCCCAGGTTCCGCCGGCTTGTGGTGGACGCCGTGGTCGCCGCGCCAGCGGACTCGGTGCGCAACCGGGTCGGGCGATGGGCCAGCATCGACGAAGGCGCTGATGGCACCTGCAGGCTCCGCTTCAGCACCGAGTCGCTGGCCTGGGCGGCGTTCACGTTCGGGGCGACCGGCGCAGACTTCTTCATCCAAGGGCCGACCGACCTTCTCGAGCACCTGCACACCTGGGCGGACCGCTTCGCCCTCGCCACCAGCACCCGGAACGCTCGTCTCAAATGACGATCCTCGAGCGGGTTGGGCGGACCGCACCGTGTCGGTCGGAACTCGTCCCGGCGCGTGAGTGTCTAGGGGTCTGGCCAGGACTAGAACGAGATTCGGCGGTAGCGAGACCGAGCCCCATTGCCGCCCGCCTCCGTCAGGGGGTCGGGTGACCCGTGGTATCGTGCTCCGGGACAGCAGGAACAGGACGGCAAGCGCTCGGAACCCTGGTCTCTTCAAGCGGTTAGACTGAAGAACGCCCGACCAAGCGTCCGAGCCGGGTTGCTCGACTACGGCGAGGTGATGGTTACCACGAAGACCGACTTCAAGAGCGACCTCGAGTGCTACAAGGCCAAGCGGGACACGCTTCAGGTCTTGACAGTGCCTGACCTCCAGTACCTCATGATCGACGGTCACGGCGACCCGAACACTCCCGCCTTCGCCGAGGCAACCACGACGCTCTACCCGGTCGCCTACAAGCTCAAGTTCGCCAGCAAGAAGGCTCTCGCTCGAGACTACGTGGTCATGCCCCTGGAGGGGCTGTGGTGGGCGGACGACATGGAGTCCTTTACCGACGCCCGCGACAAGTCCCAGTGGGACTGGACGCTCATGATCATGGTTCCGGATTGGATCACGAAGGACATGTTCGCCGCGGCTGTCGAACAGGTCGCAAGCAAGGACAACCCCGCCCGCCTCGACGGCCTACGATTTGAGACCCTCTCCGAAGGACTCGCAGTCCAAGCTCTTCACATCGGCTCATATGACGACGAAGCCGACCTGCTGCAGCGGATGCACCACGAGTTCATTCCCAGCCAAGGCCTTACGATGGTCGGCAAGCACCACGAGATCTACCTGAGCGACGCCCGTAAGGTCGAGCCATCCAGGCTCAAGACGATCCTGCGTCAGCCTGTCGCTGCCGGATGAGGGGACCGACCGGCGGAGCCTCAGCCACCCGTTCACGGGGTATCCCAGTTGCCGATCCTCAATTGGGACCTTGAGTACGACAAGCATCGCTGCCGTGGTGCGATGCTGGGTGCGTGCTCGACAGCTACGCAGATCCACAGCGACCAGTGGCTGCTCGATCCAGCCGAGCGGTGGGCTCTCGTCGGGTTCGTCGCCGGAGCGACATTGCCCTGCGTCCGCTTTTGGAGCGGGAGTTGATCGGCTTTGAGCAGCGAGCCTGGCCGGCTCCGCTGAAGATCCTTCCTAGCCCGACCGTGACGGTGATGTTCCAGCTGGCAGGCCAGTTCCCGGGCACGCCTCGAGCGTTTGTAGTGGGGCCGCGAAGCTCAGCCGAGACGATCTTCCCGGTCGGTGCCACGGCCTGCGTGGACGTCAAACTGACGCCGGTCGGTGCTGCGCGACTGTTCGGCCCTGTTCTCGGCGACATGATCGACCAACAGGTCGATCTCGACGTGCTCCTACGAGGTCGACGCGCCGCCGATCTGCTGATCGATCAACTGCTTGAGGGCACCTGGTATCAGCGGCTGATCGCCGTTGAACGCTTCCTCATCGACCGCCTGGGGATGGCGGCGTTCGTGCCGCCCGAGGTGGATTGGGCTTGGCAGGCAATCAGGCGTAGCTGCGGTGAAGTGCGCGTCGGGCGTTTGGTTGCCGAGACCGGCTGGAGTCACCGTCACTTCGTCCGACAGTTCCGCCGCCACACGGGCCTGGCACCCAAGGCGGCCGGGCAGCTGGTCCGCCTCTCGGCGGCCCTTCAGGCGTTGCAGCACGAGGAGGCGATCTCGTTGGCAGAGCTCGCCGTCCGCTCGGGCTACCACGACCAGGCTCACATGAGCCGGGACGTGCGCCGGAGAGTCGGCGCCACCCCCGGCCAGCTCATGACGGCGCGAGACCTTGCGCCGCCTGCCATCGTCGCTGAATCTCTGCGTCGGCCACCGCTTCGATGACCGTGGCGATCCACCACAGGTTGCCCCAGGGATCGACGACGCCGGCCTCGCGGTTTCCGTAAAACTGGTCGGTGGGCTCGCGCAGGCTGGAGGCCCCCGCAGCGACGGCACGCTCGTAGACGGCGTCGACGTTGTCTACAAATACGTAGTGAGCGCACGGTCGCGGCGGGAAGCTCTCGGTCGAGTCGCTTACCATCACCACGGAGTCGCCGATACGCACCTCGGCGTGGCCGATGCCACCGTCGCTCCTCGCCAGGCGCTCGGTCTCGATTCCGCCGAACGTTGCGCTGAGGAAAGCGATCAGATCCTCGGCACCGTCGATGAACACGAATGGGTTGACGCTGTGGTAGCCCTCGTCGGCCAGGGTGCGCTCCACGGGCTCCTCCTTCGGTCGGTGTCGGGTCTGACGGTAACGGCCGTAAAGACGCGCCGTCTTGTAGGAACTTGACCTGCCTGCGGGCGCCCAACCGGGGCTCATGGCACCACGCCTGGCCTTCCGGGTTCTCGCCACGGCATGCCTGTCGGTAGCCGATCGTCAACTGGGCGCCGGGCCCGGCCGTCGGTCACTAGGGGATGACTTGAAGCTGCGGCCATCTCGCCTGCCAACGGGCCACCTTCGCCTCGTAGATCTCCTGGGACACCCTGACTTTGTTGGGGCGGGCCACCATGGCGAGCAAGTCGGACAGGCCGAACGGGGCGCACACCACGAAGCCGTCGCCATCTTGACGGACCCCGACACTCGACGCGGTGGTCGGCCACGTCGAGATCGCCTCCTCGCTGGAGCGGTACTGGTCGAGGTGACGCCCGAAACGCTTCTCGTACCACAGGTGGACCCGTGCCTGGTTGTGGACATCCACCACCACCTCGAGCCCTGACAGCCAGGATGCCACCTGCTGTTCGACCCGTCGTTCCGACTCGGCGGTGAGATCCTCGGCGTCGAAGTACACCAGGTCGTAGTCCTTGATGCCAGCGGCCGGCGGAAAGCCGTGCCGCAGGTTCCAGACCGTCTGGGCGACAGCGCCAGCCCCCAGGTACCACCCCGGGAGACGCATCTCACCCGCCATGGCCAAGACGGATTCGGCGATGGGGTTCTGCGCCAACGCATGCCGCAGGCAGTCGATCTGACAGTCGAGGGGCAGATCCTCGGGATGGTCGACGAGCACGAGAACATCATGACCGGAAGCCGATCCCGCTACGGGACGCACGGCGTTCGAACCGGAACCCTCGGAGGCCGTCCCGTAGCCGGTTGGTCATGCCGGCTCAGCGACCCGGCAGTTGCCGCCTCACGACCGAAGGGTCGCCCTTGACCTACACGGCCTGTGATCCGGCAGCGGTCACGATCGGCGCGGAACACAGCGCCACAAGATCCTTGGGTGCCCCCAAAGCTCTCACCGCATCCAAGCCGGGTGCTCAGCACCTGGTCTCGTACCTGGACAGGACCACGCCGTCGGGAAACCTCCGGGTCTCCACCAGGGTCAGGGTCACCCAGTTGTCCAGAGCTGTAAAGAACGGCGTGCCGCCGCCCACCAAGACCGGTGCGGTGGCCAGCACGAACTCGTCGATCAGCCCGGCTCGCATGGCCGCTGCGGCCAGCGTGGCTCCGCCAATGTCAATGGGGCCGCCATCCTCGGCCTTGAGCCGAGTGATCTCGGTGACCGCGTCACCGCTGACCAGGCGGGTGTTCCAGTCGACAGTGCTGATCGTCGAGGAGAACACTACCTTCGGCATCTCCCGCCAGCGGTTGGCGAACTCGATCTCCGCCGGTGTGGCACCGGGCTGCTGGTCAGCGGTCGGCCAGTAGGAGCTCATCGTCTCCCACAGTTTGCGCCCATACAGCGCCAAGCTCGTCGCCCCCACCCGGTCGGACCACCACTGGAACAGCTCGTCGCTCGGAACGCTCCAGCCGAGGTCGTCGCCGGGCGCGGCGATGTAGCCGTCGAGGCTCACGTTCATGCCAAAGGCCAGTTTCCGCATCACGTCAGCCTCTCACGAGTCAGCGTGTCGGCGAACAGACCGCCATGACGCGGGGACCATCGGTCAGGCCATACAGCGTCGGTCGACCACTACTCCAAGCGGAGCTTGCCGTACGGAAGGGGAAGCTGCTGCGGCACGGGAGGAGGCCAGCCGCCGGCTTCGTCGCTGATCGTCACAAGGGGAACCTCCTACGGGAACGCCCCAGGTCAAGAGGGCTGCGCTGGTGGGGGTGTCCCGTATGACCCGCCCGGTGAAGATTCCCGCAAGGGGGCGCCAACCGGGACAGGCAGCGACGATGCAATGCCTCGCCGAGCAGGCCACCGGCTGCTTGCACGACGCAGCAGACGGCGCTGCCACTGACGCACCTCAGGGTGACACAGAATGATCGTTCTCGGCTCGGTGCCACACCACTTCCCGCTACACGTGATGAGCGCCGAACGACGGCTCGGGTGTCACCTCCGCCAAGCGGTCCAGCGGAACGGGAGTGCCGAACGCGCGGACAGAACGACGACCGCAGGAGAGCGGGGCGAGGCGCTCATAACGACGTTCGCGGATGGCCCCACGCGGTCCCGCCACGAGCGCGGAACCGGCGTTCGGGCCGGCCTGTTCGGCCCTCACAGGTGTCCCAGAATGTTCAGCCGAGGCTGCCCCACCGGCATCCTTAATGTGCCGTTGCAGCGCAGGTAACTATGGCGGGCGCTCGGTGGGCTGGCCTGGCAGGCCCCTCCCATTTACGAAGGGCCACAAAAGTGCCGTTACAGAGCCCGAGATCGGATTCGAACCGATGACCTGACGCTTACAAGTTCCCGGCACCCCGTCCGCACGAGTCCGCCCATGTCATCTCAGACGGCGTGACCAGGACTTTCGCGCTCCGTCGGACAGGTGCGGACGGAGATGAACTGCTCCCAAAACTGCTACCAAGTCATCGGCTCTCTGTCCGATTCAGAGCCCGTGTCACGAAGTGGCACTGCGTGGTACTCTTCGGTTATGGCTGATCACTACACGTTGCGACTTGTCGAAGGCACGAAGCATCGACTCGCTGAAAGAGCCCGCAGCGCCGGTGTGGCGGAGCGCACCCTGGCGCAACGCTACGTGGAGGAGGGGCTGCGACACGACATGCATCCTTTGATCCAGTTTCTCGACGGCCCGAGTGGTCGCCGGCCCAGCCTGGTCGGGCGCGGGCTCGATGTCTGGGAAGTCATCGCCACGGTCAAGGACAACGACGGCTCGATCGCAGAGGCGGCGGAGTACTTACAGGTGCCGGCGGGACTGGTTGAGGCCGCCGTCGCCTACTACGGCGAGTACCGCGGCGAAATCGATGAGCAGATCGAACGCAACGAGATCGACTACGAAAGGGGTCGGGCCGCCGCCGAGGCCGGGGAGCGGGCGCTGCGGGTGTGAAGGCCCTTCTTGACGAGCAACTGTCGCCGCTGATCGCTGTGAAGTTACGCGAAGCCGGTTTCGACGTTGTCGCAGTGGCCGAGCGAGATGACCTTGTCGGAAGTAGCGACCGGGTCGTCTTGGAGGTTGCAGCTACCGCGGAACGCGCCGTGATCACCAACAACGTCAAGGACTTCCGGCCTCTCGCCGCCGAGCGGCTGGCGCAAGGACGACCGCATGCTGGTCTTATCCTGCTCCCCTCGAAGCGAACGCGCACCCGTGACGCCGTTGCATCGCTGGCAAGCGCGATCGGAAAGGTGCTGCACGATAACCCGGGCGGACCGGCGGGAAGTGAGCGTTGGATCGGGCCTCTGTAGCAGTGGGAGAACGATAGCTTCATAGCCGTTCGATGTGATCTCAAGAGGTGGGTTTGTGCCGATACAGGACTAAGTCTGTTGGGGTTTTGACATTGCATCAGAGTCTCGGTTCGAGGCCGCTAGCACTTTTGACATCGCGTAGTTGCGAATGGCCACACCTTCGAAGTTCCCAGTTGCGGCGGCCTTGCACGGTGCCCTTCGAGCCAGTGGCCCTCTTGCCGGTCAAGGCGTTCGGGGCACCTGACTCGTTCCTCGCACGACCCGTTGGGCCGACGGCAGGCTGGCGCTCACCACCGGGACCCCGACGAAAAGGAACTGGTTTGTCAACCAGCTGGGCCCAGGTGCAAAAGTCCCGAGCCTCAGCCCGCGTTGCTTCGTTCCAGGGGACCGCGACCGCCCACAAGAAGCGGAAGTACCGGAGCAGGTCCATCGCGTACGAACGTTGCGTGCAGGCAGACCGGCCACAGGCTTGGAGCTCCCGCAGGTAGGCAGCGACTGGCACAACGACCGCCCCCGCCGGGTCGAGGAACTGGAAAGGCTCAAAGGGATCCTCCGTTGCGTAAAGAGCGCCCTCGAGGGGCACCACCAACTTCGACAGGTCCCGGTCCATGTCCTCCGGCTTGATCACGAGGCGAGACCATAACAACTCCCATGAACAGGACCAGGGATGTTATGCCACTAGTTCAGTTAACAGGGCGTCTTGGAGCACCTTTACGAGGCGTTGTATCTCCCGGGTGCGCGCCTCGACCTGGGTTTTGCGATACCGGGTCAACTCGCGCAGCTCCCGGATCGGCGGCCGAGGAACGTAGCTTGGCCGGACCATCCCACGCGCCGCGACGTCAGCCAACCACTCTGCGTCCGACACATCCGTATTGCGGCCAGGCACACGGCGCACGTGGACTGCGTTCACCAACCACAAATCCCCGACGATCCCTTCAAGCCCGTAATAGACAGGATTCCAATACACGCCGGTCGATTCCATCACCACGGTGGACACCATGTTGACGGCCAGCCAGTCACCTCCCTCAGCGATCCCCACCGACATAGTCGCCAACGTGTTTTTCATCAGTCTCACACGACGGTTCACCACCAGGCGACAGCACCCCACGACCCTGTCTCGATGAACATCCAACCCGGCCACCCGATCCTTAACAGTCTCCAAAGCTCCTCCCTTCAATCGCTCCTACCGCAAGCCGCCCCGGAGAGGGACCTGAACGAAAACGGATACTGGGGTTCGTGCTCAAGGCAACAGTCCGCGATCCCCCGGACCCCGCACCAAGCTGACTACGAGTTTCACAACTCACAGAGCGGGCGGCGGCCGCGCCCGAAGCGGCCCCACCAGCACTCCATCAACCCAAGGTGACCGCCAGGCCATACCAGCCCATTGCCGAAGAGCTGGGATTAGTAGGACCCGATCGAGCGCCGGCAGTTCGGTGGAATACACCAACTGCACCAAAACTGCACCATCCACCGGGAAGCCAGGGGCCCGCTTCACCCCCTGACAAGGTAAAAGTGCTGGTCATGCTAGAGCCCGAGATCGGATTCGAACCGATGACCTGACGCTTACAAGGCGCCTGCTCTGACCAGCTGAGCTACTCGGGCGGCTGGAAGAAACTATCGCAGTTTGGGGATGGTGCGCTTGTGGATCGCCGTGGCCGTGTAGTCCTTGCGGGGACCTCTCACCTGCCAGGTCTCCTCGTAGCAGCCTTCGGAGTGGACGGTGAACGCTATAAAGTAGACGTCGTCCCCGCAGTAGTGGCGCTCCTCGCAATCCTCGAAGCGCAAGTCGACGTCGACGAAGTGACGGCCGTCTGGGAACCTCAGAGCCGCCCCGCCGGCCTCGGCGGCGGTCACGACGAGGAGCCGTCCGCAGGAGACGTCCCGCCCGTGCCAGCGAAGAGTGCCGACTTCGCGGTAGTAGGCGCAGGACGGAGCCGGTGGCGGCGTAGCGTCTACAGATGCGCAGGGCTGGTCCCCTACCGCTGCCGACCCGGCGAAGGACCCCGACCCGGCGAAAAGCCCTATCTGACCAGAGAGTTGATCGTCGATACGCCGCTCGACACTCCACGAGCCGAGCAGGTAGCTGAGCGTATCGGGAACCTTCACGCTCTCATTCTGCCTGCCAGGCAGATAACGGGCTGCCGGCCGGGCGGGCCTCGGGAAGCTGATGACCGGCGGTGGCGACTAAGGTCCACGTTTTCGTTGGCGCAGCCACGGCGGAGCGTCCGATCGGAAGCGAGGAGTTAACTTGTCGAACACCGTATCCTTTCAGCGTCCGAGGCCCACGGTCTTGGCTGACCTGATCTCGGACTCTCTGCTCAAAGACGCTGCGCTCGTCGCAGGAGCAGCGGGTCTCGTCGGGTTGCTGGCGCAGGTGTCCGTGCACCTGTCTTTCACTCCGGTTCCGATCACCGGCCAGACCCTGGCGGTCCTTTTGTGCGGAACTGCGCTCGGTCTGCGCCGGGCGGCGGCTGCGCTTTTGTTGTACGGCGTAGCCGGGCTCGTCGGCGTCCCCTGGTTCGCCGGTCACGCCGCAGGCTACGTGGGGGCGTCGTTCGGCTACGTCGTCGGCTTCGTCCTCGCCGGGTCGCTGTGCGGCTTTCTCGCCGAGCGGCGAGCCGACCGCTCGGTGTGGCGCTCCGTTCCGGCGATGCTGGCAGGCGAGATCGTCATGTACGCGGTAGGCGTGACGTGGCTTAGCTTCGACCTGCACGTCGGGGCTGCAAGGGCCATCGCCCTTGGCTTGACCCCGTTCTTGGCTGGGGACGCCATCAAGGCTGCCCTCGCCGCAGTGGCGCTACCCGCTGCGTGGAAGCTGACCGGGACCCGCAGGGGCTGACCGGGCACGCAGGACCGGGCACTCAGGACTGGGCTCGTAGGGCGCCGCTGCGAGGACTGGGCCGCTGCGAGGCGGGCGTTCACCGAGGACCGCCGGGGCGTGCCCAGCTCAGATTTCTTCGAGGTGGGCGGTGTCGTTGAAGTTCCGCAGAAACCAGCGCTCCTGGGTAACCAGCAGTTCTGTGATCGACCCGTTCTCAGCCCCGGAGAAAGACATGGGCTTCGCTCCTACCGCTTGCGCCGCGATCCGCCCGATCACCCCTCCGTGGGTGAACGCGGCGACGAGACTGTCGGGGTGCGCTGATGCTATGCGCCCTATGCCCGCCCGGATCCTGGAGATGAACACGTCGTCGGGCTCCGCTCCCGGCACGACGTCCCATCGTCCCTCTGTCATCAGACGGTCGACGATCGGGCCGCCCTCCCGCAGCCGAAGACGGTAGACGCCGCCCTCCCATTCGCCGAGAAACACTTCGCGAAGGTCGGCTTCGACTACAGGCTTGAGTCCGAGCGCTTCGCACAGGGGGGCCGCGGTCTGCGCAGTACGGCGCAGGTTGGTCACGTACACCGCCGAGATCTTCTCGCCGCGACGGCGCCGGCTGAGCCGCTCAGCCACCTTTGCGGCCTGCAACTCTCCTTGGGGGTGCAGCTCCGGGTCGCCGTGACCGTCGACGAGAGGGAAAGGCCTGTCGGCTCTGGCCGGCACCGACTCCCCGTGTCTCACCAGCAAGATCGTGGTCGCTCCAGGGGGCCGCTCGAAGCGGAACTGACGAACCTCCGCCTGGTCGTCTCCTCTCCCAGCGGCGGCGGATGATTCCATAGACGGCATCGGAGCGCTCGTCACCGGCTGGTGATCCGGGGCTCCGGGAACGGCTGGCGAGTCGGTCACCGGGACATCGTAGGCCACGTCGAACCCCCGCCGGCTGGGCGCGCCCCTGGCGCATGCAGGCTCGGCGCGCCCCGAGGGCACAAAGCAAGCTCGTCGTGACGGCGGGCTCAGAGCCGCCCGGCGCGCCTGCGGGCCACCTCGAAGCACGCCACCGCCGCCGCCACGGACACGTTGAGCGAGCCGAGGGGACCTTGCAGGGGGATCGACGCGACTATCCCGCATCGCGCGACGGTCAGAGGCGAAAGCCCGGCTCCTTCCGCGCCTAGCACCAAGGCGAGCGGCTCATCGGCCACGGCCAGGTCCCATATCCCAGCCGGCCCGGAAGCGTCGAGGCCGACAGTCCAGATCCCGGCTTTTTCGAGCTGGCGGACGGCGGCCGGCACGCCGGCGACGGTGGCGATCCTCAGATGCTCCGCAGCGCCCGCCGCTGCTTTCAGCGCCGCCGGGCCTAGCCGGGCGGAACGATGCCTGGGCAAGACAAGGCCTGTCACGCCCGAACCGAGGCAGCTACGCATGATCGCCCCAAGGTTGTGGGGGTCGGTGACGCCGTCGAGGACGACCAGGAACGGCGCCGGAGCGCCGGGGGTCCGCTCTACCAGGGAACCCAGCTGGACTTCGCTGAGAGGTTCCGCCAGGGCAACCACCCCCTGGGGGGCGTCGCTCGCGGCGACACGGTCGAGCTCGTGTCGCTCCACGTGGCGAACCAAGATCCGGCCGTCGCCACCAGGCGAGGTTGGATAGCGGACCTGGGAGCACATCGACGCTATCTCGGACAGCTGCTTGGAATGCCCGGTCGGGTCTGCGATCATCACCGACCTGACGCGACGCCGCCCCGCCGAGATCAGCTCCCGGACAGCGTGGATGCCCTCGACCTGCTCACCTCCGATCCCAGGCCGCTCACCGTCCTGTCCCGGACTGCGTCGCGGTCCAGGCTGGGAGCCGGGACGGGAACGTCGGGCTGGGGTGTTCACTGGAGGACGACCAAAGCGACAGCGAAGCACGCTATGCCCTCGCGCCTGCCGAGCGCGCCCATCGCCTCCGCTCGCTTGGCTTTCACACTCGCCGGCGCTCCGAGAACTTCCGACAGGCGCTCGCACATCTCCTCCCGGTACGGGGCGATCTTGGGTGCTTCCGTGATGACGGTTGCGTCCACGTTGCCGATCGAGAACTGCGACGACACGTCGGCCACGACACGGGCGAGGAGCACCATGCTGTCCATGCCCGACAGCTGCGGGTCGCTGTCGGGGAACAAAGTCCCGATGTCACCTTTCCCCGTCGCTCCCAATAGCGCGTCAGCCACGGCGTGCGCTACCACGTCGGCGTCGCTGTGACCGGCGAGGCCCGGTCCGGGTAGTACGACACCAGCGAGGACGAGACGCCGCGACGGGTCGTCGCTGAAGGGGTGAATGTCGAAACCCTGCCCGACCCTGGGCAGGTTCAACTCCGGCCCGTTTCGACGATGCGACACTGCTTCACCCCGGGAGCGTCCCCGCCCGGCGGGCGGCTATCAGCGCTTCCGCGACGACAAGGTCGCTGGGCGAGGTGATCTTCAAGTTATCCGGCGAGCCGTCGACCAGCTCCACCAGCCCGCCGGCCGTCTCCACCAGCGCGGCGTCGTCAGTGGCCTGGGCCTGCGTCGAGTGCACCTTTCTGAGCAGCTCCGCTCGGAAACCTTGCGGGGTCTGAACAGCGACGAGCTTGGAGCGGTCCAGGGTCACAAGCCGCCCCGCGTCGACGACCTGCTTGACAGTGTCCGACAACGCAACGGCTGGGATCGCAGCATCAGCCCCCGCCTCTAGGGCGGCTATGACTTGCCTCCACAGGGCCGCGTTCGACAGCGGCCTGGCCGCATCGTGAACCAGGATCAGCCGGGTGTCGACGGGAACCGCCGCGAGACCTCGCCGTACCGAGTCCGAGCGGGTCGCGCCGCCTGCCACCACACGATCAGCAGAGCCTTCGAACGTCGACGCTTCGGACGCGCCCGCAGGCACGACCAGGACGACTCCTGCGCACACCTCGCGGGCCACGTCCAGGGACCAATCCACGACGCGCCGCCCTGCGAGCTCGGCGAACTGCTTGGCGGCACCGAAACGCCTGCCGTCCCCCGCCGCTACCACCACCGCCCAGGGTTCCAAGACCGGACCGCCTAGCCAGCCCTGCCGGCAGCGCCAACCCCAGAAGCGCCAGCCCCAGAGGAACCAGCGGCTGAGACGGCGGCGGCGATCGCTTCCGGCGCGTCGGAGACGGCGACGTCGACGCGCGAACCGCTCCAACGGTCCCTCACCTCCACGACTCCGCTCGCGAGTCCCCGGCCGACGACGACCACGACGGGCATGCCGAGAAGCTCCGAGTCAGCGAACTTGACGCCGGCGGACGGTCCGACCCGGTCGTCGTAGAGCACGTTCAGCCCGCGCCGTTCGAGGTTCGAAGCCAGACGGTCCGCCTCTTCGTAGGGTTCGGATCCCTTGCCCGTGACGATGAGATGGACGTCGGCTGGTGCGACGGCAGCCGGCCAGCGCAGGCCCGCCTCGTCGGCGGTCTGCTCGGCTATCGCCGCTACCGCACGGGAGATCCCTATCCCATAGGAGCCCATGGTCACCGTCACCGGGCGGCCGTCGGGACCGGTCACCTCCAGACCGAAAGCTTGCGCGTACTTGCGGCCGAGTTGGAAGACGTGCCCAAGTTCGATCCCCCGTGCGATACGAAGCTCCCCGCCGCAGAGTCCGCAGCGGTCCCCGTTGCGCACCTCGACCGCCCCGACCTCCCCGTCGGGGTGGAAGTCGCGCCCTCTGACCACGTCGAGAGCATGCCGTCCGGGTTCGTTGGCGCCTGTCACCCAAGACGTCCCTTCGGAGACGAGCGGGTCGACCACGTAGCGGACCTCGAGCTTCGACATCACCTGCGGGCCGATGTAACCGCGGACCAATCCTGGGACGCTTTCAAGGTCAGCGGGTTCGGCTGGGGCCACCTCGGCCGGCTCGAGCTGCGCGCCCAGGCGTTTCATGTCCACCTCCCGGTCGCCGGGAACTCCCACGACCAGCAGCTCCCAGCGCTCCTCGCCCGGCCGGCGGGTCTTGACCACGACGTTCTTCAAGGTGTCGGCGGCGCTGAAGGCCCTTCCGAGGCTCATCGAGTTGAGCCGCTCTACGAGGGTGGCGATGGTCGGAGTGTCCGGCGTGTCGACCACGACGCTTGGCGGGTGCTCGGAGGCGTCGGCGGGACTGACCGCAAGCTCGACCGCCTCCGCGTTCGCGGCGTAATCGCAGCCGAGGCACGAGACGAACGTGTCCTCCCCGCTTTCGCAGGGGGCTATGAACTCCTCCGAGGCGGACCCTCCCATCGCACCCGACACGGCCGACACGATCCGGTAGTCGAGTCCGAGACGGCCGAAGATCCGCTCGTACGCGTCTCGCTGTGCCTTGTAGGACACTTCCAGGCCGGCGTCGTCTATATCGAAGGTGTAGGCGTCCTTCATGAGGAACTCGCGGCCGCGCAGCACACCAGCTCTCGGCCGCGCCTCGTCGCGGTACTTCGTCTGGATCTGGTAGAGGGCCAAGGGGAGGTCCTTGTAAGACGAGCACTCACCTTTGACCATCAGCGTGAAAAGCTCCTCGTGGGTCGGTCCGAGAAGATAGTCCACGCCCCGGCGGTCCTTCAGCCGGAACAGCCCGTCGCCGTAATCCGCCCACCTTCCGCTGCGCTCGAAGATCTCCCTTGGAATCAACGCCGGGAGCAGCACCTCCTGCGCGCCGATCGCGTTCATCTCCTGTCTGACTACCTCCTCGACACGGCGCAGCACCGCGAGGCCTAGCGGCAGCCACGAGTAGATGCCCGGCGCCACCCGGCGCACGTAACCGCCGCGCAGCAGGAGCTTGTGACTGACAAGCTCGGCTTCGACCGGGTCGTCGCGGAGGGTCTGTACCAGCAGGGACGTCATACGCATCAGCACGGCCGCGACGCTACATGAAGCGCCGCACCCTCCCGGCGGTCACAGCAGCCTTCAGGTTGGCACAGCCCTGCCAGGCTTAGGGCCTTCCCGGCAGCTTTGCCCCGGCTGCTTCGCTAGCAGCTTAGGGCGGCGCCTCCTCCAGCTTAGGGTAACGCCTCGTCGAGCTTCTGCTCGGCTTCGCTTTCACTCACGCCGATAGCGAACGTTAGCTCCGAGACGAGGATCTGACGGGCACGGCTGAGCATGCGCTTCTCCCCGGCGGATAGGCCTTTGTCCTTGTCGCGGTTGGAGAGGTTCCGCACGACCTCGGCCACCTGGTATATGTCTCCGGACTTGAGCTTCTCTACGTGGTTCTTGTAGCGGCGCGACCAGTTCGTGGGCATCCGGACGTCCTTCTTGCGCAGGACGGCGAACACCTCTTCGACTTCCTCGTCGTTGATCACCTCGCGCAGGCCGACCTCGTCGGTGCTGTCCGCTGGGACCATCAGCGTCAGGTCCCCGTAGGCGAGGCGGAGGATCAGGTATTCGGTCGTCTTGCCGAACGCCTCCCGAACTTCCCTGCGTTCCACGGTAGCCGCGCCGTGGTGCGGGTAGACGACCTTATCTCCAACATCGAAAGTCATGCGTCTCCAGACGAGAAAAGCCGTTCTCTGATCTCCCAGGATACCAGCGCAGCGGGCGACTCGGGGCGCACAGGGCGGGCTCACTACGGGAGCCCCGTTGCCGGAGCGTCCACAGCCAGGCGCCCGCGCCAGGCGGTTAGGGCTAACCTCGTCAGGGCGATGACCGACCTCGAGCTGTTGGGCCGATCCGAACTGTTCTCGGCTTTCGACGACACCACTTTGACGCGCCTGGCAGGACACGTCGACGTCGTCAATTGTAAACGTAATGCGGTCCTCTTCATGGAGGGCGACGACGCTTCGGATCTCTACGTAGTCGACAGCGGCCGTATCGGTCTCGGCAGGCGATCCCTCGACGGCAGGGAGTCGCTGATCGCTCTAACCGAACGCGGCGACGTGTTCGGGGAGATGCCGCTCTTCGACGACGGGCCCCGCTCGACTTCGGCTCGCGCTCTCGAACGGTCCAAGGTTCTCCGCATACCCTACGAGCCGGTCCGCTCGGCGTTGGACGCTTCGCCGGTGCTGCTTTGGAACGTGGTCCGCCTTTTGGTCCAGAGGCTACGTGCTACCGACTCGGACCTCGCCGACGCTGTGCTGCTCGACGTGACCGGCCGCACAGCGAAGCGCCTGCTGGAGATAGCCGGTGACAGTGTGGAGTTCGCGCTGCCGATCACCCAGGAGGAGCTCGCCGGGCTGGTCGGAGCGTCACGTGAGCGGGTAAACAAGTCGATAGCGGCTTTCATCCGCCTCGGCTGGATCGAGCAGGTAGACCGCCGTTACAGGATCGTCTCCAGGGAACGATTGGAGCAACGCGCCCGCTGACCTGCAACGCGCCCGCTGCCGGACTTTTCAGCTCACGAGCGCTTCGGTAGGCCTACAGGGCTCTCAGCCGCGCCGGGGCCGACACGTGACGCAACCCCAGTTCGAGTGCCTCCGAGACTGTTCCTGGTGTCCGCAGCGCGATTCCGTCCACCGGTTCGGCCCCGCGGGCGGTTACAGCTCTCGAGAAGCCGTGCCGGGCGGCCTCGGCGAGACGGCTTGCTGTGTGGGGGACACCACGAAGCTCTCCTCCCAAGCCGATCTCCCCGACGGCGACTAGCTGGTCGTCTACTACACGCGAGGTCAAGGAGGATACGAGGGCCATGGCTACCGCCAGGTCAGCTCCGGGATCGTCGAGGCGAACTCCACCCACCGCCGATACGTACACGTCCCGGCCGGCGAAGTTCAGATCAGAGCGGCGTTCGAGGACGGCCAGCACCTGCGCGAGCCTGGCGTGGTCGTAGCCTGAGGCCGACCGGCGCGCAAGGCCCCCCAGCGATGACGCTACGAGAGCCTGAACTTCGACTATGAGCGGCCGGCGGCCTTCCATGGCAGCGAAGATCGCCGAGCCCGGCAGACCGGGATGGCGGTCGGCGAGCATCATCCGCGCCGGGTCGGTCACCTCGACGAGACCCGCCGACGTCATCTCCCACATCGCCATCTCTCCGATCGCGCCGAAGCGGTGCTTGACAGCTCGCAGCATCCGAAGAGCGTGGTGACGGTCCCCTTCGAAGGACAGGACCGAGTCGACTAGATGCTCGAGGACTCTCGGGCCAGCTATCGACCCTTCTTTGGTGACGTGGCCTATCAGCATCAAAGCCGAACCGGCCGACCGGGCCGCATCGGCCAACGTCTGGGCTACAACTCGAACCTGGGCGACGGAACCCGCCGGGGAGGCCACGTCGGGCGACGCCACCGTCTGGATCGAGTCGACCACCGTCACGCTCGGGTGCAGCTTGTCGACGGCGGCTGCTATCGCTTCGGTGTCGGTCGCCGATGTTATCCAGATGCCGTCCTCCACCAGGCCGAGACGGCGCGCCCTGCGATGAACTTGCTCCGGGGCTTCCTCGGCGCTCACGAGCAGGGTCGCCATGCCCTGCTTGGCGCAGGAGGCGAGAACTTGCAGGACCAGGGTCGACTTGCCGATCCCGGGCTCCCCTGCAAGGAGCGTCACCGACGAGGGGACTATCCCGCCTCCGAGGACCCGGTCCAGCTCGGCGATCCCGGTAGGGATCGCAGCGGCGGCGGCGCTGTCGATGTCAACCAGGCGGACCGCAACGTCATGGGACAACGCGGAGCCCCCGACCGCGCTGCGCGCCGGGCGGCCGGTGGGCTTGCGCAGCTCCTCTTCGAGACTGTTCCACGCGCCGCAGTTCGGGCAGCGCCCCACCCACTTGGGTGCCACGGCGTCGCAGGTGTCGCAGCGGAACTGGACCGACTGTAAGGGCATAACGCCAGGCTACGAGCAGGGTGTGACATCATCCCGACCGGTCCCTGTACGCGTTGGACGGCCCCGTTGTCGGGGCCGTCCAACGCCTGGGCTTCTATCTTGTCTGCCCGGTGGCCTTGTCTTCCCTGTAGCAGGCTTAGTCGCTGCTGCCGGCCCCGGCCATGGCGACGGGCGGCGGCACGACAGCGTCGACCGCCCGGAAGACCAACGCCGGCTCACCGGTCTCGTCGTCGGTTCCCACGTCGACGAGAATCGTCTCACCGGCGTGGAACTCCTTCCAGAGGATCCTCTCGGAGAGGGGGTCCTCGACGAGCCTCTGCAGGGCACGGCGAAGGGGTCTCGCTCCCAGCGTCGAGTCGTAGCCGCGGTCCACGACGAAGTACTTGGCTTCCTGGGTCAGCTCCAAGCCGAGGCCCTGAGCTTCGATGGAGGTCTGCAACCTGACGATCATCAAGTCGATGATCTCGGTCACTTCGTCCTTGGTCAGCTCGTGGAAGACGATCACGTCGTCGATACGGTTCAAGAACTCGGGGCGGAAGTGAGCTTTCAGCGCTTCGTGCACCTTGAGCTTCATCTTCTCGTAGGTCACCGCCTCGCTCGTCTTGGCGAAACCGACCGACGCCTTACGCAGATCAGCAGTACCGAGGTTAGAGGTCATGATGATCACGGTGTTCTTGAAGTCCACCGTGCGACCCTGAGCGTCGGTGAGACGCCCGTCCTCGAGGATCTGCAGGAGCGAGTTGAACACGTCTGGGTGTGCCTTCTCGATCTCGTCGAACAACACAACCGAGAACGGCTTGCGCCGGACTGCCTCGGTCAGCTGGCCGCCCTCTTCGTAGCCGACGTAGCCGGGGGGCGAACCGACGAGCCTGCTCACCGTGTGCTTCTCCATGTACTCGGACATGTCGAGCTGGATGAGGGAGTCCTCGTCGCCGAAAAGGAACTCCGCAAGAGTCTTCGCCGTCTCGGTCTTGCCGACACCTGAAGGGCCGAGGAAGATAAAGGAACCGCTGGGACGCTTCGGGTCTTTCAGGCCCGCACGGGTCCGCCGGATCGCTTTCGAGACTGCCTTGATGGCGTCGGACTGGCCGATCACACGCTTGTGCAGCTCGTCCTCCATCCGGAGCAGCTTGGCCGTCTCCTCCTCTGTCAGCTTGTAGACGGGGATGCCCGTCCAATTGGCGAGGACCTCGGCTATGACCTCTTCGTCGACGACGTCGAAGAGGTCGATGCCTTCGGCGCGCCACTCCTGCTCCTTGGCGGCTTTGCGTTGCAGAAGCTCCTCTTCGCGTTCACGCAGCTTCTTGGCCTGGTCGAAGTTCTGCTTCTCGATGGCGATCTCTTTGTCCCGCCGGACTCTGGCTATCTCGTCTTCGATCGCCTTGTAGTCCGCCGGGGTGGCCATACGCCTGATCCTCAGCCGGCTTCCGGCTTCGTCTATGAGGTCTATCGCCTTGTCAGGAAGGAAACGGTCGGCGATGTAGCGGTCGGCGAGGTTCGCGGCTGCTACGACGGCCTGGTCGGTGATCGTCACACCGTGGTGAGCCTCGTAGCGGTCTCTGAGACCTTTGAGGATCTCGATGGTGTGCGGCAGGGACGGCTGGTCGACTTTGATCGGCTGGAACCGACGTTCGAGAGCCGCGTCTTTCTCCAGGTGCTTGCGGTACTCGTCGAGGGTGGTGGCTCCGATGGTCTGAAGCTCCCCTCTGGCGAGCATCGGCTTGAGGATCGACGCAGCATCGATGGCGCCTTCGGCGGCGCCGGCGCCAACGAGAGTGTGCAGCTCGTCTATGAACAAGATGATGTCGCCGCGGGTCCGGATCTCTTTCAGGACCTTCTTCAGGCGCTCCTCGAAGTCGCCCCGATATCGCGACCCTGCCACGAGGGCTCCGAGGTCGAGTGTGTAAAGCTGCTTGCCTTTGATCGTCTCGGGCACTTCACCCGACACGATCTTCTGGGAGAGCCCCTCGACGATGGCCGTCTTGCCAACGCCAGGTTCGCCTATGAGCACCGGGTTGTTCTTGGTGCGCCTCGAAAGGACCTGCATGACCCTTTCGATCTCACGCTCGCGCCCTATGACGGGGTCGAGCTTGCGCTCCCGGGCGAGTTGGGTGAGGTTACGCCCGAACTGGTCGAGGACCGGCGAGCTAGACGGTGCATCCTGGCCCGTCGACGGGCCGACACCCGCCGTCGCGGCCTCCTTGCCACCGGGAGCCTGGTAGCCCGAAAGCAGCTGTATCACCTGTTGGCGGACACGGCCCAGGTCGGCTCCGAGGCTTATAAGAACTTGGACGGCCACACCTTCGCCTTCACGTACCAGGCCCAGCAGCATGTGCTCGGTGCCGATGTAGTTGTGGCCGAGCTGCAGAGCTTCACGCAGGGAAAGCTCGAGCACCTTCTTGGCACGCGGGGTGAAAGGCGGCGACCCGGTGGTCGACGAGCCGGCGGGGCCTATAGTCTCCTCCACCTTCTCTCGTACGGCCTCCAAGCTCACCCCGAGGGATTCGAGCGCCTTGGCAGCGACCCCTTCGCCCTCGTGTATCAGCCCGAGCAGTATGTGCTCGGTGCCGATGAAGTTATGGTTGAGGAGTCGCGCCTCCTCCTGGGCCAAGACCAGGACTCTACGGGCTCTGTCTGTAAAACGTTCGAACATTCCGGTCCTCCGTTCATCCAGTCTACCCGGACCCTAGGGTGTTAATTCGATCGGCGGCCACCTCTCTCTGGATGCCCTGCATAGAGCATCGGATCGTTCCGGGTTCCTGTTTAGCCCGGCGGTGACGTAGCCTCTGTGAAGATGAACGCCGCCGAAGCCCTCCGCCTTCCCGGAATAGAGCTCGCCCTGGAGAAAGTCGAGGCTTCCCTCGCCCGGGCTACCGCGGGCGAGGACCCTTTCCTGGCGGAAGTCGCCTCCCATCTGGTCAACGCAGGAGGTAAGCGGTTGAGGCCCGCGCTCGTCCTGGCCGCAGCGCAGGTGTGCGGTTCGGGCCCAGACCCCTCCGAAGGAGTCATCGAAGGCGCGGTGGCTGTCGAACTGGTACACCTCGGCTCTTTGTACCACGACGACGTGATGGACGAGGCGACCTCGCGACGCGGGGTGATGAGCGCCAACGCCAAGTGGGGGAACCTAGTCGCGATCCTCGCAGGCGACTTCCTCCTGGCCAGGGCCTCTGAGATCGCCGCTTCGCTGGGAACTGAAGTAGCCGCGCTTCTCGCCAGGACGATCGGGAAGCTTTGCGAGGGAGAGGTCGGCCAGATGCGCTTCGCCTTCGACGTGACACGCAGCGAGGAGTCTTATGTCGCGTCCATAGGGGGCAAGACTGCGTCCCTTATGGCCACGGCGTCGCGGGTTGGGGGCGTGACTTTCGGCGCCGGCCCGGTCGAGGTGGAAGCCCTGACGGACTACGGTTTCTCGCTCGGCATGACGTTCCAGATCTGGGACGACGTCAAGGACCTGATAAGCACCGAGGACGAGCTCGGCAAGCCGGCAGGCCACGACATGGTCGAAGGCACCTACACCCTTCCGGTGCTGCGAGCGCTGTCTGTCCCTGGGGTCGGAGAGGACCTGAGGGCGATTCTCGGAGGCCCCCTCGACACAGTGTCTCGCGACAAGGCACGCGACTTGGTCCTGTCCACGTCGGCGATCGATTCGTCGATCGACACCGCCCGGGAATGGGCGGCCCGGGCCGAGGCGGCACTCGAACCCCTCCGAAACACCCCTGCGGGTCAGACGGGCGCCGTGGGCGACGGCCTTGAGCTGCTCGCAGGTGTCGGACATCGCCTCCTCGACGAGCTGACCGCCTCGCTCTAAGCCTACAGGCGGCGGGTGCCACTTAACCGGCAGGTGCCGTGAGCGGGAGCCTGTTCAAAGTACGAGTTTGCAGCTCGTTGTCAGCGGGTTGTCTGTCGCTTCAGAAATAAGCGAGCTTTCTGTACATAGCCAATCAAACCTTCGGTGTCACTGATCGGTTCTGACCCACACTCCCAGAGCGATGATTGAGGCGCTCATCGCCAGCGAGCGCAACCAGGAGGTGCTCACAAACTAGCCCTAAAACAAGCGATCCCGGTGGGTGGAGACCCTCCCAGCGTTCCGCACGGCGTGACGAGCGCTCGGAGTGGATTGGTGGGCCCGGACAGGTGCTCGGACTTGTCGTTCGACCCCGATTCGACGCACGCCAACGCGCCATGAGACGTCGTGACCGGTTCTTGGGGTCGCTGACGCCACCGGCGCTCCGGCCGGTCGTCGCCGCGGGTTCGGCGCCGCTCAGATCGCGTCGAGCAGGCGGAAGAACGCTCCGAGCCACGGGTTGTAGGCGAGGACGCGCCACCCTATGCGCCGTCCGGTCTTCACGATCTGTGCGGGAATCGCGATGAAGGCGGCCCGAAAGGTGTGGAACTCCATGGCGAGCAGGCGCCGTCGCTGCTCGTTGCGGCGCTCGGCCCAGCGGCCGGTCACCAGCAGCAACAGCGCGCACCAGGTCTTCAGGCTCCAGGCGAGGGCGGCCATGGTCATGTAGGCCCAGTTGGCGTTGCGGGTGTTGACCGGGGCGTGCAGAGCCCGGACATCGGACTTCAGCTGGGCATGCAGGTTCTCCTGGTGACAGCGCTGGCGGGCCTGGTCCACCACCTCGTCGGCGGTCATCTCCCGTTCGTTGGTGATGTAGAAGAAGTAGCGATGCTCGTCGAACAGCACGTTCTCGCCGCGCTCGACCGAGATGTTCTTCCTGAGCGCCACCACCCGGTAGTCCCGCTTGCACTTGGCCGGCCGGTAGGAGAAGGAGACGACGTCCTCGGCCTTTTGGCGCAGCACCTTGTAGTTCCGCTCGCGCACGATGTCGTCTTTCACCTTGGCCGGGCGCGTGCGCAGCCTCGTCGCGATCTGTCGCTCGGCGCGGGTGACGAGCTCGTGGTACATCTCGTCGTCCAACGCCTCGGCGGACTCGATGAGGGTCTTCCGGGCATCGAAGCCGACGACGAAGCCCACGCCGTCGTCGTCGAAGCGGTCGAGCTCTCCGGTGAGCGCGTAGTCGGTGTCGCCGCGCAGGCGGACCTCGCTGAACCCTGCTTCCCGACAGAGCGCGATCGCCCGGTCGAAGGAGTCGACCACGCCTTCGTGACTGGGCCGGTTGGCGCCAAGCAGCCCGAGGTAGAGGGGTTCTTTGGTGTTGGCGAGCGAGACGAGGAGCGCCGAGTACCCCCAGATGCCGTTGTAGGAGATGCTCATCCCCTCTTTGGTCTCACCGCTCGTCGGGACGATGGTCGCGTCCGCGTCGATCACCGCCACGTCGGAGAAGAACGAGGCGGGCTGTTCGACCCAGACCCGAAGACGGGCCCGGTTGACCGCCACTTGGAGCGCGAGCACCGAGTCGGCATCGAATCTCCGGCAAAAATCCCCGGCAGTCGTCGGGTCGGGGATGGCCTTCGTCCCGAGCCCGTCGAGGAACAACGCGTCGCCCCGACGCAGCTCGATGTCATCGAGGGTCCGCCCTCCGCACAGTGCGTTGTACGCGATGTTCAGCACGTGGTCAGACTCGTGATAGGGCTTGTGCCGCTTGAGCAGATGCAGCGAGGAGTCGATCTCTCCGGCGAGGCCGACCCTCTCGACGAGCTTCGCGATCATCCCCATGCCGCCGTGCGCCACCGCTTTGGTGCGCGCTGCGAGCTCGTAGGCGACGTTGGACCGTCCGAGCACCGGGCCGCCCGGGTTGACCGCGACCGCGTTCTCGAGCCGCCGCTCGATCGCGGCGGACTCCGCTGCGAGCATGCGCTGTCGTCTCCGCTTGGCGTTGGTCACGGGGCCTCCTCCCATAGCCGCAGCGCTATGACGCTACGGTCCCGGCCGTGCAAGGATTCCCGAGGTGGATGAGGTGGTGAGCGAGCAAGCACTGCGCCAGCGCATTGAGCGCGTCAAGGCCAAGATCGCCGAGCTCGGCGATCTGCGCCCGGGAAAGGTGTCGGTGCAGTACAACACGTGCGGGACCCCGGGGTGTCGCTGCAAGGCGGATCCGCCGCAGCGCCACGGTCCCTACTACCAGCTGAACTACTCAAGAGGCGGGCGCAGTCGCACCGAGACGGTCCATCCCGAACACCTCGCCCAGGTCGAGGCCGAGATCGCCAACTAACTCGAGCTCCAGTCCCTCCTTGCCGAGTGGATCGACACCGCGATCGAGCTCGACCGGCTGCGCCGCGGCGGGCGGGCGCCTGCGAACACCTCACGGTGACGAGCTGGCGTCGCCCTCACTTGAAACGCCGCTCGCTGCTGCCGGGCTGAGAGCGGCGGATTCCCGAAACCCCAGATAGATCCCAGCGTCTCGCGCCGCCCGATCGTTCGGACGTGCACTCTCTCGCTTGTTCCAGGACTAGTTACACCGTTGTAGCCATAAACCCCCCGGCGCCCGGCTACAGAGCATACCGGGGGTGGGTGAGCGCTCCGCCGAGGTAGTGGTCGCCGAGATCGGCGTCGATATGTCCTGGTTTCCGACCGCGTGCATTTGGCAGCCTAGGCGGGACAGTGCCCGGGTAATCACGAGTCGGCTGGCAAGCGCTACTCGTGTCAGCCAATAAGAGTGACGAGGAGTTGCGCACTGCGCTGTACGAGGCGGCATGGGCTGCGTCGCACAGCGCGGACACCTACCTTTCGGCTCAGTACCGACGGTTCGTGCGCCGTCTCGGCCAAAAGGGCAACGGGAAGGCCGTGTTCGCGGTGGCCCCGTACCCATACCAGCACGCCCACGCGCTGACGCCACTCAGCCGAGCTTCGTCTCAGATCGGACGGCAATGTGTGGAGCATCGAGTAGCAAGGTGAACCATAACTGCCACAAGGGACGGTCCAGTCGCGTCACCACCTCCTCACCTTGAGTTCCCGCTGAACTTCTCCGACCGTAGGACGACAAGCGCCAGGACTGTCAGAGTCTTAGCGGTTCACGTGATCCCCCAGGTAAAAGTAGGACAAAACAGGTGCATCGACTGAAGCCAGCTCTCCCTAACGTAGGCCTGACCTAGGCCTGACGTAGGGAAAGCTGCGATCAGTCGGCCTCAGGGGTTGGCAATGGTCGAGCCAAGAGCAGACGAGATAACACTCATGTGATCTGACGCCGTAGCCTCGGTGACAGCCTCACTAGCGGCCGCTTGAACCTCTGCAGCAGCATTGCGGCTAGCCACACTAAACCAGGTACTTTGGACGACGTTTCCATTGAGGTGGTAGTATGTGATCAGAGCAGCGACTGCGCTGCTGACACAGGTGCCGAACGATCGAGCTAAGTTGTGTTCGCTCAGATCGGTGCCGATGACCCAGTTCTGTGTGTAGGTCCCCACGATACCAAGGATGCAACCAGAAAACGCTGCATAGGCTGCGCCGATCTTAGGGTTGGTAGCTGCGAAGGCAGGAACGCCGAAATAGTTGCCGACCGCGATCAGAATCGCACCGATGATGACAACCGCTGCAGCAGAGACCACGTATGAGAAGAATACCCTGGCAGCGCCGGCCAGACGACGACCGTCGTTATCGGTTACGTGGACGTTGCTATACTCGGCATTAGTCAACAAACAGGAGCCGTCATACGTTTCCTGCGTTTCAAACGAGCTTCCCTCCTCGGTCGCTGTCACGCTATAGGGGCTCAACGGGTGGTTGGCGATCTCTTGGAACTCACTGTTCTTGTTAATGTAGGAGTCCTCGAGACTCAGCATCTCGGCGGGAGTCGGGCTCGCTGTAGCACTCCCCGTCTTCCGTACCGCGTCGAGTTGGAACGACTGCGTCTCGATGCAATAAGCCGGGTGACCATCGAAGGCCGGAACGCCGTCCCAGTAAGTAGTTACGGTTGTGTCCAAGTCCGTGGTGACACCCCCGTGGGTGGAAGCAATCACCATCGTAGCCGCTCGCGCTGTATTGACACCTTGGGCCACCGCTGACGGCGCCGAGCATAGCGATACCACTACTGATGTGGCGGCGACCACGCTAACGATTCGTTGGGGTCTCCTTAGCTTAGAGCTTCAGTTGTGTCTCGTATTTTGCATATCCTACTTTCCTTTCTTGCTAGTTGTTGTTACGGCTCCTGGCCGTCCACTGCCGGTACACCTGCTCCTCGATCGCTAACCTCCTACGTGAGCACTTTCGCTAGGAAGTCCTTGGTCCGGGGATGGGTTGGTGCGCCGAGCACAGACCTCGGCGGACCCGCCTCGACCACTACTCCTTGGTCCATGAAGACCGCCTGGTCGGCTACTTCGCGGGCGAATCCCATCTCGTGGGTGACAACGATCATCGTCATTCCGTCGCGCGCAAGGTCACGCATCACATCCAGCACCTCACCGACGAGCTCGGGATCGAGAGCCGACGTCGGCTCGTCGAAGAGCATGAGCTTGGGCTTCATCGCCAA
>JAKBBA010000152.1 GCA_021808665.1 Actinomycetes bacterium
GCGGTCCAGGCCGATGGCATGGGACTCGTAGTCGATCCGGGGCCGGCGGACATGCACCGCGGGTGAGTGCGCGATAAGGCCTTCCCCTTCGGCGTAGCGGTAGAAACCGGTCACCGTGCACAGCCGACGGGCGATCGTCGCTGCGGTGGACCTCGAAAAGGCGTAGCTGGCGCTGCTCGCAAAAGGCCACGAACTGGCGCAGGTCGAAGGCATAGGCGTCGCCGAGTGAGTCCCCGGTAGCCGCCCAGGAACCCGGCCAGGGCAACGTGTTCAGGATCGACGTCACCGGGGCTGTAGACCACGACGGCGGTCGAAGTAGTGGTGGACATGGTTTACCTCCCGAGTCGATGGGACTCCGCAGCCGAGGCCACCGGGCCCCAATGGATGAAGACCCACGACCGTAGAAACGATCCGCGACAAACGCACCACTGTCACCCCCGACAGATCTGTGTGCCCACAGCCGCCAACGAGCAGCACCTCGTGATCACGCCTATCGCCGACTATGCGTCTGGCGGCCGTCCGAAGCCGATAACTTCTACTGCGATGTTCTGCTCCGGGGATGGCGCGCCGGGGCCCGCTCGCCCGAAAGGTCCGCCGAGTGACCACTTATAGCGAGCGTTGGACCGCTCAGGAGGCCCTCATGGTGGACGCCGCCCGGCGGGCGGTCGCCTGCTGGGCTGACTTTCCCGTCAACGTAGAACCGCGGCCACTGGTTCTCCTGCACGGGCCGGTAAAGATCGAGCGGGGGTTCTCCTCGGGGTCAGCGAAGATGGCCTTCGGGCTTGGCCAAGTGGACGCAGACCCAGGGATTCCCGAGGAGGTCCTCCAGTCCCTCCGCGTACCCCGGGTCTGGACCCCGAACCCGCCAGATGCTCGCCTCCGCGTCAGTGCCGCCGTCCGGGGTGAGGTCGACTTTGCGACCGATCGTGGCGACCAAGCGCCACCGGCGTGGCGGGTCGACGCCGTAGGTGCGCGCGGGCCAATGTGGGCTCTGACCGAGCGACTGCAATCGAGATGCTGGGGCCCGCCCGCACCGGTCAGCGCCGAACGTCTCGGACCGCACATGCTCTCCTCAGCGACGGCCGGACCCGACGGCCGGGATCTCGTGGTGACCTTCGTCGGCGGAAGGGAGCAGCTCTTTCGCTACAACGTTGAGGTTGTTCAGACCCCGACGGCCGTATCCGTAGTCCCCCTGAGGCGCCCGACCGACGCTCTCCCTGCCGGTGCCTTTGTCACCCTCGAAAGGGCACGCCCGAAGCGTCGCGGTCCGCCTTGAGGAACCTCTGGGTGGACGCGTGCTGGTGAACCTGGACGGTACCCCAGTGCCCGTTACCCCGGCGTCGCTCTAAGACCAGGAGCGCCCGACTCCGCAGCGATCGACGTCAAGGTGAGGGCCGACACCAGCCCTCGGCATCGTGTCCCCGATCGCTAAATATACGGGTGATCTATCTAGCATCCCAGCGTTCTCCACCTGTTGGTGAGAGGGTTGGGGCGGAGCACCTTTCCGACCCTCGTTCGTTTCTCCTCAGCTCGGCAAGCGCAGATCGTCTGATCTTGCTCGCACCGCTCAGGGTCGGCGAACGACTGTCCTCATGGGACGCGAAGGTCGTGGGAGCCGGCCGCGGACTGTCGCTCGTCGTCGCTGAGCGTGGATATCGAGACAGGCGTGACGATGCTCCAGTGCCGGCCGACCGGGCAGTGCTGGAGGCGCCACCACCCGAGGCGAAGCGCCTTGACTGACGCGCCGGGTATCCACCCGGTCGTGAAGAGGTGACCGTTGCCGCATCGCACAACCGTGTCGAGTGCCAGGAGCGAACCTCGCCGCCGGGCGACCACGACAGCCTCGACGCCGACGAACACACCGGTAGCCGCAAGGCCTTTGCGGCCCAGCGAAGATCTCGATCTTTGCATGATGAACCTCGTTCTCATCTCGTCCGGGTCGACAGACGCCGCCGGTCAGCTTCCCCTGGTGATCGATGCGGCGACCGCCTCAGGATCGGCACAGCCAACCAGGAGCTCGCTGAACGCGCGGTCTTCGAGGCGGACCCGTACACCTCGAGCGGTGTCGTGATGGACCACCGCAAAGGACTTCTTCCCCGTGGCATGCGCGAGGGTGCCGATCATGAACCGACCGGGCCAGCGGCTGCCGGGGAACTTCATCCCGTGCACCGCGTGGATGACGTCGTCGACGACTTCGACTTCCTGCACCGAGGAGAGCGGCACCCGGATGTCGCCGTGGAGCGACTCGGCCTTCTCCGCGGCGGTCAGCGTCAGCACCAGCTCGTCGCCGTCCATGCTCAGCTCTGCCATCGTGGCTCCCTTCCTTGAAGACTACTACTACCACATATGCGAATGGTAGCAGCAGCAGGAACGGAGGCTAGAGTTCCTGCCATGGCGAGCGCCGACCTGCTCTTGCACCCGGTCCGCCTGCGCATCGTCCAGGCGTTCCTCGGGGACCGTTCGCTCACCACCAGCCAGCTCGCCGCCGAGCTCGACGACGTTCCTGTCGGCAGCCTGTACCGCCACGTCGGCCTGCTCGCCAAAGCCGGTGTCCTCCACGTCGTCGCCGAGCAACGTGTCAGAGGTGCAGTCGAACGCACCTACGTCCTGCGCGCCGCAGCCGCCCAGCTCAGCCCGGACGAGGTAGCCGCCATGACCCCAGAGGATCATCGGCACGCCTTCATGGCCTTCGTCGCCGGTCTCCTCTCCGAAGCCGACCGGTACCTGGCGACAGGCAAACCCGACCCAGCCCGAGACGGTGCCGGCTACCGCATGGCAGCGCTGTGGCTCAGTGATGCCGAGCTCACCGAGCTCTTCCGGGACCTCGCCAGCATCATCCAGCCGCGCCTCGCCAACCCACCCGCCAAGACCCGACGCCGGCGGGTCGTCGCCGGCGTCATCCTGCCGGCACCTGAACAGCAGCCCCGGCCGAAGCGAAGGAGCCAACGGAAGTCTGGCTGACATCGACGGGCACCGACCCGATCACCCGTTCTTGCGCTTTCGTTCATCGTCGCCATGCCAAATCCGACAGGCGCGCAACGACGGTTCAGGCGTTCTCCCAGCCAGGACCGAAGTGGTCACCGGCGCACCGGCCTCTCCTCTCGCCGCTGCGCCGAGACGTGCCGTTCCGCGCCCTCCTGGAGGACAGCGGGCCCGGATTCCTGAGCGCGTTATGGATCGTCCCCTATCGGCACTTCGAGGCGCCCCTGGGGCCGTACCGGGAGCGGGATATTGGGTGACCCCTGTAGCCCTCCGGCCGCTGTTCGGACATCTCGGGGGCGTCTTTCTTTTCATCGGGTTTCGTCCTTCCGGTGTGCCGCTTTACGGGTAGCAAGTTGCTGCTGCGCCGGTACCGTGACCAGACCCCCACCGTCCCACATCCTGGGATGTCGGAATGGCTGCACCTTCGGCGCGCGTTGCCCGCAGCAGGAGACGGTGCAGGTGCTCGAGTGTTTGGGCCGGTAGGGATTGCCGTTGTGAAGGTTGCGCAGCCACTCGGCCGTCTCCGCGTCCGGCGCGTGGACCACGTCTGAAATCTTATGGCGACCGGTAAGACGGGCAGGCTCGTCTGCCACTAAGTGTGGTGTGCAAACATCCAGCGTTGCGCTGTCAGACCGGTTGGCATTGGTGACTGGAGGCGGGCGTGGCGTCGGCCGTGCGGTCGCGCTCGGGCTGGCGGCGGCGGGTGCAAGGGTTGCCATCCTCTCCCGGACCGCTGCGGAGCTCGCTGCCACTGTGGCTGCGGTCGAGCCGCCCGGGCGACAGTTGTTGGCGCTTCCCGCCGCAGTCGATGACCCTGCAGCGATTCGGGCGGCTCTCGGCGTGGTCGTAGCCACATTCGGTGCGGTCGAGATCCTCGTCAACAATGCTGCTGTGGTCTGGCCGCTCGGCCCGAGCGCGAGCATCGACATCGACGAGTGAGAGGCTGCGCTGTCGGTCAACGTGGCCGCCGTTGCTCGCCTGACTTTCTTGGTCCTGCCCGCCATGCTCGACTCCGATTGGGGGCGCGTCGTCAACGTGTCGAGCGGGATCGCCGCCAATCCGACGGGAATGCTGCGAGGAGACGCGTACGCGACGACGAAGGCCGGCCTTGAGGCCCACACGCTCAACCTGGCCGCCGAACTGGCCGGAACCGGGGTTACGGTCAACGTGTTCCGACCGGGCAGGGTCGACACTGCCATGCAGATCTGGATCCGCGGCCAGGACCCGACACGGGTCGGCACCGAGTTGCACGCACGCTTCGTCGCGAGCCATCAGGACGGCACGCTGCTCACGCCTGAGCAGTCCGCCTCCTCCCTCATCCAACGTCTCGGCGGCGAGGAGACCGGCGAGATCTGGAACGCCCCCGGGTCCTGTTGTCTGACCAGCCGCACGAGGCGGCTCGCTTCTCAATCCAAAGGAGACCCACCATGAACGCTCTGCTCTCACCTGGTGACACCTTCCCTGCGCTCTCCGTGCTGAGGAGCGGGGGCGGCAGGATCAGCCTTCCCGACGATCTGGCCGGCGCCTACGGTGTAGTCCTTTTCTACCGTGGCAGTTGGTGCCCTTACTGCAATGCGCAACTTCGAGCGTTCGAGCGGGCCGGTGGGAGCCTTGCCAACGCCGGCGCGCGCGTGGTAGCCCTCTCCGTCGATGACGAGGCGACGACGGCCGCCCTCGTCGAGCGCCATCGTCTAACCATGCCGATCGGCTACGGCGCCGACGCCACCGTGATATCTGCCGCGACCGGGGCCTTCGTCGACAACGAAGGGGGTTACCTACAGTCCACGGGCTTCATACTCGACCCGTCCGGCAAGGTTACGATCAGTGTCTACTCTTCGGGGGCGATCGGTCGGCTGGTCCCAGAAGACGTCGTCGGGATGCTCCGCTATCTCCAAGAGCACCCTCCAGCGCCGTGAACGTTCAAGCATTTCCGCCACGCCGTCAAAGGAGACCCTCGTGAGACCCCAACTTCGTAGATCCCTGCGTATCACCGCGACCGCTGCACTTTCTGCTGGCATGTTCGCTGCCACCACAGCCACAGCAGGCGCCCAGAGCCTCCCCCACCCCCGCCCGCCACGCCAATCGAGGCAGTCCGTCTTCGTCCAGACCAAAAATCCGGCGGGTAACCAGATCGACGTGTTCGCCGTCAGCCGTTCCGGGTACCTGTCGAGCGTTCCGACGGTCACGACCGGCGGCAGCAACATACCGTTCGCCTTCGTATATACGCCGAGCGGGCAGTTGGTAGTCGCGGAGGCCGCCGCCAGCGCCCTGCACAGTTTCAGCTTCGGCCCTGGAGAGACACTCACCAGCCTTGGCGCATCAGTGCCGGATAAGCAGATGGCGCTGTGCTGGGTTGCAACGGCCGGCCCGTATTACTACGTGGCCAACGCAGGGAGCGCCAACGTGAGCGCCTACCCCATCGCTGCTGACGGTACGCCCGCTCTACTCAATGGGACGGGCATACCGACGGCAACTTCTCTTGGCCCTATCGACCTCGCCGCTTCTCATAACGGGCGTTTCCTCTACGTCGAGTCCGGTTCGGCCGGGACTGTCAGCGAGTTCCGGGTCAACCCCGACGGCTCGCTAGGCGACCTCGGCACCGTTGACGGCCTCGGAACCGGCATCGAAGGGATCGCAACCAGTTGACTCCCGCCCACATTGACCGACCACTACCTGTGAACACAAGAGGAGCGTCCAATGACTGTTGATCTCGTCGTCCTTGGCACCGGAAGTGCCGCCCGGAGTGTCGCCTACACGTGCCGCGAGGCTGGATGGAACGTGACGGTCATCGACAACCGACCTTTCGGTGGTACCTGCCAGCTGCGAGGCTGCGACCCCAAGAAGGTCCTCGTCGGTGTCTCGGAGGTGACCGACTGGGCGCGGCGCATGACCGGCAAGGGCGTTCCCAGCTATCCGGGGAACATTAACTGGCCCAAAATGATGGCGTTCAAGCGGACCTTCGTCGACGGGGTCCCCGAGTCGAACGAGGCGGCGTTCGAACAGGCCGGGATCCGGACCATTCACGGCCGTGCCCGCTTCACCGGTCCCACCGCCGTCGAGGTGGGCGGTGGGATTCACGAGGCCGCTCACGTGGTTATCGCCACCGGCGCCCGCCACGCGCCGCTCGCCATACCCGGCGAGGAGCACCTTGTCGCCAGCACCGGCTTCCTAGACCTGCCGGCGCTGCCACCTCGTGTCCTGTTCGTGGGCGGCGGCTACATCGCATTCGAGTTCGCGCAAGTCGCAGCGAGAAGCGGAAGCGCCGTACGCATTGTGCACCGGGGAACCCGTCCGCTGGAAGCGTTCGACCCCGACCTAGTCGACCTGCTCGTGTCCAGCACCCGGGAACTCGGCGTCGACGTGGTGCTCAACACGACTGTCACCGGAGTCGAGAAGCGAGGCGACCAGTACGTCGTGCGGACCACCAGCGGAGCGGACAGCAGAGAGTTCGTCGCCGATCTGGTGGTCCACGCTGCGAGACGGATCCCCGAGATCGACGACCTCGACCTCGACACCGCCGGGGTCACCCGCGTCGAAGGTGGCGGCGTCGAGGTCAACCAGTACCTGCAGAGCGTCACCAATCCGGCCGTGTACGCTGCCGGTGACGCCGCGGCGAGCGGCGGGTTCCCCCTCACCCCCGTTGCGGGTATGCAAGGCGCCATCGTGGCCGCCAACCTATTGGAGAGCAACTCCCGCACCCCCAACTACGACGGGATCCCCAATGTCGTGTTCACCACCCCCCCGCTTGGCCGGGTCGGCCTCGACCAGGCGACCGCCGAGGAGCGGGGCCTCGAATGCATCGTCCGTTACGACGACACCACCGGCTGGTACTCGTCGAGGCGCGTCGCGCTAGCCCACAGCGGCTTCAAGACCCTCGTCGAAAAGGACACCGGTAGGATCCTCGGCGCCCACCTCTTCGGCCAGCACGCCGAGGAAGTCATCAACATCTTCGGTCTCGCCATCCGTAAAGGCCTCACCGCCGACGACCTGAAAGACATGATCTACGCGTACCCGACCAGCAGCTCCGACATCGGCTACATGCTCTGAGAATCGCCTCCCAAGCTAAGAACCACAGCGTCCGTCGGGAAAAACACTCCGAACGCCGGAAGGACGTCACCTCTGAATCACGGAAAGAAAACGACACTGCCCGCGCGCAACGCTGCACGCCCTCGGTCGCACGCTCGGCGTAACCCAGAAAGGAATCCATCCATGAGCACCTTGTTGCATGTTTCTGCCAGCCCCAGGGGTGCGTGGAGTGACAGTCTCGCGTTGGCGGACGCGTTCCTCGGCGCGTACCGTCAAGTCAATCCCGATATCTCGGTCGAGCACCTCGACTTGTTCGACGGGTCGTTGCCCACCTTCGGGCGGTTGGCCGCGGGGGCGAAGATGGCCGTGTTCGGGGGCGGTGAGCCGAGCGCTGAGCAGCAGGGGGAGTGGGATGCTGCGCGGGCTGTGTTCGAAAGGTTCGCCGATGCCGACGCTTACCTGTTCTCGGTCCCGATGTGGAACGCAGGCGTGCCGTACGTCTTAAAACAGTGGATTGATATCATCACCCAGCCCGGCTGGGTGTTCGGGTTCACGCCCGGCGACGGCTACACCGGCCTGATATCCGGAAAGAA
>JAKBBA010000153.1 GCA_021808665.1 Actinomycetes bacterium
GAAATGGTCGTATGCAAGTCCGTCGACGGCGAGATAGCTTTCCTCGCCGACCACATGCCCTACATCGGCGCCCTGGACCCGTGCGTCGTACGTGTGGTAGGCCCTGCGTCAGGCGAAGCAGAGGTGCGGGTTGCGGTGCGGAGCGGCTTCGTCGAGGTGAAGGACAATCACGTGATCATGCTCGCCGACGTGGCTTTGCGCGCTGATCAGATCGATGTCGCCGCTGCCACCCAGGACGAGGCCGAGGCGACCCAGCGGGCGTCGACGTCATCGGAGCCCGACCGCTCTGTCGAACAACAACTCAAGTGGGCGCACGCCCGCCTGGAGCTCGCCCGCCTGACGTGAGCCGGTCGCTCTGTCGTCGGGCGCCCGGGGGAGGGCGGAGGGGCAGGGGGCTCCCGCGTTTAGGCCCGTTTAGGCCGAATTTACTGGGTTCGGGCAGGGACGCTCCTTCATCGTGATTCACCGCATCACCTCCGGGCACGGCTCCGAACTCCCTGGTTGAGCGTCAGCCGGGCGGCGTTGGTGGCGGCGAAGAGCCGGACCGGCCGGGAACCGGCCGGCCTAGACGACCGCTCCTCGAGCCGATCCCCCTCAGCGGAGAGCCGATGCGGCGCTCGTTAGGCGGAGCGGAGCACTATAGAGCCGCCGGGAGCAACGTCTACGTGGAGGTTGATGCCCAGCCGCTGCGAGAGGCGCGCGAGGGTGGCCAGGGAGGGCTCGTGATCGCCGCTCTCCAAACGGGCGACCGCGGACTGCTTCACGCCTAGCTTGCGCGGGCTAGAGCGGTTTGGGTCAACCCATGGTCCACCCGGTACTGGATGACCACGATGGCCAACTGGTTGGCCACCGCCGTCCGCTCCAGCTCGGCCGCCACCTCGGGATCGCGAGTATCCTCTGCCCGCAGCTCCTCGCCGGTCTTCAGCTCCGAAAGTTTCGTCATCTCGTGTCAGCCTCGATCTCGGCCTACCGAGCCTCTGCCCGGCGGCATTTAGCGGCGAAGCCCCGCTGGTCGACCTCGGCTTCGGGGCCAACCGCTGTTACCACGAACTCGTCGCCAACCTGGCGGTAGAGGGCTCGCCACGGGCTGCGCCCACCTCGAGGACGGAGTTCCCGTAGCCGATCGGCGCCCCGCACGGCGCTGCTGTGGGGATACGGTAGCGCCGGGCCGAGCGCAGCCAGCTTGACCTCAGCGTTGTCGGCCGCGGCGATCTCTCTGGGCACGAGCGCCTTCCGTTCTTGCTCAGCTTCTCTTAGGTAGCGGTAGGTCCACACCGCACCTGCACTATAACACCGATGCTATGATGTTGGCGGCGCCGCACCCTGGGGATCCAATACCCCGGTACCAGCTCAGCTCGTTGCCGTCAGGGTCATGAAAGACGAAGTAGCCGATGACGCCGGGCACGGTCTCGACTGGCCCGACCTCAACGCCCATGTCGGCCAAGCGCCGTCGCTTAACTGCGAGGTCAGCCACGCCCACCCGCAGCACCCAGCCTGGACCCGCCGTCTCCCCACCCATGAGCTGCACCCACACGCCGCCAGTTTCGTGCTCCACGATGCTGCCTGGCACGGGCTCCAGGTCGGGTGGCTTTCCGAACTCCTGGTCGTAGCAGGCCCGGGCTATAGCCAGGTCGCCACCGGGGACTCCCGACGTTACGCTCGTCGCTTGTACCTCGGTCGTCATGTTGGCATGCGATGTCGTCTCGTAGGACGAACCCCTTACGGGATCGCCCCTGCTCAGACGGGGTCTCCACGACAGGCGCGATTCTCGCGAGGGTGCCCTATACGGACATCTCCGCCGAGGGCTTGGCAACGCCCTGACCTTCGCCGACGTCGACGCTCGAGGAGGAGGCGGTGCGGAGGGCCTGGTAGAGCGTTTCGCGGCTGACGCCTAGTTCGCGGGCGAGTGCCGCTTTGGGTACGCCGTCTTGGATCCGCCGGCGGATCTCGGCCACCTGGTCGTCGCTCAGGGACTTTCTGCGTCCCCGGTAGGCGCCGCGGGTTTTGGCCAGCTGGATGCCTTCGCGTTGGCGTTCGCGGCTCAACGAGCGTTCGAACTCGGCGAAGGCGCCTATCACCGACAGCATCAGGTTGGCTATGGCGGTGTCCTCGCCGGTGAAGGTGAGTTGTTCTTTGACGAAGTGGACTTCGACGCCTTTGGCGGTCAGCTTGGCCACGATGCGCCGCAGGTCGTCGAGGTTGCGTGCGAGGCGGTCCATGGAATGCACGACCACGGTGTCGCCGTCGCGTACGAAGCCGGCCATCGCCTCGAGTTGTGGCCGGGCCACGTCCTTGCCCGAGGCTTTTTCGATGAAGGTGCGCTCGACGGTCACCCCGTCGAGTTGGCGGCCGGTGCTCTGCTCGAGGGTGCTGACCCTGATGTAGCCGACCCGCTGCCCGCCCAAAGCCCCTCCCTCTCTTCGAAGTGTCCGGCTGGACTCTAAGACCCCGGGAGGGGTATGTCAATAATCGCGTGATCGGACTCTAACTTGACGGCCTTCGGGCAGGGTGCCTGACGTCTAGTTGGGCTACACCCCAACCCGACGGGTCATTTCCTCGCCATCCCCCCTCCCCCGATCTGATGCCCGTCAGTCTCCAGGGGGACCAACGTCTCCCCTAACGGAGAACTCCCACCCGACGGGACGGCGACTCCTCGGCGAGACCAAGCCAAAGCAGCGCAAAGCCAACGCGTCGCCTTCCTGACCGCCGCGTTCAGCAGAACCGAACTTTCCCCACCACCGCTCATGAGGGTCCTCGACGAGTGCCTTCAAGCAGGTGCCTCGTTTCACCTCCAAGCCGCTGTGGACCTCGATGCGGACCGCTTTGGAGGCGAGGTAGTCGCAGAGAAAGATACTCTTCGAGGGGGCTGGGCCGTCACCAGTCCCCGGGTTTTCAGGGCGAAGTAGCTAGGGCGGATCCGGATCCGGATCCGGGTACTACCGCAGTGACCTGGAAGCTGTCGCAAACACTCCCAAGTGACGGTGCGGCCTTTACTACGATTGGGTGGTTGTTGCCTGGGAGTTTGATTCTTAGTTCTGTTATGTTCGGGCAGGACGTCTGTGTGCCGGTCGGGTTGTCATCGTAGGTTACATCGAAGTGCGCTGGCGCGCCTGGCGCTATGTGCACGGTCCTTGGAGCGGGCGGCTGGGAGATGATGTAGTTCGCGTGCCCTGGGGTCAGAGGTGTTGAAGACAAAACTGCTGCGCGACCGAACGCGTTCTTCACGCTGACCAGTTGGCCTTGCGCGTCTAACGGTGTCAGCTGGGCATATCCGTTGAGGTCGCAGGACACACCCCTGGGAGCGGTCAAGGCCACCCGGACAAGGACATGCCCGGTCGCCGCTCCCACCTGAAGCACCGTGGAAGTGAGATCCGACGCCTGGCATGTGCTAGGTACAGGGGTCGACGGCCCAGTACTAGTGGCAGCGGTGGGGGTGGTGTGGGTGCTCGGGTTAACTAACACCGTTGAGCGGGGGAACGGAGTCGGACTCAGTGCCAATCCGACTATCACAGCAGTGGCCGCTGCCCCGGCTGCCCCGAAAGACACGCCAAGGACCCGGCGACGACGCTTGATCCTCTCGCCTCTATGGAGTGCCTCTCTAACAATCTTGGTCCGCAGTTCGGGGTCTAGCTGTGTCATAGACGACCACTTCCTGGCTCATCGAGATTCGCCCGCAGGGCGCTCATCGCGCGCCTTAGGTGGGTGTTAACACTCGCGGGCGAGATCCCCATTGACAAGGCTGTCTCGCCAATGCTGCACCCAGCCATGTGGTGCAAAACAACGGCCTGGCGCTGACGGCGAGGAAGGTCCCGCAGCGAGCTGGAAATAACCTGGCGTTCTATTAGAGCGTCTTCAAATGACACGGCCGCAGGCGGACTGGTCGTCCAGCGGCGGCGTTGCCTGCTACGGGTCGCGTCATATGCCAGATTGGCAGCCGTTTTTAATATCCACCCGTCCCGGTACTCCAGATCACGGACTCGACCCCAAGAAGCGTACGCACGAGCGAGTGTTTCGGACGCAAGATCCTCTGCGTCATGCTGGTTCGACGTGAGCCTCAAAGACAACCTCCACAGTTTCGGCAACACTAAACCCATCGCCGCCTCGAAATCACCAGCCTGGTCGCAACGATCAGCGCGATCTGCAACGCTAAAAGGCTCACACGCTCGCTTTACACGTCTGCGGACCATCGTCGGAACCTTCTCCATCTCGTGTGCTCGAGCAGAAACAGCAATCACACATACACAAACGTCTACGGCCCCCATCACAGACGACAATAACCAAGTGAACAAATTCAAAAAGACTCTTGAAGTCGACTTTCGCACTCCATCGACTCCCCCGGTGAGGCCGGTAGTTGGTCGCTACGCGGCCATTGCGAGGGTCTCGACTAATAGGTCGGTTGTTTCCTAATTCGAGACTCCCGGCCCGGGAAGCGGCGGAAATTCGTTCTCGCCACAGGTGGCGGCGGAGGTCAGCCATGGCATCGGCGAAGCTGGAGATGGGCCTTGGTGGCGTACCAGTCGCGGTCTGGCCAGGTTGGCGTGCCGTCCCAGCCGTTGAGGTACGACAATCAGATTGTCCCCCGTGCAACCAGAAGGCGAGCGAGGTGGCACGGATCGGTCCGTCGCCTTGTCCGCCGAGTCCGGGCCGTCAGAAGTGCGACAGCCGACTTGAAGCGGTGGCGCCTGCAGAGATATCATCCTGTTTGGAGCGGCTCAGTTCTTAACTAAGTCCCTCCAGGGGAGGTGATCAACTTGAATGCGGTAGCAGTCGGTGATCCCGGCGACCGTCCTCGTCTCGTTGCGTTGCGCAAAGCGCTAGTATTCGCTCGCCGAGGAAAGATTCATCTGGCAGAGCAACAGATCAACACTGCTCTCGAGTTGGGCTCTCCTGCCGAGGTGATCGCAGCGGCCCTCGACGAACTTCCAAAGCGGGTGGCCGGGAGTCTGCTCACCCGTCGGCAGGCGCTCGCACGAACAGCGTTGCTTCTCGCCGGAGGAGTGCTTGCAGGCGTCGATCTAACGAGGGGTTCACCAGCAGCAGCAGCCGGAGTACCGGTAACTGTCAGTGGTCTGTTCCTGCAATCACCGGATCAGTCTGCCAGCGACGGCTCATACCGGCTCAGCCAGATCACACCTTCAGGCGTCAGTCCTTTCCCAGGCTCCTACCGTGGCTGCGCCTTCACCGACGGAGCGGTTATCTACAACGTGGAGCAACGATGGGGGGCGGGTACCGCTACCCTGACTATTGACGTCCTCGCATCGAAAGAACAACACCGAACTGTCGTAGCGCAACCGGGGTACTCATCGAGTGCGTTGACGACTGGGAGCCTGACCAACGCCACGGTCCGGGGAACGAAGCTCTACGTCAGCAATAACTGTATTCGTACCTATCCGGGGGATGCGACAGTCGCAACGAAGACCCGGAATCCGCCGATACGAGTGTCAACTCAGGTGGACTTGCAGGTCATTGACCTAACGACAGGAACGCTGGTCGGCTCTTGGCAGGGGGCCGAGGGAGCCGGAGGGTCGTACACGTCATTGAAGGTTTCCGATGACGGGTCGAGGATACTTCTTATCGTCGACAGCCCTGGCCGCCTCCCGGGAGCTGAGATCGTCAGTCTCAGCTTTGCGGGGGGCTCCGTTACCAGCACTGGAATACGGACGGTCGACCCGATGACTGTGTATGGCCTCTTCCCAAGGACCTACCTCTGGAATGCATCTGGCGCCCTTGTACAGGTTGGAGCGAATTCCGTGAACCAATATTACGACTCTACCGGCCGCTACAACGTGGCTGCGCTGCCTGTCATGCATGGAAACGCCCGCCAACCAGTACCGTTCCAGGGCGCGTTCTGGTCTGACGGGACCCTAGTAGCCACGACTGGCGACGGCAGATACTGGGTTCAGAACCCGTCAGGGAAGCCAAGGGTGACCTCCCTGACCGGCCCGGCAGTCCCTGCTTTCTTGAACTACCCGGCCACAGCAGTACGCGACCTGGTCTCAGCTGGTAATTCCCGGATGTGGATTGTGGATAATAGGGAGGGAGCGGGCGGAATCTGGGCTCTTGACACGAGCATGAATCCAGCGGACCACCTACTATCTGGGACATACTTTTCCGGCTGTCAAGCCGCCAGCTCCAATGATTGCGTCGCCGCAATCAGTACGATCGAATCGATCGTCTATCTTGTGCACGGCTCCGGCCAGGCCTCAGCATTTCGTGTCCCACCGTATAGCGCTCTAGTTCCTAGGAGTTAGTTCTATGCCCGGCTTCTGGGGCGCCGACTCGCTCACCCCTCTCAACTTTCCAACGAACGGGACGACTCTCGCCGACTACGTGATAAACGTCCAGTACGGCGGGTCACCACACGATCAGATCGTCTGGTGGGGCCGCTACTTCGACTATGGTCCTAACCAGGCCCAACATTGGACCGGACAAGCCGAGGCACAAGCACTTCATAATGCCGTTGGCGCTTACGCAAATCCGACGAGCGGCCAAGCTTGGGTGCTACCCATAGCATCGCCGTACAACCCATATAACATTAACGGGGACTACTCGGCGGGTGCGAACGCCGGCGCCTACGCGAGCGGAGTAATCGCCCAGAATGTCAACAGCGGGATCTATCTCCCGGGCAGCGGTCAACTTTATGTCTATCTCGACATTGAGAACAGCGCCCCCACCAACGTTAACTTCCTTGATGGCTGGGCTTCCGCTGTAAACGGATATCAGATCGGCTCGTCGTCCCCCCTCTACGCCAGTGCGTACATAAACGGCCAAAACTCAGCGCAAGTGAGTCTCTTAGAAAATGCCGGGGTGTATTTTCAGGCATGGGGCAGCGAGCCAGAACCGATCTGCTCGGGATGCTATTCACCCGGACCGCCATGGGGTGTAGCTCCCGCCGGCACGATTCCTACAAACGTTTGGCAATACGGCGAGATGAATTCCTCGTGCTCGTCATGCCGAGGGGGACAGACGCTGTACGCAGATCTTGATCAGACGAACCCGTCGGTACAAGGGAGCTCCGGGTACGGGATGTGCGACAACATGCTCTATATTCCGTAACTATTTTCGGCTTCCCTGGCCACGCCAAGAGGGGGGGCGTCGACTCGCCATGCCCCGCCTCTCCACTGCCCAGCGATCGCACCCCGGGGGGGAGGGCATCAACTGCCACAGGCGCGCTCGGAAATCCTTGCGGGGCCATGCACTTTCGGGACAAGTAGGTAACCCCCGGGACTGCTCACGGGCCGACCACAACAGCGCTCTACCCACCTGAAGAAAACATAAACCGCAACCGCGGAACCAAACCAGACCCCCGAGAACCCACCACCCAGTTCACGCCTTCGACCCTGAGCGGCCGCGCACGCCGACGAGCGTAAAGAGCGCCACTGCGAGGACGGCCACACCGAATGGCACGTCGCCGAGCGCCCCGTGGACGTAGGACGGGGCGAGCACCAGCCCCGAGAGAAGCGCGGTCCACGCCCACAGGATGAGCACCGAGCGGGTCTGGCCGTGGCCTAGGCGCATCAGCCGGTGATGAAGGTGGTTCTTGTCGG
>JAKBBA010000036.1 GCA_021808665.1 Actinomycetes bacterium
AGCGGGGCAGCCGCGACAGCCCGGAGGTGTGGGTAGCAAGCTCCCGCAGCGTCACCGACCCCACCGGGCTGCTCTTAGTTTCGGGCAGCAGCGCCGCTACGGTCGTGTCCAGACCGGCTTCACCCCGGCTGATCGCCTCGGCAAGCAGCATCCCGGCCAGGCCCTTGGTAACCGACCCGATCTCGAACCGGGTGTCCTGGCCGGCGTCGATGAACGCCGACCGGGTAGCGGGAGCCGCTTCCAAATCGACCACCATCGCGGAGACCCGCCGAGCCCGCCGGCCGGCCAACCGGCCCAGCTCGGCCGCTAACCCCGGGTCCCCACCCGCCGGCCCGGCTCGGTGCAGCAGCCCCCGCCCCAAACCGAACGCGATCGCCGCCACGGTCAGGCACCCGAACGCCGAGAGGGCGGTGTTAATCACCCCAATCGCCGCCACCCCTGAAACACGCCAGCCAGTCTTCCAGTTCGCCGGGGCGTCCCGACCAAGTACCCGTACGGGTACATGGTATGCTTGCAATATCGCTATCAAACGCGATAGCGTCCTCTCATGTCGAACGTGTTGATTCGAGACGTCTCAGAGGAGGATCTGGAGCAGATCAAAGAGGCGGCCGCCCAACGAGGCGCCACGTTGCAGGCGTACCTATGGGAGACCCTGCATGCTCAGGCGGCCTACCTGCGACGCCAGGATGCCCTAGCGAGAGCGGCCCAACGGCTTGACGGGCGGCCTGCGGTATCCCACGAGGCGCGCGAAGCCGTGCTAGACGCCATCGCTGCAGCGCACGACGAACGCGGGAACTGGGTGAGCCAGCGGCCGGCACGGTGATCGTCGATGCCTCGCTGGTGATCGACGCCGTTGCTGACAGCGGACCGCGAGGAGTGGCCGCTCGTGACAGGCTGGCCGCCCAACCAGCGACCGAGCGGCTGGTCGCACCCGGGCACTTCGCGTTCGAGGTGATGTCAGGACTTCAAGCCGCCGCAAAGCGCCCTGATCATCCACTCCAAGAAGGCGACGTCGCCGAGGCCCTTGCGGACGCCGCTTCTTTCGAGATACAGATCGAAGGGACCCCGTGGGCGGATGTGCATCGAGCCTGGGCGCTTGCCCAAGCATCGCTGCGGTACGCGGACGCCATCTACGTTGCTGCGGCTGAGCGACATCGGACTGTCTTGCTGACTGCTGACGCTCGAATCGAGCGTTCAGGCGCACCGTTCACCTGCAAGATCATCACCGTCGCCCTGCCTCAGTAGCCGGTCGGCTTGTGCGACGCCCAGCAGCATGTGTGTATATTGTGTGGTGTGACTCGATTGAACGTGTATCTGCCGGACGATCTTGCGGCAGAAGCCAAGAAGGCAGGCTTGAATCTGTCGGCGGTGACCCAGGAGGCAGTCCGGCGAAGCCTGGCGTTGCGCTCGACGGATGCCTGGCTTGAAACGCTTACGAGCCCTACTGCGCGAGTTTCACATGATCGCGCGCTGGCGGCGCTCGACGCCACAAGGGACGAAGCACCGACTCGGCATGGCTGAGGCCGTCGTCGACGCATCCGCTCTGGTCGATCTTCTGTTGGACAACGAGCTTGGCCGCGCAGTGCGGCGTCGCATAGCCGGTCACGCCCTGCACGCACCGGCGCACGTCGATGCCGAGGTCCTGTCGGCCTTGGGACGCCTGCATCGAGCGGACGGCCTCGATGCGGGCACAGTCGAGGTCAAGCTTCGCGAGCTGGCCGCAGCACCGATCGAGCGGCATCGTGTCCACGATCTCCTCCCCGGAACCTGGGCACGTCGCCAACAGCTTCGGCTCGTCGACGCGATCTACGTCGAACTGGCCGTCTCCCGCGGCGTATCGCTGGTAACGACCGACCCCCGACTACGCGATGCATCGTCGGTTGAGGTCGTGACCACCTGAGTCGGCGGCCGCCGCCGACGATCGCTGACCGCGCCGGTTCTGTAGTGCGGCTCCTTGGTGGACGCTCTGCGGTCCGCTTACCGGCACGGCATCGAGTTGCAGGACAGCCTGCACGCAGTGCGCGACGGGTTGGTCGTCGGGAAGATCGCAACGGACCCACCTGCTACCTCACTATCGGCGCTGACCGTACCGGAACCTGTTGGAGGGAGGGCGGTGACCATGCCCGCAACGCACGGGACCAACGCCGACGGCACCCCCATCACCGACGAGATGGTCGAGGCCATGGCCGACGAGGCCGAGCGTGGCTACGACGTCGATGAAATCCTGGCCCGCCGGCGGGGCGGCGATCACGCTGGACAGTCCCTGGGCGGCGGCCGAACCCAGCACGGCGACGACTCGCCGTCGATGGCGGTACGTCGTCCCTGTCGCCGGTCACGGCGAACGTCCCGTTGGAGATGGTCGACAGCAAGGCGTTTAGCTCACGCTTGGCCTACGAGCGCCACGGACGCGCCTGCGGAGGCACGGGCCGAACCTTCGACGGCGCCCACCCGACCTGTCAACGCGTGCCGCGACTGAGCCCCTTGTGACGACCCCTGCCGGGCACTTTGCCAGAACTAAACCAGAGTGTCTCCAACGAGCTTGGGCTATGACGGTAACGCCGGCCGGGGGCACGGCATGATCGAGACGACACGAGTCCGGATCATCCCGCTCGACGAAGTCGGTGACGACGTGGCGAGAGACGAGGGCGAGGGCTTCCGCGTCGCGGCCGAGTGGGCCTTTTGGCACCTGCACAGGTCGACCCGGTGAACGGATATCGCCTCAACGGCGAGGACCAGGTGGAACCGGCCGGGAATGTCCCGGGCTTGGATCGTTCGGCGGCTGGGTCGGCTACGGCGAGGTGTTCGGTTTCCTTGGACCTAACGGGGCCGGCAAGACGACAACGGTGCGCACGCTCGGCACGCTGCTCGCGCCGACGTCGGGGACGGCGACGGTAGCGGGTATCGACCTGGGCCCCGGCGAGGAGGGCTGGATGAGGACTCTCATCACCGCGCTCAAGGACCGGGGCGTGACCATCTTCTTGACCACCCACCGCCTCGAGGAGGCCGAGCGGCTATGTGACCGTGTCGCCATCCTCAACACCACGATGCGCCTGATAGGCCGCCCTGGGGAGTTGCGCGCTCAACTGTTTAGGAGGAGCATCGAGGTTCGCCTCCGTGCCGGCCTCGCGGAGTCCCGCCACTCTCTCGAAGATGTGTACCTCCAGCTCGTCGACGAGGACCTGGAGGCGAAAAGATGACTTTCAGCTGGGGGCGGGTCGGGGCGATCGCGCAGAAAGAACTGCGCGACTACCGCCGCAACCGCTTCGTCATGCTCTCCATGTCGGCCCTGCCACTGCTCATGCTCGCGATCCCGATCGTGCAACTCTTCGCGGTCAACGTGTCGTCCACCAGCCCGAGGTTCAACGCCCGCATCGGGCTCTCGCTTCTCTACATGTTGATACTCCCCGCTATCGTCCCTTCCGTCCTGTCCGCCTACTCGGTGGTCGGCGAGCGTGAGCAAGGCACGCTCGAACCGATACTCACAACCCCCATCCATCGAGAAGAGTTCCTCATCGGCAAAGCGTTGGCGGTACTCCTGCCCACCCTTGTGGTCGCCTACATGATCTTCGGGATCTTCCTCGGGACGGTCGCATTCTTCGCCCATCCCGCCATCGCCTCGGCCATCTTCGAACGGTCTCACATCCTCGTCCAGTTGCTCTTCACGCCCCTCGTCGCGGGATGGTCGATATGGGCTGGCATCGCCGTGCTCGCCAGCCTGCCTCCCCTCGCCATCGTGTCCCTCATGAATTTCAGCGTCATCAAACCCTCGGTAGGGCTCGCCGTGGGCCTCGCCGCCGCCCTCCTGGTAATCGACGGGCTGGCCTAGCGGGTCGTCGCCGCCCTATTCGATAGTGAACGCATCGTCAGTGGCGGCCGGAACTGAACCATCCAACATTCGAAGACAGGACCACCCAAAACGGGCGCAGGACAAGCAGACGGAGAGATGCCGGCTCGATCTGATATCGCATGGATACCCTCGGTCCCGGCGTCGGCGGTAGCCTACGAGCATGTGATGGCGGCAGGGACTCACGGCCAGGGTGTGATCAGGGTCGGCGCACCTACGAGGGCAAGTTCAAAATGAGGGTGCCGGCTGGGGGGATCCGATCATGTATGGTTCGACCATTTTTGTAATCCGGCAACAGTGGTGCAGTAAGTCGAATGCCGAGCGTAGATGAGACCGGCACCCAATGGTGGCTCCCACGCCTCTGTGGGGAAAGGGACGATCCCCGGGTGAGCTCAGGTCCTCGGCGGAGGCTCAGCCAATCCGACGGCGAAGGCGTAGCGTACGGCTTGGGCGCGGTCGCGTACGCCGGTCTTGGCGAAGATCCGGTTCACGTGGGTCTTTACGGTGGCCCGGCCGAGACACAGTCGGGCGCCGATCTCGTGGTTGGACAGGCCTGCGGCGATAAGGGCCAGAACCTCGGCCTCCCGGGCAGTTAGCCCGTCCGGCCAGACGCGCCCGGATCCAGCGCCAGCGGCGGGGCCTGCCGTTAGCGGCTCTGCCCCGGATTGATTCGCCGGCGACTGCGATACCGGGCCGCCACAGGTGTCCTTCGGATTGGTCACGGCGGCGATCAGCCGCTCTTGCACCTTCGGGTCCAGCGAAGTTCTACCTAGATGAACCGCCCGGATGGCCGCCTCGATCTCCTCGGCGCTCGCGTCTTTGGTGAGGTAGCCTTTGGCGCCGGCCGCTAGAGCTGGAAGCATCGAGCCCTCGTCGCTGTAGGTGGTGAGGATCAGGACCGGCGGACCCCCGGCCGCCCGGATGGCTGCAGTGGCCGCTACCCCGTCCGTGCCTGGCATGCGCAGGTCCATGAGCACCACGTCCGGGCGGAGCTCGGCGGCGAGCTTGACGGCTTCAGCCCCGTCAGAAGCCGCACCGACGACCTCGATGCCGTCCGCGAGCCCGACTAGCATGACCAGCCCCTCGCGCACTACCCGCTGATCGTCGCAGACGAGCACTTGGATCGGACCCGCGCTCATGCCGGCACCGTCACCCGAACCTGCCATCCGTTGGCAGTGGGACCGGCACTGGAGTGGCCACCGACGAGAGCCACCCGCTCTGCCAGCCCGGACAGCCCCCAGCCGTGCCCCGGTGGCGCCAGTGGCGCCGAGCCGTCTGCTCGGTCGTTGGTCACTGTCAGGACGACTTCGTGGGGTTGCCACGCCAAGCTAACCGCTGTCGTAGCCCCTGGAGCGTGGCGGACCACGTTGGCTAGGCCTTCGCCCGTAGCCCGGAAGAGTACCACGCTGACGTCGGCGGCCAGCGGTCGGGGGGTGCCGCTCACGGTTAGGCTCACCGGCAGCCCGATGTTGTCGCTGTAGTGGGCCACCAGCTCGTCGATGTGCTCGACCGACGCCGTCTCAGCTCCGCGGAGCGCGTCGACAGCTCTGCGGGCATCGGAAAGGCCGGATCTAGCCAAGGTCGCAGAGCGGTCGACGAGCTCCTGCAGTTCCGGGTCGGCATCGACGCGTCGGGCTAGCTTCCTCGCCCCTTCCAGCTGAATGGCTAGGCCGGAAAGCGAGTGGGCCAGCACGTCGTGCAGCTCCCGGGCTATCCGTGCCCGTTCGGCAACGGTCGCAGCTTCGGCTTGGGCGTCGCGGGCGTCCTCCAGCCGGGCCAACAGCACGTCCGTGCGCTCTTGGTCAACTCGGGATTGCTTGAGCAGCTCACCGACCAGGCCGAGAACGCCGCACAGCAACACCGACGCCAGCGCATCCTCGGTTCCGACGCTGCGCTCGAGCGAGAACAGCACGGCCAGCGATGCGGCGCCGGCGCCTCCCACCGCCACGGCCCACAGGCGCGGCAGGCGCAAGGTAGCCAAGAACACGGCGGCGGCGACGGCGACAGACGAACTGGCGAAAAAGCCCAGCAGCCCGAGACCGACCCCCGCCGCTCCCATAGCGGCGAGCAGACCCACATCCACCGCCACGAGCGAGCGTGGGCTCGGGGTTAGCAGGACCAGGATGTAAACAGCGAGGCATCCTGTCAGCTCCACGGGGGCTAGCCCCGGACGGCCCCACGGCCGTGAGGTCAGCACCGGGATCACCACCGCGACCTCAAGGCCCCAACGGACCACCCTCAGACGCCGCCGCTGCTGCTCCACGCGTTGGGCCGCCCGAACTCGGGCGGTGTCGACTCGGGCGCTTGGAGCGACGTCCATCAGCGCCATTATGGCGCCGAAGCCGCTACCGCCACACTGGAATGAGAAGCGGAGAGGCCTTTGACCCGCAGCACAACAAGGCGGAAAACCACTTCGGCCAGAGCCATGAACAGTACTGCGGTCACCCACGCTTGGGTGCTGGTGATGTCGTGTTCGAAGCTGAAGCGGGCGATGGTAGGAGCGCCGCCGTGGGTCGCGTACTCCTCGTATGCGAACCGGGAGCCGACACCGAGCACCCATAGGATTGCCGCTACCACTCCGGCTTTGGAGTGGGCGTACCCGTCAGCGGCGTGCCACACTCGCGTGGTCAGCGCTGTTGCTACGCCAAGGACTGCTCCGGCCCCGCCGAGCGCAAGATCAAGGAGGAGGTCGTTACCCGCAGTGGGCAGCGCCTTGAGGTAGAGGGCACAAGCCGCAGCGACCAAAGCGACGGGGAGCAGCAGGCTGCGCAAGTCCATGCGCCTGTCGCGCACCTGGCGGATTACCAGGGCGATCAGGGCGATGTCGATGACGTAGTCGTTAAGAGTCATTCCACAATCATCTGCTTTTTTGCTGCCGGCGTCGTCACCCTCAGGGTTGGTTGCTAGGGGGAGACGCCGGGTCGGGCCTCAACCCCCAGGCTGAGAGTCGCGGCAAGGCTGATCCGTCCTAGCGGCAGGGCATAACCCTGGACGTGGTGGAGAGTTATGAACCCTGACGCACCTGCATACACGCCAGACGCCGAGAGTAGACCGCTGCGCTGGCAGCACCACAAGTGCGAAAATCCACAGACGCCACTCAACTTCGATAGCGTCGCCGAAGCACAGTGCTTGCGACTCGAAGTCATCCCTCGGCCACCAGACAGCTAGGTCCAACCAGGTAGAAACATACCCGAACGCTCCGCGATCCCACGGGCGCTCCCGGTCAAGAGAGAAGCCGTTCCAACGGGGTTGGCGCTAACGAGACCGACACACCGCTCATCAGCGGCGTTGACCGTTGCCACCCAACGGCGCTACACCGTGTGCACAAAGGAGACACAATGGCCAAGGTGAAGAGCATCGGTGTCCGTCAGTTCCGCAACAATGCCAGCACGTACCTCTCTGGCTCGGAGACGATCGCTGTCAACCGACACGGCGAGGTGATCGGGTTCTACATCTCGCTCGAACGGGACGAGGACGAGGTCCGGCGTGCTGTCGCCCAACTCGGGGCTGCCGTCGGCCAGGTTCTCGAAGAGACCGGCATGACCGAACAGGAGCTGGCACGGGTGTTCGACCTGCGACGGCCCATGCCTGAATGATCATCGTTGCAGATGCCAGCGTCCTAGTTGGCGAGTTGCTGCGCACCCGGGGGCGTGCCCTCATCCTGCACCCACGGATTCAGCTCGTCGTCGCCGAACACCAGTGGGGTGAGGTGGAGCTGGGGGAGGTATGAGCGAAGGGCTGGCAGCCTCGCAGACCAGTCGAGCTGCTGTCCGAACTGCCTCCCGTTGACGCCCGAAGGCAGATTCCAGGGTTCGAAAAGAGTACCCTTCGGATGAACCACCGGGAAGCCTTCCTGGCCAGGCTTACATGCCCCTTTGGCGGTGGGCAGCCCGGCCTCGCAGGACGGGGGGATATTTTGGGCCACGTCAGCGGCATACCGGTGGCCGGGACTTGCAATATAAGCCCGCTTCGTGCAGGATTGCTACTGCGGCGGAGTATAGGACCGACCCGCCCGCGCCGGCTGCCGCCCTGGTGCTGCTAGCGGATCACCACGCACTCGAAGTGGGCGAGCCCGGCCCCGCCGCCCGGGCCGCGAAGCCTCACGAAGTTCTCGGCCCAGGCGTGGTCGAACTCGAAGGTCCGGCCCGACGAATCGACGATCGCCGTCGGGTCTCGGACATCCCAAACTTCGCCTTCCACGTGAAACTCCCCCCGGTAGACGCCCTGGCCGAGGCGGTCGTCGAAACCGCCGAAGTAACCGCCGCCTTGGCAGTAGACCCATCCCATGTCCTCGAAGGTGTAGGTGCGCTTCCCGCCCTCCACGTCGGTGAGCTCGAACGAACCTCGACGGACCCGCAGGCCGCCGTCGTAGAACTCAAGCTGGTGTTCTACCGAAGCGACCGGCACCGCCCGGTCGCCGAGCAGCAGCGCACCCCGCCCTGCGGCCGCACGGCCGCTGGGATCCTCGAAGTAAAAGCCGCTGTGGTCGCCGGCGTGGAAGAGCACCCACTGGCGGATACCCGGCTTGCGCGACGACGGAGCCGGCGCTCCGTGGCGGGGTCCGCCCCGACCGGGTTGGTAGCCCCACGAGTGGTTACGGAAGAAAGACGACGTGTCCGGGCGCAGAGCGAAGCGCTCCCCGCCGACGTCGACCCATCCGTCCGCTGTCCCCGCAACCTCGTAGGTGGCGCGTTCTCCCAGGAGGCGACCGTCGACACGGGTTTTCTCGATCGGCCCCATGTAGGGCACCCCGACGCTGCGGCACGTTATGTCCAAGGCGATACCGTGGGTGTTGTCCTCAAGGACGAGGCGCACGCTGCGGAGCGGTTCGAGCAACTCCAGGCGCAGCGGTCCCACCCGCAGACTGGTCATGTCAGGGCGGAGGCGCCGCGAAAGGCGGATGTTGTACTGGCGGCCGTCGTGGCGGACGCACACGAAGCCGTCCAACACGTCGTTGTTCGCGTATAACCTGACGTTGGAGGCCAAAGCGATCTGGCCGTCAGCGTCGGCGGCGCAGACGTAATGCCCGTCGTTCCAGGACGGGTCGCTGCCTGATACCCCTGCGAAAGTCTCGGTGATCTGGTGGAACGGGTACTCGTCGAAACCTATAAGCACCTCAAACCCCCTGCGCTCGGAAACGTGTGCCAAGACTCAGCTCCGGCAGAGTCGCGGCGCACGTGGCATACTGATCGGTCAATACGATTATTGTCGGCCGGTAGCAGTGGGGCCAGTCCCAGGGCCGAACGTGCAAGCAGGGGGGAGCTCGGTGAGCGAAGAAGTTCTCGTAGTGGACAGTCCAGTCGAGTCGGTGACACGCCTGACCCTGAACCGTCCAGAGAAGCGGAACGCCCTGTCAGACGAGTTGCGCCTCGCCCTGTTCGAGGCGCTTCGTGCCGGCGACGCAGACCCAAACGTGTCGGTCATGATCATCCGGGGTGCCGGCCCCGCTTTCTGCGCCGGCTACGACCTCTCCGGATCCAACCATCCCGTCGAGCGCGCCACCGCCCCGCGCGATGGGTGGTGGTCGCGCCACGTCGTCGCCGGCTGGTTCGAGATGTGGGACATGACCACTCCGATCATCGCCCAGGTGCACGGCTGGTGCCTGGCCGGCGGCTCCGAGCTGGCCGCAGCGTGCGACTTGGTGTACGTGTCCGACGACGCAAAGATCGGCTATCCGCCAGTAAGGCTTATGTCGCCGCCTGACCTCGCCTGGCAGCCCTGGCTGCTGGGAATGCGCCGGGCCATGGAGGCGCTGCTCACAGGCGACGCCATGAGCGGAGCTGAGGCTGTCGCCGCCGGATTCGCAAACCGGGTCTATCCCCCCGAGCGTCTCGACGAGGAGGTACTGGCCCAAGCTGAACGGATTTCCAAAGTTCCCGGAGACCTTCTAGCGCTGAACAAAAGGGTCGTCCACCGGGCCATGGAAGCTGCCGGGATGCGGGCAGGCCTCCGGGCGACCGCCGAGATCCAAGCACTCGGGTTCCACCAGGACTCCTCCCGTCGCTACATGGCTAACCTGCGGGGCCGGCCCCTCCGGGAGTCTCTCAACGAGCGGGACGCTCCCTTCTCCGACTACCGAACCGCCAGCGACCAGGACAGCCGGGAAGGCTGAGAAAGTGGCCAGCCGAATCGCTCCCAGCCCCCCGACAGCTGGCTCCTCCAGCCCTTCCACGGCTGGATGCGACCGGCTGTTCGGGCTGGAAGCGGATGCCTTGGCCTGCCCGTACCCGATCTTCGCCGAGATGCGCTCGACTGCGCCGGTCGCCTGGGTCGACGAGATCGAAGCTTTCGCCGTCACCCGATACGAGGACGTGGCGTTCGTGCTGCGCCATCCCGAGGACTTCTCCTCTTCGCTGGCGACCGGTCCGGTCCTCGCCCGTCAGATGGCCGACGGCATCGCAGCGTTAGCTGCGCACGGAGACGGCTCGCTCCTAGACGTCCTCCGGCGCGTCAAGAGGGGTCGTACCCCCGTCCTTTTAAGCGCCGACCCTCCGCTTCACCGCCGTCAACGCAACCTCGTGAACCGCGCTTTCACCCAGCGACGGGTCAAGGAGTACGAACCTATGATCCAAGCGCTGGCCCAGGATCTCGTGTCAGGTTTTGCTGGTGCTGGCGAGGTCGAAGTGGTCAGCCGTTTCGCCGTCCCGCTGCCACTTTCGGTCATAGCGGACCGGCTCGGGGTGCCAAGGGCCGACATGGGCAAGTTCAAGAAGTGGTCCGACGACTTCACCGTTGCGATCGGGAACCACCAGCTTTCCCACGCAGAGCTGAAGGCGATGCTCGTCTCCCAAGCGGAGTTCTACGAGTACTTCAACGCTATGGTCGAGCAGCGTCGCAAAGACCCCGGTGACGACTTGCTGTCCGAGCTAGCGAACGCACGTCTAGAAGACGGTGACATGCTCGAAGCACCGGAACTGCTGGGCATGCTCAACCAGTTCCTAGTGGCGGGCAACGAGACCACGACAAAACTTCTCACGTTCTGCGTCAGACGCCTCGCCGAGGATCCCCTTCTGGCCGACCGGCTCCGTTCGGACCCCGACGGGTTGGGAGGCTTCGTCGAGGAGATGCTACGCTTGGAGGCGCCGGTGCAAGGGCTGTTCCGTAGCGCTGTACGCGACGTCACCCTCGCAGGTGTGGCGATACCCGAAGGTTCGTCACTGTGGCTCGCATACGCCTCGGCGAACCACGACGACTCCGTCTTCGAGAATCCCGAAGTCCTAGATGTCGAGCGGGACCTCAGCCAGCCCCACCTATCCTTCGGTTTCGGCGAGCACTTCTGTCTCGGCGCTGCGCTAGCGCGAGCCGAGGCACGCGCCGGCCTGCGCGTTCTACTTGGCGCTCTGAGCGACATCGCCCTACACCCGCAGAACAGCTTCGAATACGAGGACAGCTACGTCCTTCACGGCCTCAAAGAGCTGTGGATCACCTTCCGGTAACGAATTCAAACACCAAGGAGCGGTACGCGAATGGATAGATGGATAACCGACACCAAGTCGGGGACGAGGTTCAAGCTCTTCACCCGGGCTAACGCCGACGAGGTCGGCCCCGAGCCTTTCAGCCCGCTCGGCTGGAGCTTGGGTTGGGTAAAAGGAAACGGGCCGGGTGCCGCCGACGGGTTCGTCACTTTCGGCGTCGTCAAGGCGGAAGAGCTGGCGCCCGACCATCAGATCTTTGGAAACTGGGGAGGGTATTTCTACAACTCTGTGTCGCTTTCGCGGCTTCTGGGTGTGCGAATGCCCGGGGTCAGTGTCGACGCCATCGACAAGGCCTACTTCGGCGACCAGCCGGGGATACCCCCTTACGAACCCGACCCCGCCGACGAGGACCCCGAACGAAGCGAAGCCCTCGCGGCCACCTTGGCGTGGGTCATGAGCACGGACAGCTGTCCGGCCATGCAAGACCAGATTGAACGAAGCCGCCGGGTGCGCTCGGAGCGGCCGGATTTCGCCGCTCTCGACGACCACGGTCTCGTCGGGTACGCCAGGAGGGTGACCGGTTACATCCGCGAAGCGTGGGGGCCCTACTGCGAGGTGGTCCTGGCCGCGTCGATCGGTCCGGGGGCGGTCGGCGCTATCTGCGAGGCGCTCGGTAGGGGCTCCGACGCCGTCAAGCTGTTCACCGGCATCGGCGGCGTCGAATCCGCCGGGGGCTCGATCGCCCTGTGGGATCTCAGCCGGCGGGTTCGCAGCTCCCCAACTCTGAGCGAAGCTTTCGACGCCGGCCTGGACGGACTCCTCGGACGTCTGCGAGCGGCAGAGTTCCCCGACGCTTCCAGCTTCGTCGAACACCTCGACGGGGTCCTCGAAGAGTACGGCCACCGCGGTCCGAACGAGTGGGATCTGAGCTCGCCGTGCTGGGCGACGAACCCGGAGCTCGCCTTGGGCATGGTAGACCGGGTCCGCTTCCAAAGCGACGACCACGACCCGAGGCTGGTGTCCGCAAAAGCGTCCGAAGAGCGGCGCCGCATCAGCGCGGAGATCGACACGCTGCTCGAATCCGACCCTGAGACGCAAGCGACGTTCAACGCAGGTCTGCGCTCGGGAACCCTGTTCTACCAGATGCGCGAAGCCGGCAAGAGCGCTGTCATCCGCCTTCACTACGAGGCAAAAGTCACTCTCATGGAGCTGGGACGGCGCCTCGCGCAGCGGGGGTATCTGTCCAACCCGGGTGACGTGTTCATGCTCCTCGACCACGAGCTCGAAGAGATCCTAGACGCACCTTCGGGTTGGGCCGCCAAGCTCGCCGAGAGGCGCCACGCCTTCGGGCGTCTCGCAACCTTGGAACCGCCCTACATAGTCGACTCGCGGGTTGGGCCGCCTCCCATAGACCAGTGGCCTACCAGGGGCGGAGCGTCCAACCGGAAACTCAGCGTTGGCGACATCCTGCGCGGAGCGGCCGGAGCACCAGGCAAGGTGTCAGGCACGGCCCGGGTCGTGTTCGACCCGTCCAACAGCGACCTCGAGCCGGGTGACGTCCTGGTCTGCCGGACGACCGACCCGTCCTGGGCTCCCCTCTTTCTTGCCACGTCGGCTGTCGTCTGCGACGTCGGGGCGGTTGGCAGCCACGCGGCGATAGTCGCCCGCGAGATCGGCGTTCCATGCGCAGTGTCGGTCGTCGACGCTACGAAGCTCATACCCGACGGGGCAACCATCTCCGTCGACGGCAGCAGCGGTGAGGTGGAGATCCTGTCGCTGCCCTGAGCGCGTCGCTGTCCTGGGCGGAGCGGACTGTTCGGCGGCCTGGACGGGCGCACCCAGTGCGGCGACTGCTACGGTGCGGCGGTTGCTACGGTGGGGCGGACCTTGCAGCGAAAGGTCGGCCGGAGGAAAGGACTGCTCGAATGGCTTGGGATTTCTCGACCGAACCGGAGTTCCAGGAGAAGCTCGACTGGGTGGACACATTCTGCCGGGAGGAGATCGAACCCCTCGAATACGTGTTCCCCTACGCGGTGCGTTCCAAGGAGCCGAAAGTCAAGGAACTGGTCAAGTCTCTCCAGGACCAGATCAAAGCTCAGGGTCTTTGGGCGATATTCCTCGACCGCGAGTTGGGTGGCCCCGGGTACGGGCAGCTCAAGCTCGGACTGCTCAACGAGATAATAGGCCGGTACCCGTCGGCCCCGCAGATGTTCGGCGCTGCCGCACCCGACACCGGCAACATGGAACTGCTCGCCGCGTACGGGACCGACGAGCAGAAGCAGCGTTGGCTCACGCCGATGCTCAACCAGGAGATCTGGTCTGCGTACTCCATGACCGAACCCCAGGGAGGGTCGGACCCCAACCTGTTCCGCACGCACGCCGTACGCGACGGCGAGGAGTGGGTGATCAACGGGGAGAAGTGGTTCACCAGCGCCGGGCGGGTCGCTGACATCCTGTTCGTGATGTGCACCAACGGGATGTTCATCGTGCCCCGCGAGACGCCCGGCGTGGAGATCATGCCTGAGCCCCGAAACCACAACCACATCGTCTACCGGGACGTGCGTATACCCCTCGACCATCTCCTCGGCCCTGAGGACGGAGCCAAGGTGCTGGCCCAGCGCCGGCTAGGGGGTGGTCGGATCCACCACGCTATGAGGACACTCGCCCAGTGCAAACTGGCTTTCGACATGATGTGCGAGAGGGCTCTCAGCCGTCAGTCGCACGGAAAGTTGATCGCCGAGCACCAGATGGTCCAGGACAAGATCGCCGAGTCCTACGCGGCTATCCGGATGCTGCGCCTGTTCGTGCTGGAGACCGCATGGAAGATCGACAACTCGAGCACGCAGGCTACCCGCACCGACATCGCCGCGGTGAAGTACACGATGGCCAAGGTGCTACGCGAGGTGTCCTACAACGCCCTGCACATAATGGGATCGCTCGGCACGACCGACCTGACGCCGCTGCAGGCGATGTACGCCGGCGCGCCTACCATGGGGATCGCCGACGGGGTGGACGAGGTTCACAAAGCGACCGTGGCGCGCAACGTGTTGAAGGACTACCGTCCCCACGAGGGTTACTGGCCTACCGAGTATTTCCCGGCCAAACGGGAGAAGGCCAGGGCTAAGTTCGAGCCTTTGTTCGAACAAGACCCCGAGTTGCGGTCCATCGCGGACGGCTACGCCCGGTACATGGCGTCCCGGCGACGCTGACCCTGCTTTTTCGGCGTTGCCCTTCGGGGCCGCAGAATTTGCCGGACGCCTCGTTCAGCCTTCGATCATCTCCGACAGGCGCAGGAGCATCCTCGAATGCAGAGCGGTGCCTATCGCCAGGAGGTTTGGTCCGCTGCTGGCCCCGGACTCGAAGACCGCCCCGGCGGTCAGGTTGGCGCACGCTCCTTTGAAAAGGTTGAAGGCCGTCCACGCCCGGAACACTTCGGGCTCAAAGTCGACGCCGACCTCGTTGCGCAGCCACGACCTCCACGCTTCCTCCCCCATCACCCGGGCTCCTCGAAGAGTCGCCAGGTACACCCAGTCCTCCGCAGCGTCGCCGATGTGGGCGAACTCCCAGTCGGTAACGGCGGCCACCTCGCCGTGGCGGTGGATGAAATTCCCCGGCCCCGGGTCGCCGTGGACCACGCAGAGAGGCCCGGTTGGGGTGACGTGGGACCGGAGCCATTCGGCGGCGTCGTCTAGGAGAGGGACCCGTGCGGCACTAGCCGAGCGGTAGGCCCGCTCCCAGCGGTCGATGGCCATTCGAACGCTCTCTTCGGGGGTTCCGGGTCGCTCGGGGAAGCACGACGAGAGGATCCCAATGTCAAGGCGGTGCAGACGGTCTAGTTGTGCGGCGAACCCCGACAGGGCCCTGAGGTCAGCGTCGTGTTCGCCCTCGATGCGCTCCATCACGAAGAAAGGCCATCCAAGCACGCTGGGATCCCGTTCGACCCAGCGCACCGGGGCGACTGGGAAACCAGCCTCGGCGAGGGCTCGCATCACCTCGGCCTCCGACGATCCCTCGGTCGCGAACACCCCGCCCCGCTCCACCCGGACCACGAAACGGCCGGCGGACGTGCCTGCCCCGGCGGTAACGTCCAGCATTCGCCGGGAGTGCCCGCCGGAGATGACTCTGACATCGAAGGACTCCAAGGCCTGTCCGAGCGTGCGGGAGAACCACGAGCGCAGAGCGTCCACCTCGTCGGGTCGGCTGCGCTGCTCGGCGACGCTGGACGACCCGTGCCTGGCGAAGGTGTCCAGCAGCGGACCGGCTGTACGCAGGTCCTCCTCTACGAACTTCCGCAGGTCCCTCCTGAGAGCGGCCGCCGACGAGCGCCGCAGCGTGCCGCCACCGGGCCGGCGGTCAGCTACGAGCAGGTCCGAGGCGCAGGCAGCCGCTTCGGCCCATGTCACGGGAGGGGTGAGACCCATTTGCCCGGCCAGGACGGCGGCTCTTGCCGGGCGCGGGTCGCTGCCCCTGACCGCGGCGTAACGGGCCAGGCCGCTCAGCTGTAGGGCTGTCGCGTGGGTCGGTCCGCTGAGGGCGGGCAGTATGTCTGCTTCGAGCGTTTCGGCTATGGCCTCCCAGAGTCTCTCAGGCGAAGGCCACGACGTCATATCAGCCCCGGCCTATCATAGCCCACTCGCCTTTGACCTCCTGCTCACGTGCATTGCGCTCCTGGAGGATCTCCACGGCTCTTCGTAGCAGAGCGTCGTCATTAACCTCGAAGGAGGCTTCTATCGCACACGACAGCGCCTCGCCGGCAAGGCTGTACTCGCGTCTGACGTCGTCGAGCTCGAGGGACGCCGACCGCCCCAGCTTTGCCTCCTCGATTGCCCGAAGAAGCGCCTCGTTTGCGGTTACTTCGGCGACTTCGGCCGCGAAAGCCATCATCACCTCGGTTTCTTCTGCCATCCATGCGATCTCGTGCGCGCAGCGGGTGGCGACGTTTCGCAGAACGTTCTCCATCATCTCCACGGTCACTCGCACTGCGGGGTCCGACACGGCGGGAAGGACGGTGTCGAGGAGCTCACGGCGACAGTCGAGGATGATCTGCTCGGTCGTAGGGAGGGTTATCACAGCGCTCCTTCCAGGGATTGGCAAATGGACAGCCAGTTGAAGTTTCCAAGTGCGCAGGCGTTGAGGTTGTAGGTGAGCATGACCCCTTGCGCTTTGCCCTCGGCCATCGCCGCTGCGCTTTGGAGGATGCTCAGGTACACCCGGGTCGCTGCGACGACGCTGAAATAGCCGACCGTCGCCTGGTTGACCGCCTCTGGCGAAGCGCCTGTCCTGGCTCGATAGCGGGCTAGGAAGCCCTCGGGATCCCGGGCGTAGAGGTTCGGGGCGCTGATGCTCGCCGAGAACAGGCTGAACCATCCGAGGTCCTCTCGCGGGTCGCCTACATGGGCGAACTCCCAGTCGATCGCCTGCAGCCCGTCTTTCACGAGGAGGTTAGACGCTTGGAAGTCCCCGTGGACCAAAACCATGTTCATCGGCTCCGGGCGGTGGGCTCGGAGCCAGGCGCTTAGGTATCGAAGTACCGGGACCGACTCGGGGTGCGCTCTCTCAGCCAGCGCCCACTCGTCGATGAGCCCGTTCACGTAGGACTCCCAGTCGTCCGGCGGGGACAGGGAACCGTCGAGGAGACCGAGGTCGACGTTGTGGATCCCGGCGAGAGTGTCCGCCACCTGCTCGGCGTAGGAGTCGAGTTCAGCCGCTTCGTCCATCGAAGCCGCCTGCAGGCTCGGGCCGTCGCAGCAGCCCAAAACAATGGTCGGTGCTCCCAGGTGGGAACCGTCGTCGAAGTAAAGCGCTGGTGGCATGGCGACGGCAGCCGCTTTGGTCAAGGCCCTGAGCACATTCCACTCCGTGACCCTGTCGGTCTTGTAGACGATCTCCCCTGGCGGAGGGTCCGACCGCAAGACCAGGGCCTGTTCGCGTCCGTCGGGCCAGGCCACGACGGCGTGAGTCATCACCCGGCTGTAGCCGCCGGTCAATGGGCGGCAGGAAATAACCTTCGGGGCTCGGGTCTGCTCATGATAGGCGAGCAGGTCGCCGAGAGCTCTAGCTGTGGAATCCATGTCCCTCATGTGGTCCTCCCCGGGTTAGTGCGAGGCTCTTCGAGCTCTGTCGTCGCTGAGCCCTCAGCCTCGGAAACTCTCTAAGGCCTAGAAACTGTAGTAATAGTTAACCCTGTTGCGCCATGCGACGCCCCCGGGCTTCGCGACGCTGTAGCCTCAGTCAGCATTGGCTAGGGACTCTAATAAGACACGGGGGGAGTTTCAATGAGCAATACAGGAGCCGGGGGACGCCAGCTAGGGACGACTCTGGCCGACGAGCTCGCTATAAGAGACCTCGTGTCCCGCTACGCCGACGCGGTAAACCGGCGCGACCGACAGCTATGGGGCAGCACTTGGGCGGAGCAGGGTGAATGGCTCATCGGTGGAAAGGTTATTGCCGGTCGCGAAGCTATCTGCGGCTACTGGGAGGACGCTATGAGCAGCTTCGAGGGGGTCATACAACTGACTGCCCAGGGGACGCTTTCCGTCAGCGCAGAGCAGGCCGAAGGGCTTTGGACGATTTGGGAGGTCGGGCTCCGCGGTGGGACGGGAAGCCTGGTAGTCGGCTCCTATGCCGATCGTTACTCCAAGGACGATTCGGGTTGGAGCTTCGCCAGCCGGGCCTTCACCGTTTGCTACCGTGGGGAGCTCCCAGCAGGGAACTTCAGTTCCTTCCCGCCGATAACCGGGCTTGCCTAAAGCGAGAACTACTCGATCTCTCCGATGGGAGTCCCCACTTCGAGAGCCTCCCCTGGCTCGGCCTCGATGCGCAGGATACCGCTAGCCGGTGACTCTATCTCGGCGTCGGTCTTGTCCGTCTCGAGCCGGTAGAGAGGCTGGCCGGCGCTGACGGTGTCGCCATCCTGCGCCAACCACTCGGTGATGGTGCCCTCGGTCATGGATACAGCCAGCCGGGGAATGAATATCGTCGTAGCCACGGTTACAATACTAATCGGTCAATAGATTGCTGCACATAGTCCAGGGGAGGAGAGCACGGATGACAAGGGTCGGTTTAGCCCTGCCGCAGCTGGGCGAACACGTGGACGCCGAGGCGTTCGCCGGGTTCTGTCGCAGCGCCGAAGACCTCGGGTTTTCGAGTCTGTGGGCGCAGGAGCACCTCTTCTATCCTCTAGAGCCCCGCTCTGGGTACGCCGGCGTGCCAGGTCTCCCAATCCCGCAGGCTTACCGCAGTGTGCTGGGGGCGACCGAGGCCATGGCCTTCGCGGCAGCCCTGACGTCGACGGTCACGATAGGTAGCAGCATCCTCGTCGGCGGCTACCACCGGCCTGTCCAACTCGCCCAGAGCCTCGCTACCATCGACGTCCTGTCCGGTGGAAGGCTGGTCGCAGGATTTTCCGTCGGTTGGTCCGACGACGAGCACGCCCAGACCGACGTCGACCCACGAACCCGGGGGAGGAGACTCGACGAGCTCGTCGCTGCACTTCTAGCGTGCTGGGGTCCCGACCCTGTCAGTTTCCAGGGGGAGTTCTTCTCGATACCGGAGTCAGTGGTGAGGCCCAAGCCGCTACAGTCGCCGCATCCTCCGCTGCTGTCAGGAATGTGGAGTGACGCCGGTCTGAAGAGGACGGTAGCGCTGTTCGACATCTGGAACCCGGCGAGGGGAGAGCCCGCACAGCTCGCTTCGATGGTCCCCGAGTTGAACGCGCAACGCCCTGTTGGGAGCCTGCCGCTCCGGCTGTACTACCGGAGCTTCGCCCAGAGACCCAGTCACCGACCCGGCGAGGAGATCGGTGGTGTCGAAGCCGTGATGGCCGACGTCGAAGCGTGCATCCAGGCTGGGGTGGAAGAGGTAATTGTCGAGTGCAATTTCTGGGAGCGCATGGACAGCCCCGCCGCGTGGGCTCGCGCTCCGGAGCTCCTCGCCGGGGTTCTCGAGGTCGCGTCACGAGCGCGATGACAGCCCGGCGTTATCCGCCCGCGGGCATGCGTGTCGGCGGTTTTAGAGCGTCGATTCGAGCAGGGAGTGCCCGCGAAGATGCGCCACTTCGTTGAGCGTGACGACTGACCGGACCCCGGAGTGACTCGCTCCAACCCTGCTAACGCTGGTGTAGTCGGGAGCGAAGAAGGTGTGCCGTGACATGCCGAGGATGCTCGTCAGGTAAGCGTTTATCACACCGCCATGGCAGAACGCCGCCACGCGGTCACCGCGGTGTGCTGAGATTATAGTTTCGATACCTTCGACCACCCGGGCTCGAAACTTCTCCATATCTACACCCCACATGCTGTAGTCGTCTTGCAGCATCGCAAGGAAACGCTCGTCCCGATTTGCCCTCATCTCCTCGATGGGAATGTAGGTCGATGCCTCGCGGTCGAACTCTGCGAGATCGTCGTCGACAACGGCTGACAGGCCGAGGCGCTCCGCAAGCGGCGAGGCGGTCTGAAAAGCCCTGCGCATCGGAGACGTGTAGACGGCGTCGATCTTCTCCGAGCTCAAGAAGTCAGCCAGTAGACGGGCCTGTCGGAGTCCGCGTTCGTTGAGATCCGGATCGGCAGGCCCCGAAGCGTCAACGACTTTGCGTGGCTCGCCATGGCGGATGAGAAGGAGCTCCATTCGACCAGAGCATAGGCGAAGCCCGCTCTCAGGGTGTTTGGACGTCCAAGGTGGGTTTCAGTTCGCCAATCGAGGCTTCGACCGTCGTGCAATTGACGCCGGGTGGGATTCCCGGTACGGTCACGTGCAGCGCTTCGAGGATGGGACAACAATGGAGGCACGAACGTAGTGAGCAGCCAACGGAGTCACGCGGAGATTGAGCACGTCGTCACTTTCACCGCTCACACGGGCAAGGCGATGACCATCCCGGGCGCCCCCCAGGGCACTCGGGGGATCATCCCGGTCACGGGGGGGACCTTCGAAGGGCCTCGCCTGTCGGGAACCCTGGTGCCGCCCGGGGGAGACTGGTTTACCGTCAGGACCAACGGGACCCTGAAGCTCGACGTCCGGGCTTTATTGGTCACCGACGACGGCGTCAACATCCTCATCTGTTACTCCGGTGTGGCCGTACCTCAACAGACGGGAGGAATGCAGATCCGCATTGCCCCGCTCTTCGAAGCCCCCGAAGGTCCCTACTCGTGGCTCAATGACATTCAGTGCGTAGGCTACGGTGAGTTGGTGGATGGCGGAGTGCGCTACGAGGTGTTCTCGCTCAGCTAATCGAAGGCCGCCGCCGGGGCACTCAGGCCGGCAAGACCACAGGAGATGACTTTGACTAGCCCAATCCGGGCCCACCTTGTCTGCGGTGGACGTTTTCATGACTTCGATTACGCCAGGCTTGAGATCCTTCGAGTTCTGGCCGAAGACGAGCGGGTCCGCACCACCGTAAGCGGAGACTACCGTGACCTTGACTCGTTACGAGCTGCCGACTGCCTGATTACCTACACCTGCGACGTGAGGCCCAGCGTCGCAGAGCAGGACGAGCTCGCAAACTGGGTCAGCTCCGGCGGGCGTTGGTTCGCCCTGCACGGCACCAACGCTGCGCTCGACCTCACACCCCAGGGTGTGTCCGCCCCGAGGGTCATCCCGGTCCTGGCGGATACGCTCGGGAGCCAGTTCGTAGCGCATCCCCCGATAGCACCTTACGAGGTACAGGTAACGCGTCCGGACCATCCTCTTGTGGCCGGTCTGAGCGCGTTCGAGACCACGGACGAGCTTTACCTCTCTGAACTGCACGGCGACCTCGAGGTTCTCCTGCACGCGGAGTTCTCGGGAGAGGCGGCCGGGTTCATGGAGTCCTCGTGGCCTGATCCGGCCGAGCGCCCGGTCATGTACATCCACGGGGTGGGGGAGGGCGAAGTTTTGTACTTGACGCTCGGCCACTGCCGTGGGCACTTCGACATGATCCCTGTGATGGACTACTGGCCCACGGTGGATCGAGGTTCGTGGGAATCGGAGAGTTTTCGTACGCTGCTACACCGGGGAGTCCGGTGGATGACGAGATCGGAGGAATTGTCGTGAGCTCAATGCTCGAGGGGAAGACGTTGGTGGTGACGGGTGGCGCTAGCGGTATCGGGGCTGCTACGGCGCGACTGGCCGTCCAGGAAGGAGCGTCGGTGGTAATCGCCGACATCCAAGACTCTGCCGGTGAGGATCTCGCCCGAGACCTGGGCGTCAATGCCCGGTACGTCCACTGTGACGTGAGCCGTGAAGACGACATAGCCCGGGCCGTCGACGAGGCGGTGTCGGCGTTCGGGCAGCTCGACGTCATGTTCAACAACGCAGGGATAGTCGGAGCGGTAGGTCCGATCGACGAGATACCCATCGACGAGTACGACTTCACGGTCGGGATTCTCATGCGATCGGTCTTTCTGGGAATGAAGCACGCTGCTCGGGTGATGAAACCCCACCGAAGCGGCGTCATCCTGTCGACTACCAGCTGTGTCGGCCTTCGCGGAGGTCTCGGTCCTCACGTGTACGCCGGGTGCAAAGCCGCCATCGTCGGCTTCACCCGCAACGTGGCCGCCGAGCTCGGTCCGTGGGGGATCAGGGTCAACGCCATCGCACCCGGTAAGCACGCCACGCCCATGTTCGCCGACGCTGCCTTCGGCGATCCCAACGCCACGGACCGCACGGAAGTGTTCGAAAGGATCAGCCCCCTCAAAGGCCGTTACGGTACGGCCGGGGACATAGCGGAGGCCGCCGTGTGGCTAGCGAGCGAGCGCGCCGGGTTCGTGAGCGGAATCACGATGTCAGTAGATGGCGGCCTTATCGCCGGGACGCCCGAAGGCGGCGAGCCGGGCCAGGGTCTCTACGCCGGCCACCGGCCGCTGGTGCGCGAGGCCGGGCGGCGGGGACTGCCTGAATAGGCAGTTGAGGCAGTCAAACGCCGTAGTCGAGCTTCTCCATGTAGCGGGTCTCCTCTTGCTCCACGACCTCGGGTAGCTTCGCTGCCCACTGGGCGAAATCCGGATCGTTGCGCGCTACCCCCAGAGCCTTGGTGATGTTGGAAGCGTCACCGCCTATGTCCCAGAGATCCCATATCTCGTTGAAGCGTCCTATCGTGGTCTGGTAAGCCCCTACTAGCTTCCAGCCCTGACGTTCGAGCACCGGGGTCATGTGGCTCATGATCTCGATCAGCTCGGGAACTCGCCCCGGCCGCACCTGCAAACGCGCCAACATATAACCCATCGGTAATCTTCTCCTTGGTTCGACATGCCTTGAAAGCGCTCTCCTGCACACCATATGACGGTCGGGCAGTCGAGACAGCGAGAAAATATTAACCGAACAGTAGGTTCTTGACAGCCGGCTCCTCCGGTGCTTAGATGACAAAGTACTTGCTCCAGCGTCCGCTGGAACAGGAGTATCACCGGACAGACGGGGGAAGCGTTGCAGCCGACGAGACCTTTCAGGTTCGCCGTGCAGGCCTATCAAGCCGACACGGCCAAACACTGGCGGGAAACTGTTCGCTGCGCCGAGGACCTCGGCTACTCCGCTTTGCACCTCGCCGACCATTACTTCGGCCCGGGACCGGTCCAAGAAGCCACCGGGCATCCCGTCCAGACTCTCGCTGCCGTGCCGGCCATGGCCGCCGCCGCAGAGGCCACGACGACGATCAAGGTCGGCTGCAGGGTGCTGTGCGTCGACTACCACCAGCCGGCAGTACTCGCCAAGGAGGCCGCCACGCTCGACCTTCTCTCCGACGGTCGCCTCGAACTGGGTCTTGGCGCTGGTTGGATCCGAGCGGAGTACGAGGCGATGGGCGTCAGGTGGGACGACGCGTCCGTGCGGATCGAACGCCTCGGCGAAGTGGTCGAACTGGTCAAGGCGCACTTCTCCGGTGAGCCCATCCACGTAGCCGGACGCCATGTCCGGGTGCGGGACTACACCGGAGCCCCACTGCCGGTCCAAAAGCCCCGACCGTCGATCATGATCGGAGGCGGTGCAGAGAAGATCCTCAGCTTGGCGGGACGCCAAGCCGACATCGTCAGCCTGAACTTCGACAACTCGTCAGGCCGGCTCGGCGCGCCGTCGGTGCAGGGGTCTCTGGCTGCGCAGACTGACAAGAAGATTGCGTGGGTCAAGCGAGCGGCAGGGCCACGCTTCGAGGACATCGAGCTCGAGATAGCCGCATACTTCACGGTCGTCACCGCCGGAGGCGAGTCGACGAGGGATCATCTGGAAGAGATGGCTAGCGGCTTCGGACTTTCTCCCGCTGACATTGCAGATCACCCCCACGTCCTCGTCGGCGCCGTCGAGGAGATCACTGACCGGCTCCTGGAACGCCGTGAGCGATATGGGATCAGCTATGTCACCGTGTCGGAGCGCACGATGAGGCAGTTCGCCCCTGTCGTGTCGAAGCTGACCGGAAACTAGAAAGGAGAAACGCCAACCGTGGGACTATCTGACCGTGGGACTCAGACGTCGTCGCTGCCGGCAAGGCTGTTCGACCTGACAGGCAAGGTAGTCCTCCTGACCGGTGCCAGCTACGGGCTCGGGGAGGCCATGGCCAAGGGACTAGCCGAAGCTGGAGCGAGTCTGGTCCTAGCAGCCAGGAGCAAAGAAGCCCTCGAAGCGGTTGCCTCCGAGTGCGCCGCTCGAGGCGCCGACGCGATCGCGGTAAGCGCTGACGTGTCCAACGAGGGCGACATAGCCCGCCTCGTCGAAGCGGCGATGCAACGCCACGGGCGTATAGACGTCCTAGTCAACAACGCAGGCATCTCCGACATGCGGGGAGTCCCAGCAGAGAACTTCGACATCGAGACATTCAGACGGATCATCGAAGTGGACATGCTCGGCGCTTTCATGCTCGCCCGGGATGTCGGACGGCACATGCTCGCCGCCGGGCGCGGGTCGATCATAAATATCTGCTCGATAATGGGAAGCGGAGCCAACGAGCTAAACGTCATCGCCTACACGGGTGCAAAAGGTGGCCTTTTGAACCTGACCTACCAGCTCGGCTGCGAGTGGGCCGACCGCGGAGTCCGCGTCAACGCGATATCGCCCGGTTTTATCGTCACGCCGATGACGGAGCCAGCCCTTGGGGCTCTCGGCGTAAGCGAATACGTGGCGAGCCGAACACCGATGCGCCGGGTCGGCAAGGCCGAGGAGCTGCTCGGACCGCTACTGTTCCTAGCCTCGGACGCTTCCAGTTACGTCACGGGGCTGAACCTGCTAGTGGACGGGGGGACCAATGCAGGCAACGGCTACTACCAGATACGACCCGGCCACCACGGCTGGGGGGCGATGCTCGGCGCTCCGACCGTAGGAGAGACCTACCCGGGGCTCGCCCCGCTACCTGATCGCCTGGCGCCGTGGGCGGCGGGCGTACCGGGGATCCACTATCCGCTCCCAGCCGAGGAGGCCTGACCCAAGTGGCCCTGCTTCACGCGGAGAACCTTTCGGTCAGCTTCGGCGGGCTCAAAGCGGTCGACGATGTGTCGATGGACATCGAGCAGGGCCAGCTCGTAGGTCTAATAGGACCTAACGGGGCGGGTAAGACCACCTTCATCGACGGCCTCACCGGGTTCGTCCCGATGAAGGGGAAGATCGTCTTCGATGGTCGGGACCTTACCTCAACTGCACCGCATGACCGTGCTAGGGCAGGGATGGTCCGCACGTGGCAGTCGTTGGAGCTCTTCGACGACCTGACTGTGACCGAGAACCTCCTCGTCGCAGCGGAGAAAGCGTCGATTGGTGGCTTTCTGGCCGATCTGGTCCGACCGAGTCGTAACAAGGGGCGTGCCTCTGTCGACGAAGCTCTGCGTCGCCTCGACCTCTCGGATGTCGCAGAGCGCGTGCCTGGCGAGCTCTCACAGGGTCAGCGCAAGCTGGTCGGAGTTGCGCGCGCCTTGGCGGCTAGACCGAAACTCGTTCTCATGGACGAACCGGCGGCCGGGCTCGACACCGCCGAGAGCCAGGAGCTCGGACGGCGCCTGCGCAGCCTGGTTGGCGACGGAACCACCGTGTTCCTGATCGACCACGACATGGGCCTGGTGCTCGGTGTCTGCGACTACATCTACGTGATCGAGTTCGGCAGGCTCATAGCCGAAGGCACTCCTGCGCAGATCCGCAGAGACGAGAGAGTCGTCGCCGCCTACCTGGGTGACCAAGACAAGTCTGAACAAGCCGCGCAAGCCAAGGAGGTGCTCGAAGCGACACCAGGCCACGACTGAAAGAACTGTTAACTTCCCAAGCGCTCAGAACCGGCAACGGACAATGGACCCGAAACCTTGAGTCCTTATTACCACGAGACATTCCTATTAAGAGATCCTTCATCGACCGATCGGTTTCGATGCTCAAAAGAACATGGGGGAAACAAATGAAACATTCAAAGGTGGGCGTTCCTGCAGCAGTACTTGGATGCACGTTAGCTTTGGCGGCGTGCAGCAGTTCCAAGACGGCTGCGACGAGCGCAACCACACAGGCAACCAGCAGTTCCTCCGGCGCGTCGACGTCGGGTGCGACGTGCTCCACATCGCCCAACACTGCTCTAGACGCGCAGGACGGTAAGTACGCAGGTTGGATGCAGGCTGTTCTGAGCTGCACAGCTAACAAGCCGATCAAAGCTACTGGTGCTCCGGTAGTGGTTGGCTTCCTCAACCCACAGGGCGATCCGTCGGGTAGCTTCCCCGACGTTACCGCAGGTGCCGAAGCCGCAGTCGACTACATCAACAGTGAGCTAGGAGGGATAGGAGGGAACCCTCTCACTGGCACTCCAGGAAGGCCGATCGAGCTCAAGACCTGCTTCATGACCATAACACCGTCGTCGACCACGTCTTGCGCCGACCAGATCGTCGCTGACCATCCGGTGTTCATCATCGAGGGATACCCGTTCTTCGGGTCGGTTGCAGACCCCATCTTCCAAGCCGCCAACATACCTGTAGTCAACTTCAACCCGATAACAGTCTCGGACTTCACAAGCCCGGACCTCGTCGACATCGCGGCCGGCGGAGGTTGCGTCGGTGTGCACCCTGCGCTGATCCATTTCGCCGTGTACACGTTGCACGCGACGAACCTCGCTATTCCGTGGTCTAACACCGCGCCGGGTGTGGAGTGCTACTACGACTTGGAGAAAAAACCGGTCGATATAATCAATGGAACCATCAAGCCGACGCCTCCCGGCGTCACGATAGTCCCAAACCTCACCTCCAAGGGTTACCCGATCGTAGCGGGAGCTCCGGACGACTCAGCACAGGCAGCCGAGGTTCTAGCCCAGAAACCTGACGCCATCATCTTCTCGGCACAGTCCTCGGACTGCTTCAACCTGCTTTCAGCACTTTCAAATCTCGGTTGGTCGGCCAAACAGATACCACTCATCTTCTCAGGTGCCTGCAGCGACCTTCAGTCCTTCCAGCAGGCTGGTGCAAAGGCGGACGGAGTCTACGTGATCGGTGCATCGTACAACCTGTTGGATCCGACCTCGGCGACTGGACTCGCAAGCCAGGAGATATCGGTCATCGACTCCAAAGACAAGCAGTACCAGCCGAGTCAGAACCCGACGGGCCTTGAGGGCGCTATGTTCCAGACGGTGATGACCACGTGGCTCGCTTTGGACAACTCGTCGGGCGCCGCCCAGCTCACCCCGGCGAGCGTGCTGTCAGACCTCCATAACACGACTAATGTTCACATGTTCGCCGGCATCCCGTGGGGATGCACGTCGGCTCCCAGCCCGTACACAAGCGTCTGCTCCACGGCTGTTTCCGTGCAGCAGTGGAACGGTACCGGCTTCACCAACGTTGGCTCGAATTTCAGCGCGGCGTACCTGATAGCCGGGGCTCCGATCAAGTCCACGGCTTCCAGCTACGGCGGCTGACGAACCCAAGTTGGATGTTTCGGCTGTCGTGGTCGGCTTTCCAGTGCCCGCCACGACAGCCGGCAACGCGCAGAGAAGGAGGTGTAGGCAGTGAGCAATCTGATCTTCTATGCCCTGATCGGCTTGGGACTCGGCGGCTTGTACGCGATGTCTGGTATGAGCCTGATCATCAGCTTCCAAGGTGCCGGGGTGGTGAACTTCGCCCAGGGAGCGATGGCGATGTACTCCGTCTTCGACTTCACCCAGCTTCGAACGTCCGGTCAGGTGTACCTGCCGTGGATCAACTTCCTTCCGGGGCGTCACACGCCTGTGCTGATCACCTTGACCCACGGTCCGATGAACTTCGATCTTTCGATAGTCGTATCGGTCCTCGTCGCAGTGCTGCTTGGCGCCTTGGTGCACCTTTTGGTCTTCCGGCCTTTGCGCTACGCGTCCTCGCTCGGGAAAGTCGTCGCCTCTGTGGGATTGCTGCTGTATCTGCAGGCAGCCGCGCTGATCAACTTCGGGGAGATAGCACGCCAGCTTCCCACCATCCTTCCGAGCGGGGCTTGGAATAACTTTCTCGGCCTCGGCCATCCCTTTCCCAAGGAGAACCTTTGGGCTGCTGTATGCGCAGTGATCATGACCGCTGGCCTTTGGGCGCTGTACCGCTTTAGCCGTCTGGGAATGGCCACCCGCGCGGCCGCAGAGAACGAGAAAGGGTCGATACTCCTCGGCTATTCACCCGACCAACTGGCCCTTGCCAGCTGGGTCATATCATCGGTCGTCGGAGCGGCAGCCGGGTTCCTCGTAGGGCCGATCGCCGGGGCGCTGTCGCCCTCCGCCTACGACGTGTTCATCGTCCCGACCCTCGGCGCGGCCCTGTTCGGGCTGATGAGGTCATTCCCCGCCACGCTCCTCGGAGGATTAGGTCTGGGAGTGGTTGAATCGCTCGTAACCTACCTTTCGTCGAAGAGTTGGTTCCCGTCGTGGCTCAGCGGCAGTGACGCTCTTTCCTCGGCGATACCGCTCCTTGCGATAGCTCTGGTGCTGTTCGTACGCGGGGATTCGCTCCCGACGCGCGGCAGCGTCGGCGAGCGACGTCTACCCCCAGCATCCCGTCCGATACGCGTGACGCTTTGGGCCGTGGTCGGATCTGCCGTGGTCATCGTCTACGGCCTCGCGCTGAGCGGCCCGTGGGTGCTGGCCCTTACAACCACCCTGATCACGGCGATCCTCATGCTGTCCTACGTCTTGATCACCGGGTACGTCGGCCAGATTTCACTGGCCCAGCTCGGACTCGCAGGCGTCGCCGCCTTCTTCATGGTGAGGCTCATGAGCGGAAACGGTAAAGGACAGTTCGCAGTCCACGGCTTCGGACTTCCCCTCATAGTCGCAGTCCCGCTCGCGATGGCGCTATCAGTGCTCATAGGGATCGTAGTGGGGCTTCCGGCCGTTCGCATACGAGGTGTCCAACTTGCGATCATAACCCTGGCCGCCGGCGTGACCATGGTCGACTTCTATTTCGACTCGCCGAAACTAACAGGCGTGCCCCAAGGTTCCGGGGCTCAGGTGCCCAAGCCGACCCTGTTCGGCCTGAACCTCGACGTCGCAGGAAAGAACGGACTTTCCGACCGTTTCGCTTTCACGCTATTCGTGCTCATCCTTCTCGTAGCGGTGGCCCTGATGGTGACCAACATACGCAAGAGCGCCACCGGGAGGCGCTTCTTGGCAATACGGTCCAACGAACGGGCAGCCGCTGCGACAGGTATAAACGTCGCCAGGAACAAGCTTTTCGCCTTCGCTCTCGCCGCCGCCATCGCTGGTCTGGCCGGCTGCCTCCTTGCATTCCAGTCGCAGAACATCTCGTCAGCCAACTGGGACCCGCTGGTCGGTCTCACCTTCCTGGCCTTTGCATACCTCGGAGGGATCTCCTCGGTCAACGGTGCACTCGTCGGTGGGTTCATAGCGACAAGTGGCGTCTGGGCCTACTTCCTCCAAGCCCACTTCAACAACCTCGAGAACTACTGGACGATCTTCGGTGGGATCGGACTGATCCTGACGGCGATCCTGAACCCGCTCGGCATAGCGCCCGGAGTGCAGATTCTCGTTGGGCAACTGATATCGGCAGTTCGCACGTGGAGGCGAGGCGAATGGGTGCGAGCCTTGCGCCGTATCGGACCCGCGGTGGTTATAGGAGCTGCGCTTGGCTACTTGCTCTGGGACCGTCGAAGCCATGCGAACGCGTGGCCGGTGCTCGACGGGGTAGTCCTGACGCTCATGTTCAGAGCGATGGGTCTTCAAGCCTGGGGGTGGTACACCCGAAACCACTCTGGTCTGATCCGACGTAGCGGTGGGGCACACCTCGCGGCGGTGTCGGTCGGGTCGAGCGCCGATATGGGCAAGGAGGTGGTCGCCAAGTGAGCGTCGACACGCTGGCCGGAGAGACCCCGATCGCTCAGATCGGCGGTGAGCCCCTGCTCGACATAAAGGGTTTGACAACCGGTTACGCCGGGGCGGCGGTGGTCTGGGACTTGGACCTCCATGTGAATCCGGGCGAGGTGGTCGCCCTTTTGGGTCCGAACGGAGCGGGTAAGACGACAACTCTGCTTACGGTATCGGGCTTGCTCAAGCCGATCGGAGGTTCGATCAGCGTTCTTGGAGCTCCGATCGAGCGCAGGCGACCGCACCAACTTGCCCGCCTGGGCATAGCCCACGTCGCAGAAGATCGTTCCCTTTTCTTCCAGCTGACAGTCCTCGAGAACCTGCGGATGGGACGCGTGAAAGGGCGGGCCTCGCGTAGTGCCGCACTGGACAGAGCACTGGACCTGTTTCCCGCACTTCGTCCGCTGCTTAATAGGAAGGCCGGCTTGTTGTCGGGCGGTGAACAGCAGATGCTAGCGATGGCGAGGGCACTGGTGTCGAGCCCCCGACTTTTGATGGTCGACGAGATGAGCCTCGGTCTCGCCCCGGTGATAGTCCAACGTCTCTTGCCGGTGGTGCGCCAGGTGGCCGATGAGACCGGAGCAGGTGTGCTCTTGGTCGAACAGCACGTGCACCTGGCTCTTGAGATCGCCGACCGGGCTTACGTCCTCAGCCACGGCCGGATGGTGCTGACGGGCGACGCCAAGGAGCTCGCCTCGAACAGGCAGCTTCTCGAGGTCAGCTACCTGGGGGAGCAGAGCCTGTCGTGAACCCTAGATCACTGGTTCTGGGCGGCTCGGTGTTCGTCGGTCGCCGCCTCGTGGATGCCCTCGTCGCCGCAGGGCACGACGTGACAATCCTGAACAGGGGGGTCACACCGGTCGAGTTACCCCCGGGAGTCGGAGCTCTTCGAGCCGACCGGACCAAACCCGAGCAGGTGGCCGAAGCGCTCGGCGGCTCCGAGTGGGACTCGGTGTTCGACGTCTCGGGGTTTGTCATGGCAGCTGGAGGTGTCGACGTCGATTCGTTCCTCGACGTGTTCGAGTCCAGAACGGGATGTTACCTGTATGTCAGTTCGATAATGGCCTACGACCAGGGGCTTCTCGGGCTCTTCCCCTGGCGGGAGGATATGGCGACGAACCCGAGCGGCCCATCGTCTTACGGTGGGTTCAAAGCGGTGGTAGAGGAGGCGCTCCTGTCTCGGGCCCGCTCAGGACGTCTGCCCGGAGCGGTAGTACGTCCCGCGGCGATATACGGGCCTCACAACAACATCTACGACATGGAGACGGCGATGTGGCTGCGCCTAGCCGGACGCCGACCCGTCCTTATCCCCCACTCGGGCCTGGTGACAGCCTCTTACGGTCACGTCGACGACCTATGCGAGGCGATGATCGCGCTGAGCCGCTGTGCTAGCGCGGTCGGCGAGGTTTTCAACGTGACCACCTCGGCGATCACCGTCAATCGCTACGTCGAGACTCTCGCAGCGATCGTCGGAGTAGACCCCAATGTCGTGGAGATTCCCGACGACACGCTGGCGGAGTTGCCCACAGCTCCTTTCGGTCATCTCTTCGGCCGGGCGCATCACGCCGTGCTCAGCACGGTCAAGCTCGAAGAAGCTCTCCCGCAGCTGCAACCTCGCAGCTTCGAGCGAGGTCACGCGGAGACCTACGAGTGGTTCATATCGATGGGCTGGGACCGCCTAGACGCCCCACTGGCGGACCCGGTCTGGCGTTCAAGCTGGGATTTCGCATGGGAGGCACAAGTAGCTAAGCGTGTCAGAGCATCCAACGATCGACATTCTTCGCAGACAGGAGCAACATTGTCATGATCAACGACTCTCGCACCGCCGTGGCAGGCGAGCTTTTCCGGGCTTGGAGCAGCGGCGACCCGGACGCGCCGGAGCGTTTCATGCGTCCCGACGCAGTGCTCTACGACATCGTCGGCGGACGCCACGAGGGCTGGCCTGCGATAAGAGCCTTCTTCGCCGCAGGCTTGGACAAGTGGTCAGAACTGGTCCTCGAACCCCAGGAGTACTGGACCAACGACCGGGGGGTGGCCCTAACGTGGGTGATGAGCGCAGTAGTCCCCGACGACCGTCTCGGCGCCGACAACCGTGGAAGGCGCTGGCGATCCGAAGGCATGTCGTATCTCGTTTTCGACGGTGACCGGGTGGGCCTGGAGGTCGACTACCACGACAGCGGGGCGGTGGCCCGTTCGCTGGCGAGCGCGGGCTGAGCGATGCGCCAGCATCTAGTGGACCTGCTCAGCTTGGAAGGATCGAGGGCTGTCGTTACCGGTGCCGCCACAGGGATCGGCGAAGGTATAGCCAGGCTCCTCGCCGAGGCAGGCGCCACTGTGTTCCTGGCGGACATCGACGTAGAAACCGGCGTGGCCACGACCGACCGCCTGGCAGAGGACGGCCTCGACGCGCGCTTCGTGGAAGTGGACATCACCGATCCAGCTTCGGCGCGCCACGCTCTCCGCTACGTGACCGGCGAGATCGGAGGTCTCGACGTCCTCGTCAACAACGCTGGCAGCTTCCATGAGTCCGGGTCGATACTCGACCAAGACGAGGAGTCCTGGCACCGTAGCGTAGCCATCAACTTCCACGGCGTGTTCCACATGTGCAAGCCCGCAGCCGAGCAGATGGTCCGCCAGGCAAGCGGCGGTTCGATTGTCAACATCGCCTCGGTCGACGGAATGCTCCCGTGCATAGGTACCTCCTACGACGCTTCGAAAGCTGCTGTCATCCACTTCACGCGTAGCCTGGCTCTCGATCTCGCACCGCACGCCATCAGGGTGAACGGTGTCAACCCGGGCTCGATTCCGGTGGAGACACTCCGCAAGATGAGAGAAGGTGAGCTCCCACCGCTGTGGGTCGATCGAAGCCCTACGGGGTTGATGGGTCCGCTTATGCGCCAGCGCGGCGCCAACATCCCCCTCGGCCGCCCGGGAACAGTCGCGGAGGTCGCCCAAGTCGTGTGGTTCCTTGCGAGCCGTGCCTCAAGCTACATGACGGGGCATACGGTCACAGTCGACGGCGGCTGGACTTTGATCTAGCGTGCCGAACCTACACACTGAGCTTTCTTAGGAGCAAGATGAACAGCACAGATCCATATGGCGCGTCGGAGCTCGCAGATGAGAAGTCCATCGTCGATCTGACGATCCGCTACACCTGGGTTCTCGACCACAGGCGTTTCGACGAGCTGTCAGAGGTGTTCGCCGACGAGGGGACCGCGGACTACGGGCGCCTTGGAATCTTCAAAGGACCTTCCGATATCGCCGCCGCCGCTTCGCGGTCGTTGGGGCGTTTCGACCGCACCCAGCATCTGGTCTCCAACCACCAGGTGAACCTCGACGGGGACCGGGCGAGCGGACGTTGCTACTTCCAAGCGCAGCACGTCTGGGTGGACGCATCCGGCGCTCACAACTACACAGTCGCCGGAAACTACGTCGACCGTTTCGTGCGCACCGGTAGCGGCTGGCGCATCTCCGAGAGGGTTCTGCGTGTTACTTGGACAGCCGGCCAGGCTCCGCCGTCCGCTCCCTCAGAACTGCCAGCCGGGCCTGCCACCGCGTTCGTGATCGCAGGGTGGATCGACGTCGACCCCGCAGCCCGCGCCGAGCTGCTCGAAGCGGCCGCTGTGATGATGGCCGAGACGGCGAAAGAACCCGGCAATCTCGACTACAACTTCTCGGCGGACCCTGTCGAAGCCGGCAGGGTGCGGGTATTCGAGCGGTGGCGTTCGGACGCGGACCTGCGCGGCCACTTCGACACTGCTCACATGGCTGTGTTCGCCAAAGCTCTCGCCAAGGCGGGGGTGCGTGGGCGGGAACTGGCGCGATACCACGTGAGCGGCACCGGCCCCGTCTTCGAGGTGCGAAGCTAGCCACGAACGGCGGACCGTGACATCACCATGACATCACCATGACACGGAGGAGGCAAGAAATGGACGAGTCCAACAGA
>JAKBBA010000154.1 GCA_021808665.1 Actinomycetes bacterium
TGTCGGTATCCATGTACACGGGCATGCGTCTCGCCCTCGAAGCGGGACAGGTGATCCGCCGGTACAAGCCGGCGATACCGCTGTGCTACTTCGGTCTCTACGCAGCGACCGCCGAAAGCCTTCCGGTCGGATCTCCATCGGACGCGGCCATCGCCGGCGAGTACGAGGCGGGCTTAGCCTCGTGGGCAGGCGGAGGTCCGGCGGGACCCCGCGTGGCCTTGGCGCGTCGGAGCAACCCGACACCAGACCGGACGGGCCTGGCTCCCCTCGACGCTTACACCCGGCTCAGCGCAGGCGGCGAGGAACGCCTCGTCGGCTCCGTAGCCGCAAGCCGGGGATGCTCTCACCGTTGCCGTCACTGCCCGGTCCCCGTCGTCTATAACGGCCGGGTTCGCCCTGTCGAAGCGGAGAAGGTTCTTGCGGACATCGAAGCGCTCGTCGCCAACGGAGCCCGGCACATCAATTTCGCAGACCCGGATTTCTTCAACTCGCCTCGACACTCGGCGCGCGTGCTTACGGCGTTTGCCGGCCGTCATCCTGATGTCAGTGTCGATGTCACTATCAAAGTCGAGCACATTCTCCGTCACCGAGGCATGCTCGGCTTGCTCGCCGACGCGCGATGCGCGTTTGTAGTGTCGGCGTTCGAATCGACGAACGACAGGATACTTAGGATATTGGACAAGGGGCACACGTCAAGTGAAGCCTCGAGCGCGGTCAAGGCGTTGCGTGAGTACGGGATAGAGATACGGCCGTCCTGGCTGCCTTTTACCCCTTGGACGACGCTGCAAGATCTGGTCGACCTTCTCAACTTCGTGCTAGCCCACGACCTCGTCGACAACGTCGACCCTGTCCAGTACAGCATCAGGCTGCTTGTCCCCGAAGGATCCCTCCTGCTGGCCCACGAAGCGATCCAGCCGCACGTTAGCGGGTACGACCCAGCGGTGATCGGTTGGAGTTGGGCCCACCCTGATCCGACAATCGACGAGCTCCAGACGACCGTCGCCGGTATCGTGGAGTCCGGGCTCGGTGATCTGCCGCGCGAGACGTTCGAACGAATCGACGGAGCGATCCGTGCCGCCGCTGGTGACATTTCGAGCCGCCCGGTTGTCGGCTCGGTGTCGAAGGGCGCGGTGGGGGATCGACCGCGTCTTAGCGAGCCCTGGTTTTGTTGCAGCGAACCGACGCGATCGCAGCTCGTGGCGCTCGGCGGCCAGCCCTCGAATGCCGGCTGAGCCCGGATGGTGCCCCGTCTAGGCCGCGGCAGATTGCACGGTGCCAGCTAGCTGTGATGCCCACCCGAGCGCTGCCAGGTAGTGACTTCCGACTTGTGTGTGACCAATCCCGGACCGGAGCGCTGGCAGGTTAGTGGCGACCTCCCACTCGCAAACGTCGACGAGTATCGAGCCGAGCACTCCGCGGTGTTCGAGGACAGCGTCCGCGATGTCGTCTGTGACGCTCATTCTCGCGACGAGCTGAGAGGGCGGCCCTCCTACGATCAGTGCTATGCCAGAAATGAGTCCCGCGGTGAAGGCTTCGTCGGCTAGCGAAGGTTCGACTGAAGTGGCGAGCAGCTCACACATCCGTGCCCTGACGAGGGCGATCGTGACCTGCTCGTTCGCGTGAGGGGACATGTCGGCGAGAGTCATAAAGGTAGCCCACGACGAAAGACGGTCTCTTCCGAGGAGCACGACGGCTTCCTCGATGGACCTGACCGGCCGGCGCAGCCCGCTCGATGCTCCGAGGCTCGAAACGTGAAGTACCCGATACGACAGGGAGACGTCTCCGGAAAGTATCCGCGCGAGGTCTTTCGGGGTGGTGTCGGGGTCCCGTAGCCGGCTGATCAGCTCGACGCAGGCGAGACGTCCCGGCGAGAGCGCATCGGCGGGTTCGCCGGTCGGCTTGGACAACACGTGTCCTTGGAACAGCGTCGCTCCGGCGCGAGACCATTCGAGCACCTGCTGCAGCGACCTGACGCCGGCCATCACGGCTCCCCGGCGGGGATCGTTGATCAAATCGAGGCATTCCCCGAGCTTGTCGTTTTGCAGGTCGGGGTCCACGAGTGTAAACGAGGCCAGGTCGTCGAGAAATCTCGCCTCCTCGGACCAGGCACTGACTGCGAGCGGGTAGCCGCGTTTGCGAAGCGATTCCCCCAGGCCGCGAATGTCTTGCTCGTCGCCCTTCCGGCCGGAGCGTTCGCCGCCGCCGGAGCGTTCGCCTTCCCGGAGAACTCTTAATACGCAGCGATTCGGGGTCAGCGACAACGGAGGTTCGCCGTCGCTGCGGTCGTCGCTGCCGTGGTGGCGGATCGTGAGCCAGGCTCGCTTGGAGCCAACCAGGCAGTCAACTCCGTCCGTTTCGGTTAGGAGGGTTTCCATGCGCGACGTGGAGAGGCTTTCGACCGCCTCGGCGTTGCGAGTCGACTCCGTCGAGTCGGCATCGTCGTTAGCGGTCGCGCACGCGAGTTCGTAGCCGATTACTTCTAGTTGCCTGTCGAATATGGGCATCCGGCCGAGCAGTACGAAGGTACGCCGGCTGTCGGCCGGCGACGCAGGGAGAGTTGCGTCCACTATTCGACTCCGGCGCCCCTGGTGCTCGACATTGGTTTAAGTTTCGGGACGAGCACCCACCGGCTTGACACGAAGGTTGCTGAGGTCGGATAGGACGCACCTTTTCGGTCCTTTGGGGAAAACCTTGCGCCTCTTGAAGAATGGTGCGAACGTGCAGTCAATCCGACGAGAGAGGACGCGCTATGCCCCGGCTTGCCCAGGTACCCAGATCTGCAGTCCGAGACGAAGTTGTGCTCGCTGCCTACGACCGGCTTTTCGGTGTCGGCAGGGACCCCGTGTCGCATCCTGGGACGGCGACCGGCACCCCGGGGAACTGGTGGGGTGTGTTCGCGCTGTCGCCGGTCGTGTTCCGCCACGCGGTGGCCGGATTCTCGTTGTATCAAAAGACCGCTGACCACCTCTCCCCTGCACTGCGCGAGCTTGCGCAGACCAGAGTCGGGTACTCGGTCGGAAGCCAGTTCGTCTACTCGCAGCACTGCAAGTCCTGCAGGGCCGCCGGGATCGCCGAGGAGAAGATCGCCGCCATCAGCCACTGGGAGGTCTCCGACCTCTTCGACGAGCTGGAGCGTGCGGTTCTCGCCTACGCCGACTGCCTGAGCCGACAGCAGGGGAGGGTCGGTGAGGGCATCTTCGAGGTGCTCCAAAAGCATCTCGACGATAGCCAGATACTCGAGCTCACCTACATAACCGCTATGTACGCGATGCACGCTGTCATGAGTAGGGCTCTACGCCTCGAATACGACGACGTCGACGACAGGGTGACCGAGGTAGCTGCCCCGGCCGGGTCCGAAGGCCGTGACATCGGGGCGGACATCAGTGGCCGGGAGGGCGTTTCATGAACCCGGACTGAGCAGACGGAAGCACCTCGAGAGCACGCCGCTCCGGAATATCTGAGAGGATTGCCGGATGCAAGACGATCTCGTATTGACAGTCGAGGCCGACGGGGTCGCCCTGGTGACCTTGAACCGTCCGGCGGCTCGCAACGCCCTAAGTCGCGAGCTGCTCCGCCGCCTTCGACAGGTGTTCGAGACACTCGCCCACGACGACAGCGTCGGTGCGGTGATTCTGACCGGCAGCGACCCGGCATTCTGCGCAGGGCTGGATCTGAAGGAGCTGAGCGGCTCCTCGGGCCTGCTCGACGACGGCGTGAGCGGGGACAACCGTGAGCCGGGTGTGCCGACAGGGTCGCCCTGGCGCCCCCTCGGCAAACCTCTCATCGGGGCTGTCAACGGCGTTGCCATCACTGGGGGACTGGAGCTTGCACTCAACTGCGACTTCCTGGTCGCCTCCGAGCGCGCTGTATTCGCCGACACCCATGCAAGGGTCGGGATCATGCCGGGATGGGGCCTTTCGGTGCTCCTGCCGGAGCGTGTCGGGTTCGCAATGGCGAGACGCATGAGCTTCACAGGGGACTTCGTGGACGCCCGACGCGCGCTCGAGTGCGGTCTGGTTACCGAAGTGGTTCCACACGATGAGCTTTTGGGTCGTGCGCAAAGCCTTGCAGCGACGGTCGCCGCCAGCCACCGTCCGGCGGTGCTGGCGTTGCATGACTCCTACCGGCGTATACAGACGGAGTTCAGCGGGAACTCGATGGAACTGGAATCCGAGGCGTCGAGGCGGTGGCGTCGAGCGGGCGGTGCTGACGAGCTTGCAGCGAGGGTGCCAGGGGTATTCGAGCGGGGACGCACCCAGGCGGGAGGGGCCTCGAGCTGACCCCGAAGGTAACTCCCAAGGCGAAACTGCAATCCTCGTCAGGCTTCTCTCAGCTTCTAAGTGATAATAGAGAGGTATGCAAATTGCCTCAGCAGCTCCGCTGACACGGGAGCGCCCCACACCGATCGAGATAGTCGCCGGAGTTCTTCTGGGCGCGACGGTAGTCCTCCACGTTGTGGCCATGTTCCCCACATATTTCGTGGGCCAGGCACCACTTGCCAGTCAAACCGACCAGGCGGCGCTGTACGCGGTGATAGCGGCGGCGTGGGCTTTGGCGCTGGCGATCGGGGCGAGCGGCCCTGAGCGGACACAGGCGGCGGCTGCGCTGGCGGTCGGTGTTGCCGTTACCGAGCTCGGGTTTCGCGTGTCCGACCTGGGCGACGCAATCAGCTTCGGGAGCAAGACGGTCGGCGCAGGGCTGTGGATAATGACCGCGGCGTGGGTGGTGGGTGCCGTTGCGGCTGTCGTGTGCGTGCTCGCAGCTGCGGCACGTCACCGTACGCCGTTGCCGGCGTCGTCGTCGGGGTTTCCGGGTGGTCTCGCATCGGAGGGCGATGCGCCAGCGACGGAGGCACCTTTCGCCGACGGCCCCGCCGGGGGCGAGGTGGAAGCTGCCCCGACTTACCCCGAGACTTCCCAAGCTCAGCCGCATTTGGCGGGCAACCCCTACACTGACCTGGCCGGTACGCCTGTAGGCGCTATCGAGGCCTCACCTGGCGGATGGGCTGCGTCCAGCCCTGCCCAGGTCAGCTCTCAACCTGTCAGTGGGTACTCGCCGACACTCGACACCGCAGCGGTTCCGGTGGCCGATACGGCAACGGTGCCTGTTGTCGATACTGGGGCGGTGCCAGTCGTAGAGACGGGAGCGGTCCCGGTCGTGGATACGAGCACTGTGCCATGGATCGTTTCCGGTGAGCCCGACGACACCGAAATCGAAACCGGACCAGAGGCCGCATGGGTGCCCACCGAAGGCTCAGCAGGAGCGGGAGTACCGCCTGTCGAGGGGGCCACCGCCGAGCCGGATCTCGCCGTGGCGACAAAGACGAAGCAGAAGCGCCTTCGCCGGACTCGGGCGCCCGAAAGCCCCGAGGAGGCGCACGAGCGCAACCTTTGGACGGTACTCGTACTCGTACTGGCCGTCATCGTCGCTGGTGCATTCCTACCGGCATGGGACCGTGGCACGGCTACCAGCTCGGTGACAGGCCAACACGTCGTCCGCAACCTCGGGAATGCGTTCAGCGGCCCATGGCAGCAAGTGGTCGGTACGGTCCTCGCCGCTGTGGCCTTGGTGGTCGTCCCAGTCATAGCGATCAGGCTTCGCAACAAGGGCGTCGCGGCAGCTCTAGCGGCTGGAGGGATCCTCGTCCTGACGTCCCAGCTCGTAGCGGCCGTAGTCCAAGTGAACCTCCCTGTACCGCCGGCGGATTTCGGCCTCAGTGCTGCGCAGGTCGCCCAACTAGGTCTGGTCTTGAACATGAAGCTGACCGCTTGGTTCGTAATCGACGCGATCGCCGCGTACCTGCTGTTTGCGGCTGTCATGATTCGAGCGACGCTGCGCGAAATACCTCCCCTGACTCTTTACACACCAGGTTCGAGACCCTACGTGCCCGGGCCCGGCCCAGAGCAGTGGGGAGCCGGGTGGAATCCCGGGAACGCGCCTTGGCGCCAGCCGCCCAACTATCAGTAGGCACCGAAGCGTGAGCGATGACATCGTCCCGTATCGAATCAACGCAGATCGCGGCCAGCTCGACGACCTGCGCACCAGGCTCGAGCGGACGCGTTGGCCGGAACCCGAAACCGTAACCGACTGGTCTCAGGGCGTCCCGCTCGCATACCTGCGTGACCTGTGCGGATACTGGGCGGCGGGGTACGACTGGAGTGACCGCGAAGCCAGGCTGAACTCATTACCCCAGTACCGGACCGTGATAGACGGTCTCGGAATTCACTTCGTGCACGTGCGTGCTGCCAACCCCGACGCGCTGCCTCTCGTCGTTACGCACGGATGGCCCGGGTCCTTCGCTGAGTTCGTGGACGTCGTCGGACCTTTGACCGACCCTGAACGTTTCGGCGGGGACGCATCCGACGCATTCCACCTGGTGCTGCCTTCCCTGCCCGGCTACGGCTTCTCCGACAAGCCGAAGACCCCAGGCTGGGGGGTCGAAAGGACGGCGAAGGGAGCATTACACGAAAAGCGATTCCGGTTACTCGAAGCAGCAGTCCACGAGACCGCAGACGCTCGGATACGGCCTCGTCGACTCGCCGGCTGGGCAGTGCGCGTGGATCCTCGAGAAGTTCTGGTCCTGGACCGACACAGACGGCGATCCGGTAGGAGCCCTCGGGGCGGACCGGATCCTCGACGACGTCATGCTGTACTGGTTGCCAGCGACGGCAGCGTCCTCGGGGCGAATGTACTGGGAATCGTTCAGCCGGCCGCCCCTCGGGCCGGTGAGTGTACCGATGGGCGCTTCTGTCTTCCCGAAAGAGATCTTCCGGGCATCGCAGCGTTGGGCCGCACGACAGTTCAGCGACATTCGCTACTGGGGCGAACCGGCCGTGGGAGGCCACTTCGCCGCCTTCGAACAGCCGACGCTGTTCGTCGAGGAAGTTCGGCGGTTCTTCCGGACCGTTCGCTGAGCTGAAGCCAGTCGGACGGCCATTGACGGAAAAAGGTCGGGGTCGTAACGATGCGTTCGGGCCGGGAACTGAGTCCCGGCCCGAACACGACTTGCTTTGAGTAAGTGGCGCGGAGCGCCAGGGAAGTTGTCTTAGGCGGTGGCGGGAACGCCGATGCCGAGCCTGGCCATCTCTGCGGCGACCATAGCCTCGTGAGCGTCCTCGTCCTCCTTTGCCTTCTTAGGCGACCAGCGGCCCTTCATCAAAGGAACCGTTCCGAGGAACACGATGATCGCACCGAAGCAGACCCAGTACCAGTTCTTCCACTGGCCGGGCTCCTGCTTCGCCGCGTTCTGGACAGCGGTGCCATGGGCGACCACGT
>JAKBBA010000007.1 GCA_021808665.1 Actinomycetes bacterium
AGTGCAGGTCGGTGTCCCCACACCACAAATGCGAATGCCCGATCTGGCCATGATCGACTTCTTCGGACGTGGTGGTGCTCTCAAACCGTCTTGGTATGGTGACTGCCTGCCGAGCCGCGACTTCCCGGCCCTGGTGGACATGTACCTGCAAGGTCGTCTTCCGTTGGACGGTTTCGTCTCCGAGAGGATCGGCCTCGAAGATGTCGAGGAAGCGTTCGCGAGAATGTCTCGCGGGGATGTCCTCAGAAGCGTCGTTATCATCTGACGACGGATGCCCCAGGGTTGCTATGGGTTCACGCTCAGCCGCGTCTAGTGTGCCAACTACGGGTTGCCCGCTTTGCTGCTGCCCGCCGGCCGTGTCGCAAAACTAACGTGAGCGAGGTGGCCGACGGAGCGTGTCAGGTGCCAGTTTCCCAAGACGGGGGAGGCTGGACCGCCTCCGGAGCGCTCAAGTCCCACGCCTTAGGAACGCTTCTCGCCATCAGTTCGGTGGTGGCGATAGTTGTAGCGATCAGCGCTGTGGGAAGTCCCTCTCGTGTTTGGACCGCTCTGCGAACGGGGGACTGGGCATGGGTTGCAGTAGCGTTGGTAGCCTCTCTCGCTACAAATTTAGCTTACGCGGTAGCTCTTAGAGGCACGGTCAAAGTGACGCTACCCTTGCTGGCCACCACCGAACTCGAAGTGGCGATGACCTACTCCAACGTGGTTGTGCCGCTGATCGGTGGCACTGCCTTGCAGATCAGGTTCCTCGAAAAGCAGGGCGTGGCTCTCCCCTCCGCTGTGACCGCCGGGAGCGTCTTGAGCGCCGCGGGCGCAGCGATCAGCGAGCTGCCGCTGTTCCTGGTTGCTCTGGCCCTGTCGCACAACGGGATCGCTCTAGGGAATCTTCCAGTCCGACGGGTCCTTGAGGTGACCGGGGTGGTGGTCGTGCTGCTCGCTTTAGCCATAGTCGCCGCTGTCGAGCTCCAGCATGTCCAAGCCAAGTCTCTGAAACCGATCAAGCTGGGCCTGGCCACGATCGTCGACGCTCTGCGCAGCCCGCGTCAGCTGGCTCTGCTGCTCTTGGGCAAGGCTGGAGCCAGCCTCCTCTACGGCGCGTGCCTTCTCGCTTGCATCCAGGCTTTCGACGCCGACGTGTCTTACTGGACTGCCCTGGCCGTGTCGATCGGCGTGTCGAGCGTAGCGGCGGTCATACCGTTGCCTGGCGGCAATACCGGCGCGGGGACCGTCGGAGTCACCGGCGTACTCGTCGCCCTCGGAGTCCACTCTCAGACAGCACTGGCCGTAAGCATCGCCAACCAACTGGCTGTCAACTACATACCGGCTATACCTGGATGGTTCGCCACCAGGGACCTGCTTCACAAACTTGTGTGAGCTCACGCGGGACTACGGCATCTCTGTTCGGCTCGGACCTACTTGTAACCTGATTTACCCCGCACAACCACAAGAGAGGCACCTACAAAATGCGTCTGGCCACGATTCGCACCAAAAGCGGTAACCGCGCTGTTCGTATCGACTCCGATCATGCCGTGGAAACCGGCCAGGAGGACGTCGGCGTTCTGCTCGGCGATGCGGATTGGGCGGAGGTCGCAGTTGGCGCTTCGGGTACTGTGCACCCGCTGAGCGGGATTCAGTATGCGCCGCTCATACCGCGGCCCGGGAAGATAATCTGCGTGGGAATCAACTACAGAGCGCACATCGAGGAAATGGGCCGCGAGGTCCCAACCCACCCGACTCTGTTCGCCAAGTACGCCGAAGCGCTCATCGGGGCACACGACGACATAATCCTGCCGCCGGCTTCGACAGCGATGGACTGGGAGGCGGAACTGGCGGTCGTCTTGGGAAGGCGGGCTCGCAACGTCGACGAGAGAGGGGCGATGGCGGCGATAGCCGGCTACACCATCATCAACGACGTCTCCGCCAGAGACTGGCAGTACCGGACAATGCAGTGGCTGCAAGGTAAGACTTTCGAATCGACGTGCCCGCTTGGGCCTCATCTCGTCACCGCAGACGAGGCTGGGACTGGCCTCGAGCTACGCTGTCTGGTTGACGGCGAAACAGTCCAGAGCGCGAACACGGCGGACATGGTGTTCGGCCCGGCTGCCACAGTTTCGTACGCTTCCCAGATCCTGACACTCAACCCCGGGGACGTGATAGCGCTGGGAACCCCCGGAGGTGTCGGTCACGCCCGGAAGCCACCCCGCTATCTCCAAGACGGGACGGTTCTTACGACCTCGATAGCAGGGCTTGGAGAATGCGTCAATCTTGCCAGGCGAGCGGTCCCCTGAGCGTTAGCGGCTGTGACTACGGCCGCTAACGAAGTGCCAGGCGCCCAGAAGTGGGATTCCACTGGGGCCCCTGAAGAGCACCCCCAACGGGGTGCCAACCAGATCCGAGGGGCTTGGCCAGCGGCTTCGCGCGGTCTCTGACGATCCAGGCGGCATTCGAGCTGCCAGAGCCCGAGTTGCCGAGTCCTAGAGCGAGCTGGAAGGCCCAGCAAGAGGCCCGTCGGGTTCCGTAGTTCAAAGGAGTTGGTCGGAGCCGTCGTCATGTCAGGGGCCTTTTCCGTCGCGCTGCGATGTTCGTGGTATGGTATATTCACCCATAAGGTGAAGGTTAGAATCGGAGATGTGTTACAAGTACTTCAGGCTAAGGGTGAAGCTGACGGTCTATGCGAGTCGAGTTCGAGGACGACGATCTGCGGCGACTCCACGAGGAGCCGGACTTCCGGCTGTCGAGCCTCGGGCACGACCTCACGCGGGCCTACCGGAAGGTCGTCGGGTTCGTGGCGGCGGCGTCCGACGAGCGAGACTTGCGTGCCATGAGGTCGTTGAACTTCGAGAAGCTCGAAGGCGATCGACTCGGGCAGCACTCTCTACGGCTGAACAAGCAGTGGAGGCTGATCGTCAGGCTGGACACTACACAGGAAGGCAAACAGGTCGTCGTCATCGAGGTCGTCGACTATCGCTGAGCGAAAGGAGGGCATGATGACCAGTACCCTGATAGCTGCCGAAGCGTTCCCTCCGGGCGAGTACTTGAGGGATGAGCTCGAGGAGCGGGGGTGGAGCGAGAAGGAGTTCGCTGAGATCGTCGGCCGGCCGGTGCAGGCCGTGTCGGAGATCTTGAACGGGCGCAAGCAGATCGTTCCCGAGACGGCCCTCGCGTTTGCGGAGGCGCTCGGCACGAGCGCCGAATTGTGGGTGAACCTGCAGACGGCGTTCAATCTCCATGAAGCGAAGTCCAACCGACCGCTGGTGACTGAGGTGACGCGCCGCGCTCGGCTCCGATCTCGAGTGCCGGTGGCCGAGTTGCGGCAGCGCGGGTGGCTTCCCGATAGCAACGACCTTGACGTGTTGGAGGCTGCCGTCAAGGAGCTTCTGGGTATTTCGGATCTGGAGGCCGAGCCGCAGTTTGCGGTGGCAGCGCGTCGCTCGAACGCGACTGTGTCGTTCTCACCTCAGCAGACCGCGTGGCTAGCTCGGCTTCGCCGCGTCGCTCAGGCTCGGACGGTGGCTGCCTTCGATGCCAGCTCGGTCTGTGCGCTGGCGGGGGACTTGGTGCATCGAATCCATGATCCGACTGATCTCGGGGAACTTGAGAGCTGGCTGGCTGAGGTCGGGGTGATCCTGGTTACTTTGCTCCCGCTCAAGTCCAGCAAGCTGGATGGAGCGGTGATGCTGCTCGATGACGGTAGCCCGGTCATTGGGCTCACGAGTCGGGGCGACCGGATGGACGGATACGTGTTCACGTTGCTCCACGAGCTGGCTCATGTTTGTCTGGGACACCTCGAGACAGTGGCTGTCCGAGCGGACGAGGACATCGTCACCGCTACCGGACTCGACGGCCCCGAGGCTGAAGCGAATCGACAGGCCGCCGAATGGATTCTCCCTGAAGAGACCTCGCTCCCCGCCGGTCGGCCGTCCATGGGCGCAATCCTCCAGATAGCTGGACGTCATCGGATCCATACCAGCTTCGTAATCGGTCGCATCCAGCGGGCTCGCCAAGATTGGGGGCTGCTACGTCGGTCTATCCCTCGGGTGCGTCCCTACATCACGGTGGAGAACTGAGCTGCAGGACGCCAAAACCCCGATCGTGCCAGCTAGGAGAGCGGAGGTCGCGGGCCGGGCCCGCTGCCGGACGGCGCGGGAGCGGCGTGCGATGGGTCTCGGTCTCGATGGCCTGTTCTCGGCTCGCTTGAGATGGACCGGAGGCCTAATGGGCGCGGCAATGCAGTCGGGCATGCTGGTTTCGATGCTCTGCCGCGAGGCAGTTCTGCCTAGTCGGCCACCCGCTTGTACTCATTGATGAGGCCGCCGAGCGTGTCGTGGCGGACGATGTGGCCGGCGACCGTATCGTCGCTTGAGCTCTTCGGATCCGTCGGGACGGCGAGCCGCAGGCCTCGGTGAGGCCGGTGCCCGTTGTGATGGCGGGCGTACTGGCCAAGGACTGCTTCGAGGTGGCGGCGGCCGGCGATCAGGGTCCGGTCGAGGCATTCGGATCTCACGGTCCTGACCTAGCGCGTCGCGAACGCGTTTGCTCTGGGTGAGCGCACCGGGGTCTTGGTGGCCTCGATGCTCTGGGAGGTGAACACCTCGTCGATGGAAGCGGTGAACTTCGCATCCCGGTCACGGATGAGGAAGCGGAACGATCGTCCGCGCTCTGCGAGATCGCCGACGAGGTTGCGAGCGGCCTGGGTGACGAAGGCGGCAGTCGGATGCTCAGTCACGCCGAGGATGTGCACGGCACGGCTATGGATCTCGATGACGAATAGCACGTAGAGCTGGCGGAACATGGCGGTGTCCACGGTGAAGAAGTCCGTCGCCAAGATGCCCTTGGCTTGGGAGCGGAGGAGCTCGCTCCAGGTAGGACCACGCCGCGGTGCCGGCCCGAGCCCGTTGCGGCGCAGGATGCGACGGATAGACGTTGCAGAGACCCGGATCGCGATTCCTCGAAGCTCACCTTGGATGCGCACGCAGCCCCACGACCGGTTCTTACGACCGAGACGGAGGATGAGATCGACGAGCCCGTCGGGAAGCGGCGGACGACCTGGACCGCGTTGGCGTCGCCAGCGTCGCTGCTTCTGCTTGGACAGCTAGCGATGCCAGCGCAAGAGCGTCTCAGGCGTGACGAGGAACGACCGCCAGCGACACCGTGGGAGCAGCCGCGACAGGGCGGCGAGGATCCCCCGATCAACCCGGCGGTAGCGCACACGCCCGTTTGCCTGGCGTTCGAGGATGCGCACTTCGTGGTGGAGCACCATCAGCTCGATGTCCTTGTCGAACTCATCTCGGCGTGAGGAGCGCACCAGGCCGAGCAGCCGACATAGGGCGACGTAGCAGAGTGAGAGGGCCACGCTCGATGATCTCCCACTGTCCCGAGAAGCGCCAGCTCACCGGGCTAGTCCGGACTTACGCTGTGGGGGATGTGAAGTACCTGGTTGCAGGCGTGGTTGGTGTTGACGTTCTGCCTGCATGAGGTGCAGGGGGATGGGTTTGGCGATGAGGTCGAAGACCCGCCTTTGGGTGGGGGTCGGCTCGGAGAGCTTGTCGAACGTCATGTCTGATCCTGCGATGCGACAGGTGCTGCGGGTAAGGGTCTTGAGATGCTCGAGGAGGCTCTGGTAGGAGTGGACGGGCTCGCCTGTTTCGGTGTGCTTGGTGGCGGCCTTCGCCCTGGTCGTCGGCGAAGCCAGCGCTGGGCTGACCGGGTCGAGGCGAGTCGACTGTGGGCCACGCTCGGTGTCGCTGAAGGTGAGTGGTGCGACAGCGCGGCGTAGATGCCAGGTGAGGTAGCCGGCCAGCAAGCACAAGAGCACGTGTGCGCGTACACGGTTCTCGGGCCTGATCCCGGAGACTGGCTCTTCACCTCCGAGGCCGTCGGACCGATGCTGCCCAGCACGATCAACCGGATCTGGCAGCGGGCCCGAAAGGCCATTGGACGGACGGACCTCTTCTACCACGACCTGCGCCACTTGGGGCTCACGTGGGCCGCCGCGTCCGGAGCGTCGATTGCTGAACTGATGCGTCGCGGCGAGCACGCCAACCCAACGGCGGCCCTTCGGTACCAGCACGCAACAGAAGATCGCGACCGTGCCATCGCTGACGCTCTGGCCGATCTGGAGGCGGCGCCGGTGACGACCGTGGAAGCTGCACCGGACCGGGTTGTACCAATCCGAAGACGGAAGGGTTAGAAGCCGATCTCAGGACCGCGAGACGGGCTCTCGCGCCCACCCGACGGCCCTGTCGGCCCAGGGGACCGGAATGGGTGCCGAGGACGAGCCGGCTCCCGATCCGCGTCGGGCCCCTGGGACTGGAGATCCGGACTTACGCCGGGCCGCCGACCTTCCTCCTGAGCGATCCCGTCCTGCAGTTCCCGGCTCCAGTCGCGCATCAGCGCACGGACATGAGCGACCCGCTCGGCGCCGACTCCGTAGCGCAGGAACTGGTCGTCGTCGAACCGGTCGACTGCTGCGAGCGCCTCGGCGAACCAGCCACGGCTGAAGCCGGCGTCGGCTGAAGCGGCCAGGTCGATCAGGGCCTCTCGGCTGAATCTGCCGCTGTCCAGGATCCCCGCCAGATCGAGGTAGTCCCGGGCGTACCCCCGGCTGAAGACTGCGGCCACCTTGGTGGCTACCGCGTCAGTTTCAGCGAGAACGGGGCCGACGGACAGCCGTACCGGTTCCTCTTTGCGGTAGTCACCGGCGAGGTCCACAGAGCCCGCCTGGCCCGTGGCGGGATCGGAAACCTCCAGGCGGGCGAAGGTGTCCGCCTGGCGGACGATATTCACTTCCAGTTGTTGCTGTCGGTAGGCCTCCGCCACGGCGGCTACGGCCTGGTTGAACCGCTCTGGGTCCTGGTTGTTGGTGAACATGTCGACGTCCTCGCTGAGCCGGTCAACGAGGTGGTGAGCCTGGAGGGCGTAACCGCCGGCGAGGGCGAACCCGTAATCGCCGAGGACGCCGAGGCCGACCCGGACCAGGCGATCCTGGAAGTCGTCCATGAGCTACGCCGCGTGGGCGAGCTCGGGGAAGCGCTGTTCCCACGACTCCCGTACACGCCGCGGCAGCCAGAGGCGAGGCCACACGCCGGCGAGGATCTCACCGTTGACGTACCGACCCAGTTCCTCAGTTGTGGAGGCCTCTTGGAGGACGAACTCGTAGACGACCCGACGATCGGCATCGTGTCCCATGTCGTAGACCCGCTTCGGGCCCCAATCGATGGTGATCGGCAGCTCGATCCTGCCGGACGTGGGGCCGGTCAGATCGGCCAGCCGGGCCGGCGGGTCCGGGTAGGGACGATGGTCGCCGTAATGGCGCCTGGAGGTCGCGGCCGGGTCGGTGCTGGCCATGCCTCCAGTGTGCCGGATCACAACGACGGTTTCCGTCCTATTCATCCCCGTTGGCGGGCGGCAGCCCGGGCAAGATCGCGCACGGATCGCGCACGCCGGGCTTCCGATCTCTCTGCCGGCCACCGCCCACCTGCCCAAAAAGGGCCCCTGATGAGCACCCCCAACGGGATTCGAACCCGTGCTGCCGCCTTGAAAGGGCGGTGTCCTAGGCCGCTAGACGATGGGGGCGGGACAGACAAGCGTAGCTGGCCGGCGAGGGCTTCGCCGCCAGCTCGCTGAGGTTAACGCACTTAGAGCGAAGGCCTCCTTGTGGCCCACGGAGCTGCCTGCTCGAGTTGCGCTGCCACCTGGATGAGAAGGTCCTCTCGGCCGTAGGCGGCGACCAGCTGAACTCCTACTGGCAGTCCCGTGGGGCTGACATGAAGGGGGAGGGATATAGCCGGCTGCCCTGTGACGTTGAACTGCGGGGTGAACGGAACCAGTTCCGCTACGGCGCGCTGACCCGACATCGGGTCGTCCTGTGGCGGATCAAGCTCTCCTACTTTGGGAGGAAGCCCACCTAGTGTAGGAGTTAGCAGCAGGTCGTGATCGGCCCAGAATGCGCCCACCTGCCTTGTCAGCGAAACGCCAGCGTCGAGAGCGCCGGCGTACTGCAACGCAGTGAACGAGGCAGCGGCCTGGGACATGGCCCACGTCAGGGGCTCCACATCCTGGCTGGTAAGCTCCCGGCCAAGCTGGCGAGAGACGCTGTCCATCGACATCTTCGCTTTCACCGCCCAGCGGACCATGAACCTCCTTGCCATTTCGGGATCAACTTGGGGAGCCTCGTGGCCGACGTGGTGGCCGAGGCTTTCCAGTAGGGCCGCCGCAGCTTGGACCGCGGCGACGCAGTCCGGGTGGACCGGAGCCGAGGGATTCGTGTCGGCCATGCCGATGCGAAGACCTTTCGGTTGCACGCGAAGCTCGTCCAGGTAGCTTCGCAGAGGGGGAGGGGCTATCACCACGTCTCCTAGGCCGGGCCCCTGGCCGACGTCAAGCAGAGCTGCGGTGTCCCTGACCGAGCGGCACACAACGTGCTGAACCGACAGGTCGCTTTCGTCCCGCCAAGGTCCGAGCGTCATACGTCCCCGGGAGGGCTTGAGCCCGACCAGTCCGCACATGCTCGACGGGATCCGTATCGACCCGCCGCCGTCGCTGGCGTGGGCTACGGCGACCATACCTGCTGCGACAGCAGCTGCGCTGCCTCCACTCGAACCCCCGGGTGAGCGTGTAAGGTCGTAGGGGTTGCGCGTCGGCCCGTAGGCGTGGGGCTCAGTTATCGGCAAGATGCCGAATTCGGGCGTGTTGGTCCTCCCGAGGAAAGCGAAGCCCGCCCGGCGGTACCTGGCCACTAACCAGCTGTCAGCTGAGGCCGTCCAGCCAGCGGCTTTCAAAGCGGCGTTGCCTTGGTGGGCCGGGTCGCCGGCTGACTCCGCGTTCAGGTCTTTGATCAAGAACGGGACGCCGTGGAAAGGCCCTGGCGCCAGCCCCGCGTCGATCTCGGAGAGCGCCTTTTCGAATCGCCGGTGTATCACAGCGTTGACCCGATCGTCCACGGCCTCGACACGGGCTATCGCAGCTTCGGCCAGTTCCCTAGGGCTCACCTGCTTGTCGGCTATCAACTTTGCCTGCGCTGTGGCATCAAGCCACAACAGCTCCTGCATGTCGGCGGTCATGGTGATCATGCTATGCGGACAGAAGTCGGGGTGCTCCTTCCTGGCTAACCGGTGACGCTATAGGTCAGCTCTTGAGATCCCACACGGTTCCGCCGGGAGTGTCTCTCACTTCTATCCCGTTAGCGCTGAGCGCTTCTCGAACGCGGTCGGCGTCGGCGTAACGGCGGTCGGCCCGTGCTGCGCCTCGTTCGGCGAGCAGCGCCTCGACGAGTCCTCCAAGGACCTCGCGAGGATCCCTTGCCCCGGTTCTGGCGAGGTCGCCGAGCCGGACGACCATACGCCTGATCGCCTCCCGGGCGCGGTCGGGAGAATCGGACTGGATAGTGTCCGACGCCCACGATTCAAGCGTGTCGTCGAGCTCGAGTACCGCCCGGACCGCTCCGTCGACGTTGCGGGAGCGGATGGACGAGTCGAACTCGACTTCGAGGCGGCGTGTCTCAGCGCCGAGAATGTCGCCCTGTGGGTGCCCGTCCGGCGGGTTGGCGCCTGTGTGGGCCAGCTCGGCGTCACGGCCGGCTCCCGCCTCGGCGGTCGTGCCGTCAACAGCTGTCGAGGTGGCGGCCGTTGCAGGGTTCAGACGCTCGGCAAGAGTAACCATGTCGTCGATGTCTATTACCGTCCCTGCGCTAAGGACATGAGACATGCCGGCTCGACGGATTGTGACAGTCCCGTTGCCGACGATCGTAGCGTTGCCGGCCTCGAGGTCAAAGACGCAGCACGTGTGCTCGTCGACGCCGAGGACCCATCCACCAGGCCCCATCTGGGATTCCAGGAGACTCAGACGGCTCTCTCCGAGGTAGCAGAAGCGGGTGTCGTGATTGCCACCTTCGGAATTGTCGAAATGAGGAATGACAGCTACTTCAGGTCCCAAGAAGTCCAAGAGGTTTAGCCCGTCGAGCCAGACTGGCTCCAGTCCCACTTTATAGATCTCATACACCGGGACCGTGTACCGGCCGAGGGTCAAAGCTGCCGCACTCGCGAAGACGACGGCCCCGCCTCGTGCGAGCTTGTCGGCCAACAGGCCAGGAAGATCCGTTTGTTGCCATTGGCGAAGGGCGTAAGTGGGGCTTCCGGGCCCGGCGAACACCCATCTGGCGGTCGCCACACGTGCGAGGGATCCCTGGATGTGGATCGGGTCGTCGCTTCTAGCGTCGCGCAGCTCGGCTACGTCCACCCGGCGGCCGAGGCTCGTCGCAAAGTAGTCGACGGCCCGAGACGAGATGTCGGCGGCATTCATCTGGAAGCCGTAAGGGGTGTCAAGTATTACAGCGTCGAGGGGGTCTGCGCCGAGGGAATCGAAGACCATCCGATGCGCCTTGACCATCGTCGGTGCAGTCTCGCCGGAACCCATGATTGCTAGGGTGCGCGTCACGATGCGCAGTCCTCGTTGCCGGTCCGGGCCATCCAGTCCGGTTCGGCCGATGGCAGGTGAACGCCGGGGGTCTTTGGGGGGCGAGAACTAGGACGGTCCGGGGTGTTGTGTATCAAATCTCCTACCAGCGCGGGATGCTGGGCGTGAAGGTCGTGATCTCCGCGCAACCACTTGACGTCGCAGTTGGCGATGGCGGATCCAGCGGCTTCGACCTCTTGGCGCTTACCAGGCATCCAGCGTGCGTTGGAGGCGTCGTCGGCGGCTATCACAGTTGTCGGGCAGCTGATCTTCGAGTACAACTCGGACGGCCGGTGCCCCCAGAGGTGGCGCAGGATCTGAAGGTGGTGCTCCAAACTCAACCAGGGACGGATGGTCCCGTCACCCTGGATCTCCATGTTTTTCAGTGTCCCGGCGATACCGGACTCCGGCCAGTCAGGGTGATGGGAGCGGACCATCTTTTCGAACTCGCCGAACGGCACCCCCCGAAGGTCTGGTGGCGTCAGAGCCGCCTTGCAGGTCGGCCAGTCGGCGAAACGACTGGAAAGCTCGATCGTCCCGCCGTCGACTAAAACCAACCCTCCTGCGCAGCCGGCATGGCGCGCGGTGAAGTCGAGAACAACGTTAGCCCCCCAACTTTGCCCGGCTATGACGGGTGCCCTGTCAGTCCACGATAGGTGGTCGATGACCCCAAGCAGGTCTGCCCCGATGGTCTCGAAGTCGTAGCCCCCTTCAGGTTTGGACGAGTGCCCATGGCCGCGGAGGTCCACGGCAGCGACTGGATGGTCCAAACCGGCTAGGAAGTCCCCGACTCCGCACCATAGGCACGCGTTCGAAGCGAGGCCGTGAACCAAAAGGGCAGGGCGCGCGTTGCCTCGCAGGTTCCACGTGAGCACGGAAAGCCCCACGCCGTCTTCGACTTGGACGGTCGTGCGCTCGGTACGTTGGTCGGTCATATATACAAGTTTGGCGGCAATCGCGATGTTGTCGGCGAGACCTCAGGGCCCGAGCCCTTGGGAAGGCCCCAAGGGCCTACTTGTGCGATAGGGCTTCCACCGATTCTTCGAGCAGGAAACTCAGCCACAGATACGCCGACTCTTCCGGGGTCTCCGGCTTGCGAGGAGGGTCGTCCTCTTGGACGTCAAGGTAGGTTCCCAGGACCAGCCGCATCGAGTTGACCGCCTTGACCCATGCGAGCATCTGTCCTTCGTCCAGGCTTTTGCCTGCGAGCGATGCGATAACCGTACGGCACTCGTCGCGGTGCCGTTCGACCAGGTCGTCCTGCATGAGCCTTCGGTACTCCTCCTGGCGTTCGAGGTCTGTTTGTTGGCTGTATGCAGGCGGGAACAGCCGGTGCATCACAGGAGCGCCAGGGTCGTCTAGCAGTGCGAGTAGTTGAGACATCAGTTCGCCGAGAACGTTGCGCAGACCGTCGTCGAGAGCGATCCGGTACGTTGCTGTCTTAGCGTCCCATTTGAACGTCCGGGACGAGAAGCGCGGGATCAGTTGTCGTGCTCCATTGTCGCCCACAGGCCATGCTCATGCAGACGGAAGACGTCCATCTCCGCCTTCTCCCGGGGGCCGTGGGACACGACTGCCTTGCCCTTGTGGTGGACATCGAGCATCAGTTTCTCGGCTCGCTCCTTGCTGTAGCCGAAAAGCTTCTGGAGCACGAACGTCACGTAGGACATCAGATTAACCGGGTCGTTCCAAACTATGACCTTCCACGGAAGGCTGGTTCCTGTCAGAGAGTCAGTCTCTACGATCCCGACGGGGGCCGAGGACGCAGCTTTGAAGCCGTATGTCACGATCGGACCTTCTCCCGTTGGGTGGGAGGAAGCTCGGACATTGGGCTCAAGTCAGATGCGGGATGGGCCCACAGGCCCATGTAGTACTGGACCGCTGCAATAACCAGGAGGCTGGCGCCCGCTACGTGGAGGGCTACGATGCCGACGGGGTCGCCGCTGAAGTACTGCGTATACCCGATAGCTGCCTGCGCTCCAAGAGCAAGCAGCATCATGAGGCCTCGCTTCATCACCGGCCTAGGAGCACCGCTTCGCGACAGCGACCACAACATGGCGAGGGTGATCGCCAGGAACACCTCCGCCGACGAACCGTGAAGTTGGGCGACCGCATGCAGGGAGAAAGGGTAGCGGGGGGTTCCTGGGGCTCCCCCGTGAGGTCCGGTAGAGGTTACGACAGTTCCGAGGGTTGCCACTACGGCCAAAGCGACCATAGCGAGGCGTGCAAGTGCGATCTGGCTCCTCCCAACCATGGGCCGCGCCGGCCCGGCGTTGTCGGGGAGCTTCGCGCGTTGGTGGAGCGCTACGGCCACGGCGAGAAAGACCAGTCCGACCAAGAAGTGGATGCTGACTACTACTGGGTCGAGCTTGGTGAGGACGACAATTCCTCCGATGACGACCTCGGCTGCCAGCCCCAGAACCATTGCGGCCGATAGCCAGGTCAGGTCACGGCGGCGGGGTCGTCGTAGCAGGGCGGCCGCGAGCATCCCTATCGAGGCGACCGAAACGGCAGCGTTGATGAGCCGGTTGGCGAACTCCACCCACGCGTGGAAGCGGAGGGGAGCGACGATGCTCGTCTTGGTGCAGTCAGGCCACGTAGAACACCCGAGCCCCGAGCCGGTCAGCCGGACGGCCGCCCCGGAGACGATCGTGAGTGTCAGAGCGCAAACCGCCAAGAAAGCCATCAGCCTGAAAGCCTCAGGGGAAACGCCGCGGCGCGGGAAGCGGGCGGCTGGAGGGTTCATCGCCTCCAATGCTAGAACGGGCGAGAAGCAAAAGACCAACGCCCTCACTTTGTCTTTTGACTCCGACCTGCCGTAGGGTGGGTGAGATGTCCGCGGTCGTATCGGCAACTCTTGGTGTTTCTGCGGCTAGCCGTGTTAGAGGTTTCGTGGCTCTGACCAAGCCGCGGATCATCGAGCTTCTGCTGGTCACGACGATTCCCACGATGTTCGTCGCTGAAAGAGGCCTTCCCAGAATAACCTTAATGCTCTCAACTTTAGTCGGAGGGACCCTGGCGGCGGGAGGGGCTAACGCCATAAACATGGTGGTTGACCGGGACATCGACGCCGTGATGAAGCGGACCCGCAGCAGGCCCCTCGTCACCGGCGTCATAACACCCGCCCAGGCGATGGTGTTTGCTCTCGGTTTGGAAGTTGCCGCCTTCGCCGAGTTGTGGGCCACGGTCAACCTCCTCTCGGCCGTTCTGGCCGTAAGCGCCACGGCGTTTTACGTGTTCGTTTACACGATGTGGCTGAAGCGGACCTCCAGGCAGAACATCGTCATAGGTGGTGCCGCAGGAGCCGTTCCGGTGTTGGTCGGCTGGGCTGCGGTCCGTGGAAACCTGGGTCTTGCGCCCATCGTGCTCTTCGTGCTGATGTTCCTCTGGACCCCTCCGCACTTCTGGGCGTTGGCTATCCGCTACCGGGAGGACTACCGCTCGGTGGACGTTCCGATGCTCCCGGTGGTCACGTCGATGCGAAAGACTGCTGGTCAGATCCTTGTCTATACGATCCTCGTTGTAGCGGCATCCGGTGCTTTCGGCGTGGCTGCGAGCCTGGGGGCTGTCTATTGGGCTGCCGCCGCTGCCTTCGGAGCGGTATTCGTCTACTTCGCCTTCGGCCTGTGGCGAACGCCGAGCGACGAGAAGGCGATGAGGCTTTTCCACTGGTCGATCAGCTACGTCACGTTGCTCTTCGTGGCGATGGCCGTCGACGCGTTGGTCTTCCGCTAATCGCAACCAGTCGCCGCTCTTGAGGCGCAGTTCGGGCCCGCCGGACAAGCCGGTCTGGCTTAGTGCGCCCTACTCAAGTCGGCTACTCCCAGCGGAAGGTTCTAGAGGCTAGCGCTGGGGCCAACAGAGCCCACGTCGAGAGGACGATCCAAGCCCCCCAGCTCTGCGACGAGCCAGCGGTCAGGCTTGCGTGCAGCACCTGAGACAGGGCGCCGGCGGGAAGGCCGTCAGCTATGTAGCGCAGAGCTGACGGTAGCTGGGAGAGAGGAAAGAGCATTCCGCCGAGCAAGAGCAAAAGGATGTACAGGCCGTTAGCAGCAGCGAGGGTCACTTCGCCTCTGAGGGAACCAGCCATCAGCAGACCTAGCCCTGCGAATGCGGCGGTCCCGGCGACCACGGCGACGACGCCCAGAGCTATGTTCCCGGCGGGCCTCCACCCGAAGGCGAGGGCGATGCCCGACAGCACGATCAGCTGGAACACTTCCACGGCGGCCGTGGCGGTGATCTTGGCGGCTAGGAGCTTCGGTCTGCCAAGCGGTGTAGCCCCGAGACGTTTCAGCACTCCGTACTGGCGTTCGAACCCGGTGGCGATACCCAAGCTGACCATCGACGACGACATGACCGCCAAGGCGAGAACGCCCGGGGCGAGAAAGTCGACGGGATGGAGGATTCCCCCAGGCAAGGGCAGAACCTTGACCGCCGAGAAGAAGACGAGTAGACCGACCGGGATGGCCAAGTTGAGAAGGACGGCGTCTCCCCTGCGTAAGGTTGATCGCAGTTCGGCGGCTGTCTGCGCTCGCCATGCTCTAGGACGGCTCTGCGCGAGGCGGTGAAACGCCGTCCTGCGCCCGCTGTCCGGTCTCACTGGTCGACCTCGCGATCTTCAGTGCCGCCTGTCACATCCAAGAACACGTCCTCGAGGCTCGCACCGACCCGCAGACCTCCCAGAGGCACGCCCTGATCTACCAACCATGAGGTCACGGCTCCTACGAGGTCTCCTGGACCTTTGGGCGCCGTGACGTGGCTGGCTGACACGGTATAAGCCCCGGGCCCCGTTTCTCGGACTTCCGCCGAGATGTGAAGGGCCAGGCTTTCCGTGTCGATGCCCATCGGGGTGTTGAAATGGATCTGACCTGACCGGGGTGACCGACTCACGAGCTCCGACGGGCTGCCCAACTCCACCAACCGGCCACTGTCCAGGATGGCTATCCGGTCGGCGATCTTGTCCGCTTCGTCTAGTTCGTGGGTGGTTACTAATACGGCTGCCCCGTCGTGGCGAAGGGCTGACACTTTCTCCCTGATCACGAGGCGACCGCGAGGGTCGACCCCGGCAGTCGGCTCGTCGAGGAAGGCTACAGCGGGCCGTCCCACGAGAGCCAACGCGAGTGATACCCGCTGCTGCTCTCCTCCTGAGAGGCGCCGCCAGGGGGTCCTGGCAACTCCGGCTAGGTCCAGGTCCTCGATTAGACCATCGACGTCTAATGGATTGTCGTAGAAAGCGCTGAAGAGCTGCAAGGCTTCCCTGGCGCCCATGCCCGGATACACACCGCCCTTCTGGAGCATCACGCCTATCTTGGACGCCAAGGCACGGTGCTCGCTGCGCTTCGAAGGGTCTAGGCCTAGGACCCTGACTCGTCCCTGGGTCGGCCTGCGGTAACCCTCAAGAGTCTCGACCGTCGACGTTTTCCCTGCACCGTTACGCCCGAGGAGGGCGACGACTTCTCCGGCGGCTACCCTTAAGTCCAGTGAGGCCACGGCGACTTTATCCCCGTAGCAGACTTTCAGGTTTTCCACTTCTACCGCTGACTCTTGATATCTCACTGCGGCCGTCAACATATCGTGTTGGTCGTTGCGAGCAGCGCCAATGACCGTGTTCATGGAGGATATGTGATCGAGGCCAGAAATCTGACTAAGGCCTACGGGTCCACTTTGGCGGTTGACGATCTCAGCTTCGACGTGCAGCCGGGCAGCGTTACGGGGTTCCTCGGGCCTAACGGTGCCGGTAAGACGACGACGATGCGGATGATAGTTGGTCTCGACCGTCCGACCAGCGGCTCGGTCACGATAGACGGGCGCACCTACAGGGACCTGCCTGTGCCGCTTCAAGAGGTCGGTGCTCTGCTGGACGCCAAGGCCTTTAACGGCGGACGATCCGGTTACAACCACCTTCTCTGCCTCGCCCAGGCCAACGGGATCCCTAAACGGCGCGTGGACGAGGTCCTCGCTATCGTGGGTATGGAGTCCGCCGCAAAGCGGCGAGCCAAGGCTTTCTCGTTGGGAATGGGTCAGAGGTTGGGTATAGCAGCGGCGTTGCTCGGTGACCCGCAGATCCTCATCTTCGACGAGCCGGTGAACGGGCTCGACCCCGAAGGTATCGCCTGGGTCCGCCGCTTGATGAGAGATTTGGCATCAGTGGGCAGGACCGTGTTCGTCTCGAGCCATCTCATGAGCGAGATGGCGTTGACCGCCGACCACGTCATAGTGATCGGCCGCGGACGTCTAATCCGTGACGAGTCTATGTCCAGCTTCATCGATTCAAGCTCCACGCGCTCTGTCTTGGTCCGGTCGCCGGAGGCAGCCCGCCTTGGTGCGCTAGTGCGTGATGCCGGGGCGACCGTACGATCCGACGACAGCGGAGCGTTGGCGCTTGTAGGTATCGAAGCAGCCCGTGTCGGTGAGATCGCTGCCGCGGCGGGGATCGTTCTGCACGAACTGGCCCCTCAACGGGCGTCTCTCGAGGAGGCCTTTATGGAATTGACCAGCGACAGCGTCGAGTTCCACGCTTCGGACTCTGCGGACCCTGTCTCGGTCAGTAGCGAGAAAGGCACAATATGACAGAAACAGCAGTTCCAGGAGGGGCGATGCTGGGGCCCTCTGGGGCGAGCCAGACCGGGATTGGTGGGAACAGCCTCGCGTTGCGTCCTTACCGTTTTAGGAACGTGGTGGTGTCCGAGTGGACCAAGCTGCGAACGGTGAGGTCAACCTTTTGGACCCTGTTCGTAGGGGCGATCCTCGGGATCGGGCTCTCCGCCCTCATCTCGGGGGTGTCCGCCAGCCACTACTACAGCGACGTCGTTATACGGGCCACGTGGGACCCTGTAGGCAGGAGCATACGACCGCTCCTGCTGGCGCAGCTTGCCTTCGCCGTCCTCGGGGTTCTCACCGTTACAGCCGAGTACTCGACTGGAATGATCCGCACTAGCTTGGCCGCAGTGCCGAGGCGCTCGATGATGATGACAGCGAAGATGGCCGTCTCAGGGATAGCAACGCTGCTAGTCGGCGAAGTCGTGGCCTTCGCGTCGTTCCTGGTCGGGCAGGCGCTTATCCACTCGGTGCAGCCGACCGCTCCCTACGCCACCCTCGGCCAGCACAACGTACTTCGAGTTGTGATCGGGGCGGGCTTGTATCTGGCTTTAGTAGGCCTTCTGGCAAGTGGTTTCGCCGTTCTTTTGCGTCACGCTGCGGCTGGCATCGCAGTTATCGTAGCGATGCTCTTCATCGTTCCTGGCTTGGCTGCCGCCCTGCCGTCATCGTGGTCGCAACCGATCGAAGAGTACTGGCCGACCAACGCCGGTACCGAGGTCTACTCGTTGAGCCACGGCTCCCACGCTCTGAGCGCGTGGACAGGACTGGGGGAAATGGCTATCTTCACGGTGGCGGTGGTCGCGGTCGCTTTCTACGTATTGGAACGGCGGGATGCCTGAATGGACCCTTTGGCTGAGATCTGGGTAATGCGCCATGGCCAGACCGAGTGGAGCCGTGACCTCCGCCACACCGGTCGGACGGATGTCGACCTGACGCCGAAGGGCGAGATCGAGGCCGCGTCACTAGCAGGATTGCTCGGCGAGGTTAGTCCGGGCTGGGTTTTCGTGAGCCCGATGACTAGGGCCCGGCGTACTGCGGAGCTGGCTGGTCTAGTCCCATACAAAGTCGACGAGGACCTGCGCGAATGGGACTACGGGGACTTCGAGGGTCTCACGACCGTGGAGATCAGCCGCCAGTTTCCCGGGTGGTCGATTTGGGACGGACCTTGGCCGGGCGGGGAGACCGCCGACGACGTGGCAGCGCGGGCCGACCGGTTCATTGCCATGGTCCGCTCTGGCTGTGCGGGCAGTGTGGCAGTGGTCGGCCACGGGCACTTTGGTCGCGTGCTCGCTGCCCGCTGGGTAGGGGCCATGCCGAACGTTGGGCGCTGGCTTGAGTTCGATACGGCGGCTTGGTCGAAGCTGGGGTGGGACCGTGGCGTCCCAACGCTGACCCACTGGAACGTGCCTGTCGGGCAGGCAGACCCCCAGTTGTGACGGATACTGGAGGTGGGGGTCCTCACGGTCGAAGCGGTGAATCGCCTGAAGTCCCTTCCTGCTACGCGCACCCCGACATGGCTGCCGGCGCCGTCTGCCGGCGCTGCGGTCGACCGATCTGCCCCAACTGCATGAGAGAGGCCCCAGTCGGCTGGCAGTGCCCCTCTTGCGTGCGCGAAGGTGCACGGATATCTCCCAGCGTTCGTTGGCAGCCGCGCCGGCGCGGCACTCTTGGTGCGACAAAGATCACCCCGCTCGTCGTCGCCGTGATCATTGTAAACGCCGTCGTATACGGCTACGAGGCCGGTCATCCGGCATTCGAGGAGAGGTTCTGGCTGGTACCTTTCGAGGTTCACTACATGGGGCGCTGGTATCAGCTGATCACGTCGGCCTTCCTTCACGCGAGCGTAGAGCACATAGCGCTCAACATGATTACTCTCGCTATCGTCGGACCGCCGGTGGAGGTTGCGATAGGGCGACTGCGTTTCGGAGTCGTGTACCTTCTGGCCGCATTCGGAGGAGGCGTCGCTTTTTACCTGATGGCGCCCGTCAACGAGGCGGGACTCGGCGCGTCGGGGGCGATCTTCGGGGTGATGGGTGCCTACTACGTGCTGGCCCGGAACCGGGGTTGGGAAACACAGACCATCACGGTTCTCCTCGTGATCAACCTCGTTTTCTCCTTCTCCGTCCCTGGCATAGCATGGCAAGCGCATCTCGGCGGGATCATCGTCGGCGCTGCCACCTGCGCTGGTCTGCTCGCTCGCGGCGGACGCCCTACAGGCATCGGGCCGAGTGGGGTGGCGGTGACCTTGCAGGCTCTTATCGTCTTAGTTGTTGGCGTGGCCGCTTTGTCGACACTTTCATTGCTGCCCCCCGGTCACGTTCATTTGTGACCCCAGCGGGTCGCCGCCGTGACAGGCGGCTGCGGCTATGTTGTCGCCGGACGGAGGGGCCAAGAAGCCGGGCAGCCTAGACTGATGTCCATCATGGAACGAGGCGTTGTGATCGTCGGAGCCGGCCTCGCCGGTCTGGCAGCGGCTCGCTACCTTGTGGAGGCCGGACGCCGCGTGACGGTCGTCGAGGCCTCCGACGCTGTCGGGGGCCGTGTGCGCACTGACGTGGTCGAGGGGTTCCGCCTCGATCGAGGTTTCCAAGTAATGAACACCGCCTACCCCGAGGCTAGGAAAGTCCTCGACTTCGACGCGCTCCGTCTGAGGCGTTTCGACAAGGGCGCGTTAATACGTTTCGACGGGGGCGATCATCGGATCGGCGACCCTATTCGCGACTGGCGTCACCTTCCCGAACTGAGGAAAAGTGGCCTGCTCGGCCTGAGCGATCTCCTAGCTATCGCGAAGTTGTCGGCCTCTTGTGGTGTCGTACCTGTGGCGTCGCAAATCGGATCGCCTGACATGACCAGCGCCGAACTGCTCTGCCGAGCTGGTATCAGTTCCCAGGCGCGAGACAGGTTCCTCGGCCCTTTCCTTTCGGGAGTGCTGCTGGACCCGAAGCTTGAAACTTCAAGTAGATACCTGAGGCTTGTCTGGCGGTCGTTCGTGCTCGGGTCGATCTCCGTTCCAGAAACTGGAATGCAGGCAATACCGGAACAGCTCGCAGCGCGCCTTCCCCCGGGATCTCTACGTCTCAGAGCTATCGTCACGTCGGTGGACGCTCGTGGGGTCGTCTTGGCCGGAGGAGAGCGCTTGGACGCCGAGTCGGTAATCGTGGCCACCGACGCGCTGGCAGGGAACCGGCTTCTCGGGCGCCTGGACTCGACGAAATGGCGGGGCGTGACCACCTTCTACCACTGGCTCGACGCGCCGTCGGAGAGGTCACGTCCGCCGGCCTCGGTTTGGGGTCGCGCTTCGGCCAAGGCTGGCATCGGCAACGCTGGCCGACCGTCGAAGGCACTCGAAGCGGTGCTCCGACTCGACGCTGAGCACCCTGAGCTGATCGCCAACACAGTGCCCATCAGCTCGGTGTCACCTCTGTACGCGCCGCCAGGAAAAGTCCTGATCTCGACGAGTGTGGTAGGTGACAGGCGGGGAGAGCCCGGCTTGGAGGAGCGGGTTCGGCATCGGCTAGCAGAACTCTACGGGCTGAGCATAAACGCTATTCACTTCCTGCGGGCCTACAGCGTCGACCGGGCGCAGCCGGCTGCTGTCGCCCCGTTCGGACTGCGTAAACCTGTGAAGATCGAGTCCGGGCTCTACGTCTGTGGGGACTGGCGTGACACCCCTTCGATACAGGGTGCTCTTGTATCGGGACGGCGCGCTGCGCGTGCTGTGTTAGAACGTCGCTAGTCGGAATCGAAGGGCCGCTCATTTACGTCAGCTGTCGCGGTCACAAGGTCGACACCAAACCGGAAGCTGCGCGCAGGCGATCGACGGTCTTGGCGATCGCTATGGTCGACGAAAGCGGGTGGTGGGCTGGCCTCGAACCAGCAACTATTGACGCGAACTCTTCTACCATCGGAAGGTAAATCTCGCCTCCGCCGGTGTAACGATCCTCGGCTGTCCCGTGGGCGTCGCTCCACTGGTACCGGGACTGGTCCCAACCGGGCGTGAAGGCTCGCTCTGCGCTAAGAGAAGCGTGTGAGCCTACGAGCTCCAGGCGTTGGCGTTCGGCTCCCTGGAAGGAGCACTCGAAGCTTGCTAGCAGTCCGTTTTCGAAGCGCATCAACCCGGCGAAGGTCGTATCGACGCCCCTTGCGGTCGGCTCTGGTTTTGTCCCGGGAGCCAGCACGGCGGTTGCGGAAACGGCGACCGGTTCGCCCCCGCCGAAAGCTAAAAGCGGAGCGATGCAGTAGATACCCAGATCGTAGAGGACTCCTCCTCCCATCGAAGGGTCCCATCGGTGATTTCCTGGGCGCCCGAGAGTTCCTGCGAAGACGCTGTGAGCTAAGCGGGGCTCCCCGAGCTCCGCGCCGGCGATGACAGTCGAAATGGCCTGGCTTCGGGGATGGTAGGGGGTCATGTAGGCCTCTAGAAGCACCCGGCCTGACTGGGCGGCCACCTCTGCCATAGCAACGGCATCCGACGCGCTAAGTGCGAGGGGCTTTTCGCAGAGCACGTGCTTTCCTGCGCAGAGGCAGGCTTGGACCCATTCCAGGTGCATAGAGTTGGGCAGTGGGATGTATACGGCTTCCACGCGGGGGTCGGCGAGGAGGTCCCCGTAAGCGCCATACCAGGTCACCTCGGTTTGCAAGCCGGGTACGTCTAGCGTGTCAGGCTTCGAACTGATACTGGCAACCGCAACGACGTCGGCGGTCTCGGATGCCACAAGAGCGGGTATCACAGCCTGTCTTGCGATCATCGCGGTTGGAGCCAGAACGCCCCACCTGAGCGCCCTTGACGTCTTAGGCGAGCGCTGGGGGAAGCCAGAGTCTTCTGGGTCGTGCATCCGAGGAGGATAGCCGCGGACCTGGTAGCTGGCGGGCCAAGCTCAGGTGGACGTCCACAGACAGCTAACAGCCAGTGTTTCCGTGTGGCTGACGTCACCCTTCCAAGTGGAACGAGGGCGTCCGCTTATGGCCTATAGTGATTTCCGGAGGTTAAACCTCCACTTGTCGGGTTCTCTGACGCTGAGGCCCGGCTAGCACAGTGGGACCTCGCAAAGAGAAGGGAAAGTGATCAAGTGGCACAGGATGCACTCCAAGACACGAGTGGAGCCCCTGATCGGAGCCCATCCTCTCTCGACCGTCGCATGTCCCATCCCAACCACCGCTGGTTCGTTCTAGCTGTCCTCGCACTGGCGCAACTCATGGTCGTCCTCGACGCAACCGTCGTTACCATCGCCTTGCCGTCGGCCCAGAAGGCGCTCCACTTCTCGACGGCTGACCGCCAGTGGGTGGTAACTGCGTACTCACTTGCCTTTGGCAGTTTGCTTCTGCTGGGAGGACGGCTGTCGGACCTTCTTGGCCGTAAGCGGATGTTCGTTTTCGGGCTGATTGGGTTCGCCACGGCTTCGGCCTTGGGGGGTGCATCGACAGGGTTTTTCATGCTGGCGTCAGCCCGGGCTCTCCAGGGTGCCTTTGGGGCCATGCTCGCGCCTGCGGCGCTGTCGCTCGTGACGACGACGTTCAGCGAGCCGAGGGACCGGGGCAAGGCTTTCGGCATATACGGAGCAGTGGCTGGCGCCGGGGGGGCCGTGGGATTGCTGCTTGGCGGGGCGCTCACGGAGTACCTAGACTGGCGCTGGTCGCTCTACATAAACGACGTTCTGGGAGTTGTCGCGGTCGCTGCGGCCTTGATGCTCCTGCCTCCGTCCGCCCCCGAGCGCGGCGTGAAACTTGACTGGCCTGGTGTCATTTCGGTGGTCAGCGGGTTGGTCGGCATCGTCTACGGGCTATCCGAGGCCGACACGTCTGGTTGGTCGAGCCCGGTGACCCTGGCCTTCCTCCTGGCGGGCGCAGCTCTCCTCGGCGTTTTCGTCATGGTGGAGCGGCGGGCGGAGCACCCGCTTTTGCCGCTGAGAGTAGTCCTCGACCGCAATCGCGGGGCAGCTGACCTTGCCTTTTTAGTATCGGGTATCGGAACATTCGGGGTCTTCTTGTTCCTCACCTACTACGTGCAGTTGACCCTGCACTTCGCACCCTTTAAGGCCGGCCTCGCTTTCCTGCCGATGGTGGCGGTTCTCGTGGCCACGTCGGCCTACACGAACACGGTCATCTCGATGAAGGTAGGTCCGAGGTGGATCGTCGCTACCGGGATGGCGGCATCGGCCGCCGGCCTCGTAATCTTCGCCCAGTTGGACGTACACTCGACCTACCTTGCTGGTGTCGTGCCCGGCCTTCTCGTTACCGGTGTGGGCCTCGGCCTTGTATTCGGGACCTCGTTGAACGCCGCCACGTCCCGAGCGGCGGCACACGACGCAGGGGTGGCGTCTGCACTCGTGAACGTCGGCCAGCAGGTGGGGGGTTCGATCGGAACCGCCCTGCTTAACACACTTGCCGCGAGTGCGATCAGCTCCTATGTGGCCTCCCACGGTGCTTCTAGCATGGCTGTGGCGGTGACGAAGGGAGAGGACCTCGCTTTTTGGGTGGGGGCCGGTATCTTTGCTCTCGGGGCGCTCGTGTCGGCTCTTCTTTTCCAGTCGGGTCGCCTACAGGCATCCCCAGGCGGCGAGGCTTTCGCGGTCGGTGCCTGACATGGAAGAGCCTCGACGCTCGGAGCATCGTCCGCTGCGCAAAGACGCCCGGGAGAACCGTCGGAAGATCCTTGACGCGGCCAGCGACGCCATGTCCGAGCTCGGGCTGAGCGTGCCAATGGAAGCTATCGCAGAGCGAGCAGGTGTCGGCGTCGGGACGCTCTACAGGCGGTTCCCCAGCCGGGCCGAATTGGTGGAAGCGCTCTTCGAGGACCGGATGGAATCGATAGTCGAAGACGCCGAGGCCAGCCTTGACTTCGAGGACGGCTGGGAGGGTTTTGCGTGGTTCCTAGAGCGGATCATCTCTCGCCAAACCCGTGACCGGGCCCTGGGAGAGCTCTTGATGGGCGACGCCGGAAGGGGCAGGGTTGCAGCGATACGAGACCGGCTGGGGCCTCTCGCAGACAAGATCGTGGAGCGGGCGAAGCAAGCCGGGCGGCTGCGCCCTGATTTCGACACGACCGACCTGGTGATGGTCCAGAAGATGGTCTGCGCCGCCGGCGCCGCTGCGGGCGACGTCAAACCGGCAGTTTGGCGGCGGTACCTTACGATCCTGCTGGACGGTCTAACGACGAGCCGCTCTGGACCGTCTCCTCAGGAGGTGGGGCCCTTGAGCGACGACGAACTCTACCGAACCATGCATTCGGCCCCCGGCCGCCGATGATCCGGGTTGGTGCGTCGGGTCTACGAGCTCAGAAGACCTCGCATCTCTATCACGGAGCCTCCCGTCTCTAGGGATCGTTGGGCTGCGTCGAGAACCGCTACGACGTTACGCGCAGCCTCCGGTTGCACCGCTAGGTCCTCTCCTAGAAGCAGGTGGTCAGCCAAGTTAGCGTGGAAGGGGAAACTCAGGGGCGGCGGCAGGGCGAGCCGGTGCTCGCCGAGACGGGCGGGTCCGTCGTAGGACACGAAGACCATTTCGGCTGGTGCTTCGGCGTGGTGGGCCTCGGAAGAGCGGTAGCCGATACCAGGTTCGATGTTTTCGAACACCACGGGCCTGTAGCTACCTACGAGGGTTCCTTTTGTACCCTGAAGGTACAACTTTGGACGGCGAACTGCCGCCACGTCGCTGTGCACGAACTCCGCCTCCCGCCCGTCCTCCCAGGACAGACGGACCCGGACCTGGTCTTCGTTGGTTACGTCGCGCCATACCCTTTTGTGGCCGGTGGCGCTGACCTTCAGGGGGTCATCGCCCATCAGCAGCAGGGTCCAGTCGAGGTAGTGGGCGCCCCAGTCGTAGATAGCGCCTCCCGATATCGAGCTTTCGGAGTGCCAAGCCCGGCAGGGATGATCGAAACCTCCGACGAAGGTCTCCATGTTGAAAAGCTCACCCAGGGCCCCTGACCCCAAAAGTGCCTTGGTCGCAAGGAAGTCCTGATCCCATCGGCGGTTCTGGTGCACTGTCAGTGCCACCCCGTGGGATCGGGCAACGTCGATCAGGCGATCGGCCTCTGCGGGAGTGAAACACATCGGCTTCTCGCAGACTACGTGCTTGCCTGCGCGCAGCAGCGTCTCGGCAAGATCGGCGTGGGTCGACGGCGGGGTAGCTATCACTACGACCGAGATGTCGGGGTCGCAGGCCAACTCGTTCAGCGCGGTGTACGTCGCCACTCCGGGGAACTGTTCGCTGGCCGCCTTCAGGCGATCAGCGGAGTTGTCACACACCGCGACGAACTCGAGGCCGTCGGTGGCGGTCGCTCCGAGCCCGTGATGTAGTCCCATACCTCCTAGCGGTCCGTAACCGACTACGGCCATTCCCACGGGAGAGGTGCGTCCGATGTTGCCGCCAGCCACCCGGGACACGAACCTCAGCAACTCTCCAGACCCGAGGAGGGCGTCGTAACCAAAGGAGCAGGTGATCACCCGCCCACCACGATGTGGCCGAGCCACGATGGCGGGCCGATCGAGATATGCCACGCTTACCGAGGCGAGGACGTCGCAGTCGGGCTGGGGATCCAGGTCCCTGAACTCTCCCCGGACTGCGATCTCCTGGGCGAGCCGGGCCGACCACGGGGCGGCCTGGGCGCTGAGCTTGACGAACCACTCGGACTTCGGGCGCAACTCACCCAGCGACCGGCAGGCCAACCCCGACACGATCCGAGGGTCGGAGCCAAGCGTGTCGCCCAAGACCACGAGCGTCGCTCCGGTCTTCACGACGGCATCGACCTCGGCGAACACTCTCTCGCTCATCAGCGTCGAATCCGATACGACGGCCATCACATTCGGAGGGACCGTTCCGTGGCTTGGGTCCACGTGGACAGGATCGGCTCTCCCAACGAGCGCCCTCATGGCGTCGAAACGATCAAGGCGACACACGATGGCGGCGAGCGGAGAAATTTTCACGACATACATTCTGCACCGCGACCCAGCGATATCGTGAAACCCCAGGTCGGAGGACGGCCCAGCAAGGCGCATTATCCTTCTTAGGGCGGTGAGCATGAACTCCGCCTAACGTCTATTATACAAGGGCCCGGGCCGCTAGCTCATCCGGTAGAGCAGGGGACTTTTAATCCCAAGGTGCAGGGTTCGAGACCCTGGCGGCCCACATTCTCAGCGTCACCCCACTTGGCGTGAAATGCTATGTCATGCATCGGCCCCTGCGGGCAGTCTTGGGTTGGATAGCCAGACAGAGACGGTCCGGCGTGGCAGCGGGTCGATGCGCACGGGAAGCGGATCCGCAGGTTAACAACAAATTCACCCCGAGGCAGCCTCGCCTTCACCGGCAGGACACCTCGAATTCAAACAGGTGTCCTATCGTTTGCTCGTCAGCGAAAGAAAACTTTCACTAGAAAGTGACAGGACATGCCCAAAACAACGAACGGTCGCGTGAAGGTAGCCGGAGCTCTTGCTTCTGTAGGGATCCTGGCAGGAGCATGTGGGAACTCGGCGGGAACTTCCAAGACCGCCGGCTCTACGATAGCCTCCTCGCCTTCGTCTACAGCCAGTGCTGCTTCCTCGAATGGACCGATCAATCTCAGCATCTGGACGGCCTTCAACGGTACTCTCGGCCAGACCTTCAATCACCTCGTCGACGAGTTCAACTCGTCGCAAAGCACATACCATGTCACGGCAACCTACAAAGGCTCGTACTCTCAAGTGCTCTCGGACACTATCGCTGCGTTTAGAGCTCATGACGCACCCAACATCACACAGATTTTCGACGCAGGAACTGCCACTATCATGGACGCTGCGGGCACGTACGAACCCGTGTACAAGTTGATGGCACAGAATAATATTCCTTTTGCTACCTCAGACTTCGTCGGCGGTGCGGCGAGCTATTACGAGACGAGCTCGAACCATCTGGACTCGTTGCCGTTTAACAGTTCCACGCCGGTACTATTCTACAACAAGACAGAGCTCGCAAACGCCGGGATCACCAGTCCGCCTACCACATGGACCCAGCTTCAAGCCGACGCCGACACCTTGTCCGCCCACGGGCAGCACTGCGCTCTGACATCGTCGGGAGCATACGTGATGTGGACCGACATGGAGCAGTTCGCACTGTGGAATGGCTATCCTTACGCTACGAACGACAACGGCTACACGGCTGTGAACGGCGTGAAACTGCAGATAGACACGGCGCCTTTCATATCGCACCTGTCGATGCTCGGCCAGATGGCATCCAAAGGCCAGTACCTGTGGAACGGTGTTAGCACGTCTACGGTTCCTCTCTTTACCAACGGTACGTGCGCGATGTACGAACAGAGCTCCGCGGACCTGAGCACGATCCAGGCGGGAGCGAAATTCCCATTCGGGGTTTCGGAGCTGCCCGTCGTATCCGGTGACGCAGCTGCACCGCAGAACACCGTGGTAGGGGGTGCCTCGCTGTGGGTCATGGCGGGGGCTGCTTCCGACACCTACCCAGGAGACGCAAAGTTCCTGGCGTTTCTCATGTCCGCGCAATCCCAGGCCTACTGGGCCTCGAACACGGGGTACGTACCCGTTACGAACGCGGCGTCGACCCTCTTGACCTCGCAGAACTTCTATGCCACCCATCCCAACGATCAGGTGGCCGTAAAAGAGTTGAACAACAAGCGGGCGCTGCCCACCACCCGAGGTATACGCCTCGGCTACCTCCCCGAGATACGCCAAGCCGAGGCGTCCGCGATAGCCAACGTCCTGTCCGGCAAGCAGACCGCTGCGGCGGCTCTTGCAACCGCTCAGAGCCAAGGTGACTCGATTCTCTCGCAGTTCGCCTCGCAGTACGGCGGATAGCCGGTGGCGTTAGTCGAAGCCGACTCCTCCCTTCGGTCCTCGGCTGAACGCCCGGGCGGAGAGGAAGGCGCTTCTCGGGTTCGTAGCGTCCGAGGAGCGCCCTTCTCCCGAGGTGGCGTCGGGCGACGTGCCCGACGGCCTGGGGGTACGGACCCGGTAAGTGGCGCAGTATTCCCGCATCGGCTGTTGCCGTTCGTCCTGATGCTCCCCGAACTGGCGGTAGTCGGGATCTTCTTCCTGTGGCCCTCAGCCGAAGGTGTTCTCGAATCGGTGCGCGAGTCCAACGCCTTCGGGCTCGGCAGTCGCTTCGCTGGTCTCGCCAACTTCAGGGCGGCTCTTTCGGGAGGTTACCTGCAAGCGTTGGAAGTAACGGTTGTCTTCACTGTCATAACTACCGTCGCGTCGATGGGACTTGGACTCCTGATCGCAGTGCAAGTCGAGCAGGTCGGCCGCTTCAAGGGTTTCTACCGGACGCTGTTCGTCTGGTCGTACGCAGTGCCTGGGGCTGTCGCTGGGTCGATTTGGCTTTTTCTCTTCGAACCTCACGTCGGGCCAGGCGCAAGGTTTCTCGGAGCCCTGGGACTGCACTGGAATTTTGCCCTGTCAGGGACGCAGGCCTTCGCGCTTATCTGTGCCATGACGGTCTGGCAGCAGACGGCCTATGACTTCGTCTTCTTCTCCGCTGGCCTTCAGGCGGTACCTCAGGACGTCGTCGAAGCCGCAACGGTCGACGGAGCAGGGGCCCTGCGGCGCTTCTGGCGGATCGTCTTCCCGCTCCTCGGTCCTACGACGCTTTTCGTGGTTGTCATGGACGTGCTTGCTGCTTTGTTCGGGAGTTTTGCCGTGATCGACGTCATTAGCCAAGGCGGTCCGGGCGGATCTACCACGACGTTGGTATACGCCCTCTACAGGGACGGCTTCCAGAATGGGGACGTCGGGTTGGCGGGCGCGGAGACCGTCCTTCTCTTCATCATCGCGGGAGTTCTTCTTGCCGTCCAGTTCCGGGTCATCAACAGGAGGGTGCATTACAGGTGATATCCGTCGACAGATCTGACCGGCCGGGTGTTTTCCTGGCGTCGGCAGAGGGATCGTCTAAGGACACCGGGCGATTTCGTCGTGGTTCTGCTAGCTCACTGGTACGCCATCTCGGACTTGTCCTTCTCGCAGCGGTGTTTGCCCTGCCTCTGTATCTTTGCGCGGTTGTAGCAACACATTCGGCGTCGGATCTGCTCCGCGGGGTTCCCTTACTTCCGGGCGGCCAGATCTGGTCTAACCTGTCCACCCTTGTCAAAGGGATACCCGACACCCCGAAACTCTTCTCGATGCTGGTGAACTCGGCTGTTATGGCAATCGGAGTTACAGTGCTCAAGCTGGCCCTGTCTATTCCAGCGGCCTATGCTGTCAGCTTCTTTCGCTTCCCGGGACGGATGGTGATGTTCGCGTTGATCTTCGTCACTCTTATGATGCCGATAGAGGTCCGTTTCTTCCCCACGTACGCTGTAACCGCCAACCTCGGGCTGCTCAATACCCAGACCGGTCTGATACTCCCGCTCGTGGCGTCCGCTACCGCAGTGTTTCTTCTGCGACAATTCTTCCGTTCGTTTCCCCTAGAGCTAGCCGACGCTGCGAGGCTCGACGGTGTCGGCCCGATGCGCTTCTTGGTGGCGATCGTGCTGCCGCTGGCTCGACCGGTGCTGGCTGCGCTTGCAGTCCTCGAGTTCATTTACGGATGGAACCAGTACCTATGGCCTCTCCTTGTTGCGTCCAGCTTGAAGCGGGCCACTGTAGTCATAGGAGTGAAAGGACTAATCGGAGCTGCTCAGAGCTTCGCCGTTCCACAATGGGACTTGGTCATGCTGTTGGCCCTAGTGGCTTTGATACCGCCGGTGCTAGTCGTCGTGGCCATGCAGCGCTGGTTCGTCCGAGGCCTCATGTCCGGGATCAGCTGAAGATGTCCGGTCCGTCGATCTGGTCGCACCGAGGTAACGTCGACTTAGACGCTGTTATCGACGGCTCGGTTGTTTCGCAGTTGGATGATGTGCAGGTCCGAGCCGGCGACCGCTCGCAGGGTTGCGTAGAGAACTCCCTCGGCGCGTTCGAGCTGGTGGTGGCTTTGGGGATAGAGGGCGTCGAGACCGACACATGGCTCACGGCGGACGGAGAGTTCGTCGTGGTCCACGACAGGGCGACCCCTGCAGGGCCGGTCGACTCCGTCCGGCGCTGTCAGCTCCCGCAACTGCCGTCCCTGTCAGAGGTGCTCTCTATGGCTCGGGTTGGACGGGTCAACGTGGAGCTGAAAGTCGCTCCCGGCACCAGCCGGGACCTGGCTCGGGCTATCGGATCTGAGCTGGCGACCGCACTGATGCAGTCGGGAGACCCCGAGTCTCTGGTCGTGTCGTCGTTCTCGATGCGGGCTACGGATGGCGTCCTCGCGAAAGCCCCATTCCTGCGCGTCGGCCACCTCTGCGAGAAACTTCCCGACGACGAGACCCTGAGCCGGCTCGCCAGAGCCGGATACTGGGGGGTACACCCTTGGTTCGGCTCGCTTGACCCAGAAGACGTGGTCCGAGCCCACTTCCACGGTCTTGCGGTCGCGGTTTGGACTGTGAACGACGTCGAAGCTGCTCAGCGTCTGGCATTGGCCGGCACTGACGTCGTGATCACAGACAGGCCTATAGGCATCGCCCGAGGACTTCGGTCGGCAGATAATGAATCTAATCACTAAAGGTCACAAAACGACATAAAGAGGGTACAGAGGGAACGACGTAGTAGGCGCCACTGAGAGCGGCTGTGTGACGGGTAAGGGCGTCCCTAACGCCGTCCCGGACTCCAGCCATGCTCTCGAGCATCGTCTGAAGTGGGGCAAGCGACGAGCAGAACCCCACGAAGAGGGTTCCGTGCTCGGAGGGGCTCCCATAGGAGGTGTTGCGCCTGTAGATGGCGAGTTCCTCGCCGTCCACCTCGATCACGTTGCGGGCGACGTGGGAATCAACCGGCATATCGGCCTCGGCTAGTTCGACGCTGTCAGGCTTGGTTCGACCTATCACCTTCTCCTGAGCGGCAGTGCTTAAAGTCGAGAAGCTGCTGAGGTGAAGCCACCTTTGATATAGAACCACGCTACTCCCGGCGGCCGGCGAGTCACCTCCTGTGACTGCGACATCGTGGGCTTCGAGAGGCGACGGGTTCTCCGTGCCGTCGACGAAGCCGGTCAGGTCCCGGTTGGTCTGGTAGACCCAGCCGTTGCACTCGCTGGCCAGGCGGGCCGTAGCGGAGGTATGGTGAATCGCTGCGCTGACTGCGTCGAAAACGGCGCTACGCGACACCCCGGCAACCCAGAGCCAGGCATCGTGCTGGGTGGCCGGCATGACGAACTCTGGTCCCGTAACGCCTTCGAAAGAGCGTGCGTCGGGTGGCGACTGGCCCGGTGCGAGGGCTGACCAAAGCTCCGGCCTGAAGCCGACCACAGTTCCGACCCCTGCCAGCGGCGATGCCGGTCCTTGGAGACTGGCAAGGCAAGCCACCAGCTTCGCCGGTTCCTCCCCGGGCAGTAGGTCAAGCTCGACGTAGCCGTGCTCGCTCGCTCCGGCCGCGAAGATCCCTGCTTGTGCGCTCATGTACAAATGATGTAGCGATCTTCCCCCGACAGCCAAATCCCCCTCTGTGGACCCTCGACGTCTAGGGGGCCTATCCTTGGCAGCGTGTCAGCGGCCGACATTCCACAGTCACATGCCGGGGCGTTGCCAGCAGGTCCCGCAGAGACCCAAGGGTTACGTGCTGAAGAGGTAGCGGCATTTCTCGGCGTGTTGGATCAGGAGCTGACTGCCGTCGAGGAGGCTCTCCGCCGCCTCGACGCCGGCACCTACGGGCTCTGCAGCGTATGTGACGGCGCAGTAAGCAAGGAAGAGTTGGCGGCAGATCCGCTAGTTCAGCGTTGTCCGCAGCATCGCTGAGATCCCTACGCGCTGCGGGACGGAGCCCCGGCCCACCGAGATCTGGCTCGCTAAAATTGACCGGTGGCGACCGAATCTTTGTTCTTGCGAGACGCGTACCTGAAGGAGTTCGAAGCGACCGTCGTCGCCGTGGACCCTGGCACTCGATCGGTGGTGCTCGACCGGACCGCCTTCTATCCGACCGGCGGAGGTCAGCCTCACGACACGGGCATTCTTGGGGGAATGACAGTGACCGACGTGCGCAAAGCGCCCAAGAGGTCGAGCAGCGCGGAGGTGCCGGATCTCGACGGGGATGTCGTCCACTTCGTCGCCGGTGAGGGCCCACTTCCCGCGATCGGCGCAACTGTGCGTGGGCAGCTTGACTGGAAGCGCCGCCACATGCTGATGAGAACGCACACGGCGCTCCATATCTTGTGTGGAGTCATCTGGAACCAGTGGAAAGTGCCGGTCACAGGCGGGAATATGGAACCTCTCGGCGCAAGGATGGACTTCGAGTTCGACCCTCTCCCGGACGGCTTCGCTCGCACAGTCGAAGAGGCGGTCAACGCCGAGATAGCTTCTGACCGGCCGATCGAAGTGACCTTCATCCCGGCGAGTGCCGTTGCGCTGGACTCCGACCTAATCCGAACTAAAGTCAATCTCGTCCCCGACGGCGTATCGCAGGTGCGCGTCGTTGACATCATAGGGCTGGACCGGCAGGCCGACGGTGGTACCCATGTCCGCTCGACAGGGGAGGTCGGCCGAGTGGTCGTCGTCAAGACCGAGTCCAAGGGTAAGGGAAACAAGCGGATAAGACTCAGAGTCGACGATTTAGCATGATCGCGTCAGTCAAATGGCGGAGATGACGGTGAGTTACTGTCGAGGTGAGATATGAGCATCGAGGCCGACACGTGACATCTAGGACCGGGCACGAAACACCCTCGCGCGCGCTGAACACCGAGCCAGGTGAGGATCGCAACGGAGATGTCGAGCAATGGTTGGGACGCCTGCGCACCGAGTTGCGACGGCTGAGCTCGGTGGTGGTGGCTTTCAGCGGCGGCGTCGACTCGGCGTTGCTGGCTTGGGCGGCCAACGACACTCTCGGTTCTGACCGGGTCCTTCTCGCCACAGCGGTCTCGGCTTCCCTGGCGCCGGGGGAGCTTGCCGCGTGCGAGGAGTTCGTGGGCCAATGGGGCATGCCTTGGGAGCGGGTCCACACCGGCGAGCTTTCCGTAGCGAGCTACGTGGCCAACGGCGCCGACCGCTGCTACCACTGCAAGAGTTCTCTGATGGACGGGCTCCAACCTCTTGCTCGGGCCCGGGACGCCGTTATAGCTCTCGGCGTCAACGTCGACGACCTGTCGGATCACCGGCCAGGCCAGGTAGCGGCGCGTGAGCGAGGGGCGGTGTTCCCACTAGTCGAAGCGGGTATGACCAAGCAGGCGGTTCGAGCGACGGCACACTACGTGGGATTGGACGTCTGGGACAAGCCGGCCGCAGCGTGTCTCGCTTCGCGGCTGCCCTACGGTACGCCGGTCACGATCGGAGTGCTCGGGCAGGTGGCAGCGGCCGAAGCCGCCCTGGCAGCGCTCGGGTTTAAGGAGCTGAGAGTCCGCCACTACGGGGAACTCGCCAGGATCGAGCTTCCTCTCGGCGAGCTGGACACGGCGCTGCGCCGTCGCGCCGATGTCGTGTCAGCGGTGACAGGCGCCGGGTACCGCTACGCTACCCTTGACCTTGCAGGCCTAAGGTCAGGCAACCTTAACGAAGGGCTCCCCAAAACATGACCCAGTCGCCGCCGCGTGTTCGACTCACCTTCCCGCCGGACTTGGTTCCGCGGCCCGTGATCGGGGAGCTCGCACGCGACTTTGCGGTCCTGGCAAACATTCGCAGAGCCGACGTGAGCGACGACGTCGGATGGATTGTCTGCGAGCTTGACGGTGATCCCGACCAGGTCGTCCGCGCCATCGAATGGATGGCGCAAATCGGGGTCGACGTCGACCGCCTTGAGCACCCCTTGGAAAGCTGACAACGGCCGGCCACTTTTTCTGACATGGCTCCGGTCCGCCGATGTCGGTGGGCTCACCTTCGAGCTCCCGGAGACCCCGAAACCAAAGGTTCCGTCAGTTTTGGCCCTAGAGCGGGAAGGGTGATCGTGAAGATGGCTCCTCCACCGACGGCGTTGGACGCCTCGGCCTTGCCTGCGTGCTCGCCCGCTATGGCTGCCACGATCGACAGGCCGAGACCCGACCCAGCACCCACTCGGGCTTTGTCTCCTTGCCAGAAGCGGTCGAACGCATGAGAGAGGGCGTCGACGTCGAGCCCTTGGCCATGGTCACGAACCGATACGACCGCTAGGTGGCCTTGTCGGGTGCATGCAACCTCGATCGGTGTGCCGGGAGGAGTGTGGCGAAGCGCGTTGGAAAGCAGGTTGGACAAAGCTTGGCGCAGGTGCGCTGGGTCCCCCAGTACCTCGACAGGTTGGGGGGCGTCCAGGATGACCGGCCGGGAATGGTCGACGGCGACAGCGTCAGTGCACGCGTCGGCGGCTAAGACGCTGAGGTCGGTGGGCCGCATGTCTACTGCGGGGTTCTGATCCAAGCGGGCTAGCAGAAGGAGGCTCTCGACGAGCACCTTCATCCGGGCGGACTCCTGCTCGATCCGGCGTAGGATCGTTGGCAGATCTACCCTGGCTTGTTCACCGTTCAACCTGAACAGCTCGGCGAATCCTTGTATCGACGTGAGTGGAGTGCGCAGCTCGTGCGAGGCGTCGGCGAGGAACTGGCGAAGCCGGATCTCGGTGGCTTCGCGCTCCGCGAACGCCGCTTCTATACCGTCGAGCATTCTGTTGAGAGCGCTGCCCAGCTCCCCGACCTCGCTGGCCGAGTCCCCAGGGTCGACTCTGAGCCGGAAGTCTCCGGCGGAGATCTGGCCTGCGGTAGCAGCCATCCTCTCCAACGGTCGTAGCCCCCGCCTCATCACAAGCCACGTCCCGACCGAGACGACCAACACCAGAGCGGCGATCGCTGTCGCTTCGATCACGAGAAGGTGGTCGAGCGAATCCGTCACCTGGGTTGTCGGCGTCGCCAATACGGTCGTGAAGCCGCTTGCGCTTCTGGTGATGATCACTCGGAAGCGGGTCGACCCTCTCGTGGATCCCACCGTGAGCAGACGGGTTTGTGGCCCGGCTGCTGCAACCTCGGCGGGGAGGGCGGGCCGCGAGGTGCCGCTCTCGTAAGAACCCTGGGCAACGACGGTACCCCCAGGGGCTATCAGCTCTGCGTAGGAGCCGGGCGGAAAGGTCGCCGAGGGAACCGCTGGCTGCCCGCTTTGGGTGGCGGCTCCTGCGAAGTCGCTGGAGTGTGGGCCGACAGCTGTAGTCGGCGCTGACAGCCAAAAGCCGGCGTTTGCGCTGCCCGTAGCCGCCGTAGGTGTAGTTATGTCCGCAGTGCCCCCAGCGGGAGCGCCGGAGCGTTCGCTGCCGTCGGGTCCGTCGCCCACCGGAGGTCCGAAATGTGGGCCAGCGGGGAGGCCCGCCGGAGTGGAGATCCCAGCGGCCGTGTCCAAGTAGGCGCTCACGACGCTGACCGAGCTTCGTAGTTCGCTGTCAAGCAACTGGTAACGGGACCGGCTGTACGCGATGTAAGTTGCGGCCACGAACGCGCTTTGAGCCAAGACGACGAGAATCACGAGGGCGGCTACAAGCCTCGACCTGAGAGTCAACTTCGAGGCAACCTCAAGCTGTATCCAACCCCCCTGATCGTGTGAATGAGAGGCGGTCCTTCTGCGTCTATCTTCGATCGGAGGTAGCTGATATATGTGTCGAGGACGCTGGTGCTAGAGCTGAAGGTGTACTGCCAGACCTCTTCGAGGATCTGCTCGCGGGTGACGACCTTCCGAGCGTTCGTCATCAGCAGGTGCAGCAGCCTGAACTCGGTCGGGGTCAGCTCGATCAGCCTCCCGGATCTCCAGACGTCCCTCGTATCCTCGTCGATTTCGAGGTCGGAGAAGGCCAGCCGTCGCGGGCTATCAGAAGTGTCGCCGGAGCGGCGCAGGACCGCCCGAACCCGCTCGACGAGTTCCTCGACGCTGAAGGGCTTTGTCACGTAGTCGTCACTGCCCAGGCGCAGGCCTTCCACTTTGTCCTGGGTGCTGTCGCGCGCTGTCAAGAAGATGATCGGAACGTCTTTTGCAGGTCCTTCACTGCTTCGAAGGCGCCTTGCTACCTCGAAGCCTCCGAGATCGGGAAGCATCACGTCCAGTACGACTAGGTCGGGCACTCTATCCCTCAGGGACTCGATGGCGGATGTTCCCGAGGAGGCCTGCTCGACAGCGAATCCGTTGTAGCTGAGCGCCATAGACAGCAGTTCGGTTATGTGAGCCTCGTCGTCCACGACGAGAACCCGGGGCTTTGACGCCGAGGTGACGGGCGCCTGTGACCCTACGTCAAGGGGGGATTGGACGCTGTCCATATCACCTCAGTGTCGATAGCCAACCTGGGAGAATCCTTCGAGAAAGCTTGGAAAAAGGACATAGTTCACCTGCCCTTGCGCCCCTTGCGCCGTTTCGGTGGGGGTGGCAGGCCAGCAAGGCCGTCTGCAGTGTTGGCCATCCTAGTGGTGGGCCCCCGAGCCCATCCGGCGTCGGATACGAGGCGTGCCTCCTCGAAAAGGCAACCATCGGGGCAGTCGAAGGGACCTTCGCTGTTGACCGAGAGGCGACATCGCTGCACCAAGTCCCCGCTCGGTGTGCTTCGACCGAGGTAGTGACGGCAGTTCTCCTTAATTGCCACACGGGTATTCTGACACGGCGCTTTGGTAGTAGCCTCACAGGCGATGCCCGAGCGCCCGGTCAGCGACGTGGACTTGGTCCGCTGGAGCGAGTCTTTGGCCGGTATCGCACGGACAGGACTGGCTTTTACCGAGAGCCTCTACGAGCGTGAGCGTTTCGAGGAGGTCCTCAAGATCGCAGCCGACATACGCGTCGCCTCTGGCTCCGACGAGGGACGCTTCAATCCCTCCGAGGTTGTAGCCGGCTGGTTGGACAGCGTCGGTACAGGCGTGGCGGGGTACGTAACACCCAAGGTAACGGTGGGGGCGCTCGTCGGCGACGACGACGGAAAGCTCCTTTTAATCCAGCGAGCGGACTCGGGGGTCTGGTTGTACCCGACCGGTTGGGCGGACGTCGGCTATTCGCCGGCGGAAGTAGTGGTTAAAGAGGTTGAGGAAGAGTCGGGAATTCGCGCTGAGCCTCTGAGGATCGTCGCGGTGTTCGACGGATTGAGACTCGGAGCTACCGGACTGCCGTTCTACTCGTTGGTGTTTCACTGCAGGGCTGTAGGTGGATCTCTCAGGCGTCACCCTCTGGAGACCACTGACGTCGGGTGGTTCTCCGAGGACGAGTTGCCTTCCCCCTTAGCGGGGGGAGGCCGCTGGGTGCGTCTGGCTTTCGACGCGATCAGAGGACTGCCCTGCGAGGTGGCTTTTGACCGGCCCCGTCCCAGCGCGTGGAGGAGTTGAACACCTGCTCCGCCAGTCCTTCGGGGTTCGTCCGGCAGCGTCACGCCTAGGCTCTGGCGAGCTCAAGTCGGTGCTTACCGCGCTCGGGGAGGCTGGCCGTACCGCTAAGGCCCTCGACGCGGAGGTCGACGAGGCAATGAATACGCTCGTCTCACTGAGTCCGTTGTCTAGCGTGCTGGGAGTTGATTACATGGACCGGCTGGCCCGGCCGGTGGCGAGCCTGACTCCGGTGATCGGCGTCGCCTTGGTAGGCAGGACCTACGTGGCTCATATGGCGCTAGAGCGTGATCCAGCGCGTTTTGGCGTCACCGACGTGCCGATTATCGGAGGGCTTCCGTCCCCGAGGAATGGTCGCCTACCCCAGGATTTGCTGTCAAGAGTAGTGAAGGCGAGCCGGGGTAGCGGGTTTTGGGCGCTTTGTGCTTTGGGGCATGGCGAATGGGAAGGCTTCGTCGCATGTCTGACCAAGAGGGCGCACGACCTGGCAGGGTCAGCTAGCGAATACGTGGCGACCGAAGTTGTGGACGGCGTGGCTCGCTTCGCTTGGGTTCTCCGCCAGGCTGACATTTTCTACGGTTACGAACCCGAAGTAGCCGGCTGAAGGACTGACGGCATCATCAGCGGACGCACCTTGGCACACCCGGCCCTGGCGAGGGATGCCGTGGTGATGCCATCCTGAGTTCGACGGCTCGGCTCAGTCGGTGCTTCGGTGATCTTCTAGGAACTGTTCCACCTCGGCGGCGAGGCTGTGGGAGTCCTCTAGGTGCAGGCTCTCCTCCTCAGAAACGTCGCCCCAGTCAGTGTCACCCTGATTTTCGAGGGCCGCCACGTACGCGGCTGCCTCGGCGTCGTCTGCGATGCGCTCGTCGACACGCCGCTCGTAGTCGCGGGCGGCGACCCGCAATTCGTGGGCGTCTACCGGTGCTCCGAGCAGACCACTGGAACGTTCTACCAGGGCGAGGGCAGCCTTCGGCGAGGTAAGCTGGTGCACGTAGTGGGGCACGGCAGCCCACAACGAAGCCGTGGGTATCCCGCTCCCGCTGAAAGCGGCGCTGAGGACTCCGATGATCCCGGTAGGTCCCTCGTAGCGCGGACGGACCAAGCAGAGCCGCTCTGCAAGCTCCCGGTCGTCCGAAGCTCCCGAGACGCGCGCTGGGGCGCTATGGGCGACGTCGGCCAGCAAGGCCCCGAGGGTTACGGCCATCTCAGCCCCTAGGTGCACGGCAGCCTCCACGACTAGGGCAGCGAAGGTCTTCCAGCGAAGCTGGGGTTCGACTCCTCGGACTATTACCAGGTCGTGGTTGGAGCCTGGGATGCGAGCCCCGAGGATCTCGGTGTCGGGCCAGACAATCTCCCGGGCAGAGTTCTCTCCGACGGCCACTTCGGGCCTGGTCGAGGTGAAGTCGTAGAATTCCTCGGCGTCGATAGTCGCGACCGGCTCGGCCCGCCAGGCTCTGGCGAGGTAGGACGCGGCGAGCGAAGCCGCCTCGCCGGCGTCGTTCCATCCCTCGAAGGCGACGACGAGGATCGGCCGCCGCAGGGTCATCTCCTGTTCCCAGCGCAGTGACTGCACCCATTGACCATACCCGCCATCGGAGCCAAATCGCGAGACCCCGTGCACCTTGGTCCCGCCTTGGCCGTAGCCTCTGGAGGCGTGGATTTCTCCCAGCCGACCAAGTCATGGTTCCAGGCCGCCTTCGAGGGCCCGACCGAGGCACAAACGCGCGGCTGGGAGTCGATCGCCAAAGGGGATCACACTTTGATTCTCGCCCCGACCGGCTCCGGCAAGACCCTGGCGGCTTTCCTGTGGGCGCTGGATCGGATTTTCACTACGCCGGGTGGCGCCGGTTGCCGTGTCCTTTATGTCAGTCCACTCAAAGCTCTGGCTTATGACGTGGCGCGCAACTTGCGCGCTCCGCTTGCCGGCATAACCATTCAAGCAGCCCGGGCTGGTGTCACCCTTCCCGAGGTTCGGGTCGGGATCCGCAGCGGGGATACCAGCCCGCAGGAGCGTCGCGAGATGGCGCGACGACCGCCGGACATTCTTATCACGACTCCTGAGTCGCTCTATCTGCTGCTCACCTCGTCCGCTAGGCACATTCTAAAAAGCGTGCAGCACGTGATAGTCGACGAGATTCACGCGGTCGCCGGCACGAAGCGTGGCGTGCACCTCGCCTTGTCGCTGGAGCGGTTGGAGGACCTAGCCGACCAGCCTCCTCAGCGAATCGGGCTTTCGGCGACCCAGAGGCCCCTGGACGAGCTCGCCCGATTCTTGGGCGGTCACGTGAGCGGCGCTCCAAGGCCTGTGAGCGTAGTTGACGCCGGGGTTCGCAAGGCCATGGAGCTTAAGATCGTCGTGCCAGTTGACGACATGGGGGACCTGGCCCGACCTGCCGGAGATCGCCTCGGTGGGCCTGCCATCACTACGGGCGAGCCCGACTCACAAAGTTCCCCAACACCGGCTGTCGGATCTATCTGGCCCGCCGTGTACCCTGAGCTGCTCAACTTGATCCGCCAGCATCGTTCCACCCTGGTGTTCGTCAACTCGCGGCGCCTCGCCGAACGTTTGGCGGCGCGCCTGAACGAGATGGCCAGCGAGGACATGACGTGGACAACCAGCGCGTCAACTTTCATGGGTCAGGGAGCACCCAGCGACCTGGTGCGGGCCCATCACGGTTCGATAGCTCGCGAGCAGCGACTCGAGATCGAAAACGCCCTAAAGGCTGGAACCCTACCGGCTCTGGTAGCCACCTCGAGCCTGGAGCTCGGAATCGACATGGGATCTGTCGACCTGGTCGTCCAAGTCGAGTCGCCTTCGTCTGTGTCGTCAGGACTCCAGAGGATAGGGCGCGCTGGTCACAGAGTAGGAGAGCCATCCAAGGGCAGGATCTTCCCGAAGTACCGCCACGACCTGCTTGTTGCAGCAGCAGTCGTCGAACGGATGCACGCAGGGGCGGTCGAGCACACGAAGGTTATCCGGAACCCTCTCGACGTGCTCGCGCAGCAGATCGTCGCTGAGGTCGCCGCAGCCAACGAGCCGGTAGCGGTCGACCGGATCGCAGCCATGGTTAGACGGGCTTACTCCTTCGTGGAGCTACCCGATGACGCTCTGTACGGGGTGCTCGACATGCTGAGCGGTCGCTACCCGACCGACGAGTACGCAGATCTGAGGCCTCGTCTGAACTGGGACAGGACCGCGTCGACCCTCGAAGCTCGCCCGGGAACGCAGATGCTGGCAGTGACCTCCGGCGGCACCATCCCCGACCGGGGACTCTACGGGGTGTTCACCCCAGGGGGCGGCCGGGTCGGCGAGCTCGACGAGGAGATGGTCTACGAGTCCCGGGTTGGCGAGACGTTCCTCCTTGGCGCCACGACCTGGCGGATCCTCGACATCACCCGGGATCGTGTCGTAGTCGAACCGGCTCCCGGGATGCCCGGCAAGATGCCCTTCTGGCACGGCGACACTCCGGCAAGACCCTACGAGCTGGGGGTTGCGATCGGAGAGTTCACCCGTACGCTCCGGGATCGCTCTGACGAAGACCTGGTGGCATCGTGCGGCCTTGACGAGCGGGCGCTCGGCAACCTTCGCCGTTACGTGGACGAGGAGCGCGAAGCCACTGGAGGTCTAGTAGCCTCCGACCGCCAGATCGTGGTGGAACGCTTTCGCGACGAGTTGGGCGACTGGAGGGTGGCGATCCTCTCTCCGTTCGGAGCCAGAGTCCACGCCCCTTGGGCACTGGGCGTCGAAGCTCAGCTCGAGCGGCGCTTCGGGATGTCGTGCCAGGCGTTGTGGAGCGACGACGGGATCATGATCCGGTTCGCCGAGGCGGAAGCACCCCCGTCGCTCAGTGAACTGCTGCTCGACCCGGACAGCTTGGACGAGCTTGTGGTAGCTGCGACGGGCGGCTCTTCGCTGTTCGCAGGCCGTTTCCGTGAGAACGCCGCCCGGTCGCTACTGCTTCCCCGTCGCAGGCCGGGCAGTCGCACGCCGCTGTGGCAGCTACGTCAGCGTGCAGCGGACCTGCTCGGGGTGGCGACACGTCACGGCTCGTTCCCGGTCCTGCTCGAAACTTACCGCGAGTGTCTCCAGGACGTCTTCGACCTTCCAGCCTTGGAGGGCCTTCTAAAGGACGTGCGCTCAAGGAGAGTGAAGATAGACGAGGTTGAGCTCGTCGATCCGTCACCTTTCGCAAGCGGCCTTGTCATGTCGTTCATTGCTCAGTTCATGTACGAAGGCGACGCTCCCATCGCCGAGCGTCGGGCGCAGGCTCTCACGTTGGACCGCAGGATGCTTTCGGAGCTGCTCGGATCTGACGAGCTGAGGGATCTCCTGGATACTGACGTGCTCGACGATCTTGAGGACGAGATGCAGTTCCGACGGGATGATCGCCGCGTGACCAGCCTCGAAGGGGTGGCCGACATGCTTCGTCGGATCGGTGACCTGTCAGCCGGGGAGCTGGAGCAGCGCTGTAGCTCAGTCGGGTTGGCCAGGCAAGCCTGGGATGGGCTTGTCGACGCTCGCCGGGCCGTAGTGGTGCGCGTCGGGGGCGAGCAGAGGCTAATTTCGGTCGAGGATGCCGCCCGTTACCGAGATGGCGTCGGAGCGGTGCTGGCGCCGGGGCTCCCCGATGTCCTCCTGGAACCGGTTCCGGACGCCCTGATCCAGCTGGTCCGACGATGGGCCCGAACCCACGGCCCTTTCGACGTCGGCCAGCCCGCCGAGCGCTTCGGCGTCAGCCCAGTCGAGATGTCGGCGACTCTGGGCTTCCTAGTTAGCAGTGGAAAGGTGCTCAAAGGAGGCTTCCGGCCAGGTGGAGTGGGCGGGCACGAGTTCTGCGACGCAGAGGTGCTGCGCGTCGCCCGCCGCCGGTGCCTTGCGGCTCTGCGCAAGGAGGTCGAGCCGGTCGACGCGGCTGCCCTTGCAGGTTTCCTTCCGGTCTGGCACGGGGCTGCAGCCTTCGGTGAGAAAGCCGAGCGGGGCGGGGCTGACCGACTCTTGGAGGTGATAGGACAGCTTGAAGCCCTACCCTTGGCTGTTTCCCATCTCGAAGCCGACGTGCTCGAACAGCGGGTTAGGGGATACCAGGGGCAGCTTCTCGACGAGTTAGTAGCCGCTGGAGAGGTGATGTGGGTGGGCGCCGGGTCTCTGGGTGCCTCCGACGGACGGGTAGTGCTGGCCAGAAGGGACCAGGCGGAGATTCTGCTGCCCCGCTTTGGACACACAGGAGCTAGGGCCGCTGACTTCGACGGTGACGTCCACGAGCACATCAGGGAGACCCTCCGCCTGAGAGGAGCGTGCTTTTACCGCGACCTGGTCGTTCCGGGGTTGACTGACCGGGAGCTCACCGTCGCCGTCTGGGACCTTGCATGGGCGGGGGAGGTCACCTCTGACAGCTTCGCTGCGCTTCGAGCCGCTACGCGAAGTCAACGGGCGGCGCGCCGCGGCCGGCCGTCCTCGAAGCTACTCGAAGCGGGCTCGGCCGCCTCGTCGCGACGTCACTTAGGGTATCGGCCGGCAGCACCGCGCGCAGCCGTGCCGGCGGCACTCCAAGGCCGTTGGTCGCTCGTGGATCGCGAGCTAGGTCCACCACAGGGTGTGCCCGCGTCGCCGGCAGCTACGAGTGCGGCCTTTGTTGCGGTGTCGGTCCTCATGGAGCGTTACGGTGTCCTCACCCGGGACGCGGTGCGATCTGAGGCTTTGCCGGGCGGCTTTACGTCTATCTACCAGGTTCTTCGAAGCCTCGAAGAGGCCGGAAGGGTCCGGCGCGGCTACTTCGTGGCGGGGCTGGGAGCCGCACAGTTCGCCTTGCCCGGTGCCGTCGACCGTTTGCGTTCCGAGGTGCGCGACGCATCGTCACGCCAAGTGGGCGAAGGCCACCGGGTTCATCTGCTTGCAGCAACGGACCCGGCCAATCCATACGGTTCCGCTCTGCCGTGGCCGGTGAAAGGGCCAAGCCGTGCCGTCGGCGCGTACGTGGTCCTCGTCGACGGCCGAGGATGCGCATACATCGAGCGGGGTCTCGGAGGGCTGACGGCGCTAGCGGACCTCGACGGGTCGTGGGAGGTGGCGGTCTGCAGGACACTCGCCGGCGCGGTCGGAGAGGGACGCTGGCCTCGCCTAGTCCTTAGTCGATACCCTGAAGGCTTAGAAGCTCCGCTCTTAGGCGCCGGTTTCGTGCCCGGCCCCAAGGGCATGGTCCTTTACCGCCGCTAGGGCCAGCGGCGGTCGGTCGCCATCGACGAAGGCTATCGTCGGGTGGTGTTCGTGATCGAAGAGGCCACCTCGGTCACCGATGAGCTCGTTGGAGCCATCGGTCACCTTCTGCCGTTCCTGTCGTCGAGCTCCCCGCCTCCGAGCGCAGATGAGCTTGCGGAGATAGTCGGGTCCGCTGCGACGATTCTCCTGATAGCGCGCGACGGAACAGCGGGTCCGATAGTGGGAACCTTGACGCTGGCGTTGTTTCGGATACCTACAGGCGTGCGAGCTTGGATCGAGGACGTCATAGCCGACGAAGCCGTACGAGGTAGAGGTTGTGGGGAGGCGCTAACCCGGGAGGCTCTAAGGATCGCTTCGCAGCGTGGGGCGCGAACCGTCGAACTCACTTCGAGGCCATCCCGGGAGGCGGCAAACAGGCTATATCGCCGGTTGGGTTTCAGCCTGAGGGAGACGAACGTCTACCGCTACTCCCTGTAGTTCTGATCGACTAGGTTCGAAACCGGTCCCGATCCATCGTGCGCCGAGCCGAAGTCCGGACCGAGCTCTTCGACTTCGAGGAGGGTAAACCCGTCGATGATCGTGCGCAGGACCTGCCTGGCGACTCTCGGGTCGATCCCCGCTTCCTCGGCGAGGCCGCCGATACGGTCGAGCATGCGCTCTTCTCGCGCTCGGTCGACCACCGCCATGTGCCGCGCTCGCTTGTAGTGGACTACCTGCCCGACGAGCCGGGCTCGTTCGGCGAGCAAGAAGACGAGGCGGCGATCGACCTCGTCGATGCCCCGGCGGATGGCGTCGAGGTCTGGGCCCGGGGTTGCTCTCGGCGCTGATGGAATGTCGTCGGTTGGCATCTCGAACATCTTCGCACGAGATTCGTCGGGAGCGCTCGTCGTCTGAGGTGAGGGATTCGAAGTCCGATGGGCGCCGCGGGCCGATCCGCGGGTAGCATGCGCAGGAAAAGAGTTCCTTTCTCCGATAGGGGGAGCAGTGGCCGAATCCATTACCGTCACCGACAACCGGACAGGCGAGGTAGTAGAGATACCTTTAACCGACGGGGGGGTGTCGGCAGACGAGTTTCGTAAGCTCCTGCCCGGCATCTGGTTCTACGACCCCGCCTTTATGACTACAGCTCTTGCTTCGAGCACCATCACCTACCTTGATGGAGATGCTGGGATACTGAGGTATCGGGGATACCCCATCGAGCAGATCGCAGAGTCCTCCACGTACCTCGAAGTCGCCTACCTTCTCATACACGGCGAGCTTCCCGACTCCCAGCAGCTCGACGTGTGGAGCGACGACATCCGTCATCACACCTACATACACGAAAATTTCCGCAAACGCTTCGTGGACAGCTTTCACTATGACGCCCATCCCATGGGGATGCTCGTATCGGGCATAGCAGCACTGTCCACCTTCTACCCCGAGGCGAAGCAGATCTCAGACCCGGCCGTACGGGCCCGCCAGATAGTCCGCTTGATCGCCAAGGTGCCGACTCTCGCGGCAGCCTCCTACCGTTACAGCCGAGGGATGCCGTTCGTCTTCCCGGACAACTCGCTCAGTTTCACCGAGAACTTCCTGGCGATGATGTGGAAGGTGGCCGAGCCGCACTATGAGCCGGACCCCATCCTGGCCCGTGCCCTTGACGTCCTTTTCATCCTCCACGCCGACCACGAGCAGAACTGCGGGACGCTTGCGATGCGCACAGTGGGGTCGTCGCACGCCGATCCCTACGTTGCCTCCGCCGCCGCTGCCGCAGCCCTCTACGGTCCCCGCCATGGGGGCGCCAACGAAGCGGTGCTCAAGATGCTCACCGAGATCGGCTCGATCGACAACGTCCAGGCGTTCATCGACTCGGTCAAGGCCGGTCACGGGAAGCTGCAGGGTTTCGGACATCGCGTGTACAAGAACTACGACCCCCGGGCGAAGATCATCAAGAAAACGGCAGACTCGGTGTTCAGCGTCACGGGTAAGAACCCTCTTTTGGATATAGCCCTCAAGTTGGAGGAGGTCGCGCTCTCCGACGAGTACTTCATTTCCCGCAAGCTGTACCCGAACGTGGATTTCTACTCCGGCCTCATCTACCAAGCGATGGGATTCCCGACGGAGATGTTCACCGTGCTCTTCGCGATCCCCCGTGTAGCCGGGTGGCTGACCCACTGGCAGGAGCTGATCGAGCAGGACGCAAAGATCTACCGTCCCCGCCAGCTTTGGTCAGGGGCGGAACCCCGCGACTACGTACCGATCGCCCAGCGCTAAGCGGGACGGTTTCACCGGGCAGCGGCCGGTTTGTGTTGCGCCGCTGCCCTTAGCGCTACGGCTAGGGAGGTGGCGCTCAGTGCTCGGCTTCGCGGTGGCGAGTGCGGAGAAGACCCTCTTGAACTACGGACACGGCCAGCGCCCCGTCCCGAGTGAAGATCGTCCCGGTCGCCAGGCCTCGAGCCCCGGCGGCCGTCGGGCTGTGCTGATCATATAGGAGCCACTCGTCCGCCCGAAACGGCCGGTGAAACCACATTGCATGGTCCAGGCTCACCTGGAGACCTTCGGTCCAAATCAGGCCGTGTGGCATCATCACCGTGTCGAGCAATGTCATGTCGCTTGCGTACGCGGCGAGGCAAGCGTGCGTCAGCGGGTCGTCGGGAAGTGTTCCGTCTGCGCGGAACCAAACTCGGTGAGTCGGAGGTCGCGGCGTGGTTTCGACAGGTGACGTCCGCAGCGGCGTTCCGACGTGACGGACGTCCATAGGCCTCGGACGGTCGAACCAGTCTCCAAGCTGATCCCGGTAGGGGGCCATCGCCTCTTCCCACGTCGGGAGGGTTTCAGGGTCGGGCACGGAGGGCATCTGCTCTTGGTGGGAGACGCCCACTTCGGGGGAGTGGAACGAGGCCGAAAGGTGAAACACGGGTTCCCCCCGCTGTATCGCAGCTACCCGCCGGGTGGTGAAGGACTTTCCGTCGCGTATTCGGTCCACCTGGTACAGGATCGGGATGCGCGGGTCGCCTGGGCGCAGAAAGTAGGCGTGCAGGGAATGCACTGGCCGTTCGACGCCGCGTCCGTCTGCCACGGTCCGTCCGGCAGCGACGAGCGACTGCGCGGCAACCTGGCCACCGAAGACGCGAAGATGGTGCTCAGGGGGGCTGAAACCTCTGTAGATGTCCACTTCCAACTGTTCGAGGTCGAGTAGGGACACCAGATCGTCTAGGGGTTCTGACACCCTCCCATCATGCCCTGATCGCGATGTGGTCGCTGAACTCGGGTTCGCTGACGCTGCCGGACGGACCTGCCCGGACCGAAGTGACGAGCAGCGATAGGATTGGAGGGTGTTAACCGTTGTCAGCTTCGCTAGGAAGAAGCTAGAGACGCCTCTAGGCCAGAAGTTGTTCCGCTACTCGATGACCTCGGTAGTCGCAGTGATCGTTAGCAATGCGTGCATTCTCTTCTTCGTCGGGGCGCTCAATATGGGGGTCATACTGGCGAGCACGCTTTCGACCACGATCGCCACTATCCCCAGTTATCAACTAAACCGTAAATGGGCGTGGGGTAAGGACGGAAAGAGCCACCTGTGGAAAGAGGTCATCCCCTTCTGGGCCTTGGCAGTGCTCGGATGGGCTTTCTCTACCGTGGCCGTCGCCATTGCGGACAGTTTCGCCAAGCACCACGATCTCGAGCATGCAACTCGAACTCTGCTCATCGGAGCGGTTTACTTCGGTGCGTTTGGGGTTCTGTGGGTTGGCAAATTCGTGGTTTTCAACCGGCTGATGTTCGTGCCTCACGTTAAGCACCCGACCGAAGCCGCCGGCGAGCGCAGCGGTGTCAGCAGCCCGGTAGAGGTTGCCTGACAGCGGCAGGCCAGTTGCCTGCAGGGCGGGGTCCCACGGGCCGGCTTTGAGGCGCTCAGGCTCACTTTGCGACGAGGTGTCGTGGTGAGGTGGCCGGATGAGATGGAGTTGGCTCGCTCGCAAAAGGGCTTCATGCCCGACTCCGAGGGTGAAGCCCTCCACGAAGTAGGCTTGCGGGCTGCTCGCAGTGGTCTCGGCCCGATGCTCGAAATCGGAACTTACTGCGCCAAGTCCGCCCTCTACCTGGGGTTCGCAGCCCGCCAACATTCGGTGGTGCTGTATAGCGTCGATCACCACAGAGGTTCAGAGGAGAACCAGTCCGGCTGGGAGCACCACGATCCCGGTCTTGTGGACCCCGTGACCGGGAGGATGGACACCCTTCCCGAAGCTCGCAGGGCGGTTGAGAGAGCCGGCCTGGAAGGAACGGTCGTGCTTGTGGTAGGCGAATCAGCTCGCATAGCTTCCGCGTGGGCTACCCCGCTGTCCTTGCTGTTCATCGACGGCGGGCACGGTGAGGCAGTAGCCTGGGCGGACTATCGGGGTTGGTCACGCTACGTGGCCGGGGGAGCCCTCATGGCTATACACGACGTGTTCCCGGATCCGGCCGACGGCGGTCGCCCTCCCTACGAGATTTTCTGCCATGCTGTGCAGTCTGGGTTGTGGTCCACCCGGGACGACCTGTCAGAGGGAAGCCTGAGAGTCCTCGAACGTAACGGCACGCCCAGCGGTTACGCCGAGAAGGGCTCAGCTCTGGGAGATTCCTCTCTCGGGTCGGGATCGGGAACGCCGCGATTTTGAAGTCAGCGCTTCGCGCCACAAGGCGATCCGCAGGGCTGCGAGACCGGCAAGCGTCCTCGGGATGCGCCTTGCTATCGGAGTCCGGGCGGGGCGGACCTCGTCTACGGACACTGGTATTTCGGCTATCTGGAGTCCGGCCCGTTCTGCTCTGATCAGAAGCTCCGTATCGAAGATGTCCTTGCCGAATCGCGACGCTGCTACCGCAGGAGCTAGCAGTTGCCGCCTCAGGGTCTTGAGCCCGTGGGTGTCCGAGACCGAAAGGCCGAAACCGTGGCGAAGGGTCACGGAGAACACTCCGGTCACGAAGCGTCGTCCCGAAGAGCGCCTGTCAGCTGCCCCCTCGGCCCGTTTGGAACCGACCACGGCCGCGACCGACGGGTCGGCCATGAGCGCCAAGGCCTTGTCGAGGAAGTCCATGTCGACTAGATCCACGTCGAAATTGGCGACTATGTCACCTTGAGCTCGTTCGAAGCCCGCCTTGAGAGCAGCCCCATAGTCTGGGTATGGCAGCGACTCAGATCGGATCTCTGGGTAGCAGTTCGACAGTTGCTTGGCGAGACTAAGAGTCGAATCGCTTGAGCCGTTCTCGACGAGTATCACCTCGAAAGCGCCTCCTCTAGTTCTCAGGCCGTCTACGACACCGCCGACGGCAGCTTCGAGATAGCCCTCTTCGTTGTGACAGGGCATGACAACGCTCAGCATGAACTACCGATGCTAGGTGTCGCTGACAGCCTCCGTGCTTGATTGGGGGATCTTCCCAGGTGCTAAAAGTGTCCATGCAAGCTTTTCGAGCGACTGATGCTGCTCTCGCGAGACGGCCGATCGCTTCGCTGGCGTTGGGGGCCTCTGCGGGAGCGTTGATCGCCCTGTCCCTGCCCCCGTTTGGCTGGTGGCCACTTGGGTGGCTCGGCCTGGCCCTGATAGCAGGCGGCCTGACGTCGGCACCTGTCGCCACGCGGGTCGCCATAGGCGCCGGGTGGGGTTTGGCGCAATACGGCATAGGCATAGCGTGGACCGTCCAGTTCAGCGGCTACGGCTTTGCGGTACTGCTCGTCGTATGTGCTGCTTACACCTGCCTGTCGACGGTCGTCGTGCCGGCCCGGACTGACTGGAATGTGGCCGTTGGCTTTCCCGTGGCGGTAACACTCGCTGAATGGGCACGCGACCGTTTCCCACTCCACGGCTTCCCGCTCGCTGCCCTCGGGCTCGGGCAGGCGGCTGGGCCGCTTGAGTGGTCAGCGAGAATCGGAGGTGGACTGCTCTTGAGCGGTGAAACGGCCTTGGCCGGAGTGGTCGTGGCTTACGGGGCCAAGGCGGTGTGGCAGCGCCTGCCCGCCAAGTCGGCGACAGTCGTGCACCGGTCGCTAGTACAGCGCTCAAGCCAGGCGGGCAGGCCAGGTTGCTCTGGTGACGAGGATCGAGGGGCGGGCGTGCTCGCTCTGGCGGGCTTAGCGCTGGCGGCGGTACTTTGTGCGGCAGTCCCTGCAGTTGGATGGTTGTCGCCTAGTGGGGCGGGGGACAAGCCAGGGGCGCTGAGCGTGGCCTTAGTCCAAGGTGGCGGACCGCTCGGTACGAGGGCAATACACACCAACCCTCAGGTGGTCTTCGACCGCCAGCTGAGTGCGTCGAGTTCCCTGAGAGGACCGGTGGACCTCGTTGTCTGGCCTGAAGGGGTGTTACAGGCCAACAGCCCCTTTCAGACCGGGGCCGACGCCTCCCAGGTGGCGGCCCTCGCTAGGCGTCTTTCTGCGACCGTGATCGTAGGGATCGTGCAGAACCTAGGGCCGTCACGCTATCTCAACGAGGTCGCCGCTTGGTCCCCAAAAGGCCAGGTGGTCTCCACATACGTGAAGAACCATCTGGTGCCCTTCGGAGAGTACATACCTGGTCGCGGTTTCTTGTCACGCTACTTCAACCTCGCAGACGTGCCCCGCGACGCAATCCCTGGCCACAGCCCTGCGTTCATGAGAACACCTGCGGCGCCCCTCGGGGTCCTCGTGTCCTACGAGGTGTTCTTCGGAGCGCGGGCTCGCAGCGGGGTCCTAGCGGGCGGCCAGGTCCTCGTGGTTCCCACCGACGACGCGTCGTACCGGGGAACACAGGTCGTTGGCCAAGAGCTTGCAGCGGCGAGGCTGAGGGCTGTGGAGACCGGCCGCTGGCTGGTTCTGGTTTCGCCGACCGGCTATTCCGAGGTTGTGCGGCCTGACGGCGTCGTGGAACACAGGACCACCCTCAGCCTCCCTGCAGTAGTACGAGCGACCGTAGGACTGCGCAACGGCCGGACTTGGTTCGTCGATCTGGGCGACAAGCCCTTCGTGGTGGGCTCAGCGCTGCTGTGGGTCGTGGCAGCCATCGGAGGTGACTCCGCGGCGCGTCGACTGGCTTCGCGGCGCTGGCAGAAGCTGACCGGATCACCTAGCGCAGACAGAAAGGCGGACCCCTTGAGGGAGTGACTTCAGGCGGAGGCAGAGACGCGTTAAGTGTCCGGTTTGACCGCAGGTCCTTGAGCGGCAAGATTGTTGGGGAATGTCCGGCGATTCCTCCATGCGCGTTGCGCTGCTTGTGTACCGGGGTAACCCGCATTCGGGAGGGCAAGGGGTTTACACCCGATATCTCGCTCGTGAGCTCGTGAGCCTGGGTCACAGCGTTACCGTTTTCGCTGGACAACCTTGGCCGGTGCTCGACGACGGTGTCGACTTCGTGGCGGTGCCGAGCCTGGATCTCTACCGGGAACCGGACCCTTTCCGGATCCCCAAGCCCAGAGAGTTCAAGACTCTGGTAGACGTCGCCGAATTCGCCTTGATGTGCAGTGCGGGATTCCCGGAGCCGCTGACGTTCAGCTTGCGGGTGCGAAAGCTTCTCAGGGAGCGCAAGTCCGACTTCGACATAGTTCAGGACAACCAAACCTTTGGACGGGGACTCCTCGGTGTCATGGAAGACGGTCTCCCACTCCTAGGGACCTGCCACCACCCGGTAACCGTCGACAGGACCCTCGACCTCGAACACGCCGCCACTCTCCGCAAGCGCATTGCGCTTCGCCGCTGGTACGGGTTTATAGGAATGCAGAAGAAGGTGGCACGAAGGATCCCTCGTATCCTCACGGTGTCGTCTTCATCCAAGGCCGATATAGTGGAGCAGTTCGGTGTCGCCCCCGAGCAACTCGAGATTGTCCCTATCGGCGTCGACCACACCCACTTTCGCCCCCGCCCCGAGATCGCACGGGTCCCAGGGAGGATCATGACCACGGCGAGTGCCGACGTGCCTTTCAAGGGTCTTCTGCCGTTGGTCGAAGCGCTGGCGAAGGTTCGATCTGACACCCCGCAAGCCCACCTAGTAGTGGTGGGCAAGCTTCGCTCCGAGAGTCCAGTGGCAGCGGCGATCAGGCGTCTGGGTCTGGGCGATGCTGTGCGCTTCGAGTCCTCGATAAGCGACGAAAGAATGGTCGAGCTTTATGCCCAAGCGGAGGTGGCAGTGGTACCGTCTCTATACGAGGGGTTCTCGCTGCCGGCGGTGGAAGCCCAGTCTTGCGCAACGGCGCTCGTAGCTACCACCGGTGGGGCTCTACCCGAAGTGGTTGGCAAGGATGGTGGGAGTGGCCTACTCGTGGCGCCTGGAGACCCGGGAGCGCTCGCGACGGCGATCGGGAAGGTGTTGGCCGACCCCGTTCTCGCCAGCCGACTTGGCGAGAACGGCCGACGGCGAGTCCTCGAACGCTTCACTTGGGGGGCTTGCGCCCGCACGACCGCAGAGCATTACCGCTGGACGATAGACCATTTCGCCGGCCTGAGATCTACGTCCCCTGCCGGAGTCTGATGCTGACGGTCAGGTACGAAACTCTCGGGGTCAGGCCCGGAGACCGTCTCTTGGATCTCGGGGCCGGTGGAGGCCGCCACGCGTATGAGGCGATGCGCCGCGGGGCGATTGTTACAGCGGTCGACTACGAGATGTCGGAGATGTCCAACGCCTTGTGGATGATGCGTTCGCTTCGAGCCGAGGATCCGGCTGTGACCATCAACGGCGGCACGGGCTCAGCGGTGGTGTCGAACGCTCTGGCGCTACCGTTCCCGTCGAGCACTTTCGATCGGATAATCGCCGCCGAAGTCCTCGAGCACATTCCTGACGACCGCAGTGCTATTTCTGAGTTGGCGCGGGTTCTCAGGCCTGGCGGGACCATGGCCGTGACCGTACCCCGTTGGGGGCCAGAGCTTATTACATGGGCGATATCAGATGAGTATCACTCCAAGCCGGGTGGTCACATTCGCATCTACAGGCAGTCGGCACTGGTATCCAGGCTCGAGGACGAGCAGCTGAGATTGTTCAACCGCCATCACGCCCACGCTTTGCACTCGCCGTACTGGTGGCTCAAGGCGTTCGTCGGGGTCGACGATGATCAGCACCCGCTGGTCCGCGCCTACCATAAGGTTTTGGTATGGGACATCGTTTCGGGAACTCCCTTCACGCGCTTGCCTGAGCGGATGTTGAACCCGCTGATCGGAAAGAGCCTAGTTTTATACCTAGAGAAGCGGCCTTGATGCCCGCCTCCGAGTCCTACAGTGCCTCCGGCGCATTTGCGGACATAGGGCCCGCAGGACGGTCCGGTCCCTTCCGCGCTCCGGTGGGGCACGCGACTCTCGCTGCAGTCGAGGTGCAATCCACGGCAGCGTGGATAGCGTCACTTCAATTGCCAAACGGAATGATACCCTGGTACAAAGGTGGCCACGGAGATCCGTGGAACCACGTCGAGGCGGCAATGGCGCTTTCGGTCGCCGGGTGGACCGAGGAGTCACTACGAGCGTTCGACTGGCTGAGATCCACCCAGCTCGACGACGGCGCATGGTGTCGGTACTACCTCGCAGACGGAATCGAAGATCCCCGCCGAGATCCAAACGTTACTGCTTACGTTGCTACCGGCGCGTGGTGGCATTTTCTTGTCACTGGTGATGCCGACTTCCTTGAGGGAATGTGGAATGTGGTCGACCGTGCGATCACTTTCGCCTTGGGTATGCAGTTGCCGAGTGGAGCCGTGGCCTGGTCGGCTGATCCGGACGGTCACATTGCCTCCACGGCCCTTTTGACCTCGACGTCGTCGATCTACCACAGTGTGAAGTCGGCTGCGTCTGTCGCCGGCTGCTTGGGTTATGACCGTCCTGAGTGGGAACTTGCTGCCGAGCGAATGGCCCACGCGGTCCTCGCCAGTCCAGAGTCCTTTGTAGCGAAGGACCGCTGGGCGATGGACTGGTACTACCCGGTCCTGTCTGGAGCGTTCAGCGGCCAGACGGGCAGAGACCGTCTGAGCCGTCGTTCGGAGGAGTTCGTCATGGCTGATGTCGGCGTGCGCTGCGTCGCCGACCAGCCCTGGGTTACAGCAGCTGAGACTGCAGAGTGCGCGATAGCATTCGACTCTGTAGGACTCAAGGGTCGCGCGGTGGAACTTCTGAGGACAACCCGGCACATGCGTGAAGAGGACGGGTCCTACTGGACAGGCTGCGTGCACCCGGAGTGCATCCGCTACCCGGGAGGGGAAAGAACCAGTTACACGGCTGCCGCCGTCGTGATAGCCGAACACTGCCTTAGCGGTGAGAGCCCGGCTTCAGGACTGTTCCGGGGCGAGACGTTCCCGGCGCCTTACGGCGTTGCGGAGGTAGTAGACAACACCGCGGAGACCTGACGGGCGGCGCTGCGACCTGATGCGATGCAGGCTGGGATCCCGGCTCCGTTGTAACTCGAACCTGCGAGGGCGACTTGAGGGAAGGTCCCAGCCAGACTGGATTGGACCATGTGGACCCAGCGGAGGTGGCCTACCTTATAGAAAGGGAATGCTCCCGGCCAACGACTCAGCCTCCAGTGCGTCGCGGCGAGGGGTCTTCGCAAGGCGGCTGACAGGTCTCCGATCAGCGTCTCGACGAGCTCTTCGTCGGATAACTTGACAGCTCTGTCGTCACCATATCGGCCGGCTGATATCCGGAGCACCATCTGATCGGGACCCGACGACCAGTGGGGCCACTTGTTGGAGCCGAATGAGCACGCCGTCATCAACATCCCCGAGCCGGGCGAGACGAGGATCCCGTTGACATCGTCAGGCAACCCGAGGCTGGAGCGCAAAACGCACACCGTCGCCACGGCGACGTCTGTGAACTCGGCGGAGCCGAGTCCGCTCGGAGCGTGCCTTCCTAGGAGACGGGCTGCACGGGGGGCTCCGACTGCTATCACGGCCCCGTCGAAGGGTTCCCCGTCGACATCGATCGGTCCGACACGAGAACTCGGCGGGCTTACTGACCGTACGCTTTGCGACACGAAGCTGACCCCGCCGGAGCGTAGCTTCTCTACCAAGCGTTCGATCAGCGAGGACATCCCGCTGCGCGGCGCGAGAAATACCGGGGTATTCGACTTCGCCGCTGTAGGAGCCTGTTTGCGCAAGCCTACCAGGAGACTCCGGGAGGAACGGGCGGTCGCGAGCAGGCTGGGGGCGGTAGCCCTAGCGCTCAGCTGCGCCGTGGGGGCGGCGTGGATGCTCCCAAGGAGCGGCTCGACGAGCCGGTCGGCAACCCGGGGGCCGAAGCGGGCGGCGATCAGGTCCCGGACACTCTCGTCGTCGCCGACAGGCGTCGCCGGAGCGACGAGATCCCACGCTGCTCGTACTGCTCCCAGAGGCCCGAGGAGTCTGCTCGTGGTCAGAGCGCCGATGTCGGTGGGTACGCCGAGCACCAGGCCGGACGGAAGCGGGTGGATGCGGCCAGCGAAATGCACCAGTGTCCGCCCGGCGGCCGGAGCGACGAGCTCACTCCCCAGGCCGACAGCCGTGGCCAGCTCCACGGCAGCCGGAGTCCTCGTTAGGAACGCGTCTGGTCCTTCGTCGACGAGCCGACCGGCGAAGTCAGAGGTGAGCAGCTTCCCTCCGATACGTCCAGGTTCGTAGACGGTCACCTCGGCTTCGTCGCAAATCTCCAAGGCGGCTGAGAGCCCGGTTATGCCACCCCCTACTATTGCTACTCTCATCCTCCGAACTCGTGTACCAAGTCGACGAGACGTGTCAGAACGTCGGGGTCGGTGTCTGGGAGCACCCCGTGGCCGAGGTTAAAGACGTGACCTTCGATTCCAGAATCTCGGGCCTCTCTGAGGATCCGCAAGGCGGCGGGTTCGACAGCCTCCCAACCGGCCACGCACAAAGCGGGGTCTAGATTGCCCTGCAGCGCCACTTGCGCCCCCGTCCGCTCCCGGGCCGCTGACAGCGGGACCCGCCAGTCGACCCCTACGACGTGGACGCCCGCCTCTGGGAGCATTCCCAGCAGTTCGCCGGTCCCGACCCCGAAGTAGATCAGCGGCACCCCCAGATCGCCAAGGGCCTGAATAACTCTGCGCGTCGCGGGAAGTACGTGTCGTCGGAATGAGTCTGGGTCCAAGGAACCCGCCCAGCTGTCGAAGAGTTGGATCGCCTGCGCTCCTGCATGAACCTGGGCTGCGGCGCTAGCAATCGCCTGATCCCCGAGGCGGTCAAGCAGAGCTACCCACGTTGCGGTATCGGTTGCCATAAGCGACTTGGTCCGGACGTAATCGCGAGATGTGCGCCCTTCGATCAGGTAGCTCGCCACAGTAAATGGGGCCCCAGCGAAGCCGATCAGCGGGACCTTCAGCTCGGAGGCAAGAATTCTAACTGTTTCGATGAGCCAAGGGGCGTCCTCGTCGACGTGAAAGGGCCTAACACGATCGAGGTCAGCCGCTGATCGGAACGGATGCTCGATCACTGGGCCTACACCGGCTTTGATGTCCACTCCGAACCCAGTGGCTGCGGCGGGCACCACGATGTCCGAGAAGACTATTGCGGCGTCGACACCATAGCGACGGACAGGTTGTATCGTAACCTCGACGGCGACGTCAGGCTTGCGCAGCGAATCGAGGAGACCCTCCTCGCCGCGGAGCTGGCGGTACTCGGGCAGGGCCCGTCCAGCTTGGCGCATGAACCACACCGGCGTGTAAGCGACCGGCTCGCGCCGGCAGGATGCTAAGAACACGTGTTGGCTGGGTGCGGTCACGCCTTAGACGCTACCCGCAGGCGGATCCGGTGTGGCTTGCAATGTGAGCCGCCAGCACGCAAAGTAGTAATCCCCTATGGTGCACCCCGACGTCCAGTCAGAGCAGGTTTTCGTGGACCTGGCGTACACCAGGCTCGCTGCCATGCGCGACGCCACCCGCTCGATGGTCCGCGAGGCCTTTGCGGACAAAAGCAGTGGCTTTCAGGCTGTCACAGAACGCGACATGCGTGTTCGTAGCGGTCTGAGCCGGTTGGAGCAGCTTTTCATCGGGTCCGAGTCGCTGGTGTTCGGCAGGATCGACCGGTCGCATGGGCCGGTGGTTCCCGATGGCGCAGAGTCCGCCAGGAGCGTCTCAGGTAGGCGCGAAGCCGACTTGGAGTCGTTCCATATCGGGCGTCTCGGTGTGTCTGGAGTCGACCAGGAGCCGCTGGTCGTGGACTGGCGTGCCCCGGTGGCCGAGCCCTTCTACCGCGCTACGGGGGCGCATCCGATGGGACTGACCTTGCGACGTCACTTGCTTTGCGACGGTCCCAGGGTGGTTGACCTCGAAGACGAACTGTTCGACGTTGACGGTGACGTGAGAGGCCGCTCGCTCGGTCTTGGTGGTCGGCAGGTCCTAATGGCTACCCTTGACCGTTCCCGGTCGGGGCGCATGCGCGACATCGTGGCAACAGTCCAAGGCGAACAGGACGAGATCATAAGGGCTCCCCTCCCGGGAGTGATCGTGGTGCAGGGTGGCCCCGGTACCGGCAAGACCGCGGTGGCTCTTCATCGTGCGGCTTACTTGCTTTACACCCACAGGTTTCCTTTGGAGAAGCAGGGGGTCCTCGTAGTCGGTCCGAACCGGACCTTCCTGCGCTACATCGAGCACGTCCTGCCGTCCCTGGATGAGACCGGGGTTGAGATGTCGACGGTCAACGGCCTCTATCTGTCGTCCTCCAAGATGTCCCCGACGTCGGAAGAGGACCTTGCGACCGCCAGGCTCAAAGGCGACGCCCGGATGGCGAAAGTGATCGCGCGGGCGCTGAGCATCCGCCAGCGTCCGCTCAAACATGACGTTCGGATCCCGTACGGGGGCCGCGTGCTCCGCCTGAGCGTGGCAGCGTCACAGCAGGTCGTTGCGGCGGCGAAGCGTCGGCCTGGAACTCACAACGCCCGTCGCCGGCTCGTGGAGGCATACCTGTGGCGCTACCTGGCGGCACAGATAAGCGAGAACAGCCAGGTCGCCGGTATGCCTCCACCCGATCCTAGTGAGCTCGGCCGCAACCTCCGGCGTGTTGCGGAAATGACAGAGGCACTAGAGTGGATGTGGCCCCGTCTAAGTCCCGAACAGTTGCTGCGGGACCTCTTTGGGGCTAAGCCTCTCATAGATCTGGCAGCACGAGGTATTCTGAGTGACCGGGAAAAGAACCTGCTTGTCAGGGAACGCGGCGGTTCTCTTGAGGCTGTGAGCTGGACTGCCGCCGATGTGGCGCTCCTCGACGAAGCCCTCGCCCTACTCGGTCCGCGGCGCAAGTCCGGCGTCGACGTGAACGTCGGGAGCCGAGCTTACGGCCATGTGGTGGTCGACGAGGCGCAGGACCTCTCGCCGATGCAGCTTCGCATGCTCGCTAGACGATCGCTTTCCTCGTCGATGACGCTCGTCGGTGACATCGCTCAGGCGACTGGCCCGACGGTACCTGGCTCGTGGGCTGACGTAGTAAAGCACCTGTCGACGCGGCGAGGCTGGAAGCTTCTTGAGCTCTCGGTCAACTACCGGACTCCGAGTGAGATTATGGAGTTGGCCTCGCAAGTGCTCGCTCAAGTCGACTGTTCACTCAGACCCCCGGAGTCGGTCCGCTCGTCGGGCAGGTCGCCCAGGCTGCTCAGAGCTGCTCGTGGCCCTGGTGATGCTCCGCTTTTCGGGCTGCTCGTGGAGGTCGTAGCCGAGGAGATGGCAGGGCTCGCTGAGAGGGTGGCGCTCGGTGGCTCTCTAGCGCAGGACTCTCCGCCTGGTGCTTCGGGCGGGGAATCTACGCGGTCCGGGTACGGCGCAGCGAACGGGACGCTGGCAGTGATCGCAGCGCCGAGCGCCCTCGATGCCGCGGCTGCAGCCTTGAGAAATGCGCGCTTCGATTTCGGAGTGGCCGGCAAGGAGGCTCTCGATCGGCCGATCACCCTGCTGTCGGTGGACGACGCCAAGGGCCTTGAGTTCGACGCGGTGATCGTCGTGGAACCCCGCAGTGTCGTCACCGAGAGCTCTCAAGGGCTACGTGGTCTGTATGTCGCGTTCACGAGGGCCACTCAGAGTCTGTCGGTGCTGCACCAGGAGGACCTTCCGTTCGGAAGCGGTGACTGAGTTTCCAGGACGGTGTCGCTCGCGACGGGGAGCGCTTGGTAGTGTCGGCAAGCGTGGGAATCGCACCTGAGCGCAAGGCGGAACTGGTAGCCCTCGTGAAGGAGCAGGGCTACGAACGGCGTTCAGAGCCTTTCCGTCTCACGTCGGGAGGCTGGAGCCACGACTATATAGACGGCAAGTACGCACTCTCGCGTGGCCCGGCTCTTCGCCGGGCTGCGGAGGCTGCTCAGGAGGTCCTTGGAGTCGAGTTCTGCGCAGTGGGGGGTCCGACGATGGGAGCGGATGCTCTAGCGCATGCGGTGTCGATCCTCTCCGGGTGCGGTTGGTTCTCTGTTCGAAAGGAGGCCAAAGGGCACGGCCGCCAGGCATGGGTGGAAGGCAGTCGCCTTCGCGAAGGTGACGCGGTGGTCATGGTCGAAGACGTGGTGTCGACTGGGGCTTCACTGTTGCGGGCGGCCGGGCGCCTCGATGAGCTCGGAGTTCGGGTCGTGGCTGCCACGGCGCTGGTCGATCGAAGCCCCAAGGTCTTGGAGGCTTTCGACGCCGCCGGAATCCCGTGGAGACCTCTTCTCACGTGGGAGGACCTCCAGATCGAGCCGCTTTGAAGTTACGTGTCGTGCCACGACAGGACATCAGATACAGGCTTCTACTGTTCCCCGATACTGTCGGAGCATGCTTCGGCGGTGTCGAGCGCCGTTTCGATGCGTTCGAGGCCTTCTTCGAGGGTTCTCAAGTCGCCGATAGGGTCTATTAGGTAGCGCCGAACGCCGCTGACATGGGTAGGCGCAGCCTTTTCGAGGATGGCCTCGCCAGCTGGGCTCAGAGCCGCAACAGTTCCCCGTCCGTCGACCGGGCACGTCTTGCGGGTGACCAGCCCCGCCTTTACCAGCGTGCTGACCCTTCTTGTGAGTCCGCTGCGCGAGATGACGAGCAGGTCTGCCAAGTCCGACATTCGCATCCCTTCAGTGCCGGCTTCGCTCAGATGAACGAGCACGGCGTAACCGCCGAGGGTCAGGTTGTGGGATCTACGTAGATCCCGGTCCAAAAGGTCGTGGATCCTGGCTTCGTCTCGCAGGAGGCGCCTCCAGACCGACTGCTCGCAGTCGGACAGCCACCTCGCCTCCCAGGCAGCCTCCGTTCGGGCTTTTAGATCGATTTGTGATGTTCGGGCAGTTCTGTTCTCAGACGCCTCTTCACTTGAAGCCATCTGTCAGGTACAATTCAGTCTCTGGTAGGTCTTTGAGCCTGCTCCGTACACCTGCCCAGGGTACATCGGGAAAGACGAGGACGATTGCCCAACAACCACGCCGCCCAGCCTGAAGAAGACTTGGTCCGTCTCTATCTCAACGATATAGGCAAGCATGCCCTGCTCACCAAGGATGACGAAGCCCACTTGGCCCAGGCTATAGAGGCCGGACGGGAGGCTAGGGCGGAGTTGGCTTCGGGCAAAGCGGTCAGCCCGGCCCGAAAGCGAGAGCTGAGACGGTTGGTCAGGGCGGGTGACGACGCTTCGGAGACGTTTGTTAAGGCGAACCTGAGACTGGTCGTATCCATAGCCAAGAAGTACCAAGCTGCCGAGCTTCCTCTGTTGGACCTGGTACAGGAGGGGAACCTGGGCCTGATCCACGCGGTGGAGAAGTTCGACTGGCGGAAGGGTTTCAAGTTCTCGACCTACGCTACCTGGTGGATTCGCCAGGCGATAACACGGGGTATAGCCAACACCGGGCGTACCGTGCGGCTTCCGGTCCACGCAGGGGACCTTCTGACCAGGGTAACCAAGGCTCGGGGTCGCTTGGAGGGTCAGTTGGGACGTCGACCGACCGTCGCTGAGCTTGCCACGGACTTGGAGCTCGACGAAGAGAAGGTAATAGAGATTCTCCGCCATGCAGCAGAGCCTCTTTCTTTGTCCGAGCCTCTCCGAGAGGACGGTGATGCGGAGCTTGGCGACGTGGTGGAGGACAGGGGTGCTGTCTCTCCCTTTGACGCTGCCGCCGCGGCACTTCTTTCGGGTGAAGTGAACAAGATGCTGGTAGCGCTCGACGAGAGGGAACGCGAGATACTGCGTCTCAGGTTTGGTCTCGATCGTGGGGAACCTCGAACGTTGGACGAGGTCGGGGAGCATTTCAGCCTTACCAGGGAGCGTATTCGCCAGATCGAAGCTCGTGCCATGTCCAAACTGAGGCACCCTTCTACTGACCGCGGGGCCCGGGAGCTGCTTACCGGCTGACGCGCCAAAGCCTGGCGGTCTAAAGGTTGCGACCTCCTAGCCCCCTTGGGACTTTTGCTATTACGGCTGCGGCTATTAGGTGGAGGCGTTTCTCGGTCACGAGTACGACGGCGATCCTCCCGGACTCCCCAGCCGGAGCCAGCTGGACTTGGCCAGGGCTAAAACTGCCGCTGAAGGCCATGGCGCAGATCTCAGCGTCGTTTTCTGCTGCGAGGCGGGCCTTCTCTGCTGCGGGGAGAGACAGGCGGACTTTGTCGAGTGGAAGCTCGTGCACCCCGACCAGGCGAGCTTGGCCGGTGTGAAGCGCCGAACGCCCAACCGGTATTGCCCGGTAGCACACTGACACCGACGTGTTGGACAGCGTCGACGTGGAGGAGCACCCACTGAGGGCGGCCACGCAGACGCCGACCCCTGCGACAAGAGCCCAGGCTCGTGTACGACGGGTTGCTACGGTGCCCATGGGGACGCTTCCTCCTTGCGCGCTGTATGAGAATCGGCGGCGGCCGCTGGTGTGAGCTCGTGGCGCAATCTGGTCTTCACCTCGGTGTCGGTGACCACGCGGCTCCTGGCAGACCAGGCCAAGCCCGTCCAGGCGACCCAGCCGATCCCCAGCATCAGCCAGTAGGAGACCAACCGGTAAAGCAGGACAGCTGCTACGGTAGATTCCTCCCCCCCTCCGAACGTCACCAGAGCGACCGTCAAGCTTCCTTCCACGGCGCCGAGACCCCCCGGTGTGATCGGCAGGTTCGAGGCGAGTTGACCGGCGGCGTAGGCGAGCAGAAGACCCCGCCATGGAACTCCAACTCCGACGGCGTAGAAGGCCAGCACCAGGCACGCAAGGTCAGCGAGCCAGGTGGAGGCCGCCATGACGGCCGCTATAGACCACTGCTTCCTCGACGGGTTGACAGCTGACAGCTCGGCCACCCAGCGTTCGACCACCTCGTGGGGGGTCAACTTCGACTGGCGCCGTCGCAATAGCCTTCTCCAAAGCGATATGAAGGTAGCGAAGTGCGCCAGCACTCTCCGACGTTTCACGAACGCAATTACCATCAGGAGAGCCACGGCGATGATCCCCAGAAGTGCCTCGACGAGGTCGTAGGCACTGCCCGTCGACGCAGCGATAGCGAGGCCAACCAGTGCCATGGCGGAGAGCGCCAAGAACGTCAGCATGTTGAAAGCCACCAGGACCCATCCCGACAGCACGTCGTCGGCACCCCGGCGGCGAAACTGGCGGAAGATGTACGCCAGGTAGAAGACGGTGCCACCTGGGAACGACGACTGGATTGACGATCCTGCGAGGGTTATACCCAACATCGTCCCCGCTTTGATCTCCACCCGCCCCGCTCGAATAAGACGGCGCTGCAGTGATGACAACGCAGCATAGGAGGCGAACTCGCCTACGACCGCCAGGGCCATCCACCACCAGCGCAGGCGATTCAGATAGCTGGTAATGCCCGAAAGCTCTCCAGTCTTTCCTGAAATTGCCCAAGCCCCGATGCCGACGGCGACCAGGCCGACGACCATCCGCAGTGCGGGCCATGACCTTCTCACGAGCCGGCGTAACGCGGTTAGGTAGCTGGCGTGTCGGTCAGTGGGCTCTGTCACCTCCCTTCTAGCATCTCACGAACGGAGCTGGCCCGGAGTGCGTAAGCTCGGGCCGGGCAGGCTCGTAAACATGGGATCGTGATCTGGCGGCTGCCTTTTTAAAATCCGAGGCTACGGTCATCGCGCTTCAGACTTGCGCTCCGCAGGGACTCGTGGCCCGGCTGGCGACCGATGCCACGGTTCGCGGCTACATGTCCTTCGGGTAGGGCGCAGCCGATCACCCGACCTCGCAGGCCCGCCAGCACCCCCGGCGGTCCGAGGACTACCAGCCCGGCAGTAATGCGTGCCGCAACAGCCGGTGTCACAGCGTAGGCGTGCCCGATCCTGTCCTTGCTGCTCGGAGCTTGGGCGTTCGACCCGTCCCGGCCGTCCCAGCGGACCGTAAGGTCGGCGACGCGAGAGCCGGCCGCCACGACCGTCCCTCGTGTACCGAACGGCACCCCGCGATCCCTGCTCGATAGCATGACGACCCTGTCGCCTTGATTCCACGCGGGGCTAGGCGACGCTTGCCGGGAGTCGCCGCGCTCGTGAGCGTGGCTGCCGCATCTTTCGGCGAGGACGGCAGCGTTGAGAGCGGAAGTCTCCTCGAAGCCGAGTCCTACCATGGCGACGTCCACGCCGAGGATGCTCAGTCCTTTCCAGCGAGCCAGGACGGCGGCCGCGTAGCGTCGACCGGTCGCCTCTATCGCCGGGGAGGTGCCCCCCGGACCCGCCTCAAGGTCTGGCGCGCAAGCCCACGGTTCCAGGGCCGGTACGTCGACGGTCCTGGAGGGACTCTCCTCTAGACCTCGGGATGCAGGGCTGGCAAGGCGTGGCAGGGTCCCCCCTTCGACGAGGATCAGCTGAGCCCGCTGCCGCCTAGCCTCACTGGCGATCAATAGCAGTTCAGCGCTGCTGCGCCGGTCCGCTTGATCCACTACTAAGGCATCGAAGTTCTCACCTCGGCGGTAGGTCTCCGCCGAGGTGAGAACTGCCCATCGCAGCGCAGAGCCCGCCGATGGTGTGTTGACCGCAACGCGAAGACCGTGCCGTTCGAGGTTACGTCCGTGAATGTCGATTAGCTCGGCGTGTGCAAGCAGGCGACTCCTGCCCGCCGGACAGGTGAAGCGGAGCACCGGATCCGCGATGCCCGACTGGACTTCGCCTCCGTCGGCAGTTCGAGCGAAGTCGGGATTACTGGGCCGGGCCGGGTTGAGCGACGGTAGCGGCAGATTTTGGCGGAGTTCCCATCCCTCCTGGAGAATTTCGACCAGCCTTCGGTCGGCATTCAAGGCTAGTGACGTGGACCACCTGGGGCGTGATGTCAGCGACCTAACTGGCAGGCTGGCGTTGCAGAAACCGTCTACCCATGCCGTTGCGGCGTCCACGCTTGCGCCGCCGGGGTGTGTTGCCGCCAAAGCTACGGTAACGTCTGCTCGCCGAAAGTCCGACCGCTTGACGGCCAGGCTCGTCTCGACGGCTCGGCGAAGGTGCTCGTCGTCGAGATGGGCGTCCCTTGGAGCTGACTTCGTGAGGATTCTCGGGTTTGGGGGTGCGATCGACGGCCCGTAGTCTTGGGTGGACTCTGCGGGGCGGAGGTCTAATGCGTGGAGTGGGCCCAACTGGGCGATGGTGTTTCTAGCGCTTGCCGCTGCAACCCTTTCCTGCCAGGGTACTGCTACTGCCCGGCGTCTCGCCTCGAATGCTCCGAAAGTCTCGACGGCCCTGGTTTGAGAGCTCGCTGCTCGCACGGCGGAGCGGGCTACGTCGGCAACGTCGGCCAGGCCGTCAGGCCGGATGCGCCATTCGATGTTCCACCCTCGAAGAGCCATCTGGTGCCGTAGCTCCAGGTGGTACAGGGCGCTGAGCGCCCGGCGGTCGACGAACCACTGGTCTGACATCACCGCCGACCAGCGGTCCTGTGCTCTGGAGAGGTTGGCGACTATCAGATGGGTGTGGACGTGCGGTTCGCCCGCCGAGTTGTAGCGGTGCGTGAAGGCCGCCGCGATCAGGCCGTCGCAACGTGTCCGACCTCCCGGTGCTCCGGAGCGTGATACCTCCAATCCCTCCTCGAGGTGCGAGATCAAAGCTCCGACGGCGCTGCGGTGGGCGTCGGCAGCGGTGTTCGCGGGGTCTGAACCTTGGGCGGCGATGAGCGAGAAGGACTTGGGGGAGGCCCAGATCAGGTCCCAGCCGGCTCGGCGGCGCGCAGCTTTTCGATTGGGTAAGAACTGACATGTCCTCGGGTCCCTGCCGTCTAGGACTCGGCGGAGGTGGTCCGGGTCGACTGCACCGGTGAGCCCAAGTAGCTTCCCTGCGCCGTCAGACCACACCCCGGGGTCCCTGCCGTCGAAGTAGTACTTGACGCTGCCGGCGCTCGCCGACTTAACAATGAGCATAACAGTATATTTCCAGATATTTCATGTTTAAAACAAGGAGGTTTCCGGCATCCCGGATCGAGGTACCAGGTTGCCCGTCAGACCCCTTGGATAGGTTGGGGCGGTGCTGCAAAGACGGACTCCGACATGAGCCGGGCTATAGCGTGCGGCTATTGCGGAGGATCTCACGGAACTGTCGCAGAGGTGAGGCGTTGCTGGGAACGTGCAGATGGTGCCGGCGCGGAGGCTGCGCCGGCGAGCGTCACCGAGCAGGAGGTCAGGCCGCCGACCGGCTCCGACGGGCCCATCGAGGTGGGTCGCGTCGTTCTCGGGCGCAGCGTGATCGTCAGGCCAGGTCAGAGTCCTCCGGAAGCGTGGTCGAACTGCGAACGTTGGGATGGCGAGATCGACGGCCTTGAGGTGGCGTGGCGTGAGCGCCGCCCGCTCGTCATCGAGCTAGACGGAGACCCGCCCGAACCCGGCGCCGTGAGCGCTGCAGTGTGGTCGCTTACCCCAGCGTTCTCGCTGCCCGGCGAGAGAGTCCGGTTCTTTGCGTTCGCTAACGCTGTCGACGCCCGCGAGGCGAAACCTAGTTGGGCGTTGCGCGACATGGCCGTGAGGCTGGGGGCAAGCCCCGGGTTGAGAGCAGACGTCGTGTTGCCGGGCGGAGTTGACGCCTACTGCGACGGCGGTCCGTTGCGCTGGCAGGCAGACGTGGAGGGGTCGGCGTTGATCAGCCGGGTTGCTCTGCAGGCAGGCTCACTCAACCCATTCGGATCAAACGAGCTTGACGCTGAACTGTCGGAGGACCAAAAGGCCGCCGTGACACAACCGTTCGGGTCCGCACGGATTATCGCTCCTGCCGGATCAGGCAAGACGCGCGTCCTGACGGAGCGCGCTAGGCACCTTCTTCGCAACTGGAACCTTCCAAGCCAGGCTGTCACCCTGGTTGCATACAACAAGCGGGCTGCCGAGGAGATGGTGGCACGAACGCCTGACCTGCCGGGATTGCGGATCCGCACGTTGAACTCGTTGGCCTTGTCGGTCGTAAACCGTTCTTGGCGCGTGACGACCATCGGGGAAGCACAGGTCCGGGCGCTGCTCGGTCGTCTCGTAGAGTTCCCGCGACGGGCCAACACCGACCCAGCAGTCGCTTGGATTGAAGCGCTTTCGAGGGTGCGACTCGGGCTCGAAGACCCTGCAGAAGTCGAAGCTGACTACGCTGGTGATGTTGAAGGGCTTTCCTCCGTCCTGGAGAACTACAGGGCGCTCCTATCCGATCGCAAAATGGTCGACTTCGACGAGCAGATCTACCGGGCGGTAGAAGTTCTGCTCCGCTATCCCGAGATCCGCAGCTGGGCAAGAGCGTCTTGTATGGTGCTTCTTGTCGACGAATTTCAAGACCTGACTCCGGCGCACCTACTGATGATTCGCCTATTGGCCGGCCCGGCAGGGGACGTTTTCGGGGTTGGAGACGACGATCAGACCATCTACGGGTACGCCGGCGCATCGCCTGAATGGCTGATCGATTACCGACGTTACTTTCCCGGAGCGCAGGCCCAGCAGCTGACGGTCAACTACCGCTGCCCCCCCGGGGTCGTGAGGTCGGCGGCGACGCTACTGGGGCATAACCGCAGGCGGGTCGCCAAAGAGGTCGTTGCCCGCCCCGGTCGGCCCTGCGCAGAGTCCGATCTCCGGATCGTCAGGAGCAAAAATGCTGTTGAAGATACCGTGCGACGTGTCGAGGAACTCGTCGGTGGGGGCGTAGCGAGCGCTGACATAGCCGTCCTCTCACGGGTGAACGCCTCATTGGTACCCGTGCAGGTCGCGTTGACCCTGGGTTCGGTACCGGTCCGGGCAGCGGTGGGCGAGTCTTACCTTTCCCGAAGCGCAGTAGCGGCGGCGCTCGCCTGGCTGCGCCTCGCTACGAGTGATCCACGGCTCCGTTCCTCCTCCGACGTGGCCGCCGCCGCCCGCCGCCCAGCGCGTGGGCTCTCGCCGAAGGTGGTGGGGTGGATCTCGGAGCAGCGCGATGACAGCGGCTGGCGTCGTCTTGCAGGGCGGTTAAGCGAACGGGATGCTACCAAGGTGGCTGCGTTCGCCACCGATCTTGCAATACTGTCGCGGCTGGCGTCGAGGGCTACGACAGCTCGAGTGTTGCTTGAGGTACGCGACGAAGTCGGTCTTGATCGCGCGATGGCGGCCCTCGAAAGAGCGCATCGCCGCCCGGACCGTTCGGCTCAGAGTGACGACCTGGACTCGCTCGTGGCGATCGCGCGTCTGCACCCGGAGCCTCGAAGTTTCGAAGCTTGGCTACGAGGGGTGCTGGCACGACCGAGCGCTCCGGACGGTGTGACCATGGCAAGCGTCCATGCTGTGAAAGGTCAAGAGTGGCCTCACGTCGTGATCCACGACGTGACGTCGGGTTTGATACCGCATCGTCTCGCCGATGACCTGGAAGAAGAGCGAAGGATACTGCACGTGGCGGTCACCCGCGCTTCGGAGTCGGCGACTGTCGTGGCGGGCGAACCCGCGTCTGTCTTCGTATCTGAACTGCTCACGCCCTGGAGACCTCCTGTCGACGAAGTAGACGCTGTCGACGAAGTAGACGAACCTGAATTGATGAGCGCCAATGGGTTGAGCCCCGTTGGGGAGGCTGCGTCCGCCGCGCTCCGGGCGTGGCGGACACGCCGAGCTCAAGGCGACAAGAAACCAGCCTACGTATATCTGACTGACGCTACGATACGCGCAATTTCAGCGGCGTTGCCTGCTGACCTCGAAAGGCTTGCCGCAGTCAAGGGCCTCGGACCGGCGAAGTTGCAGGCGTACGGCGACGAGATCCTTTCGCTGCTCGACGGAGTGCGCCAGCCCTGATCCGAGTCACACTGGTACCGAGATCGCACCGGCCACTCCAGGTGCTAGTCAGGCGAAATCATACTAAAAATGACTTGCATACATAGAGAACCATGAAATACTATGAAAAAGATGGAACTCTAACTATGGAGGCTGGGAATGTTGCATCTCGCGACGCTGGCTCTTGCGACGTCCACCGGGTCGGCTTCGAGCACGCCTGGGCTGACACTCGCCCCTAACATCTATGACCTTCCAGGGGCTCCTGTCCTATCTGACCTGACCAATGGCCTCGGCGGCTGGGCGCTGATGGCCGCTATGGCTGGAGTGGTTATAGGAGCTGTTATGTGGGCGTTCGGTCACTATTCGCAGAACTATCAGCAGGCCTATAACGGACGAAAGGGAGTCCTCGTGTCCGGGCTGGCTGCGATCCTGATCAGCGGAGCTCCCCACATAGTGGATTTCTTGATCCGCCAGGGTGCCAGGATATGAGCTCAGTCGGAGGATCGGTTGCCTGCGTTTTGCCGCTAACGTGCGAGGCCGGGAACTTGGGTGGTTCGCTCGCAGGTCAAGCGGCCCACTCTCTCCTGGAGTCGATAGGGTCGTCGCTAGGTCACGCGGCTGCATGGATAGTTGCCGAGGTGTGGAACCTGATCGCCACCTCCACGACGCCGAGTGTAGACGCTGGCTGGTTCCAATCGGAACTGGTTGTGATGGAACAGGTCGTAGTCGTCGTGATACTGCCCATCCTCCTCGCGGCGAGCGTCGGACCTATCTTGCGCCAAGACGGGAAACGCCTCGTGCGTGTGTGGCTTGTTGGCCTTCCTGTAGCGGTGCTGGCAGGCTTCGCCGCTTCGCAAGCGGTTGGTAGAGGGATCCAGGTGGTTGACCTGCTGTGCCGGCTGTTCTTGGACGCGGGTTCCCAGAAGCGAGCGGAGCTTTTTATCGCAGCCGTAGCCGGCGGGCAGGTCGGCGGGGAGCCCCTTTTCGTTCAAGGTCTGCTATCGGTCTTGACCATAGTCGGAACGGTCCTCGTGTGGCTCGAGCTGGTGGTCCGATCAGCGGCACTGTACGTGGCGACGATCTTCACGCCACTGGCGCTGATCGGCTTCATCTGGCCTGCGACGCTGTATATGGCGAGAAGAGCCATCGAGATCCTCGTATCACTGGTGCTGTCCAAGTTCGTCATAGTCGTATCCGTGGTGCTCGGCATGGAGGCTTTCGTGGCTTCGAACCTTGCTGCAGCTATGTCAGGAGCAGCGATCCTGCTGCTGGCAGGGTTCGCTCCCTTCGCCCTGCTACGCCTAGCGCCGGTGGTCGAGACCTCAGCCATCGCGCACTTGGAAGGAATGTCGCACAGACCCCTGCGCGCAGCAGCCCGCACGGCTAGCGCTGCTGCCGGGGCGCCGTTCCATCCCGTAACGCAGCTTGTGTTGGCAGCACGGCATTCGTCGTCTGGCGATACGGCCTCCGTCGATACGAGAGCGGTCGTCGCCCAGGCGATACCCGAACGTCAGGCGGACTTTCCAGCAGGACTGTCCGAGCCTGGTAGTCGAAGTTGAGCGCCGTCCCGCCGGCTCCCCGGTACCGTTTCAACCCCCTAGAGCGTCGAGGGCTCGTCCTAGGCCTGACCCTCGGCCAGATCAGCGCTGTTGGTGGGGCCATCTCGGTTGCCATATCCGTCCGGTCTTTTGTCGGACCTCCGGCCGGAACGCCAGCCGGCCTTCTAATAGCCCTCGGCGGTCTGGCCTTGGCGCTGTGGCCTTGGCGTGGCGAACGGGCCTACAACGTCGTTGCCCTCGGGGGCTCCTGGCTGATCCGCCGAGCGTACAAACCTCGTCTGAGCGCAGCTCCAGGCGAGGGAAGGCTGCTGCGCAGCGAACGCGGCTTGGACCGAAGCGGGGGATGTGGGAGCCCCGCCGGGCCCGGCGCTGTCGGGTCGGCGTCGGGAGCCATGACGATCCTCCCCGCGGCTTTGGACCGGGGCTTCCACGTTAAGACCCGGACGGGGCCGAGCGGAGTGTCGCTTCGCTGGTGCAGCGCAGAAGTGGACGGTCGTCAGGTCGCAGTTATCCACGACCGTAAAGGCGGGCTTTTAACTGCAGTGCTTGCAGTGCAGGGACCGCCTTTGTGTCTTCTGGATCCCTCTGAGCAGGTCGGCCTGCTCGAAGGCTGGCGAAGCGTGCTTGCCTCGGTGGGGCGGCCCGGCGGCCCGATCCGCCGACTGCAATGGGTCGCTCGTAGTTCGCCGTCGTCGACCCCATTCGACATTTCTGCGGCACCTACCGTGGGTGCTCTGGAGGCCCCCGGGAAGGACTCGTACGGCGTATTCTTGTCCGAAGCAGCCGCCCATATCGAACGCCACGACACTTGGGTTGCCATTTCGGTGGCTTCGAAGGCGGGCGGACCCGGGCGTCGGGCTTCACGCCGGAACCACCTAGATGTGCTGGCCAGGGAGGTGCGCTTCCTCGAAGGTCAGCTGCGCAGCGTAGACCTTAGATCTTCGGAGCAACTCGACGTGGAAGCCCTCGTTGACCTTCTTGCCGGTCGTCGTGGAGGTTCTCCTCCGCTTGCCGTGCGGGAGGGATGGTCGGAGACGCAACTCGACGGGATGTGGCATCGCACATACTGGATTAGCGACTGGCCACGGTTGGAAGTCGGCCCCAACTTCTTGGCTCCACTGCTCGTCTCCAGGGCTTCTCGCAGGGTCTCAGTTACCATGGCGCCTGTTCCACTCGACCGGGCCGTTCGTGAGGCTCGCTCGGCGCGCGCGGCGGACGCAGCCGACTCACAGCTACGGATGAGGGCCGGTTTCATGTCGAGCGCGCGGCGCGACAGAGAGACGGAGGGGGCTGAGCGCCGGGAGGCCGAGCTCGCAGACGGCCATTGTGATTACCGGTTTTCCGGGTATGTCACGGAGAGCGCCGAGACGTGTGACGGGCTGGCAGTCGCATGCGCCGCACTCGAGCAGGCAGCTCAATCAGCCCTGCTCGACTTGCGATGCCTATATGGCCGTCAAGCCGAGGCGTATTGGTGGACGCTGCCGCTGGGCAGGGGACTCAGGTAGCTCGCCCAGATGAGGCCCCCGCTTTCGCATAGAGCCACCACAGCCCACCTTCAGTCGGTGTACCCTTTCGTGTCGGGCGGAGGCCTCGACGCCGGCGGACCTCTGATAGGAAGGGATCTGCTCGGTGGCCCCTTTTTCTTCGACCCTTGGGATCTTTACTCCAGAGGGATTATCACCAACCCGAACGTCCTCGTGGTAGGTCAGATCGGCCGAGGTAAGTCGAGCTTCGTGAAGACCTTCGTGAGCCGGCAGTTGGGTCGGGGTCGTCAGGCCTGGATAGTCGATCCTAAAGGCGAGTACGGTGTCCTGGCGGAGGCGTTTGGTTGCCATCCCGTGCGGCTGCGTCCCGGAGGCTCAACGCGACTCAACCCTCTCGACGTTCCCAGGTGCGCGCAGCACCAGCCAGCCGGTGACAGCGTCGAAGGTGACGTCAAGCCCAGACTTGAGCTTGTTTGCGCGCTGCTGTGCTCGTCACTCGCCAGGCCGCTCAGCCCCGAGGAGCGAACCGCCGTCGAACTGGCTGTTAGACAGGTTTCTGTCCAGCATCCGAAGCCGACTCTCGTAAATCTAGTCGAGGCGATGCTGTTTCCCGAACCTGTTGCGGCACGGTCCCTGGGCTACGAGAGCACTGCCCTGGCAGAGCTTTCGAGGGCGGTGGCGTTGGAGTTGCGGCGAATGGTGAGGGGAGACCTCGCAGGTATGTTCGACGGAGCAACGACTAAAGGAGTCGGCATCGACGGCAGGATTGTGGTCGTCGACTTGTCGGCGACGTTCTCTTCGTCTGCACTTCCTCTGATAATGGCATGTGCCACGGCGTGGCTTCAAGCAGCCTTCTCGGCGTCTGAGACCGTCAAGCGCCTCGTGGTGCTCGACGAGGCGTGGGCAATCCTCTCGGATCTTGCGACTGCGAGATGGTCTCAGGCAACCTTTAAGCTTTCCAGGGCTCTGGGCGTGTCGAACCTGGTGGTCTTGCACCGGCTGTCGGACCTCCGCGCCCTTGGTGAGGACGGCTCGACACAAAGCAAACTTGGCGACGGCCTGCTCGCGGATTCCGAGACGCGGGTGTGCTTCGCACAAAGTCCATCGGAGGTCCCGACTACAGCGGAGCTGATCGGTCTGAACTCGACAGAGTCCGACGCCTTGGGGCGCCTTCCCAGAGGGGTCGCCCTGTGGAAGGTCGGCTACCGGACGTTCCTCGTGGAGCACCTGGTATCCAAAGATGAGCGTTCGATGATCGACACTGACGCGGCCCTACGGTGAGACAGCAGACGTCGGTCCCGGGTCGGGTTGCTCCGCGTCGCAGCGCCCCCTCACGACTTCAGCATCCCCGCGCCCGTCGCCGTACCCCGAGCCGGTCTGCACCGCTTATGGTGTCATGTGGAGCGGTGGCGCTCGCTGTGCCTTGCTGCTGGGTCTGGCTCACAGCGGAGGTCGCCGGCCGGGTTTCGTTGCACCGGTGGCCGGGAGTGCCAGTCCCTGCTCTAATGGCGGCGACAGCGGTACTGCCGGCTCACGCCGGTAATCCAGGCGCAGCATGGTTGGGAACGTCGGCCGCCCAGCTCGCCCGTGTTCCAGCGTCAGCGTTTTATCTCTGGGCTACCGTAGTTGGTGTCGCGATGAGCGCTGCCTGTGTCTGCTTGGTACTGGGAGCTGGGCGCCTACTCCGATTTGAACGTCGCGTCGGGCGGAGCATCGCGGGCAGCCGGCCGCCAGCAGGGCTATCAGCGCGGCGAAGTGCCGGGCTCCTTCGGCCTGTCGGAAGGACACGAGAGCGTCGCGGCGCCGAGTGGGCCAGGGCAACCGACGTAAGGGTCCTTCAGGTCACGCCTCGCGGGACCTCCGGGAGGTTGGTGTTGGGACGTAGCCCAGGCCTTGGGGGTCGTCTGGTGGCGACGGAGCAACGCCACTCGGTGCTAGTCATCGGACCGACACAGTCAGGCAAGACGACTGGACTGGCGGTTCCGGCACTGCTCGAATGGGACGGCCCCGTCGTCGCCACGTCAGTGAAAGACGACCTTGCTGCAACGACCTTCGCATGGCGCAGCACGGGAGGGGTCTGTTCCCTATTCGACCCGACACGCTCTGTCGGGTTTGCAGCGCCGGCGAGGTGGTCTCCCCTGTCGGAGTGCCTTTCGTGGTCGGGCGCCCAGAAGATGGCCACCTGGCTGGTGGAGTCAACCCCGGGACGTAGAGGGATGCCAGACGCGGCGTTTTGGTATACAGCGGCGGCGAAGCAGCTTGCACCGCTGATGTTCGCGGCTGCGTCTTCGGGGATGAGCATGGCTGACGTTGTCCGCTGGACTGACTCGGGCGACTTCGAGGAGCCGCTCAGCCTGCTCGTCCTCGCCCGTCACGACCTTGCGGTCTCGTCTCTGGCCGCGTGCGCCGGACGCGACGAGCGCATAAGAAGCTCAGTTGGGACAACCCTAGAGACGGTCCTTTTGCCCTTCGCCGATCCCGTGGTGGCGGATTCCACAGCGGTATCGGACTTCGACATCGACGAACTGTTGTCGAGGAGGGGAACTCTCTACCTGTGCGGACCTAGTCATGAGCAGGCCAGGGTTGCCGGGCTTTTCGCCGCTCTGGTGTCCTCAGTCGTAGCGCACGCCGTAGAGACCGTCAATAGCTCGGGACGCCGTCTCGACCCGCCCTTACTGGTCGTGCTCGACGAGGCGGCGAACATCGCTCCGATAGCCGACCTCGACGTCCTAGCCTCGACGGCCGCCGGCCTGGGCATCCAGCTCGTGACGATATGCCAGGATCTCGCGCAACTCTCATCCCGCTACGACGCTGAGCGGACGAGGACCATCGCCAATAATCACAGGGCAAAGCTGCTCCTGTCGGGTGTTTCAGACTTGGGCACCTTGGACATGATGTCCGGCCTGGCAGGCGAGCAGGCAGTCCGAGAGATAACGGTCACCCAGGAGTTGAGAGGAGGTCCGACTACGCGGGCGCAATCGACTGCCTTTCGAAGGCTCGCCCCGCCCGACCGCCTCCGGCGGGTCTCACCAGGAGAAGCCGTCCTCGTGTATGGTCACTTGCCGCCGCTGCGGCTTCACCTGCGCCCTTGGTACTCAGACAGACGTTTAGCCCGTAAAGTCTGCGGAACGTGAGCCGGTCGCAGCGGGTGCGTTGCCTGACGGTCGGGGACCCGACTGTTCAGCGAGAGCGGGCTCTGCTCGGGGAGACCCTGAGGGGCTCGCCGGGCATCTTGGGGTATTCGGGTGGCCACGGGGCGTCCCCTAGGCCGGCCTGTTGGTCGGCGTCGACTAGCTCCAACAAGCGCTTGAGAGACGCTGGGGTTGCGCCCGCCCAGGGATCTCCGGAGCGCACGATCCTCGACGGTACGGTCGCCACCGTCAGCTCGTCGGGGTCTACAAGGTCCAGTTCCTCCCAATACAGCGGTGTCGAAACCTGGGCGCCGGGTCTGGCACGGACCGACCACGCTCCGAAGATCGTCTTGTGAGGCGCGTTTTGGTTGAAGTCCACGAAGACCCGGTGACCTCTGCCTTCCTTCCACCACGAGGTGGTGAAGAGGTCGGGCCGGCGTCGTTCGAGCTCCCTTGCAAGCGAAACGGTGGCGGCCCGGACTTGCAAGGGGGTCCATCCGGCTGTCAGACGTACGTAGACGTGGATGCCCCTGCTCCCGGTCGTCTTTGGCAGCCCGGTGTAGCCGAACTCTCCCAGAAGCTGCTTTACTTCGAAGGCGGCCTGCGTGACCATTCCGAAGCCAGCGTTGCGAGGAGGGTCCAGGTCGATGCGCAACTCGTTGACGTGTTCCTGGTCGTCGGCGTGACAGGCCCACACGTGGAAGCCTAGGCAGGCGAGGTTCGCCGCCCACAAGACGTGGGCGATGTCGGCTGCGACCAGGGCGTCGGATACGGTGCCGCTCGGGGTTGCCACCTGCACCGTTTGGAGCCACTCGGGTCGACGGGGTGGTATACGTTTCTGGAAGAACGAAGGCCCGGTCGCCCCGTCAGGGAATCTCTGCATCAATATTGGTCGACCGCCGATCGCTGCCATGAGAGGATCCTGTACGGCCAGGTAGTAGCGCACCAAGTCGAGTTTGGTTTCTCCGCGCTCGGGGAACATGACCTTGTCCGGGTTGGTGACCGTAACCAGCCTGCCGGCTGCCTCGACCGATACCGATGGCGTCGCTGGCGTCAACGCTCCGATCTCAGTCGTCCTTGGCTGTCTCGGTCGCCGCTGGACGGTAACAGGTGGCGACTAGAGCCTTCGCCGAGGCAATGCCAAGCAGGCAGGCGAGGAAGCCCCAGCGAAGTCCGCTCCTCGGAGAGCCCCTTAGGGCGTCGACGGAGACTCGTCCTGGGCCGAGCGATGCGGTAGCGGCGCAGACCGCCGCTACCACGGCGGTGTACTCCCAGCCTCCTTTGAACACGAAGAAGCCTTTGCCGCGGTGGTCCGTCGCAGCCGCTGTGGCCATGAGGCCGATCGCAGCCGCAGCGGGATAAGGGCTAGCAACTCCGAGGGTTAGTGCCGCTCCCGCCGTGATCTCCGTAGCGGCAGCTACGCGAGCGTGCAGCGCCGCCGGGCGCAGTCCGAGCGACTCGAACCAGCGCGTGGTGCCGGCCAGTCCTCCCCCTCCGAACACCTTGTTGTGCCCGTGAGCGAAGAGCATCGGCCCAACAGCGAGGCGCAGCAGCAGCGTTGACGTGTCTGGCGCTATAGATCCGGCCGTCGGCTTGTGGGCTTTCATGCTCCAACGCTACCTGTTGCAGCCGTCGCTGGGGTTGCGAAGGCCTCTCGGGGTGCCACGCCGCCTAAGTGGGTTACGCCACGTGCGAGTAGCTAGCCTCGTTCCCGTGACACTGCCGGATCGCACCAGGATCGCAGCCCGGTTTGGGGTCGGAGTGGCGGAGGTATCCAGACGCCTCGGCAAGGGTGGCGGGTCGGTGATCGGAGGCCGGGCGATACTTGCGCTCGACCCCAATGCGCTGGCGCATCTAAGCGCCGGCCGCAAAGTGGCCTTGGTGTCGGGAACGAACGGCAAGACCACCACGACGAGCCTCCTCGCCACGGCACTGTCGGCCGGTGGGAGGGTACTTACCAACCTGCAGGGAGCGAACCTGCCGATGGGACTCGTGTCGGCGCTGGCCGACGGTCCCTCCGGAGCGCCAGCCGTGCTCGAAGTGGACGAGGCTTGGCTGCCCAAGGTCGTCGCAGCTACCCGCCCCGCAGCGGTCGGTCTTCTCAACCTGACCCGCGACCAACTCGACCGTAATAACGAAGTGCGGACTCTGGCGTCGTCGTGGCGATCGGCACTCGCCGGTCCCGCGGCGGGCACCGTGGTGGCCAACGCCGACGATCCTCTCGTGGCCTGGGGCGCCGGAAGGGCAACGAACGTGGTCTGGGTCGGGGTAGGTCAACCCTGGACGGAAGATTCGGGGGGATGTCCGAACTGCGGAGATCGAATCGAATTTACTCCGTCGGGCTGGTCCTGTGGTGCGTGCGACTTCGCACGACCCCGAACAAACGTCGAGCTCGAAGGGGACAGGCTACGGTGGCAAGACGACACGACGTTGCGCTTGGACCTGGCTCTTCCAGGCCGCGCTAACCGAGCGAACGCAGCGGTCGCTCTGTGCGTAGCGAAGGTTTTGGGTGCCGACCCAGCTGCGGCCGCTGGGTCTATCTCGTCCCTCGGACAGGTTGGCGGCCGATATGCGAAGATCGTCGTAGGTGGAAGAAAAGCCCGACTTCTCCTTGCGAAGAACCCAGCTGGCTGGATGGAGACCTTTGAAGTGCTCGCCTCCCCTCCGGGCCCCGTCGTGGTTGCGGTCAACGCGCGCCTGGCGGACGGGCGTGACCCTTCCTGGCTGTGGGACGTGCCCTTCGAGCGCCTGCGGGGGCATTTCGTCACCGTCACCGGCGAACGGGCATGGGACCTAGCGGTCCGCTTTCGCTACGCCGAAGTGGACCACACGGTGATCTTCGACCCCCTGGACGCGATACGTCACGCCGCACGAGGCGGAGACCTCGACGTGGTGGCGAACTACACAGCGTTCCAAGAGATTCGCTCCAAGTTGAGCCCGGTCGGGATCAGCACCCTATGAGCGTGTCGATCTGCTTGTTGTTCCCGGATCTTCTCGGCACCTACGGGGACTCGGGGAACGCGACGATCCTGGTCCAAAGACTGCGTTGGCGCGGCGTCGCCGCCGAGCTAACGGTGATCCACTCGGGGGACGTCGTGCCCACCTCGTGCGACCTTTACGTGGTGGGAGGCGGCGAGGACCAGCCCCAGGCCCTAGCGGCAGACCAACTCGGGGTGAGGTCCTCTTCTAGTCCGCTTGTTAGGGCTGTGGACGGAGGCGCTGTGGTGTTCGCAGTCTGTGCCGGCCTGCAGATTCTCGGTCGAGAGTTCGCGGGCCCTGACGGTGTACCCCGTCCCGGCGTTGGTCTACTGGACTGCTCAACGCGTCCTGGCCGTAGGCGTGCCGTGGGAGAGCTTGCCGTCGAACCGGTACCGGGGTTGGGGTTGGATCGGACTCTTAGCGGCTACGAGAACCACGCTGGGGTGACCACAGTCGGGCCGGAGGCGGAGCCGTTAGGAGTGGTTGTTTCGGGGGTCGGGAACGGCTCGGACAGCGGCGTGGACGGCGCAAGGGCTGGTCGGGTACTCGGAACCTACATGCACGGCCCGGCTCTCGCCCGCAACCCCGATCTCGCCGATCTGCTTCTCGGATGGGTCGTCGGACCGATGGAACCCCTCGACGACAGCGACGCTGAAGAACTCCGCCGCCTCCGCCTTTCGGCATCGCAACGTGGTTCTGTGTCCGGCCTAGCGGGCTTCTTGCCCAGGGGATGGAGGAGGATCCTCCCGCTCCGGTAGAGTTCAGCCCCCCTGCTCACTAGCCGCAGCACCAGGAGCCCGAGGTGACCTGGCCCAATGTGTCGCAGGCGCCGTGCGCTCAGCGGTCACCTCCCAAAGCTTTATACCCCCGAGTATCCCAGCCGAGTTGTCGACGACGCTAACCCCGTCGGGCAGGTCGCTTCCGAGGCGGGCGGAGTTGCCTCCGCCGACATAGCAGTGATCGAAGAATGTGAGGGCCCTGAACGTCTCCACTGCTTCGAGAACGTGAACGAGCCACTTCTTGTTACCCGACTTCTTGCGGGCGGCCTCCCCGACGACGTCGTTGTAGCTGCGTCCCTTCTTAAAAGGGTGGTGGGCGAACTCCAGGTGAGGCTCCAGTTGGCCCTCGTAGAAAAGGGCTGTCCCCAGGCCAGTTCCCAGCGTGAGCACCAGTTCTAGTCCCTGGCCTTTTATGACCGCCGCACCCTGTAGGTCGGCATCGTTGGCGACCTTCACCGGTTTGGATGTCGCCTTCTCCAACGAGGCAGCGAGATCGAAATGCTCCCAAGCGGAGACGAGATCCGCGTCTGGCTGGCCTCCAGGGCCTTCGGGGGAGATGAAGTGAGGCGCCGAAAGTATCCTCCCGTCACGCACCATGCCGGGGAAACCGACGGAGACACGGTCGAAGCCGGGTAGTGGCTTGATCAACTCTTCCAGAACGGTTACGAGCTTGTCTGGCGGCAGTGGATAAGGGGTGTCGCAACGCACACGGTCGTGCTCCATGTTGCCAGCGCCGTCGAGCACCGACGCCTTGAGTCCCGTTCCGCCGATGTCGATAGCAAGAGTGTCAGGAGAGGATCGGCTAGTTATGGAGGTGGCCACAAGGCGAGACTACGCGAGCGGTCGGGATACTACCAGCAAAGTTGCCAAAAAAGAGACTCTTGGCCCTAGGCATAAGCTTGCCGATGGGTAGAGAATATGGTTGTCAGGTTTTAGGTGCAGAGGTGTAGAGATGACTCCAGATGCGAGACTGAGCGCCGCCGAGCGTGCCGCTTTGGCCGATCTCGAAGCAGCCGCGCTGGCCGATGACCCTGTCTTCGCGTCGCGCCTCAGAGGTTCCCCGGCGTCCGAAGCCATGCGTGCGGCGTCCTCGGCTCGGCTCTTGCTGCGACGCGGTTGGGTCAAGTTGCTGTGCGTCAGGTGGTGGGGACTGGTGATGCTGGTGGTAGGTCTAGCGGCGGTGACCGGCGGTCTTGCGGTCTCCCTTGCTGTCTCCCTCGCCGGTACGCTGCTGTCGGGCGTGGGTCTTAGAGTTCTTGCCGAGATAGTCGTCGACCGCAGCACGCGGCGAGGAGTCGGTTCAGACCAACCCCTGGGTTAGCTCGGGGTGGCATGCGGGCCTCGGCGGCTATCAGAAGCCGTCAGCCGTCAGCCGAGGGCGCTGTCGCTCTTACAGCGGTGGCGTTTACAGTCCCTCCAGTTCCTGCCGTTCCTGACACGGTGACGGTGTCGCCGATCTTTAGACCGGCGAGGCTTGAGCTCGAAGTGACGGTCACAGTGGTAGACGGTCCTACGTCGACTTTGACGATCTGACCTGCGGCGTTGCTGATCTCTAAGACGTTACTGGCGACGTCTATGACGGTGCCCGATGCGACCGGAGCTCCTCGCGTGCCACCCGTCGTAGCGCCGCCAGTACCGCCTCCAGCTCCCAACCCGCCACCGAACCCGCCGGCTCCGGTTCCGAGGTTTCCGGCGGCTCGTAACGCAGCGAAGCGGCTGGCTAGCGCCGACGCAGCACTCGACGTGCCGGTGCCGTGGTGGCGCTCGGCTACCACGCCGCCCCAGAAACCCCCGCCGAGCGCCAGCACCAAGACAAGTACGCCTGTCAGGTAGCGGACGCGAAGAGCTTTGGCAGCTTCGGGCAGGGCCCATTCGTCGTCGGGGTCGTCTGGGTGGATGACTACCACCGGCACCTGGGTCGTGTCGGGGATCGGCACCGGCTGTGTGGGGTCGTCTGGCTGCATCTGGGTTGTCTTCTCCTCGCCTGCCCTAGAAATTCCCGGTAGGCCCTGCTACTCGTACCTGAGCGCGTCGACTGGACGGAGTGACGCGGCGCGGTTCGCCGGGTAGAACCCGAAGAACACGCCGACGGCGACGGCGACCACGAAAGCCTCCACCACCGACGTGGGCGTCGCGACCGGCTTGACCCCAACGATCTTGAAGCGGCTGCCGATCAGCCCGACCGCCACGCCTGCCAGCCCACCCAAAAGCGAGAGCAGGACCGCCTCAGTGAGGAACTGGCCGAGAATGGCTCCGCGCGGGGCTCCAATAGCCTTGCGGATCCCGATCTCCCTGGTTCGCTCGGTGACCGTGACCAGCATGATGTTCATGATCCCGATGCCACCGACGAGCAGGCTGATAGCAGCCACGGCGCCGAGCAGCACCGTGAACGTGGAGGTGGTGGACGCCGAGGTGGACAGCAGGGATTGCTCGTTGATAACGAGGAACGGAAGGTTCGCTACGGTCGTCTGATTGGCGGATGCAAGAATGTCGGACGCCTCGGCCTCGGCGGCGTCGACGCCCTTGGAGTTCTTGGCTTGGACGATGATCTCGTTGAAGTTGTTGGTATATCCCGTCAGGAGGCCTTCGGCGGTTGTGTAAGGGATGATCGCGACGTTGTTGGGATCAGCCCCGGTGGTGGAGCCTTTCGAAGCGAGGACCCCGATAACCTGGAACTGAGCTTCGTTCCTTCCTTCCGTTACGAAGATCTCGGTCCCGATCGGATTGGCTCCGGTCGGGTAGAGATTCGACAGGAGGGTCTGGCCTATCACCGCCACCTGGGCTGAGCTGGCGACGTCGGAGGCGTCGATGGAGCGCCCGGCTTCGACGGTGTAGTCCTCGGCTGGCAGGTAAGTGGGGCTGGTGGCGGTCACGGTGACCGTCGTGGAGGCAGCCTGGTAGCTTGCCGTCACAGAAGCGCTCAGCACGGGAGAAACCGAGAGGATGTCGGGCGCCTGGTTCGGGTCTGACATCGTTTTGAGGTCGGCGGCAGTGATAGTCGCCGCCTGGGTTTGGGTGCCCGTGGTCGCCGGTCCGCGGCCGAATCGCCCCCGATTGGTGATCGTGATCGTGTTCGTGCCCAGAGCTTTGATTCTGTTTTGGACGGATATCGACGATCCGTTGCCGACGGCCACCAAGATGATCACTGCCCCCACGCCAATGAGGATCCCAAGGACCGTCAAAGCTGAGCGCAGCTTGTTCGCTGAGAGGCCCCTTAGGGCCGTCGTCATGTAAAGGAGGATCGTCATCGGCCGGCGGCCATCTCAGCGTGACGGGAACCGACTTGGGTCGTCTCGTCGGAGACGACCAGACCGTCGCGCAGGCGCACGGTGCGCTTCGTCCGCTCCGCTATGTCTGGCTCGTGGGTAATGAGCACCACAGTGCGACCGGCTCGGTTGAGCGACTCGAACACGTTCATCACCTCGTCGCTGGAGTGGCTGTCAAGGTTACCTGTCGGCTCGTCGGCGAGGATGAGCGCTGGGTTGGTGACCAGCGCTCGGGCGACGGCCACGCGCTGCTGCTGGCCTCCTGACATCTCGTTTGGCAGGTGGCCGGCGCGTGCCGACAAGCCGACAAGGTCCAAAGCGGCCAGCGCGCGCTCGCGCCGTTCCTTGGCGTGAACGCCGGCGTAAAGCAGCGGCAGTTCGATGTTCGCGAGAGCTGACGTCCGTGGTATCAGGTTGAAGCTTTGGAACACGAAGCCGATCTTTCGGTTACGGACGCGGGCGAGACGGGTCTCGTCTAGACCGCGTACGTCGACGCCGTCGAGCCAGTATCGGCCGCTAGAAGGTACGTCGAGGCATCCGATTATGTTCATCATGGTCGACTTGCCCGAACCTGATGCACCCATGATCGCGACGAACTCTCCGCGTTCGATGACCAGGGATACACCGCCGAGGGCGTGCACCTCGGAGTCGCCCATCTGATAGGTGCGGGTGACGTTTCGCAGGGCGATCACCGGCGGAGTGGGGCGCTCCCCGGCGGGGAGTGTGGAAAAGTTTGCGGTCACTGGGCTATCCGAGGCCACCGGCTATGCCAGCCCGAGCTAACCCGCCGCCGAACCCGCCGGCTCGTGCGCCCACGCCGGTTGCGGAGGTGGAGCCGCCGGCCGTGGCTGTAACTGTCGGCTCGACAACGACGTCCCCGGCCGATAGCCCGGCGAGGATCTGGGTGGTGGAGTCTCCCACCAGGCCGACCGTGACCGTCTTCGTCGTCTGCTTGCCGTTGGCGAGTAGGGACACCGTGGAGAACCGACCAGCTGTGGTTATGGCCGACGAGGGAAGTTCGAGCGCGTTGGACACTGAGGCTACGACGACCGCTACGGTTACGCTCATGCCGTCTTGCACGGTGGCTGGCGGGTTGGTAAGGCTTATCGTGTCGTCATAGGTCACGACGTTGCTCACCACCGTCGGGTTAGGGTCGGTCTCGGTGACCGTGCCAGACACGGTCGTGTTGGAAAGGGCGCTGAGGGTGACTGTCGCAGGCTGGCCGACTTTTATCTTCACGGCGTCAGCTTCGGGGAACCCTGCGACGACCTGCAGGTTCCCGAGAGTCGCCAGGGTGAGGAACGCCGAGGAGGAGCTGCTAGAGCTCGACGACGAGCCGCTTGCAGTCGAGGTGCCTGAACCTGACGAGGTAGCCCCGGAGGCCGTGGAGCTAGCACCGCCCCCAGAAACCGTCTCGCCAACCGTGCCGTTCAATGTTATGACCGTTCCGGAGAATGGCGCCGTCAGGTTGGTCTCGGACAGGGCCTGCTGGTCGTTGCTGACAGTCTGTTGAGCTGTCGCCACCGCCGCCTCGTCCTGTGTGATGGACGCAGGATTCACGTAGCGCTTCGCTGCTATGGACAGGTTCTCCTGCGTGAGAGAATTCTGGGCGTTGGTGAGGGCGCTCTGATCCTGGTTGACGGTGTTGGTGTCAGTGGTCACCGCTGCGCACGGGTTTGAGGCAGAGGACCCCGTCGAGGACCCCGTCGAGGTCCCCGCGCCGCTCTGAGTCGGCGATCCGTGAGTTGACGTTGGGACGGTCGTGGTCGTGGTCGAAGTCGTGGTCGAAGTGTTGCACGATGCTTGGTCACTGGCCAGTTGGTTCTGAGCCGTGGTCAGGTTGGACTGAGCGGTGGAAATGTTCTGTTGGTCGATAGCGACGGTCTCGTTGTCTTGGGCTATCTGAGGGGGTGTCTCGTTGCCGGACTGGGCCAGGGCGAGGTTGCTCTCGGCGACGGCCAGTTGACCTTCGGCGGCGGTCAGGGCTGTCTGAGCGCTGGTGGGGTCAAGCGTAGCGAGAAGTTGCCCTGCGACGACCTTCTCCCCGAGGGTGACACTGATAGAGCTAACCGTCCCTGAAGTGGCGAAAGCGACGTTCTCGTCCTGCGCAGGCGAGATGTTTCCAGACGCTGTCTCGGTCTGCTCGACGGTCCCCCTCGAAACCGTGGCGGTCCTGACAGCAGCGGTCGTCGCGGCCTTGTGAAACACGGTCGTGAGGCCAAAGTATGCGACGACCCCGATCGCTATCACCAGGGCACCGTTCACGATCCACAGTCGGCGGTTCTTCATCAGCCGGCTGCGGTGGTCGTCGTCGTAGACCTGGCAGGCAGAAGCGGCGCGCAGGCCGCCCTGGCGGCGGCGAACGCGGCGTTGGTAGTAGGAGCGCTACCCGAGGTGTTCGCCGTGGATGGGGCCGAACCGGTCGGTGTGGTCACACCGTGGGCACTCAGGCAGTTGCGGTATGCGGCGAACTGCGGGCTGTTGGCGCCACCGAAGGTTCCCCCGCCGGGAAGGTCGGATCGGCACGCTGTGAAAGCCGCTGAGTACTTGGAGAATGCGCCTCCCCCCGCCCCGCCGGCGCCGCCAGCAGCCCCGGCCCCGCTTCCAGTCCCAGCTGAGCCAGCCCCTGTTCCGCCAGGCCGGAAGCCTCGGCCGGCTCCGAAGGTTGTCGCCACACTCGCAGGAACCCCCTGGGCCTCCAAGCAAGAGGTGAATTTGGCCCGGCTGGCGCTGCTCGAAGCCCCCGCCGCCGGAGTCGTGGTAGCGCTAGCCGCAGCCGTGGTCGGCGACGAGGTCTTGGTAGAACCTCCGCCGCAGGCAGCGGCCAGAAGACTCAGACCCACAAAGCCTGCGGCGATCAGGACGCGATGGTTGCCGTGCGGCCGGCTGGTCGGACCGGTTTGAAGACCCGTCTCGGTCGGTGAGAGGTTGGCCTGGGAACGCATAAGTTCCTATAAACAGAGTCGCCCAGTCTGAAAGCTAACCTAGAAGATGTTTAAGTTTTGCTGAGAGACCGACTTATTTTCGGACTAAAAGGCGCTAATAAGACAAAAGCCAGTGTCGCAGGGGCGTTTCGGGTCGTATCCTCGGAGGCTAAGTCGAGGTGCCGGCCTTTTCTCCGGCTCCGGCCTCGGTAAAGACCGGCTCCGGCCTCGATAAAGATTGGAGAGACGTTGAGGATCTTGGTGCTTGGAGGCGACGGTTACCTGGGGTGGCCGACCGCCCTCAACTTGTCGTCGGTCGGACACGACGTCGCCGTCGTGGACAATTTCGTCCGGCGCCGGTGGGACGAGGAGCTCGGCGTGGACAGTCTCGTTCCTATCTTGAGCTTGGAGGAGCGCCTAAGGGCCTGGCATCGTTTGTCGGGGATCCGTGTCACGAGTTACGTCGGGGATCTCTGCGATGGTGACTTTGTCGCGTCTACTGTGTCCGACTTCGACCCGGATACTATCGTCCACTACGCAGAGCAAAGTTCCGCTCCCTACTCGATGCTCGACCGGGACCATGCGGTGTCCACCCAGGTCAACAACGTGGTTGGCACTTTGAACGTGCTCTACGCGATAGCCGAGCACAACAGAGACATACACCTAGTCAAGCTCGGCACGATGGGGGAGTACGGAACTCCGAACATCGACATCGAAGAAGGCTGGCTCGACGTCGAGCACCGTGGTCGCAAGGATCGTGTTTTGTACCCGAAACGTCCGGGGAGCTTCTACCATCTGTCTAAAGTCCACGACAGCCACAACATCGAGTTCGCCTGCCGGATTTGGGGGCTTCGCGCCACCGACTTGAACCAAGGAGTGGTCTACGGGCAGGAAACCGCTGAGACAGCGCTTCACCCGGACCTGGCCACCCGGTTCGACTACGACGGCATCTTTGGCACAGTCCTGAATCGCTTCGCCATACAAGCTGTTTTGGGAACCCCGCTGACGGTTTACGGCACGGGAGGCCAGACCCGAGGGATTATCAACGTGGTGGACACGGTCGCATGTATACGCCTAGCGGCCGAGAACCCCGCCGAGCCGGGCGAGTTTCGGGTTTTCAACCAGTTCACCGAGCAGATGTCCGTCCGTCACATAGCCGATACCGTTGCGGCGGCATGGCCGGGGGGATGCCAGATCGAACAAGTCGACAATCCCAGGGTCGAGATGGAATCCCACTACTACCGGGCTGCGCACACCGGACTTCTCGGTTTGGGCCTCACACCCCACCTGCTTAGTGAGACGCTCATCGGTTCGATGTTCGCGATCGTCGAGCGTCACAAGCACCGGGTGATACCCGAAGCTATGCGCCCGACGGTGAAATGGCGTTCGACCAGCAGTGCCCTCGCCAACGCTAACTGAGCTTCCATATCTAGCAGACTCCGACTTAGGCGGAACCCGCCGCAGGCTGCGGCCCCGAATCGCGACCCTCGTGGGAGTCGGCCTTCCCCTGGTCGTGGGTTTGATCCACGTCGCGCTCGTGTGGCCCAGATACCACGTCGGGTCCTTCGACGACGACTCCAGCTACATTCTCACCGCCAAGGCCTTGCTATCCGGGCAAGGCCTGACCGGGCAGCTTGCGAGCGGCGAGCACATAGTCTCGCTCTACGCCCCAGGATTCGCGGCGCTCATCGCTCCTCTCGTGTGGCTCTGGCCGCACGGTTTTGTGGCTCTCAGGTTGTTCTCGACGGTCTGCTTCGCAGCAGTGTTCCCGTTGACTTGGATATGGCTCGCAAAGCACGGCGTCACTGCGAAAGTCAGGGTAGCCACGCTTGTAGTGCTGGCTCTGGGCCCTCCGTTCGCCACCTATGCGAGCATGGTCATGGCGGAAGCCTCGTTCCTCGTGGTGCTCCTGCTCCTGCTGGTAGCCGTGGACTCCTGGACGACCGTCGACCGCGTGGCCTCCTGGCAGACCTTCGCTGTGACAGGCCTCGCGTCGAGCCTGATCTGGATCAAAGAGGCCGGCCTAGGCGTAGTTATCGGTCTGATCCTGTGGACGGCACTGCGGCCCGCTAGGCGAAGGCTAGCGAAAGCGTCAACGCTGGCGGTCGGCGTCGCCGCAACGCTCGCGCCAGTCTTGGCGGCACGTCTCGTTCTCGGCAAGCCGTTGGCCGGCACCCTCTACACGATGCAGCTGAGCGTCTACTACCAAGGGGGCCTTTTCCAACGACTGCTCCACGTCGCTCCGCACTCGGTGTGGCACCTTTTCTCCACCGCTATACCAGCGACGATCGTCCCATACCTTTCACCGCTCCCCATAAGCGGCCACTGGGTGGACCTGTGGAAGGTCGTATCGTGGCAGGTGACCATATTTGTGGTCGTCGGGGCGGTCTCATGGTTCCGCCGCTTTTACGACGCAACTGTCGTGATGGCCGTCGTGTACCTAGGCGAGTCAGTGCTCTGGCCGTTCGTCAACGAGCGCCGAGCGATCCTTGTGCTCCCGCTGTTGGTCGCGTGGTACGTGCTAGGCGCTGTTGTCGCGTGGAGGGCCGTGCGACGAGCGGCGTATCGGTTCGGCCCGTTGGCCGTTGGTGCTGCGCGGGGGTCTGCGACCATAGCTACTGCGTGTCTGGTGGTGGTCCCGCTGGTAGCGCAGGCCCCTCGCGACTACCTCTTTGGGTGGAAGGTAACGAGCTCGCAATTCGCTGGATCGCGCTACGTCGCGCTCTTGTCGGACCTTGGCACCCCCTCCGATGTGGTGGAGACCGACTACAAGTCCTCGACGGCGCTCTTCACCGGGCATCGTACGCAGTGGACTGGGTTCACAGTCGCCCACAACCTTTGTTACCTGCCGGCGGTCGTATCGGCTGTAGAAGCCGACGGAGCCTCCTACATGCTCAACGGTGATTTCAACAAGCCAGGGTTCCTCGACAGTGGCTGCATCAGTGCCCTAGCCGCCGACGGGGACTGGGCGGTGCCACTGCTCCACTCGCTACGCGACAACGCCACCGTCTACGAGCTGGTCGGACCATACAGCGCGAACCCCGACCTCACCGACGTTCTCGGAGGCAATTCGATTGGACCGGTTTTCGCTTCCGTCGGTCAGTCGTCGACGTCTCAGAGCTGGTACTTCGGTGGCGCAGCCCTCGTAAGTCAGGTGTCGGTCGGGGAGGCGTGGAACCCGGTGGGTTCGACTTCGTCGGTCGAACTGCAGCTCGAGACACCCGCAGGGGTCTGGGAGACTGTCGATTCGGCTAGCGGGTCCGTGGGCGGCGGTCCCGCCGCAGCTCCTTGGTTGTTGAAGTCGTTCTTGAATCCTATTGACGCTACGGCGGTTCGGGTGGTTGTGGGCTCCCACGGTGGTTCACTCGCTTCAGGAACCGCCGGTGCCGACGCTGTCAACGTTGCTGTCATCGGCCCCGCCTAGCCGTCGGTATGGGTTGTGAGATCTGAGCGGCAAGCGTCCAGGTGACGAAGGGACCACCAGGTGCCTACGACCACCCGCCCGAACCTCAGTCCGTAACGAAGATTCGACCCCTTTTTGGTTGTGCCGGCTGCTCTGGGCAGCACTGTGACAGGAGTCTCGACTACCCGGAAGCCTAGGGCCAGAGCCCCCATCAACAGCTCCGCCGTCTGGTACTGCGGTTGGTGCAGTGGCACTCGCCTTGTCAACTCAGGGGTGAAAGCCCGGAACCCGTTCGCGGGATCGGTTATCTTTGTCCCGGTCAGGATGGACACGACAGCCCCGTAGCAGCACAAACCCAACTGGCGGACCCTGTCAGTCGTGTGGCTGGTTCCGAGCCGGCGCGATCCGTTCACGAAGTCCACCCGTCCTGAGGCGACCGGGCCAACCAGGCGAGCCATCTCCGAAGTGTCGAACTGCCCGTCGGCGTCGAGGGTGACTATCACCCGAGCGCCCACCGAGGCGGCAAGTGAGTAACCCACTTGAAGCGCCCGGCCTTGGCCCAGGTTGCGTTCCAGGCGGCAGACCAGGGCGCCTGCGTCCCGTGCCACCCGAGACGTGTCGTCGCTGGATCCGTCGTCCACGACGATGCAAGACACGCCGAGCCCTGACAGTTCCTTGGGGAGGGACCGGATAACCTCACCGACCGAGCGCTCCTCGTCGAGGGCGGCGATGACAACCACCACCGGACTTTCCGGCCGCCCGGCGTACTCGTCGACGAAGCGGGTGCGAGCGTTGTCGCCGACGGTGCCCGCCTCTTGAGCTGAGAAAGCGGATCGTCGTTCGGGCACGGCAAGCCACACTAGGTCCACTGAGCGCCCGCCGAGTGCACGTTGAGTACCGTCGGCTTTCATCTTAGTACCCAGCTTCGTGTTCACCCAGGTAGGCTGCGATCCGCAATGATCGACTCTAGGCTGCTGCTCGACAACTTCGAAGAAACGGCCCGCAGGCTAGCGCGCAAGGGCGTCGATCCTGCGCTCGTCGGACAGGCACGAAGCCTTGCGGAGGAACGACGCGTCCAGGTGCGCGCGGTGGACGCCGCCCGCCAGGAGATGAACTCCGGGGCGAGCAGGGTCGGCGAGCTTATGCGCGAGTCCAGACGCGAGGAAGCTGAGGCGCTGCGAAGTGAGCTGTCGCTCCACCGAGCGCGCCTCGAAGCTTTGGAGAAGGAGCTACGCTCCGTCGAGGAATCTTTCGACGAGGTTACGTCGAGGCTTCCCAACCTCCCCGCAGACGACGTTCCCGACGGGCGCAGCGAAGCTGACAACGTGGTGTTACGCACCGTCGGCTATGACCCGGCGGACTACGCGGGGAAGCAGTGGGAGCCTCACTGGGACATAGCCGAACGTCTGGGCATTCTCGACGCCGAGAGGGCAGCCAAGCTGAGCGGAACGATGTTCGCCCTGCTCAAAGGTGACGGCGCCCGCCTACTGCGCGGTCTCACAGCGTTTGCGTTGGACCTACACCGTGACAGCTACGAGGAGATAGTCCCCCCGCACGTCGTCAGGGGCGAGGTCATCACCAAGACCGGGCATCTCACCAAGTTCGACACTCAGGCTTACCGTCTACGCGACGACGACCTCTGGCTCATCCCGACGGGTGAGGTCGCTCTCATGGGGATGCATCAGGGGGAGATTCTCGCCGAGGCCCAGCTTCCTGTCAGGTACATGGCCTACACGACGTGCTGGAGACGCGAAGCCGGAGCTGCAGGTAAGGAGACCAGGGGCATGCAACGCCTCCACGAGTTCCACAAGGTTGAACTCGTCAAACTCTGCAAGCCCGAGGACGGCGAAACGGAGTTCCAGGCTCTCGTCGCTGACGCCGCCAGGCCCTTAGAGGTCCTCGGTCTCCCCTACAGGGTCGTCGAACTGTGCACAGGCGACCTGACCTTCTCGGCTTCACGAGTCTACGACCTGGAAGTCTACTCGCCTGGCGTCGACCGCTGGCTGGAAGTGTCGTCCATCAGCCTGGTCACCGACTTCCAGTCCAGGCGCGGCCAGATCCGTTTCAGGAGGCAAGGGGGCGGGGTCGAATTCGTCCACGCGCTCAACGGCTCTGGGCTAGCGACGCCGAGAGTGTGGGCTGCGATCGTCGAGCACGGCCTTCAAAGCGACGGCACCGTCGTTGTCCCGCCGGCCCTGGCGCCCTACGCCGGAGTAGAGACCTTACAACCGCGACGCTGACGTTCCAGGAGTTTCCCGTCAGGCGGGCTCGACTTGGTCTCTGATCCGCTCCAGGGTGCGGCGCATTCCCTCCTCGTTGGTCTTTCCCCGGGCCCAGCCCAAAAGAGCCCAGTAGATACGCATCAGTGGGGTCGGGGCAAGTTCGAAAGACTCGGTGACGTCCGTGCCATCCCCGGCCGGTACGAGCTTGTAAGACCAGGTGTTCACAGCTTTGCCGCCTGCCTCGACAGCGAAAGTGAACTCCCTGCCAGGCTCGCATGCCTTGACCCGGCACTGAGTCCAATACACCGGTCCCCGCCCGTTACGCTTCACGTGACCCCTGAACCTCGCGCCGACAGCCGGACCCGTAGCCCCGTCGAGCCATTCGGCCTCGAAGGTCTCCGGACTGTAGAGCCCGATCTTGGTGACGTCACTGACGAGACCCCATATCTCTTCAGCTGGAGCTTTCATGTGCAAAGTCACCGAACCTCTCATGGTGGCAAGCTATCACCGCTTCGCTCCGTAGCGGTGTGTCAGAGTTGTAGGCGCGTAGCAATGTCAGTTCTAAGCGGGTGGGAGCACCCGAGGGAGGAGAATCAACCGTGGAGGTTCCGCTTCTAATCGGAGATTTCCTGGACCGTGCAGCGACGGTCTTCCCGGAGCGCGTCGCGATAGTCGACGATCCCTCTGCCGCCGCGCCACTCGGCGAGATCACCTACGCGGATTTCGAGGCGAGAGCGAGAGGAATGGCCCTCGCCCTGGAGGGTATGGGGGTCGGCCCGGGGGGCCGGGTCGCCATCGTGAGCCCCAACGCAGCCCGGTTCATGATCTCGTTCTTCGGCGTCAGCGGCTACGGCAGAGTCCTGGTCCCCGTCAACTACCGCCTGACAGCCGACGAAGTCCAGTACATCGTGAATCATTCTGGCGCCTCGTTGGTTCTAGTGGACCCCGAGATCGCCGGGTCGCTGTCTTCGCTTCGGACTGCCCGTACCGTCGTCCTAGACGGCGTCGAAGACGCCGAGCTCTTCGCCCCCGCAGCTGCGGGAGCCGCTCCGAAGCCGCTTGACATCGCCGAGAACGCTACGGCGAGCATCAACTACACGAGCGGCACGACCGCACGGCCGAAAGGAGTTCAGCTCACGCACCGCAACTGCTGGTTGAACGCCGCCGTGTTCGGATGGCACGCCACCGTGACCGAACGGGAGGTGTTCCTGCACACACTGCCGATGTTCCACTGCAACGGATGGGGAATGCCCTATGCGGTGACGGCTATGGGTGCTAAGCAGGTGGTCCAGCGCAAAGTCGACGGCGAGCAGATCCTGGAGCGAATCGACCGGCACAAGGTGACACTCATGTGCGGCGCCCCGGCAGTCGTAGCGGCCGTCCTCGACGCCGGAGAGGCCCGCCGTGAGCGCGGTGAGGACACCCCTGGGCGGGACCAGGTGCGGATAGTCGTGGCCGGAGCACCACCCCCGTCGAAGGTGATCGAACGGGTGCAAACCGAGCTGGGATGGGAGTTCATCCAGATCTACGGACTCACCGAGACGTCGCCCTTGCTCACCGTGAACAGGTCGCGCTACGAGTGGGACGGAATGTCCGCCGGCGATAAAGCCCAGCTTCTCAGCCGGGCCGGTGTCCCGGCGCTGGGGGTGCAGATAAGCACCGACGACGAGGGCGAGGTCTTAGCCAGGAGCAATCATGTCTTCGCCGGCTACTGGGAGCAACCCGAAGAGAGCGCTAAAGCTCTCGTCGACGGGTGGTTCCACACCGGCGACGGCGGCTACATCACCGATGGGAGCTACCTCGTGATATCGGACCGCAAGAAAGACGTGATCATCACCGGCGGGGAGAACGTCTCGTCGATCGAGGTGGAGGACTGCCTCTACCAGCACCCCGACGTTGCGGAAGTGGCAGTGATCGGCGTGCCTGACGATCGGTGGGGTGAGACCATCAAAGCCCTGGTGGTCCTGCGCGCAGGGTCGGCGTCGACTGAGGCCGACCTTATAGAGTTCGCAAGGCAGCGAATGGCCCATTTCAAGTGTCCCACGTCGGTGGAGTTCCGCGACTCGCTGGTCCGAACCGCAACCGGCAAACTCCAGAAGTTCAAGCTGCGGGCACCCTACTGGGAAGGCCGGGACAGGATGGTGTCGGGAGGATGACGGCGTCGTCGGTGCGGGCGGGTCGCCCGGCGAGCTCAGACTGCCGCCAGAAGCCCGCGAGCCGGTAGGGTGACGTCTCGAACTAACGGAGGTAAACGATGAGAAACGTAACCCTTTTGGCTGCGCGTACCGTCCTCGGCGGATACCTGTCCGTGCACGGAGCCCAAAAGCTGTTCGGCTCGTTCGGCGGATCCGGTCTCGACGCCGCCGGCGCCACCTTCGACAAGATGGGATTGCGTCCCGGCAAGGCTATGGCCACCCTCGCCGGTGCGAGCGAGCTTGGAGGCGGCCTGCTCACAGCCGCCGGTGTCGCCTACCCTCTAGGGCCGGTTGCGATCGCCGGGTCGATGGCTGTCGCATCCGCCGTGCATCGCAACCAGGGCCCCATGGCCCAAAAGGGTGGCTACGAGTTGCCCCTAACCAACCTCGCTGTTGCGGCCCTCCTCGCGGCTGACGGTCCGGGGGCTATCAAGCTGGGCCCGCGCTTGCCGAAGAAGCTCTCCAGGCTCACCTTCCTGGGCGCGCTGGCGATGACGGTCGCAGCGCTAGCGCAGGTGCTGCGCGCCAAACCCCCGGCTGTTTCCTCCTCGGCTGCCGCAACTCCTTCGACGCGCGCCGATGCGACGACCGCCGAGCCCGCGCCAAACGGGTCGGCGCCTGCAAGCGCTACGACCTCGGCTGACTAGGCGGCCCGTGTCGGTGGGCAAACCGTGGCGAGAGCCACCGGCCTGAATGATCTAGTGAACGTTCGTCTCGTTTACAGTTCAGCGACGGCAGAAACGAGCTTCTGGAGCGTGTCCTTGGCGTCGCCGAACAGCATGACCGTCCGGTCGTTGAACAGCAGTTCGTTGTCAATCCCGGCGAACCCCGGTCGCATGGAGCGCTTCAGGAACACGACGTGGGCGGCCCTGTCAGCGTGGATTATCGGCATGCCGTAGATCGGGCTTCCCGGGCTGTCCACCGCAGCCGGGTTGACAGTGTCGTTCGCCCCTACCACGAGGGCGACGTCGGTCGTGGACATCTCGGCGTTCGCCTGGTCCATCTCTTCGAGGTCGTCATATGACACGTCGGCCTCAGCGAGGAGGACGTTCATGTGCCCTGGCATCCGCCCCGCCACAGGGTGTATGGCGTAGGCGACCGTGACGCCGCGCGCAGCGAGCTGGTCGGCGAGCTCTTTGACCACGTGCTGAGCCTGCGCGACGGCCAGCCCGTACCCGGGAACTACCACGACCCGGGAAGCGTAGGCGAGGAGCACGGCGACGTCCTCGGGTGTGGAGCTGCGCACAGATCGGCCACCAGGACCTTCGCCGCCGCCGGTTGCGGTCACGACCGACCCGAAAGCGGAGAACAGGATGTTCGTCAACGACCTTCCCATCGCTTTGCTCATTAGTCGTGTGAGGATGATCCCTGACGCCCCGACCAGAGTCCCCGCGACGATCAGCAGGTTGTTGTCGAGGGTGAACCCCGACGCCGCCACGGCCAGGCCGGTGAAAGAGTTCAGCAGGGAGATGAGGACCGGAACGTCGGCGCCACCGATCGGTAGGACCAGTGCCACCCCTAGGGCGAGCGCGAGCGCGAGGATTGCGTACACGTATCCGACGGTCCCGGTAGCCACCGCGGTCAAGGTCAGAGCGAGCGTTGCTGCCCCGGCGGTGGCGTTAATGGCCTGCTGGGCAGGGTAGGTGATCGGCCTCGTTGCCATGATCTCCTGAAGCTTGGCGAAGGCGATAGCGCTGCCGGAGAACGACACGGACCCGATCAGCACCCCGAGGAGAACCTCGGCGATCTGGTAGGAGGCGGGATGGACGCCGGCGGAATGCCAGTGCAACCACTCGACCACCGAGATCAGCGCAGCTGCTCCTCCTCCGACACCGTTGAACGCGGCGACCATCTGCGGTATAGCCGTCATCTTGACGAGACGGGCGGCGGGGACCGCGACTAGAGCGCCGACCGCCATGGCGACACCAGCGAGCGCAACGTTGAGCGGGGAGTGGTAGACGGTCGGGTCGCTGAAGGTTATCCCGACCGCCACAACAGCAGCTGACGCTCCGATCAGGTTCCCGCGCCTCGCCCCGCGCGGCGAGCTGAGACCTTTGAGCGCTGCGACGAAGCCGACTATCGCCGCCAGGTACAGCAGGGCCCGCCAGGTTGTCAGCGGAAATGAAAGGGCGATCACCCCGGGTTACCTCCGTCGGGGGTGTCCGGTTTGTCGCGGTTCTTATCCTTGGGGGCTTTCGACTGGAACATTTCGAGCATCCGGTCCGTTACGACGAAACCGCCGACCACATTGGCCGTAGCGAGAAGCACCGCCAAGAAGCCGAGGGTCAACTGCAGCGGGCCATGAGCCTGTCCCATTACCAGCAGCGACCCGACCAGGACGATGCCGTGGATTGCGTTGGAGCCTGACATCAAAGGCGTGTGGAGGACACTCGGCACTTTGGATATGACCTCCACCCCGACGAACGCTGCGAGGGCGAAGATGGTGAGAAGCCCGACGATGCCTCCGGTCACCGTCGCCCTCCGATCGTGTCTGGTTCAACGCCGAGCGTCTGCGCCGCCCGGGGGTTGACTGGACGCCCCCCGGCGATAACGCAAGCTCCCGCGACTATCTCGTCGTCGAAGTCGAGGTTGCCCAATCCCGTGGCAGCATCATCGGTCGGGGGTTCGGTGCGCTTCGCCCCGTAGTGCAGCAGCCTGACCAGGCTGACCACGTTGCGCGAATAAAGGACGCTTGCGTGCGTGGGCATTGTAGACGCCGGGTTGGCCATCCCGAAGACGGTCGCTCTCCCGACTGGGACCTCCCGCCCTGCTACGGTCGCCTCGCAGTTCCCGCCGGAGTCGGCGGCCATGTCCACCACTACCGAGCCCGGCGGCATCCTTTCGACCATGGCCGTCGTGAGCAGTATGGGGGCTCGTCTGCCGGGAACCGCCGCCGTGGTGATGACGGCGTCCGAGCGGGCGACCTCGTCGGCCAGGGCATCCTGGGCGGCGGCGAGCTGTTCGGCTGTCAGCTCTCTTGCGTAGCCTCCGGCGCCTTCCGCTCGGATGCCGGTTTCCACGAACTTGGCTCCTAGGCTTTCGGCTTCTTCCTTCGCTGCCGCGCGAACGTCGTAGGCCCGGACGGCCGCCCCGAGACGCCTCGCAGTTGCTACCGCCTGAAGGCCGGCCACGCCTACTCCCATAACCAAAACCCTGGCAGGTGGGATAGTGCCTGCTGCGGTCATCAGCATCGGGAAGAACCGCCCGAGCCGGCCGGCCGTCTCAAGCGCCGCCCGGTAGCCCGAGACGGTCGCCTGGGACGACAGGGCGTCCATGCTCTGAGCTCGGCTTATTCGTGGCAGCAGGTCGAAACTGAACACCGTGGCTTCGGCGTCCACGAGAGCCTGCAAGACTTCGAGAGGACCGCCCGGGTCGAAGAACCCTACGGTCACGATGCCCTGGTCTGCCATCGACACGAGGTGACCGCTGGGCGGCTGCACCGTGGCCAGTAGCGTCGCGCCGCTGAGGCACGAGCTAGCGCCGGCGGTGACTTCGGCCCCGGCCGCTTCGTAATCGCTATCGGCGAAGGAGGCTCGGTCGCCCGCTCCGGTTTCTACCGACACCTCCCAACCTTCCCCGATCAGCGCCTTCACGCCTTCGGGGGTCACGGCTACCCTGCTCTCGCCGGCGAGTGTCTCGGCTGCCACGGCGACCTTCATAGGATCGTTCATACCAGATCTGCTTGTGGCGACGGCGGTTTTGGGCTCCGCCCGTTGGCTATTAGTAACGTGGCGACAGTCGGCCGGGCCGGATTGGAGTCGAGTGGGATGGTAGAGCCTTATCAAGCTGTCGGTCTGATCCAGACGATCAGGGGCATCCGCCGAAGGGAGGAGATCCAGGTCAACTTGGAGCACATCGCCCATATGGTCAAAGCGGCGTCGTGGCTTTCGAGCATGGACCTGCCGGTGCGGCTGATCTGCGTTCCCGAAGGCGGCCTTCAAGGCTTCACAGACGAGGTCCTCGACTTGGACCACGAAACCTACGCAGCCGAGTGCGCCATCGACATCCCAGGCCCTGAGACCGACGCCCTCGGACGTCTCGCCAAACAGTGGAAAGCACACGTGATCGCGCAGGCAAAGGCTCGTCATCCCGAGTTCCCTGGCCGCTTCTTCAACGTGGGGTTTGTCATCGAACCCGAGGACGGCACGGTCATCCTCAAACATCACAAGCTCGTCCCGCTCCTTCCGGTGGAGCATTCGGTCACCCCCCACAACGTCTGGGACCGTTGGATCGAGCTTTACGGCGCCAACCTCGACGCGTTCTACCCTGTGGTGGACACCCCGATCGGACGTATCGGGATCATGATGGCCAACGAGGCTTCCTACCCCGAGAACGCTCGAGGTCTTGCGATGAACGGCTGCGAGATCGCCTACCGGGGGCCTTACCCGGCTCCGGGTGTCATGAGCGGGATGTTCTCCGTGCAGAACCGGGCGCGGGCTCTCGACAACAACATGTACGTCCTGGCGATGAACCTCGGCACCTACTACCTCGACAACGAATCCACCACGGCGATCGACACCTTCTCGGGTGGCTCCCAGATAGTCGACTACCGCGGCCAGGTAGTCACAGAGGTGCCCTACGGGGCGGGTTCTACCTGGATCGCCGGGACCATCGACGTCGAAGCCCTGCGTCACTTCCGGGCGACGGCCCAGTGGGACAACTGGATGAAAGACCTCACAACCGAGCAGTACCAGCTCATCTACGAAAAGTCGGTCTACCCGAAGAACCTTTATCTCGACCGCTCGCCGTACCGGCACAGCGAGTACCGGGAGAACGTCACCCGCCGCCAGATCGAACTGCTCCAAGAACGTGGAACCTGGGCTCCGCCATCCTCAAAAGCGGGCTCCTAGCCCCACCCTCAAAGATCCCGATCTCGTCGGGTACAGGATCATTGGGACGTCCGGCCTAGCTTGCAGGTCGGCGAGGTATAGAGGCGAGGTATAGATACGCACGAAAGTGACGCCGCTAGGGCGTTACCGTTATGTTGTGAGAAGCGGCGAGGATTTTTAGTGAGCCCACGTCCTACGCAGCAGGGTCCTGAGGATCTCGACTCGCTGATCGCAAGGCTCGACGCAGCGGACCTCCGCAAGATCGTCGGCAAGGCCGCCGGGCGATACGAGGACGTCTCCCGGGCGGTCCGGCTGGCGGCGACCCGCAGCTCAGGGGATCTCTCCCAGCTCAAAGCGGAAATCGACCGGGGGCTGCGGACGGGCCGGTATCTCGGCTACCGGGAGAGCGGAAGCTGGGCGATGCAGGCCAGGCCGATCGTGGACGCGATCAGCGAGGCGGTTGGCTCGTCGCCCACGGCCGAGTTAGTGGTGCTGATCGAGCGAGCGATCGGTCACGTCGTGAAGGTCATCCTCAAGGCGGACGATTCCAACGGGATGATCGGCGACCTGGCGCGCGGACTCCTCGACCTGCACGCCCGGGCTTGCGATGCCGGTAACGCTGATCCGGTGAGGCTGGCCCGCTGGATGGTCCGATTCCGCTTCGACGACCAGGACTTCTTCGAGGCGGACCCTGTACGCTACGCCGACGCTTTAGGCGACGTCGGCCTAGCCGCGTACCGCCGGGAGGTGACCCAGCGGATCGAAGCTGGCGGTGGCGACTCGTTCGCTGCCAGGTATGCTCAGGAACGTCTCGCTGTCGTCGAGGGAGACACCGAGACGCTCGTCGAGCTGCTGGGCGGAGACCTGAGCCAGCCGTATCATTTCATCAGGGTTGCGGAGGCAATGGCGGAGCTGGGTCGCGACGATGATGTCTTGTCCTGGGCTACCCGGGGGATCGCCGAGACAAGCGGCTGGCAGGTCGCCCAGCTATACGACCTTGCGGTCGGGGTCCACGCCCGTCGAGGTGAGGACCGGAACGTGCTCCAGCTGCGCCGGGACCAACACCAGCGAATGCCGTCGCCGTCTGCGTACCGCCTCCTGCGTTCTGCGGCCGAGTCGTGCGGAGTGTGGCCCGAGGAGCGCCCAGCGGCCAGGGAGGTGCTGGCCGCGACTGGCAAGGCCGCTTACGCGCGAGGGGTGGCGATCCTCAAAAAGGCGGCGCACGCGTCGCAAGCCGCTGGCCGCCAGGATGAGTTCGCCGCGCACCTGGCGGCACTTCGGGAGACCCACCGGCGCAGGCCGACGTTCATCGCCGTCCTCGACAAGGCCCGGCTGGCCTAAGACGAGCCGAGCGAGATCGAGTAGAGGCGACTGCTCCCGGCAGCCTGGTGGCGTGTCGGGACCTGGTTGTTTGTGGTCAGGGAGGGTTTCGGCGAGAATGGCCTCGTGAGTATCGTGGACACTCCCGATCCACCCTACGTCGCTGTCATCTTCACCTCGACTAGGACCGAGGGTGACTACGGCTACGAGACAATGGCGGGGACCATGATGGAGTTGGCATCGAAACAGCCGGGCTTTTTAGGGGTGGAGTCCGCCCGGGATGGCGTCGGGATCACCGTGTCTTACTGGGTAGATCGGGCCTCCGCGCGGGCGTGGAAGGAAGTCGCCGAGCACAGCGTCGCCCAGCGACAGGGCCGGGAAATCTGGTACTCGGACTACCGGGTGCGAATCGCTACGGTCGACAGAGACTACAGCATGCACTCTTAGCCTTTCGACGGCCAAGACGCTACGACGACGGCCACGACCGCCACGCCTCTTCCCCGACGAGGGCGCGGGTGGCGTCGTCGAGCCCAGCAAGTTCGTCCTCGCCTTGGGGGCGCCTTCGGTAGGCTGCGACGATCGCCTGTCCCGTCCGCTGCCGCCGGTGATGCTCGACTAGAGCTTCGAGACCAACACGTACCGCCTCGGATCGCGACGCTGCCACCCTCTACGATTGCGGCAGCGAGGCACCCCATGGCGCTGCGCAGGTTCGAGCGGAGGCCTATTTGGTGCCCCCGGCAGGATTCGAACCTGCGCACCCGGCTCCGGAGGCCG
>JAKBBA010000155.1 GCA_021808665.1 Actinomycetes bacterium
TTCGAAATGTTCTTCCCCGGAAGACTCAACTTATGATAACATAACACCAGAGGCACAACTAAACAATAAACACATAAAGCCTCTTACACAGAATAAGTTACAGGCTCGGGAAAGTGCGCCGCGGGCTCGTGATCCCCTTCGCTGTCGTGGCCTCGCTTGCCTTTGTGCAGGGCACGGCCTGGGCAGGCGACGGCTACGGCCAGACGAACTACGCGAACGCGCAGGCGTCGGGGGGCACGCTAACCGTCTCGGCCGGCCACACCTACTGGACGCCGCCGGCCACCTCGTCGTGGGCGACGCCGGGGAAGAGCGACCCGCCGCAGGGCACGCCCAACCCGAACCAGCCCTACGGCTGCACCTACAGTGCGGGCGGCCCGTCGGTCACCGCCAGCCTCGGGGTCGGCGGACCCCAACCGGGGCAGTGGGTGTTCCCGGTGTGTGCCGGCCCCGGGGTGCTCAACCCGATGCCGCCGTTCTGGGTTTCGGGTGCAACCCCGCCAGCTGCAGTGGTAGTTCAGGTGAACCCGGTGGTCGTGGCCCAGCAGGCGGTGCGCCAGCTCGGCTTCGCGTCGCCGGCGATCGAGATGGCTCCGCCGGATGGCTCCCCGCAACTGGTGGGCGTGGCGACGTGGCTGTGGATCGCCCCGGGCGCCTGGCGGACGCTCACCGCGTCGGCCACGGCGGGACCGGTGACGACGACGGCGACCGCGACGCCGACCAAGGTCGTCTGGGACATGGGCGACGGCCAGAGCGTGACCTGTGACGGCCCCGGCACGCCCTACAGCCCTTCTGCCCCGAACGCCACGCCGGGCTGCTCCTACACCTGGCCCGGCCCGGGCAGCTTCACCGTGACCGCGACCGTGTACTGGTCGGTGACCTGGACGGCGAGCGGTGCGGCGGGGGGCGGGAACCTCGGCGTCCAGGCCGGGCCGCCGGCCCAGGTGCCGGTGGCGGTGACCGAGTCGCAGGCGATCAACACCCCGACCGGGGGGAGCGGCTAGGAGAAGGGCACTCGATTGGCGACGACGGCTGCGGCACCGAGGACGAACGGGCAGCGGGCAGGTGTCCCCGCGCGCCCTGGGGGCGCGCAGGGACCTGGTCGCCGCCGCCAGCTGCCCCTCGTGGTGGTCGGCGTGCTGCTGGTGCTCGGCTGCGCGCTGGCCTTCGCGGATGCCTCGGTGCATCTCGGGAGCCGGGAGGAGGTGCTGGTGGTCGCCCAGCCCGTCTCGGCCGGGGGAACCGGGACCCTCACGAGCGGGAGCCCGGTCGATGCGACGGTCGTCGGCGTGGACGCCGCCCCGCCAGGTTCGGGCAGCCCGCCGGTGTTCTCCCTCCAGGTCGGAAGAGCCGACGCCGCCGAGGTGGCCTCCTTGGCCGCGGCCGGCGAGGCCAGCCTGGTCGAGGTCGGTGCGGGGGGCTGAGGTGGGCGTCGTCACCTTCGGCTCGGTCCGCTCCTGCGCGGTGACCACGCTGGCCCTCGCCCTGGCCGCCACCTGGCCGAGCCGACCTGACGCAGGTGGGCGCCGGGCGCTGTTGATCGAGGCCGACCCGGTGGGCGGGACGCTGGCCGGGTCGTCGGGCTGGCCGGCCGAGCCGAGCCTGGTGTCGCTCGCCGCGGCTGCCCGCCGGGGCGGGCGACGGTCAACATCGCTGTTGCCGAACCATCCACCCCCAAAGCTGCCAGACCATGACCATCCAAATCAGCCGGCAACACTCGCCGTGGGCGGCGACAACGTGGCCAAACATGCCAGGTTCTCAACGATGCCTGCGGCCCGATCAGCAAGACGGGTCGACGCCCGACGGAGGCCGCCAGCATTGGTGAGATTGATCGGGTCAAGGAGAGCGCCGAGCTCCTCGTAGAGCAGGCGGTCAGTGCCGTTGAGGCCTGCGTCCGTGAGCGACTGAACCCAGCCGTCAGCCGTGACAGGCACGACAGCGTTCGGCCAGTTGATTGGAGCCGCCAACTGCTGGCGTGCCGGTGCAAGCAGCCGATCTCGACCCGCCGCAGGCATCTGCGAGCCCCGGCTGGATCGTGAGCTACTCATGCAGGCAAGGACTCTCGAAGCTCGTGCGTCAGCGCGTTCCGATGTAGATGCCGCGTCGCCCACCGCAGGGAAAGCCATAAGGGTCCTTGTGGGCGCGCAGGGTGGCATCGCGCTTTGAGTGGCGGAGCTCCTTGCCGCACCGGGTGCACTGGTAGAGGTGCACCGGGCCCGTGCGAGCTCGTGCCTGGGTGCGGCCAGTGCTCGCCCATCCTCGCGGGCTGCGACTGGTTGGCGGCGCGTGGAGCGGACCGCCAGCCGAGAACTCGATCGGGTAGCGAGGGCGGAATGGGGTCGTGGTGGCGCGGAGCCCGCCGATCTCATCAACGCCGTAGGTGCGATGGCCACCCCCATCGGACCGCTCCGCGTGGAGAAGGAGCCGGCCGGCTCGGCTGCGCCGCAGCGAGTACGGCTCGATGCGCCGCCAGCTTCCTTGGTAGAGCAAGTCGACGCAGAGGTGGTTGGTGGCGGCGAAGCGCACCGTCTCCAAGGGGATGCCAGCGCGCCAGGTAGCGACGGTCGGCGGAGGCGACCAGTCCTCGTCGTCGCGACCGGTCGGAAGCGGCGGCAGGTCCTCGAACTCGGCGGTCCCTTCGAGCCAGCTGAAGAGGAGGGGGAGCTCGTCGAGGAAGCTCTGCAGCGGTGGGAGGGCAGGGAGCTGGTGGGCGAGCATCTGGTCCCAGTCAGCCTCAAGAGCGGCGATGAGCGGCGAGCCGTCGAAGTCGGCGGCGATAGGAACGGCGATGGTCTTGGCCGCGCACTTTTCAGCCAGGGCTTGATGGATGACCTCTGGGTAGAGGCGGAGGTCGTTGCGACGGAACAGGTTGATGATGTCGTACAGATCGCGCGGTCGGGCTCGCTGGGCCATCGCCCGGATCTTTTCGGCAAAGACCTCCTCGAAGGAGTAGCAGCGAGCGGGCCCCGGCAACGGACCGTCCGGGTAGGGATGGGCGATCTCGCGCAGCACGGGCGGTCGGATGACGGTCTCGTTGGCCGAGATGTCGAGCTTCACCCTGGCGGGCTGGGGCGTCTGGCGGGGACCCACGTAGTACACCCGCCCTTCGGTCGACAGCTCGTCAGGTCGGAGGCGCAGCATCGGCGCCCGTGAGGAGAAGTCGATACCCGACGCATCGTGGACCCGGGCGAGCACCCTGGTCAAGTGCGGCTCGATCTGCTCAGGTTGGTAAGGGCCACCGGGCAGCACGGTGAAGTCGAGGTCTTCGGAGAAGCGGTAGGTCTCGATGTAGCACTTCTTCAGGCAGGTCCCACCCTTGAAGACCCACTGGTCACCGAGGACAGGCTCGGTGCCGATGCCCCACAGCAGCCAGCCGAGCACGTAGTCCTTCTCAATCACCTCCTCGGTGAGCTGCCACTCGGCCACCCGCTCGACGATGTCGGGGCGACCTATCACCATTCGTCTCCAGCCGACCCGAGCGTGACATTCACCCGCAGCCCCCAGCGCCGCACGATCCGCCCCCGAGCATCGGCGGCAGGGTCGAGCTTGGCGAGCCCGTTGCTGCGACGCGCGAAGCAGGCATCGACGAGGTCGGGCGCCTCGACATGCGAATGTTCCAAGAGGTAGCCGAGCCGCTTGAAAACCGCGCGGTTCCCGAGGCGGTCGCCGTAGCGAACGAGCAGCTCGTCGTCACGGCTCTGGCTGCGAAGGTACTCGGCGAGCACGTCGGCGACGGTGCGGATACCACCACCGAGGCTTGGGTCGCCGAGCACGTCGATCACCGTACGGGACGGGTCGGACACCGCCACCTTGTTCTGGCCCCGCCATACCGACACCGTCCCGAACAAGGCGTCCTCGTTCCGGACGGTGAGGTGGAAGGGAAGGCCCTGGATGACCTCGTCGCGGTGGCGGACCCGCCGGGCGGTGACCACGAGGAGCGTGCGGAAGGTCTGCTCGGTGAGGTCCCAGTGCTCGCAGGCGCTCCACCCGCCCACGTAGCACGGAGAGAAGAGCCGATCGGCGACGACCCACGGGTCTTCGACCCACTCGCCGGACTGGCGGGCGTCGAGGGGAACCGCCACGTACAGCCCCCGCCGCACCCGAGACAGCCAACCTCGCCGCGCCAGGTAGCCGAGTAGCTGCCCGGTCTCGTCCTGGGGGAGCCCGAGGATCTGGGCGGCTTCAGCCACGTTAAAGGCACCGTGAGCGCCGCGGTGCAGCTCTTCCAGGTAGGCCCGGTTACCCTGGCTGATCCCAGCCCCCGACCCCAAGTGCGCAGGAACCTCCATATGATGCAGTGTACTGCGCTCAGAGAGTATCGGTACAGTAGGGGCGAGGAAAGCAACACGGGATCACGTCTACTGCGCTAGCAGGCCAACTGGGGGTCTCTGGCCTTCAGGTCTCGAACCCGAAGGTCGGGCGCCTCTGCCGCTTGACTCGGCCTAGCGGACCAGCCACATTGGCGGTGGCGAGTTCCGCGCCGCCCTCCGCCGGCTGTCCCAGCAAGCTGGCACTTGGAGGGAAAGGGGATCATGTCCTCGGGTCGTTATCCGTCACCCATTCCGAGGGTGTCGCTGGGGCGCCGATCGGAGTGTGCGAGACCGGATGACGACGAAGAAGCATCTCAAGCGTCGAGTCAGGTCGCGTGCTGCCCAGACCGGTGAACCTTACGCGACCGCCCTGCGGAGCATCCGCCAACAACAGGAGAATCGCATGCCGTCTACCGCTTCCCCCACCACCGAAGTCATCGCGTCCTGTTCGTTCTGCGGCAAGCCGGACACCACCGTGCAAAGGCTCGTCGCCGGTCCCGGCGTCTACATATGCAACGAGTGCATCGAGCTGTCTGCCACGATCGTCGAGGACGCCGCCGGGACCACTCTGGAGGAGTCTTCGCTACGACGGTCCCAGTGTTACGACCGATCCACCGGGGACATCCTGGCAACGCTTCCTGCCTTGGTTCGCAGTGCTGACGTCGGTCGAACCCGAGGCATCATGCCTTCGTCGCCTGCTACTGGCGCCGCATGCGACGCGTCAGTCGGTGCTGTCCAAGATGAGCCGGACCGCCTCGTCTCGTGCGTCCCATTGGGGGAAATGACCGCAGCGCTCGAACCAGTGCAACACGGCGTCGGGGAACGCGGCGACAGCGCGCTGAGCCTGGCGTGGGAGGGTCACTCGATCCCGGCGCCCCCATCCGATCGTGACCCGGCCCGGTACCGTGCCCGCTGGAGTGCCCGCCTGCTTGGGGCCCTTGGTCAGCGCGTCCATGGCGGGCCGGGTCGCTGCGGCGTCGGCCAGGCCGGACACGTCGGGCAGTACGGTCTCCGCCGAAAGCGCCCACGGCCGGGCAGAGAGCTGCACCAGCAGCGCGCTCCGGGTGACCGCATTGCCCAACAGGGCGGGCAGCGCCGGGCGCCGGGCCCGGACCAGGCTGATCGATGGGCGCAGCGTGGCACCGAAGATGGCGAGCTCCCGGTCGGTCCAGAACCCGCCCGGATCCAGTGCCACGGTGTCGCCGCCGACGCCACGTCGGGCGAGCTCGAGCACCATCCGCCCGCCCATGGACTGGCCGACGGTGGCTACCTTGTCGAGCCCTTGCTCGGCGATGAACTCCTCGACCGAGTCGGTCAGAGTGGCGATCGAGACCTCCCCTGTAAGCGGTGGGGTCTCGCCGAAGCCGGGCAGGTCGACGGCGATGACCTCCCGAGCAGCGGCCAGCGCGCCGAGGATCGGCTGCCAGGACCGCCAGCCCGCGCCGAGACCATGCACGAGCAGCAGAGGTCTGCCATGGCCGCGCCGGATGTGGTTCAAGGTCATGCCTGAACACTACGAGGCACTTGCACCCCCTTGGGCAGTCGGCTGCAGTCGGCTGCAAGGATGCCCCTCTTGGGCTAGTCGCAATACCACTTAGTTAAGGGGTTGGTGGTGTAGGATCGGTTTATGCCGCGTGCTGGTCAGGTCAAGGGGTCGGGTGGCGAGCGTTTGACGGATCGGATTGCGATCGGGGTGTTGACGTCGACGTTTCCTCCGGCGCTGGTTGACGAGGTGCTTGAAGCGTCGGGCCGGGTCGAGCGGCGACAGCGGCTGCTGCCGGCGAGGGTCGTCGTGTATTTCGTGCTGGCGATGTGTGTGTGGGCTGACGAGGAGTATGTGGAGGTCGCCCGTCTTTTGGTCGGTGGTTTGAAGACGATGCTCCGGTGGCGTGGGTCGTGGCAGGTGCCGACTTCGGGGGCGATCACCCAGGCGCGGGCCCGTCTGGGCGCAGGGGTGCTTAAGGCGCTGTTCGAGCGGGTCGCCGCACCGGTGAGCAGCGAGGGGGCTGCCGGCTCGTGGTGGCGGGGGCGTCGTCTCATGGCGATCGACGGGACGGTGTTCGATCTGGCAGACACCGCCGAGAACGCTGAGCGGTTCGGCCGGCCGGGATCGGGACGAGGTGACGGCGCTTTCCCCCAGGCCCGGGTCGTCGCGCTCGCCGAGTGCGGCACGCACGCGATCGTCGGCGTTGAGATCGGGCCGTGCACGACCGGGGAGACGACACTCGCTCGTGGTCTGTTCAGGCTGCTCGAAGAAGGCATGCTCCTTCTCGTCGACCGGGCCTTTTCCGGCTACGAGCTGTGGGAGGCAGCAGCGGCGACTGGAGCTGCGTTGTGCTGGCGGACGAAGTCGAACACGGTGCTGCCGGTCCTGACAGCACTTCCCGACGGCTCCTACCTGTCACAGCTTCGACCGCCGCGGGGTAACCCGGGGGCTCCGGTCACTGTCCGGGTCGTCGAGTACACCCTCACCCACCCGTCGCGCCCCCAAGACGAGGGCCCGATCCGGCTTGTCAGCACGCTCTTGGATCCAGCCGAGGCGCCCGCCCTGGAACTCGCCGGCCTCTACGGCGAGCGCTGGGAGGAGGAGAACGCCTTCGACGAGCTGAAAACCCACCAGCGCGGAGCGGGCCGGGTGCTGCGCTCGAAGTCTCCCGACATGGTCACCCAGGAGATCTACGCCCACCTGCTCGTCTACTTCGCTATCCGATCGCTGATCAACCAGGCTGCCGAGCCGACCGGGCTCGACCCGGACCGGGTCTCTTTCACCGCCGCCCTTCGCGTCGTCCGCCGCCAGGTCACCGACCAGGCGGCCTTTTCCCCCTGAGCGTTTCGCCGCAGCACTACACGAAACGACCGCCGAGATCCTACGGCGACTCAACAAGCGCCGACTCCGCGTCAACGCCCGGGTGATCAAACGCAAAATGTCCAAATGGCCTCTCAAACGCGCCGA
>JAKBBA010000156.1 GCA_021808665.1 Actinomycetes bacterium
ATGAGCGACCTAGGCGGTGACCAAGTCGCGAACCCGCTCGACGAGCTCGTCGGCGAGGATCCTCCCGAGCTCGATGCCATCGAGGCTGCTGCAGCAATCGAGGCACACGTCGATGACGACAACTCCTACGGCCGGATCGGTCGTCCGTTCGACCGGCGATCGTCGTTTTGGATAGGAATGGCCACGACCTTTGGGGTAGCCACGGCGGCCACCTCCCTTTGGGTCGTCTATGCCGCTCGGCAGATCTTGCTTCTGCTGATCTTGTCGCTGTTTATCGCAGCCGGCCTCGAACCACTTGTGGACTGGCTTTGTAGAAGGGGCCTGCCTCGAGGGGTTGCGGTATTGATCGTGGTGGCGGTGGCGCTTGCTGCGTTCGCTGGAATACTGGACTTGGTCATTCCTGTGATCGTCAACCAGGTGACCCAACTGATCAACGCCCTTCCGAGCTACGCCAAACAACTGAGCGATCGCAGTACGTTCCTCGGGCGTCTCAACTCCCGCTATCACATCGAGTCTTCACTTCAGAACTACTTAAACGGGGGCGGTTCTGTTGCGACCGGGGTGCTCGGTGTGGGTAAAGCGGTGCTCAGCGCACTTGCATCCACCGTCATAGTGGTCGTCGTGAGCATTTACCTGCTTGTCGATATGCCGCGCTTCAAGCGCACGCTCTTCTCGCTGTCGCCGCGCAGCCGCCGGGCGCGAGTCGTGCTCATCGGCGAGGAAATATTCGACAAGGTCGGCGGTTACGTCCTCGGCAACGTATTTATCTCTGTTATCACAGGGATCGGCACGTGGGCATGGTGTATGGCTCTCGGAATCCCCTACCCGCTGCTTTTGGCAGTTTTAGTCGCCATCTTCGACTTGATACCCTTGGTCGGCTCAACTATCGCTGGCGCCATCGTCGCCGCTGTCGGGTTGACGGTGTCGATAACGGTTGCTGTAGCCACCATTGGCTTCTACATCGCCTACCGACTGGTCGAGGATTACCTGATCAGCCCGCGCATAATGCGCCGGACGGTGGCTGTCCCGGGCCTCGTCACCGTCATAGCCACCCTGATCGGCGGCACGCTGCTCGGCATCATCGGGGCTCTCATCGCGATCCCCGTCGCTGCCGGTGTCAGCCTGCTCGTCGCGCAACTCGCTACCCCTCGCCTCGAGCGCAGCTAACCGTTGACGGGGGTTGCGGCTCAGGTCGCCTTCCGGTCGGTCCCGGCGGCCCAGGCTTCGGCCCGTCCAATGATGTCCTCGATGACGAGCTCTTTGGCCCTGCCGTAATAGTTAGCGATCATCCAATCGCTCGACCTCAAGGACAAGAAGGACAGGGAGTGAATCGCCTTCAAGGGAGGGGCTGCCCTCGAGCTCAGGTTCCGTTTTCGAGCCCGGACGTCCAACGATCTCGACGGTGCGTACCGGGACGACGTGAACGAGGCGATCGGCCTGATCGACGAGGGGTTGAAGCGGGGATGGCGCGCGTTCACCGCCACGGCGACCGAAGGTGAGCCCGATTATGGGCACGGGCTTGCCGTGCCTGCGATGCGATTCCGGGTCAAGTTCCTCTGCAAGGGCAAGGAGTTCGTGACGGTGCCTTTGGAACGTTCTCGGTGGAAGGTCGCTCGCTCGACCAGGTCGAAGTACGGTTGGCCGCCGTCTCCCTCGCTCCGTCCAACTCGCACAAGCTAACTCGATTCCCTATTCTCCCCCAAGCCATGCAGTGGCGACCCGGTCAGCCGCTTCACATTTCAGCCGGGTACTTCCCGGATGCCCTCGCCATCGTCAGCTGCATAGACCGGCAGCTGCTCGGCCGGCCGCGGCAATGAGCTGGTCCATCGCCGCTGGGTGGTCTTCGGTGAGGCGCGGCCCGATCCGGGGTCCGCTGCGCTCGGCGCCCGGGCCGGCTATCGCGCTCTGGTGGGTGATGCGGGTACCACCTTCCTGGGTTGCAGCGAGCGTGTGGCGGCTGGTGATCATCACCCCGTTGAGCTCGGTGCGGTAGGCGAAGACCTCGCCCTCGACGACTTCGACGATGGTGCAGTCGACGACGAAGTTTGCGCCCTTCGGGGTGACCGACAGTCGGGTGCCGGCGGCGAAAGGGCCGTGGATCTCGATGTGGTCGTCGGTGTCGCTCAGCTCGGTCCCGGTGTACAGCGCCCGCAGCGTCGCCCAGACGTCGCTCGGCGCAACGAGGGTGTCGGCGGTGTGCTCGTGGGTCCAGGCGGGGGTGCGCGCGGCGAAGTCCACGACCGCTGACACCAGCCGCTGCGGTGCCTCGACGGAGGGGAGGTGGCCGCATGCGGCCAGCAGTTGCCATTCCGCGCCGGGGATCGCGGCTGCGTAGGCCTGCCCGTAGTCGGGGTCGACGATCCGGTCACTCTCACCCCAGACGACGAGGGCGGCGAGGTCCAGGTCCGACAGCCGTGCTCGCAGGGTCGGGTCGCTGCTCGACGGCCCGCTGTAGGCGCCGAGCGCGGCCCGGTTGCCGGCCGCCAGTGCGAGGGCGGCGGGCGGCAGGCTCGACAGGTCGATGCGGTAGGGGTCGGGGTCGTGGTAGCTACGGTCCATGATCTCGTCGAGGGTGAGCGACGAGACATCCGCGACGGGGTGCCCGGGCACTTCGATGCCCGCGGCGTCGACGAGCACGACCCTGGCCAGGCGCGCCGGGCGGAGCAGGGCCATCTCGGCGGCGATCCACCCGCCGACCGAGCTGCCGACGGCGGTAACGTCGGTCAGGTCCATCTCGTCGAGCAGGGCGACGTAGCAGGCGGCGAGCTTGCGCACCGAGTCCAGGGCCTCGGATCGGGGGGTGCCCTCGAAACCGGGGTGGGTCGGGGAGATCACCCGGACCTGGTTGCTGCCGGCGCCTGCGAGCGCTGCGGCGAACGCCGCCATGGATCGGACGCCGGCGCCGCCGTGGAGGAGCAGGAACGGTTGACCATCGCCGCGCTCGTCGACGGCGACCTCGACGGGACCCACGCCCTCGACGTTCAGCTGGTGCGCGGTGGGGTTGAGGGTGGTGTTGGCGGTAGGGGTGTTCGGCATCGGGCTCTCCTGGTCGCGGTAGGGATGCCAACACCTTATCTAAACATGTTTAGGTATGCAAGCTGATTTCTCCTCGTTAAGATTGGGTGATGGGACGGCCTCTGCAAGACATCGGGCTCTCGGTCAAGCGCCTCCAGGCGCGCCACCACCGGGCGATCGACACAGCCCTCGCTCCGCTCGGCATCGGCCTGGTGCAGTGGGACGCCCTCCGCCAGATCCATGCCCACCCTGGCGTTTCCCTCCACGACCTGGCGCAGATGACCTTCCAGACCGACCAGTCCTTCGGAGCGTTGGCCAGCCGTATGATCGCCCGTGACCTTATCGAACGAGTCCCCGGACCGGGGCGCGCCGCCCGGCACCGGCTCACCGAGAAAGGCGAAGCGCTGCGCCAATCGGCCACCACGACCGTCGAGGGAGTACTGCGGGAGTCGTTCTCCCCCCTTACCCAGGCGCAACTCGACGAGTTCGACGCTCTCCTCATTCGCCTGCTTTCGCCGCCCGATGCGCTCGGCTGACCGCGGGCCGATCGCTCGCCGGGACATCGCCGGACGGTTTCGAGCGTCCTCGGGGCCTGCTGCGGCCCGGCATGGTGCCCGTCGAGTGTTCAATGGGCGACGTTGAGGTGGGCTCGGGGATGCTTGTCGCCTTCGATGAGGTCGAGGACGCCGATGGCGTAGTCGGGCGCGGAGATCGCTCCGCCGTCTTCGGGTGCGACGGCGATGTCGTCGCGGAGCCGGTACTCGCCGCGACGCTCTCCGGGCGCGAACGAGCCGAACAGGCGCGCCGGGCTGACGACACCCAGTCGAGCGTCTCGGGGGTCGCGGGAGTTCCTCGATGATCAGAGCCCAGACCACCGCTGCCAGCAGCCCTCGTTCGACTCCCGCGCAGCATTAAGCGGTTGAAAGATGTGGGGTTGCGGTTCAGGTAGCCTTCGGCTCGGTTCCGGCCGCCCAGGGTTCGGCCCGTCCAATGATGTCCTCGATGACGGGCCCTTTGGCCCTGGCGTAATAGTTCATGTCCGTGAACTTCTCACCGACAAACCGGCGCTTGACGCTCTCGTAAAGCGCGCGATCATCAGGAGCTTGACGCAACCGGTCCCGGAACACCAAGTGTCGGCGTTCGTCGTGCGATCCCGCCTTCCACACATGAACATGGTCGTCACGCTCAGGTGTTCGAAACATGCGGTGCCCGGCCTCCCGGACACGCAACGCGTAGCCCGCCCCCTCCATCGCGTCGAGGTAGCCGCTCTCGTCGTCGGGATCATCGACTGCAACCAGAACGTCGACGATCGGCTTCGCCGCGAGACCGGGAACCGCCGTGGAGCCCACATGCTCAACGCGCCGGGCGACCTCGCCGAGCGCCTCCAAGATCCGAACACGCTCCCGAGCGAATCGAGCCGCCCATTCCGGGCGTGTAGTCCACCAAGACCAGCTCCCGCTCTTCGCGTCCCCCGATCAGCACGGCATCGAGAGACCCGTCGAAGGCGTCGTCGGACGAAGAATCCACTCCACCGCAATATATAGGCCAGGTAACCAACAACCATCTCGGCCGTGTTGCGCCGTTACCCCTAGGTTCCCGACAAGCACAAAGATCTGCGTATGAGCACGGCTTTGGTGGGCAGCCGACTTACCCTGCCCACCTTCTTAGACCGCTGTTTGCCAACACCTCCAAGGTTTTTGTTCTCATGGTGATTCTCACGGCAGGAGCGAGCACTCGTTTTGGCGAGGGGCCGGCTAACACGGCGGGGCCAGCACCTTGGCCGCGGCGTTGACGTCCCGCAAGGAACAAGGCCGACGCCTGGCAGGCAATGTGGGGCTGCCAGAACGTCCCGATTACCTTCGTGCCTCCCAGTCCACCAGTGCAGAAGCCCGCTGTGTCGGCAGTAGTGTTCCCATTCAGGCACGGTGTTGACTGTCAGTTCGGGTACCAATCGTCAACACCGTTGGTTTCTGCTGTAAGCTTCGAGTGTGCCTGCGACTCCATACGACCGGCTAGTCGAACTCGCTGCCGATCAGCACGGCTTCATCCGAACCGAACAAGCCGAAACAGCCGGCGTCCGCCCCGACTACCTTCGCCGTCTAGCCATGAAAGGACGCCTGCAGCGGCGGGCGCAAGGCCTTTACCGACTCACCGCCCTGCCCGTCGGACCCCTCGACGAGTACCACGAAGCCGTCCTCGCAGCCCGCGGAGAAGGAGTCGTCGCAGGCGACGCAGCCCTCGCTTTATGGGGCCTCGCGGACGTGAACCCCAGACAGATCGACGTCATCCTCCCCGCCGGCCAGCGGGTACGAAGGGCCAACGATCACCGGTTCCGGGTCCGTCAACGACGTCTCCACCCGGACCAGATCGACAGCGTCGAAGGTATTCGTGTGCTCGCGCCGCAAGCCGCTATCGCAGAGGCAATCGCCACAGGAATCGAGGCCAACATGGCCGAGCAAGCGATCGCGAACGCCCGGCGACAGGAACTCATCGGCGAAATCGGCGCCGCCAGACTACGGGTACAACTCGCCGACCGCAACACCCGCACACGCAACGACACCACCGCCACCCCATGGACGTGAACCCGCCACCTCAGCGACCGCCCGGCGGTCGCGGGCACCTGGCCCGTCTCCTCGACGCCTGGGCCAGGGAATCCGAGGAGCCCGTCACATCCGGGCGCCCCCGTCGCCTGGTGGGCGCCGCTCCCGGGATGGGTGAGCTGTACCGTTAGGTAGGAGCCGGTGCCAGCAGCACCGATGATCACGGCGTGCGAAAGCGGCAAGCCGCGCCTGCCGGGTTGCGCACCGAACTTCGAGACGCTCCGGTTGGCCGCCGTGCCGTTGTCGCCCGTCGAAGCCCGGGGTGCGCCCGTTGCATTCCGATTTGCGGCTCTACTATTGCCTGTATGGCCTCGAATGGCGCCACTGACTCCTACGTGAAACTGCAACGCAGGGGGCGCCGGTTAGCGGTGGCTTTACTGGTTTGCTGCGCAGCGCTCAGCGGCCTGGCTGCCATCCACATCTGGAACGTTGCCCGCAGCCGCCAGTGCACGGTTATCGGCCACGGCCTGACGTCACCACCCCACTACCGCTGCAGCGGAACCTCTACGCCGGCAACAACCGTCGTGTTCGGGTCCTTCGCACTTCAAACGTCCATCCCAGCCCCGTAGAAACTCGCCCGGCCGGCGAGTGCCGCCGCCTCGAGCTCGAGCCCGAGGCGGGTGGATGCTTCAAAGACGCACCCTGCGTGATAGAAACGACCGAGACGATGCCGGAACAGCGCTTTACGCGCTAGCGCAGGCAACGGGGATAGCGAAGTCTCATAGCGGTAAACGATTCCGGCTGGCTTTCTGCGCTGCCATTCTGCGGGCCAGGGCGCACCCGGGCGGTTGTCGCAGCCGCGGTGTAGCGTCTTTGGGCTGTGGGCATCTACTTCAAGTTAGCTCCCGGGGTGCGGGTGCGGATCGCCAAGCGCGGGGTTCGCACGTCGATCGGTCCGCGAGCAGCGCGTCTGCATGTCGGCGGCGGCTACCGGCCGGGCGTGTCCACCGGCGCCGGCCCCGTAACCGTCTATCACGGCGTAGGCGCCAACAAGCGGCGCAAGGCCCGCACTGCCAGCGGCAGCTCTCAGCGTCGGTCGGCGCCCGCCGCCTACCAGCGTCAAAGGGTAGGAGCCGTTAAGGCATCCCAGGCGTCGGGGATCGCCGCGGTGCTGCGCACGATCACTGATCTGCACCGCCGCCCCGTCAACGGAGCGGTCCGCCCGGTAGCGGCGGAGTGCCCTCCTATCGACGAATCGGCTATCCGCAAGCGTCAGCTCAAAACCGCCAGGAAGGGAATCGGGATCTGGAAGCGCCCCGAACGAAAAAACGCGGCGCGGCAGGCTGCCATAGGCGCAGACGCAGACATCGCCGCCGCGCGAACCGCCCGCGAAGCTCAACGCCGACAGGTCCAGGCTCGCCTCGACGAGCAGTGGCGGAAACTACTAGCCAACGATCCGGTCGTCGTGCTCGCCGCACTCAAAGACGCCTTCAAGGAAAACGCAACGCACGCCCGGGCGGTGACAGTCAACGCCAGCGAGCTCACCTTGGTCGTCTTCGTCGCCGGGACCGAAATAGTCCCCGAACGG
>JAKBBA010000157.1 GCA_021808665.1 Actinomycetes bacterium
CCGTGGGACGCCGCGGCGTCGGTCGGCGGGCTATGGAAGGCACCATCGTCGACGACCTGGGGCGGATCAGCCACGAGGCCGGCGTCCGTGAGCAACTTTAGGCGCTACTTCAGCAGTCTCCTCTTGGATCTACCCCGATGACGCGATACCAATCGGAGGAACGAAAGAGATCGACGCCGGTCGGCTACGAAGACGACGTTACCTCTACTCGGTAGTCGGCGCGATAACACGTCACGCGCTTCGACGGCAGCAGCGAAGTCTTCGACACTTCCTCCATGGTCTGGGTGGCTTCGCTGGACTTTGCGGCGAAAGGCCATGTCGAGGTCCCTCTGGTCGAAGTCAGCCGGCAAGCCAAGAACACTACGGGCCTCGGGGCGGCGCACGCTTACAACGCTACACGCCTCAGCAGCACGCTACACTGCGTTGCACACCGTCTTTACGGTTGCTCACCGCCTTTACGCTACCTGGCGGGGCGGGGTGCCGGTCCTGAAGCGGATTGTGAATTGCGCTGGGCCGACACGAATGCCGGTCGTGTCAAAAAATTTGTCCAATGCGTGATCAACATATCCTGTCAGCTCCTTGAGATCGGTCTCATCCACCACGTCAAGCACCGCTCGGAGTTCGACCGCTGGGAATGCGCCGAACAGTCCGATCAATGCCCTCTGTACAACAGGGATGGTCTCGAGATCGGATTCGAGTGTGTGTGACAACGCCGCTGCACGAACTGTGGTCTCCCCTCTTTGCATCGCAGATGGCGAATATGAGAAGTTCCCAGTGCGACTCCGTCCATCGTTGCGGCGGAGTTCTGTAACAATCAAGGCGACACCGATCAAAGCCGCCACGACTCCGATTGCGGCGACCGTAGCGAAGGACATCCAACCGCCTTCGTTCCACCAGCGTACGAGGGTTGGGTCGAATACCTGACGGTTGGATCTGGATCCACCAAATACGCCCGCGCCCAAGGAGCACGCCAAGCCGCCACCGGCTGCGAGCAGTAGGCCGGCAAGCAAGAGTATTCGCCGGTTACGTCTATCGCTCATCCGGTCGGATTCACACCCTTCAAGGATCGGCCATCCCTATCGACGTCTGCAGCTCCCCGAGTGCGGATCCGCAGCCGGCGTTTGTCGGGAGCCCCAAGAGCGTCGAGCTCACCTTGAACAGCGCTTTCAAGCAAGGGTCGCGAGGTGGACGCCGCCTCTGCTGAAATGCTTACGTTCCACGCTCCGGAGCGAGGGGCGACGCGGGCTTTCACCGGACTGACCGGGACCTGAAGCGCCACACGTCGCGCCAAGTGCGCCTCCGCTGGTCGGCGCAAGAGCAGGACTGCGGCTGAGCCATCTGCAGCCGACCGGTATTCGAGCAGACGCTTGCGCTTCGGTTTCGCTTCAGCGATGAACAAGATTAGGCCTGCTCCGCCGACCGCTGCGCTGATGGCGATTGCGATAGAGGTGGACCACGCTGTCGTCTCGAAACTACGCAGCCAACTCCGGCCTGGAATCCATACGAATCCAGAGTTGCTCCAAGTGGAGACCGCCTCGATGACGACCAGCACGCCACCACTCAGAAGTACGGCACCGATGAGGAACACCAGGACTCGGTTGACGATCCGGCTCATCGGATAGCCAATCCTATATCCAGGTCGAGATCGGCGATATGGACATTCACCGACCACTCGACACCGTTGCTCTGCAGGATGTCCCGGACAGCCTTGCGCACATTTTCCACTACACGCAGAAAAGCGAAGTCGGTGACAACAATTTGAATGAAGACCGACCCGTCGCTGAAACCTACTCCAGCGACAGTGCCTCCTCGGAACTGAGTACCGATAGGTATTCCCGGACCTGCCGTCAGCGCAGCTCCAGGGACACCGCCCACAGCAGCGGCTATATCCTGAGCGAGCCTCCCGCGACCTACTTTCGGCGGCTTGGAGGACAGCTCATCTGCAAGTTGACGCGTCATTCGAATCTTCGACGCAGGCCGTCACGCCACTCGGCTCGGCTGGTTGTCGTCGTCGCCGTCCAAGAAAAGATCGTCGACTGCGACGTTGACTTCCACCACCTCGAGGCCTGTCATCGCCTCGATACGGTCGATCACATTCTCCCGGATAGCATTCGCCGTCTCGACAATGCTCTGACCGTAGTAGGCGACGATGTCGATGTCGACTGCTGCCTGGCGTTCGCCCACCTCCACAGTTACACCTTGCGTCGTCGCAGCCGTGGCGCCGCCGGGGATCTTCTGGCGAATGGAACCAAAGGTCCGCGCGAGGCCTTTGCCCATCGCCTGGACGCCCGGTATCTCCTGAGTCGCAATGCCCGCAATCTTTGCCACGACCGACGAGGATATCGTCGTCGTACCGTGCTCGCTCTGCAGCGACGCGCTCGCGCCGGACGAACGTTCGAGTGAGCGCCCCTGCCCGCCCCCTACGCCTGGCGGGCCGCTGGGGAAGGACGAGGCACCGGCGGCTCCGGGTGAGGTCGCGAAATCTTGGGTAGATGCTGTGTCGGTCATTTGGACTCTCCTTTGGGTGATGCCTGATCCATATCGGGTGGCCTGGATCTCCAGGGTCGCCCCCAATGGCTGCGCCGTCAGCGACGACGTGCCGTGGTGCCGCTTGGCGAACGAAATCGAGCTGTCATCTGGTCGAGATCGAGTTCTCCCTCGAGGACCCTAACGATTCCCCATCCGATCAAGCCGGCTGCTACTGCTGCAAGGACGACCCATCCGGCCTCCCACGCAAGCCATACGAGCAGAACTGCGATCAAAAATACGTACTGCGATCGTGTCATCACGGACTCCTTCCTGAAGTCGGCCTGGGTAACCTCTCCTAGTTGTTACCCCGATACGACCCGCGACGACACAAAAATGACGTCATAGCCCTTCCGAAGCCGATCTTTCACCGTCACATTCAGCCTGAAACTAGCCTGCACCTGGCCCCTTCAGACGGGGGAACTGAGCTAGTGGTCCTTCTTGCCCCCACCGCCGCTGCCCTTGTCGCCTGCATTGCCCGGCGGGCGATACGAGGGAACCGGAACAGTTGTCGTGGGGGTTGTCGTGGGGGTTGTCGTGGTGGTGGTCAGTGTCGTAGTTGTAGTGGTCGGCGCAGTCGTAGACGGACTGGGAGTGCTCCGAAGCGCCGCATCCACTTGAATGACCGCATTCAATATCGTGTTGGCCCGTGATGACGTCAACTGTCCAGCAGCCTGAAGCCGTCTGACGTCAGCAACCAGCTTCTCGACGGCTGCTTGAGCACCCGCACTGTTGTGCGCATCCGCCGTGGCTCGCACCGAGGCTACATCGCTCTGTAGGACCCCTAGGGCGGAGTTGGCGTTTGCTGCCGACGTGCCGCAGCTCGCAAGGACAATAGCCGTAGCGCAGGAGGCAGCAATCAGACGCAGCTTCGTCACGGCTGGACCGCCTTGGAGAGGTTGTTCAGAGCTTGCGAAAGCGCCGGCTGGATCGAGCCCAGAGTCGTCTTCGCAGCGACCGACGCTGGGGTCGTAGTCGTCGGTGACGGCCCCCTGTTGTGGCCACCGAGCGCCACGGAGGCGACGACCACCACGATGACAAGCGCAGCGATCAAACCGGCTAACACAGCGAAGCGGGAATGATCCGCCACGCTGGTCTTGAAGCGTCCGATGAAATCGGCTCGCCCTGGCACGAAGAGCGGCATTTGAGAGTCGAGCACCTGCGTATCCGAACTCGGCCGCTCGTAGTCTGTGATCGGGATGGGAACAGTGGACGTAGGTGCGGGACAACTCGGCGGGACAACGACTGGCGCGACCCAGCGGGTCTGAAGCGCATCGAGCATGTCCCGAGCCGTGAAAAAGCGTCGGTCAGGTTCCCGAGCCATCGCCGCCTCGATCACCGCGACAAGGGCCGGGTCGACACCCGGACACGCCTCGGCAAGCGGAACTGTCTGGCCGTCAGCTATCGCCCGGACCAACTCAATGGGGTTCTTCTCTGCGAATGGCTTTTGCCCGGAGAGACATTCGTAGCCGACTACGCCGGCAGCGTACAGATCGTCGGCAACTGAAGCCGGTTGACCCGACAACCGTTCCGGACTCAGGTATGCCGCCGTCCCCAACACGTGACCGGTCAGCGTGAGGTCGGTGTCAGTCGTCTTGGCGATCCCGAAGTCGGTCACCTTTACGCTGTCTCGATCGGCGACAAGGACGTTCCCCGGTTTGATGTCGCGGTGCAGGATACCTGCCTCATGGGCGGCTTGGAGCGCCTCGACCACGTCGACGAGGATCTTGCGAACGCGGCGGTCGGGCAGGCAACCGGCCGCAATCTCGTCTCCGATCGTCCGCCCTGACAGTCGTTCCATCACGATGTAGGGCACGCCCTGCTCTTCGCCGCAGTCGTAGATGGCAACCACCCGGGGATGGTTGAGCGTCGCTGCGAGAGACGCCTCCGCCTCGAAACGCCGGCGTAGATCCGCGTTGTCCGCTAACTCGGGGCGAAGAATCTTGACGGCCACCGGCCGGCCGAGACGGATATCCCAGCCATCGCGCACTTCGCCCATGCCGCCTTTACCCAGAACGTCCCGCAGCTCATAGCGACCGCCGAGGCGGTCAGGCACCGACATGTTTCCAAAGTAACAACGACACGACCCAAAGCGGCAGGACTCCGCGTTCATCGGCGCGTCGGTGCTCGCCGGATGGCTCTCGACCCCTATCATTGTTCTGATGAAGACACTGGTTGTAGGCGACGCTCGGATCCTCTATGACGACTCGGGCAGCGGCCCGGCGGTTCTGTGCCTGGCCCCGGGAGGCCTATCGGCATCCCGGGCAGAAGTTTGGAGCCGTTCGCCGTGGAACCCTGTCGAGCGCCTGGCAGGCCAATACCGGATCGTGGTAATGGATCAGCGAAACACCGGCACTTCTTGGGCGCCGATTAAAGCTGACGATGGCTGGGGAAACTACGCAAACGACCAGCTCGCTTTAATGGATCACCTCGGAATCGAAACTTTCTCTGTCGTGGGGATGTGCATCGGCGGTGCTTTCATAGCCCGACTTCTCGCGGACGCACCTACCCGGGTGAATGCCGCAGTTGCGATGCAACCGGTCGGACTGGACGGCAACAGGGAGGTCTTCCTTCGACTGTTCGACGATTGGCGCGCCGGCGCAGAAAGTGGACATCCCGAGGCCGGCCCGGACGACTGGAACTCAGTGCGCCATTCGCTGTTCGGCACCGATCGCTTGGTCTGGAGCGTCGACGATGAGGCGCTCTCCGGTTTCGACCGGCCCCTTCTCGTGTTGCAGGGCGACGACGAGTACCACCCTCGTACAGTGTCGCGGCGCATGGCTGAGCTTGTACCCAAAGCAGCCCTGGTTGAGCGGTGGAAGAAGCCGGACGAGGTCGCTTCCGCGGATGAGGTGATTCGAGGTTTTCTATCGGAGCACACACGGTAAAGTTTTTTCACGATTTCCTTTGCACGAAAACCGTTGAATAAACTTCATCCCGCTAGAAAGACCTTCGCGTTCATGACCTCGGTTTAACAAGGAGCAAAGGAGACAGGATGACAACCCACCGGCACGCCATCCCGGCCACCATTGACGATGTCACCTCCGAGTGGTTGGAGGTCGTGCTGGGCAGCGCCGGGGTGATCCCCGCCGGTTGGCGCCTGGGTGACATGGATATCACTCGGATCGGGGAGGAAGGCTTGATGGGGGAGATTTACCGGGTGGGCCTAGTCTCCAGCAGCGACCCGGGCGGCGAAACACGCGGCGAAACAGGCGTTGTGCCGGCGAGTGTGGTCGTGAAGCTCCCGTCGCGACACGAAGGCTCCCGCGCGCAGGGGATCGCCCTCGGCATGTACGAGGCCGAGGTCAGGTTCTACAACGAGCTGGGCCCCTCTACCCCGACCGGTCTCCCGGCACTCTACTTTGCGGCTATCGAGCCGGGCACAGCTGACTTCGTCATCGTCATGGAGGACCTCGGGCATTTAAGTATGGTCGATCAGCTAACGGGAATGACGACCGAACAGGCGGCGGCGGCGCTGCGCATCCTCGCCGACATCCATGCCGCCTGGTGGGACCGGGTCCAGGTGCCCGATCTGGAGTGGATCCCGACTATGAGCGGAGACCGCGTCGCGTATGTGGACCAGCTCCTGCCGCAGCTGTGGCCTGCCGCTTCGGCGGTGATAGCGGAGGCGCTGCCACCAGGCGGACTGGAGCTCGGTGAGCTTTTTAGCCACAGCTACCTGAAGATGCAGAAGAAGTTCGCGTCGAGGCCGTGGACCCTCGCGCACCAGGACTACCGCTCGGACAACCTCCTAGTTGGCAACGCGACCGCTGACGAGGTCGTGGTTGTCGACTGGCAGGGGATCGGCCGGGGACCTGCCGCCTACGACGTCTCCTACCTGCTCGGAGCCTCGCTCACCGTCGCGGACCGTCGGGCCTGCGAACGCGACCTCGTCGCCGGCTACTTCCAGCGGTTGACGTCACGTGGCGTCGATTACACTCTCGAGCAGGTTTGGGACGATTACTGCTACGCCCACGGGCTGGGAGGACTCGCCGTCACCATCGTGGCAGCAGCGACACTGGACACTACGAGCGCCCGCAGCAAGGCGCTGGTCAACTGCATGGCCGAGCGCTACTTCACGGCAGCACTCGACCACCGCTGCCACGAGCTGATGCGCTGACAGGCGGCCGAGGCGGCTCACCTTCGCCGGATTGTCCTGTCCACGCTGCTAACTGAGGGTACCCGCAAAGAGGCTGGCTAACTCGTCCCAGTGACGCTCAGCGGCCGCCTGGTTGTACACCGGGAAGTCGGCCATCGTCCACCCATGCAGAGCGCCGTCGTATATCTCGCAGCGGTGCTCGACGCCGGCGTCAGCGAGCGCCTGCTCGAGCCTGTCCGCCATGTCGGGGGGATAGGAGCTGTCGTTATCAGCGCCTGCCACGTAGACCCGGGCCGCCATATGAGGCGCGAGGAGGTGGGGGCTGAGCTCGGCGTCGGTGGCCAGGTTGCCACCGTGGAAGCTAGCGGCGGCGGCGACACGGTCCGGGTAAGTTCCCGCCGCGGTAAGCGACATGGCCCCGCCCATGCAGTAGCCGGTCGTGCCGACCTTGGTTCCAGCTACGTCGTCACGGGTGTTGATGTAGTCGAGGAAGACCCCGGTGTCCTCCGCTGCTCGA
>JAKBBA010000158.1 GCA_021808665.1 Actinomycetes bacterium
TCGCGGCTAATCGCGGTTCATCGCGGTTCATCGCGGTTCACCGCGGTTCACCGCCACGTTCAGTGCCCTCTGGCTGAAGTTGTGCGTCCAGGGATGCTTCAAAGCTTCACGGGAGCGCCGGAAACCGTCAAATTTGGTCAGGATTTCCAAGTCGGAAAAGTTTTGTACCAAAAAGTGCGTTTCTTGAGCGAGGGCTGGTACAGGATTTTTGGGGAACGAAGATCGTGTACCAAAAAGTGCGAAAAAACGCTTCAAATGGTCAGGCTGTGTCCGGACCGCGACGATCCTGCCCAAATTTGACGGTTGTGGAGGCGCACATCGAAGCCAAGCGATGCAAGCTCGGATTAATTAGGGCTAACTGCGGGCTAACTGCGGGCTAACTGGGCATAACTGGGTCTAACTGGGCCTAACCGATGTCCCAGTCGGCCGCCGCGGCGTCGGGCGGCTTGCCAAAGCCCCGCCGTGTAGGGGAAGGTGGATACCGTGCAGCACTTCCAGGTGGCGTCGTCGGTCGTGCTGGTGTCCCAGACGTCGCAGCCGACGGTGCCGCAGACGTCGGTGTCCCAAAACCCGGGCGCGGAAGTGACCATCGTCGGCGGCCCGAACGTGACCGTCGCGATACCGGGCCCTCAAAGCGACGCGATAGATCTGTTCGGGATAATCCCGGTATTTCTTGCGATAGGCGCTGCTATAGCCGGTGCCCGCTGGCTTTTCGGGCGGTCAAAAGGGACGCACGCCGGGACGCCCGGCGGCCCACCTGCTCGCGCATCGGGGAGCGATCCGACACCCACGCAGCCGGGGGAGCCTCGATGAGCCTGGCGAGGTCCAATAGGACGGTGTCGTAGTTGACCCGCCATCCTCTCCATTTCGACCAGGCGACGTCGAGGTCGGCGACGGTCTTCACGCCGCCCTTGTGCAGTTCGTCGATCGCCACGTCCCATTCGGCTCGCGATATCGTGATCGGGTCGTCGGGCGCCGGGTCGTGGTCGTAGGAAAGGCCGAACGCGTCGGCGATTTTGCGTAGCGCCAGGAACCCAGATCTCAGGCACAGCTGCGCGTGGGGGTCCGCCGGATGCTCGACAGCGGCCGTCCACAAAGCGGCACCGTCGAGCAGCGCGCCGGCGGCGGTGATCCAGGAGCGGTCCCCGTGCGGTGAACGGAAGAAAACGAGAATAGGGAACGTGGTATGCGACTCCTCGATGTCAGCGAACCACTGCTCCCACTGACGCCACAGTTCCGTGATCTCAGCGGTCATGCCCTCCTCGATGCGTCGGTAGCGCACGAGCATCGTCGTCGCCGACGGAGGGTTGCCCGCGCGCATTTCGAGCAGAGTCACGCCCGTCTCCCGGCGGGTGAACGCCGAGTAGATGCTCGGAAGGTAGCTGATCACCAGGGCCACGATGAGAAGCCCGACGCCCGCCTCCGAATCTCCGAGCACCGACGGCCAGAAGCGGTTGTCGCTCACGGTGCCGAGAGTGACTATCGACGATCCGGACAGCTCGATCGACGTGGCGAGGGACTTGGAGGTGACAGTGAAAAAGATCAGGCTGTAGGCGGCCACGGTCACCATCAACCACGAGATCAGCATCGTGAGCAGCGCCACCGGCGCCAGCATCGCCATGAGAACGTCGCGCTGGCGGTAGTCGTCGTGGTGGCGGGCGCGTGCGGAGAAAAGGAGGCGCGTGGCTCTCATCGTGAGGCCGGGTATCCAGCCTTGCGAAGCTCTCGGCAGGACGACAGTCCGCAGCGCGGACATCAACGTCGCGCCCGCCGCGACCACGCCGACTGCGAAGCCGACGGCATCGAAGAAATCTTTAAGCGTCATTGAATGCCGTCTGGTCTACGACGAGGCGCTCAGAGTGCGAGCGGATCCCACTCGGCTAGATGCGAGATGCGGGGGTCGTTGGAGAACATCTCGACGACCGGCGTGCTCAAGCCGAGGCGTTTCTGGATCCGCTCGACCTCCATCAGCTCGTTCCACAGGACGAGTGTTACCACTAGGCCAGCGCGACCGGCGCGGGCCGTTCTCCCCGAGCGGTGAAGGTAGCCTTTGTGGTCAGACGGCGGGTCGAAGTGGACTACCACTTCGATGTCGTCCACGTCGAGGCCTCTGGCGGCGACATCTGTCGCGACGAGAACCGCCAGACGGCCCTCGCTGAAGGCCTTGAGCGCCCGTTCACGTTCCTTCTGGCGCAGGTCCCCGTGTATCGGGCGGGCGTCCACGCCGAGTTCGCGAAGGCTCTCCGTCAGGCGGTCCGCTGCGTGCTTGGTGCGGGTGAAGACGATCACTCTGCGCGACGCTTTGCAGACTGCGGCGGCAACTTTTATCTTGTCCATCTGGTGGACTTGGAGAAAACGGTGCGCCATCTCCGACACGGTCGTCGTCGCAGAAGTGACCTCGTGGTGGACGGGATCCCTAAGTTCGTGGCGTACGAGGCGGTCAACGTCGGAGTCGAGGGTGGCCGAGAAGAGCATCGTCTGGTGCACGCCCACAAGGTGGCGCAGCAGCCATTCCACCTGTGGGGTGAAACCCATGTCGGCCATTCTGTCCGCCTCGTCGAGCACGACGACTTCTACCCGGTCGAGGTTGATCTCGTCGCGTTGGCGGAGGTCGATCAGGCGCCCGGGCGTCGCAACCACGACGTCGCAACCCTTCGCAAGCGCTTTCACCTGGTCGTCGACGCTCGTCCCCCCGTAGCAGGCGAGCAGGTCGAGCTTGCGCGCCGCCGCCAGCGGGCCCAACACGTCGGCTACCTGGCGCGCCAGCTCACGAGTCGGCACCAGGACGAGTCCGCGGGGGGCTGCGGAACCCGCTTCTTTTGCCTTCTTGGTGAGCCGCTGGATCAGGGCGATCCCGAAGGCGAGGGTCTTGCCCGATCCGGTCTTCGCCTTTCCGCAGATGTCCCGTCCCGCGAGGGCGTCGGGTATGGTCAGCTTTTGGATAGGGAAGGCCTCGGCGATGCCAAGCCCGCTAAGTGCATCTACAAGGTCCGGGTCCACCCCGAGGGGGGCGAAACCGGTGGGGGTCTCCTCGACGATCAACAATTATCTCCTGCTGGCCGCTGACGGCAGCGGTAGGGATTGTGCTGCCCGGCGCCAGTGCTTTTCGGACATTCTAGCTGTAAGCAGTCCGAGTGCAGGTGGATGGACCGTCACACGGGCTGGCTAGCCTGATCGGGGTGTCATTCACACTCTTCGACGATGCCGCCACGTCGCTGCCGAGGCGGGTCACTCTCGTACGGCTGGCCGGCGAGATAGCGCGCTGCGTGGCGACGGTCGGTCCGATCACGGTCGAAGGCGAGGTGTACCGACCGACAGCGACGCGAGGTGGCTGGGTGTATTTCACGCTCCGCGACCGCGCCGCGCAGATCGACGTGAAGATGCCGGCGTCGCTTACCCGGTCCTTCCGTCCGAACGCCGGCGAGCGGGTGGAGGTTGCGGCCACGTTGCAGTGGTCGAACGACCGTGGCCAGCTTCAGCTGCTGGCGCAGGGTGTGATCCCCGTCGGGGCGGGTGCTATCGCGGCGCTGCTGGAAGCGACGCGGGGGCGCCTCGCAGCCGACGGGCTGCTCACCAGGCCCCGCCGCGCAATACCGGTCCTTCCGGGGGCGATCGGCGTCGTATGCGGAAGCGAGGCCGCCGTGCGCAAGGACATCGAATCGGTGGTCCAAGCCCGATGCCCCGGCTACCCTCTCGTATTCTTCGAGACGACCGTGAGCGGCCCGATGGCGAGCGAGGGCATTGTGGGGGCGATCCGTGCGCTCGCTGCGTTACCCGAGGTGGAGGTGGTGATCCTCGCACGGGGCGGCGGGGACGCACCGTCGTTGCTTCCGTGGAGCACCGAGGAGGTTTGCAGGGCTGTTGCCGCATGCCCGGTAGCGGTCGTGTCGGCTATCGGCCACGAAGGTGACCGGCCACTCTGCGACGAGGTTGCCGATTTGCGCTGCCCGACCCCGTCGATAGCGGCGACCGTTGTCGTGCCCGACGTCGCAGCACTGTCGCGCCAAGTCGACGACGCCATGCGACGGGCGGCTCAGGCTCTCGGACTCGCGACGGAGCGGGCAGCGCGACGCCTCGACGCGATCGAACCGGCCCGGGCACTGCGCGACCGACTCGACCGCGCTACCTTCACGTTGGAGCGCGCCGGGATCGAGCTTCGAAGCTGCCATCCGAGGGTCGCCCTTCGCTCCGCCGAGGAGCGCCTCGCTTCGGCCCCCTGGCGCCAACTCGCCTGGGAGCGTTTGGGTCGGGCAGCTGGTCGGCTCGAGTCCGAGGGCCGCCACCTGAGCGCCCTGTCACCACAGCGGACACTGGAGCGCGGCTATGCCGTGGTCACCGGTGCGGACTCGAAAGTGCTGAGGAGCTCCTCGCAGGTGGCTCCGGGCGATCCGATCGAGGTGAACCTCGCGGAGGGATCCCTTGTAGCGCAGGTCACCTCCGTCTCGCCGAGCGGGGTTGCAAGCTGATGTCGCACCCGGACCTGCCGCACGATCACGAGGCGACGTTCGAGGAGCTGATGGAGCAGCTGGAGGCGCTGACCGCCCGCCTCGCCGCAGGCGACGTCGGTATCGAAGCGACAGCGGACCTCTACGAGCGGGCGGAACGGTTGCACGCGCAGGCCAAGGAACGCCTCGATCAGGTTCGGGCGAGAGTGGAAGGTCTGGTCAGCCCTGCAAGCACGCCTTCGGGGGCTTCACCCTCCAGGGGTCAGATAAGCGGACAGAGCGCTGGGTAGCGTCGAGCGCAGGCGCAAAGCGAGCGCGACGTTGACCTCGAGGCGTTCCAGGATCTGAGCCAGGCGGACCGGGCTCACGGTGAGCTTCCTCGTGGCGCAGAACTCCTTCACCCGCCCGGCGGCGGCGGGCTCGAGGAAGCTCGACGTCGCCTCGAGGATGCGGACCAGCAGGCTGTGGGGCATCCTCGACTCCAGATCCTCCCAGTGCGCTTCGACCCAATCCCAGGCCTGGGAAGCGGCGCCCGGCTGGGTCATGACTGTCGCGATGGCGAGAGGGGCGTCCTGGGATCGAACGTCGTCTCCGAGCATCATCGCGAGTGTCCGCTGCCGCAGGCCCGGCGATCTTGTCTCGGCGAGCGCGAACAGGAACCGCTGCTCCTCCTGGGGGGAGCCGGCCTTGCGGTAGGCGTCGAGCACGACATTCCAAGCGTCCTCCCCGCCGGACGCCACCGCCACACGGGCGCACACGGCGACAAGATCGGCCGGCAGGCGATCCGTCCCGGGGCGGTTTTCGAGGTGCGCGTGAAGGCGGTCCACCGCCTGGGTGACAAGCTCGGGATCCTTTGCTATCTGCGTGAGGACACCGAGAACCCGTGCGCGTGCAGTACCGGTCCGTTCCGCCTCGTCAGCGCCCGGCGACCATCCGAGCGCCGCCCATGCGGGCGTGGCGAGCATCTTGGCGAAGCGGGCGAGAGCGTCGAGATCGGCATCGTCGCCAGCGAGGGAGAGGAAAGCCAAACCCGACGACAGCGACGACCACACGTCGGGGTCGGCTTCACCTCCAAGCGCCGAGGACAACGAAGCCCACTCCTCCAGGCCAGTCATTCCCGCCGCAAGAGCCGCCCACGTGTCGCCCAGGTAGGTGAGGCGTTCCATAGGGCTAAGAACGTCGAGCGGACCGGCGTCGACAAGACGCCGTGCGAGCTGCGGCGAGTAGCTGCTTCGGTAGAACCCCCACCCTCCGGCGTTGAGCACCACCCAGTCGACCGGCTTGTCGAAGGACACCGTAGCGCCAGCCGCGTCGAGGAGCACCCGCTGGTCTCGGATCTCGCCGCCGAGCGACACCCTTAAGTTGACCGGTACCTGCCAGGTCGGGGCGGGGTCGGTGCTGTCGGGGCTGCCGTGGCTGTCGGTGCTGTCGGTGCTGCCGTGGCTATAGGTGAAACGTCTCTGGGAGAAACTGACAGTCGTACCGGCTCCATCTAGCGAGGCATCGACAAGCGGGTAGCCACCCTGGAAAATCCACGAGTCCATGATCGAACGGACCGGCTCCCCGGACGCCTCCTCGAGAGCGTCCCAAAGGTCGGACGTCTCGGTGTTGGCGTACGCGTGCGACGACAGGTAGGAAGAGATCCCGCGGCGGAAAACATCGGCGCCGAGGTACTGCTCCAGCATCTTCAGTACGGACCCGCCCTTTTGGTAAGTGAGCAGGTCGAACATGGCTTCCGCCTCCTCGGGACGGCCGACGTGGTACTCCACCGGCCTCGTCGAATGGAGGCCGTCGACGGCCAACGCAGCCGCCTTGCCCGCCCCGAAAGCCGACCACATCTGCCAGTCCGGCCGGAAAGCGTCGGTCGTCGTCAGCTCCATGAAAGTAGCGAACGCCTCGTTGAGCCAGATCCCGTTCCACCATTTCATCGTTACGAGATCCCCGAACCACATATGCGCGGTCTCGTGCGCAATGACCGATGCGACACGTGCAAGCTCGGTCTGCGCTGCGTGCGACGAGTCCACGAGCAGGGCCGTCTCGCGGTAGGTGACGAGCCCGAGATTCTCCATGGCGCCGAAAGCGAAGTCGGGGATCGCGACGTGGTCGAGCTTGGACTCCGGGTACGCGATGGCAAAATAGTCCGACAAGAAGCGAAGCGAGTGAGCCGCCGCGTCCAGCGCGAACCGGGTGAGACCCTGCTTGCCCGGAACCGTTGCCACGCGAATCGGCACGCCGTCCACCTCGACCGGCTCGGTGAGCTCGAAGGGTCCGACGATGAACGCGACAAGGTACGTCGACATCGGCATCGTCTCCGCGAACTCGTAGCGACTCCACCCGTCGCCAGGCGCCTCGACAGAGACGAGAGGCCCGTTGGACATGCCGATCGAGCCTTCTGGCACCTCGAGCGTCACCTGGAAGGCCGCCTTGAAGTCCGGCTCGTCCCAGCAGGGGAACGCCCGGCGGGCGTCGGTCGCCTCGAACTGCGTGGTCGCTATGACGCGCTCCTCGCCGTCGGGGCTGCGGAACTTGCTGCGGTAGAAACCTCGAAGGTGGTCG
>JAKBBA010000037.1 GCA_021808665.1 Actinomycetes bacterium
GCGGATCTTCGCCGGGCATCTCCGATCCATCATCGGGTCGATGACCGTCGAAGAGATAATCCGCGAGCGTCAACGCCTCGCCGAGGAGGCTCTGGAAGCGTCCAAAGTGGAGATGTCGAAGATAGGTCTGGTGGTCGACGCCCTGCAGATCGAGAGCATCGACGATATGGGTTCCGGCTACATCAAAGCGCTCGCTGCCCCCCACGTCGCCCAGGTGCAGCGCGCGGCACGGGTCGCTCAAGCCCAGGCCGACCAGGCGTCGGCGGAGGCGGAGCAGATCTCGCGTCGTAACCAGGCGGAGTTCGAACGCCAGACGGCGGTGGCACGCGCTGGCTTCCAAGCCGAGGTGGACAGAGCCCAAGCCCAGGCGGCTCAGGCCGGTCCCCTCGCCCAGGCCCAGACAACCCAGGAAGTCCTAGAGGCCCAGACGGCCCTAGCGGAGCGCAACGCCGAGCTCCGCGAACGGGAGCTTATAGCTGAGGTCATAAGACCGGCCCAAGCCGAGGCGCAGCGGATCAAGCTTCTCGCCGAGGCTGAAGCGGAAAGGCTCCGCCGTCTCGGCGAGGCCGGAGCCGCCCACGACCGGGTCGCCTTGGATCAGCAGCTCATAGCGCAGCTCCCCGATATGCTCCGAGCGGCAGCCGACAGCCTCTCCCACGCCAACCTGACCGTGCTCAACGGGGCGGACGGAGTCGCCGAGGTCGTGGCTGGCTTGGCCACCCAGGGCCTGGCGCTGCTGGAGGCTGTCAAGCACACGCTGCCGCAAGGCACCGGGCAAAAAGCTGCTGAGCCGACCGAAGGCCCCGGCGCGCACGGTGGCGGGGAGGCGGCCGAGACCGCCGAGCTGGCCGGGACCGGCCCGCTCGCCCTGGCTGGAGCGTCACAGGACCGGGACCCGCTCCGTTCCGGGCCGGACCGCCACGTTCCCCAGGGGCACGCCGACAGTAGTCATATAGGCGGCGGATCGCCGAGAGGCTGGCCCACAAAGAGCCGATAGCCCCTAGCGTCCAACGCCAGGCCATGGCAGAGTCATCTAGAAGAAGCTGGTCTTACACCTCCGCGGCAGCGGCGCCACCGGCAAGGTCGAACGTGGATTGGAGCACATCGGAAAATGGACGACATCTCGACTACTGTCACTGGGACCTACCTGCTCGACCGGATTCATAGCAGGATTGGCTTCGTCGCCCGCCACGCCATGGTCACGAGACTGCGAGGTTCTTTCAACTCTTTCGACGGCGAGGGCTTTTTCGACGCCGACAACCCGATTAGGTCGCACCTGTCCCTTCGTATCGACTCGTCGAGCGTGGACACCCGCAACGCCGATCGCGACGCGCACGTGCGAAGCGCGGACTTCTTGGACTGCGACAACTACCCTGAGATCACATTCCGATCTACCTCCGTGTCAGGAGAAGGTGACGCCCGCTACAGGGTCAGAGGGGACCTGACAGTGAAAGGCGTGACCCGACCGGTGACCGTCGAGCTCGACTACACGGGGACCGTGGTCGACCAAGAAGGCCGTCAGCGGGTCGGCTTCGAAGGTCGCTCTACGCTTCGGCGAAGCGACTGGGGCGTCACCTGGAACGCCCCACTCGAAGCGGGGGGTCTGCTGGTAAGCGACAAGGTCGACTTGGAGTTCGACGTCTCCGCCATCTTGGAGGAGACCGCAGCGTCCTGACGATACGTGAGGAACCGTCGGGGATTCCAGCTTGGCATCCCCGGGTCAGCGCACCCCGGTGGCGAGAACGAGGACCTTGTCAGTCGCTGCCACTTCGCCGCTGCCTACGAGCTGCGCGAGACCGGCGAGCCCAGCAGCGCCGGTGGCGGAAGCGGCGAAGCCGGCTTTCGCTGCCAGCGTGTGCGCGTCGACGAGCTCCTGCTCGCCGGCTACGAGCGCTGATCCCCCGGTTTCGAGCATTCCCCTGACCACCGCCACCCAGTCGTAGGTCTCGTCGTCGATGATCCCCGACGCCACGCTGCGAGGCTCGTCCCACGGCCACATGTAGCGCGACCTGTGGCGGGCCGCCTCTTCGAGCAGGGCGGCCACTCCTTCGGCAGATGGGGAGGGCCCGGCCCGGTCCTTCAGCTTTGTGAACGCACGTGACAGCGGATGGGCCCCCAGAGGCTGAAGAGTATGAATCCTCGGCATGCCGGCAATCACACCGGCCTGCGCTGCGTAGGCGAACGCGTTGATACAGCTCGTGGCCAGCGCACCGCCACCCACTTGGACGACCACGTGATCAGGCACGGCACCGGCCGCCACAGCTTCGGATATGGCTTCGTAGCCGAGAGTGCGCCCTCCATCTAGGCACAGGGCGTTCAGGTCTCCTTGGCAGGTGAAGGCGATATCACCGTCCCCGAGGCCTTCAAGCAGGCGACGGTAAGTCGGGTCGCCGGCCTCCCCGGCCCGACGCTCGCAAGCTATGACCACTGCGTCGAGGGCAGCGAGCCTCGCCATGACCTCGGCGTCGGCGTGGGTTGGCACGTACACCTTCAGTCTCCACCGGGCGGCGGCGGCGACCACCCCGGCCGCGACAGCAGCGTTGCCGCAGCTGGCGATCGCCAGGTCTGGTCTGCTTCTTCGGTCTGTTATACCGGCGTCTTCGCTTACCAGAAGGTGGACCATGATGCCCACAAGGTGACGGACCTTGTGGCTACCCGCCACGTTGGAGGTCTCGTCTTTAACCCATACACCTCCGCCGGGAGAGAAACCGTAGAAGTCGGAAATGTGGCTGCTGCGTGCCAGCGACGTCGCCCCCAGTGTTTTCCCGTCTAGGGCCTCGATCCTTTTGGTCAGGTCTGTGACGATATCCACATATCGCGCTTCAGTCATTCCAACTGCCAGCGACCGACGGTAGCAGTCGAGCAGTCCGCGGAACCTGACGAAGGGATTGTCGCCGTGTGACCGACCCTGCGGCCATGGCGGCCACTCGCTGCCGTTGGTACGCGGCGGCGGAGCCACGAGGACATGGTCCACGTCGCCTATAGCGAAATTCGGGCAGCGAAAAGGGTAGGCGCCGAGCCCGTCCACCACCGTCCCGCAGCCGCCGCAGGTCATCTCCACCGATCAGAACCTCAGCCTACGGTCACCCCGCTGCGGGCGTTGAACTCCCGGATCAGGTCGTCCCAGACAGGCAGCACCTGCCTGATGGACCGCCAGAAGTCTTGACTGCGACGCGCCTCGAACCTCTCGACGCTGACACCTTGCTGTTCCACCCAGGTGTAGTAGCCGAGGTTGAAGATCCTGGCCCGGTCGATCTGGCGGGTTTCGAGGGTGTCGTCGGTTCCAGCCCCGAAAAGATGGCGGCCCAGAGCCTCGGCGGCCTCGGCGCGACCGAAGCCGTCTGGGTAGTCTCGCGCTTCGATGCGCCTCAGCTCGCTTCGGTACAGGGCGGCGCCGTCGGTGGCGACGGTAACGATGACGTCGTCGGGGCCCAGACCCAGAAGTTTCGCCGTCTTGACGGCTGCTACGACGTTGCAGATGCTTGAAAGGCCGAAGTGCTCCAAGGCGGACAGGACTTCGTCGGCCACCCCGTGAACCTCAGAAAGGTGGTTGATGCCCTCCTTGGAGTTGAAAGCGACGGCCAGGCTATCAGTGGCCTTGTCGCTGACTCCGACGACGACGTCGGTGTTGTACACGTTGTGGATGAAAGGTATGTGCTTGTCCCCGATTCCTTGGATGTTGTGCTCGCCGAAACCGTTGTAGAGCATCGTCGGGCATTCCACGGCTTCTACCGCCACCACCTTCGAGCCGTAGCGTTCGGCTAGATAGTCGCCGGCTCCGAGAGTTCCCGCCGATCCCGTTGCGGACACGAACGCAGCAAGACGCGACCCTGGCCGCTGTGCGTGCAGGTGCTCGAACACGGCCCCCAGGGCGGTCCCCGTCACCTGGTAGTGGGCAAGGTGGTTGCCGAACTCGGAGAACTGATTGAAAATAACGTTGTCGGGGTCTCGGGCGAGTACGGCGCAGCGGTCGTAGATCTCCTTGACGTTGCTCTCGGTACCTGGCGTGGCGACTATGTCTTCTTTCGCCTGGACCCACGCTTCCAGCCAGTCGAAGCGTTCCTGGCTCATGCCTTCGGGTAGGACGGCCACGCCTCGCGAGCTCATCAGGCGTGACACGGCGATCCCGCCCCGGCAGTAGTTGCCAGTCGACGGCCACACGGCGCGGTCCGAGGTCGGGTCGAATCGCCCGGTGATGATCCTCGGGGCGAGGCAGCCGTAGGTGGCGAGAACCTTGTGAGCGCCGATCATCGGGAACCTGTCTCCGAGCATCACCACGATGGGTGATCCGACCCCGGTCAGCTCCGGGGGCAGCACGACGTGGCCGGGGACTGATACGACTTTGCGCCGTGACGCGTCGTTGCGCCAGTGGACACGGAACAAGTTGAGCGGGTGAGCGTCGTCAGGGCCCACGTCTCGCAGGGCTGCTGTGACTTCTGGGGCGATCCTGGCGGGGTCGGTGAGCTCCTCGAAGGTGGGAAGCAGGATGCCTAACTCCCCGAAGCGTTCAGCGCTGCGGCGGAGCACTTCCATGTCCCCGACTGTCGTTTCGAGACCCGGCCAGTCGGGCACCGACGCGACGGGTTCGCTCATCTGGCTGACCCGCCGGACGCGCTTAGGGCCATAGCGGCGTACATGGCTACCCCCGACGGCATCGCCGCCTCGTCGATTACGAAGCGGTTGGAGTGGTTTGGCGCCGGCTGGGCCACCCCGGAGGGCGAAGCGCCTAGGAAGGCCATGGAGCCACGAACCTGGCGTAGGACGTGAGACCAGTCCTCGGCGCCCATGACAGGGGTCGGCATTTCTACGACGCGCCCGGGACCCAGAAGCGCTCTGGCCACGTCGAGGGTGTGTCCGGCGTAACCGGCGTCGTTCACCGTGACAGGGTAGCTGTGCCCCTCTATCTGCATAGTCGCATGGCAGCCGTGGGCTGCGGCCGTGCCCGACAGCACGTTCGCCAAGGCTTCCAGCACCAGTGCCCGGGTATGGTCGGACACGGCCCTGACCGTGCCTCCGAGCACGACGGATTCGGGGATCACGTTAGTGGCTGTGCCGGCGTGGATCGTCGATACCGTGACGACCGCAGGGTCGAAAGCCGGAACCCTCCGCGTCACCATCGACTGGACTGCGGTGACCGCGTGACATGCAGCGGCGACCGGGTCGACTGCGTCGTGGGGCATCGAAGCATGACCCCCCTTGCCGGTCACGACGACGCGGAACTCGTCGGCCGAGGCCATGATCGTCCCGGGTTTGCAAGCCAGCAGTCCGCTTGGCAGCACCGAGGAAATGTGGATCGCGAACGCCTCGTCGAAGGCGCCGTAGCGTTCGAGGAGGCCGTCGTCGATCATCGCCTTCGCCCCGTCGTGTCCCTCCTCGCCAGGCTGGAACATGAGCACGACACGTCCTGCGAAATCCTTGCGGTGTCCGACAAGAAGTTTCGCTGCTCCCAAGAGCATGGCGGTGTGGGCGTCGTGACCGCAGGCGTGCATCCGAGAGCCGTGTTTCGAGGAGAACTCCAAGCCGGTGTCCTCGGGCATCTCCAATGCGTCCATGTCGGCGCGCAACAGAACGGTGGGTCCATCTGTTTCGCCTTCGACGACCGCTTCGAGGGAACTGCAACCCTTCCCGGCTCGGCTTTCTATGCCGAGCGTTCTTAGCGTCTCGGCGACGAGCTCCTGGGTCCGCGGAAGGTCGAGTCCGATCTCGGGTTCGGCGTGGATCGCCCGGCGAATCCGAACCGTCTCGTCGGAGAAACTTCGCGCTTCGCTTAGAAGGCCCAGGTCTGTCATCTGAGATGTCATCCGGTCGGCGTAAGGCGATGAGGGTTCGGTCACCCTTCGAGCCTAGCGAACGCCTTGGTTAAGGTGGAGGCCAGCGCTTCGCACCCGCCGGGTACCTCGCAGGCCCTGTAGGTCGGCTGCCCGTCAGGAGCGACGTCGGGGCCTTGCCGGGGCGACCATCCTTCCTTCGCACCAAAAGTGCAGTAAGGCAGGGGGCATCGGCCGTGCGATCAGGAATCCCTGGAGAGCGTCCGTGCCGATCTCCCGTAGTGCTTCGAGCTGCTCGGGAGTCTCCACCCCCTCGGACACGGTGGTCATATCGAGGCTTCGGGCGAGGTCGCTTATCAACCGAACCAGACAGGCGGCGTCGCTGTCGGTAACGCCCGACACGAAGGAGCGGTCGATCTTGATCGTGTCCACCGGCAGGTGGCGTAGATGAGCGAGCGACGTGTAGCCGGTTCCGAAGTCGTCGACGGCCACTCCGAACCCGAGATCGTGGACCTCCCGTAGCTGTGACGCCACCGATTCGAGGTCGTTGAGTATCACCGTCTCGGTGATCTCCAAGGTGATCCGGTTCGGTGTCACCCCGGTGGCGTCGACAGCGGAGCGCAGGTCGCTTATGAGGCGTTTGCCCCGCAGGTGGCGGCCTGAGATGTTCACGGCGACGTTCAGCGAGCCGAGCACGGGATGGTCGTCCCATTGGCGCATCTGGCGCATCACCGCGCGCAGTACCCAGTTGTCCAAGTCGACTATAAGGTCGCTCGCCTCTGCGAGAGGTATGAACTCTCCCGGTGACATCGGCCCGTGATCAGCCCGCTGCCAGCGGATCAAAGCTTCGAGGCCGCAGAGCTCCATGTGAGTGCTGACAAGGGGTTGGTAAAACAGCGTGAGGCCGCTGGCGTCTCCGGCTAACTCGTCGCGGAGGTCGCGCTCCACGCCGTCGCTAATGGCCAGACGTTGCTGCACTTGTTCGTCGAACACTCCTATCGACGAGCCGCCGCGCTGCTTGGCCTGGTAGAGCGCAAGGTCGGCGCGGGCCAGCAGGTCGAGAGCGCCGACACCGGCGCCTGCGCTCAGGGCTATACCCACACACGTGCCGACTTCGAGGTTGAGCGCTTCCCACTTCACTGGCTCGGAGAGGCAGGCTACGAAACGCAGGGCCAGGTACTCCGCCTCGCGAAGTGAGGAGATCCCGTCGGCTACGACTACGAACTCGTCGCCGCCTATTCGAGCGACCAAGTCGTGGCTTCGGGTCGTCGAAATCAGGCGTCGCCCTACCTGGCGTAGAACGTGATCTCCGCAGCGATGGCCGTGAAGGTCGTTGGCTCGCTTGAAGTTGTCAAGGTCCATGTAGAACACGGCGACAGCTCTCGGGTGCTCACCGGCGCGTTCGAGCAGGCGCTCAAGGTGGTCTACTAACGCGGAGCGGTTGGTCAGTCCCGTGAGCGCGTCGTGGGTGGCTTCGAAGGCGAGCCGTTCCTGCAGTTCGGTGCGTTCGCGCACGGAGTCGGCGAGGGCTCGGAAGGAGCCCTGAAGGGCGGCCCCTATACGCCCCGGCAGCGGAGAGTCGAGCAGCTCGTTGTCGAGGTCGCATCTCGACAACGCCTCGCTTTTAGCCTCGAGGAGGCGAAGGTTGGACATCAACGAGTTGAAGGCGTCCGCAACCAGGACGGTCTCGCGAGGCCCGACCGGTGCGAGGTACTCGACCTCAAGGCTCCCGCGCACGACCGCAAGAGCGGCACCAGCGAGGCGCTCCAGGGGATTCGAGATGCCCCGAGCGACGGTAACCGCACCGCCGAGCGCGAGCACGACAGCCAAGGCGACTACGGAAAGCCACAGCCAGAACCTGAAGGCGGCAGCCGCGGACAGTGCGCTTATGGCGTCAAGCGAGGACACGGCTGCTTTCGCCGACAGGCCTTGGAGTGTCGACCAGTAGCCGCCGGTGGAAGAAAGGCCTGCTGCGAACGATGCAGCGCTGAGAGAGCTTCCTCCACTTGCCGGCCCGCCCGGCTGCGCCAGCGAGGACACTCGGGTTACAAGGTCCCCGAAGACGCTGTAGGAACTGCTCGCAGTGAAGGCCTTCCAATTTGCCTCGAGCGCAGCCACCCCAGAGTTCGCCAGCGACTGGCCGGCCAAGTCGAACTCGCCTTGCGATCGCGCCAGCGCCAAAACCGCCGCCGGCCGCTGCGCCACCGACGACGACCACGCTTCGCTCAACATCCTGAGCTGGCCGGTCGAAGTCTCGACCGCTCCGAGGACATCGACGGAAGCCAGCAGACTGAGCGCGGTCCTCTGTTCCGCAGGGACGCTCAAGATTAGATCGCCGGCGTTCAGGAGCAGCTGAGAGGCCCAGCTTTCTGCCGCCGCGAATGCCTCTCCAGACAGGCGGATCTCTCCGCCGAGGGTTGCCGATCCGTCGGCAAGTTGCGCTCTTTGCGTGTAGAGGGGGGCGGACACCTTCTGTGCCTCTGACAGCGGCATCGAGCTAAGCGCCATGTCCGTGGCCTGTTGGGCTGACGTCAGCTTCTTGGTGATGACACCGACGAGCTGAGCGGAGCTGTTCGAGGCGGGGCCCGGAGACCGCGCGAGTGTAACTTCGGCGAGTGAATAGGACTCCTCGGCCGCGACGTCGGCGTCGAGTTGCATCGACTGGCCGGCGGCTCTGACGGCGGCCTGCGCAGCCCTCGTCGTGTCCATCTGGCTATGCGCGGTGGCGACCACGGGTGCCGACAGGGCGACGAGTGCTGCCAGCGGAATTATCGCTATCAGAACGAGCCGGGTACGCACACCGGACCTCACTCCCAGGTGAGCCGTCGCCGCGAGGCGGTCACTCCGGCGGCGGCTGAACTCTGCGATCAGGCGCGCCACCGCAGATCGGTAGCCGCCTGGTGTAACTTCACGGCCGCCGGGGAATCCGATCATCGGGAGGCTTCGGGGCCGGACATCGCTGGCTCCCGCAGCAGCGGCCCGCTGTGGGAACCGCCGCCGCTCCTGCGGTTCGCCGGGCTGCGTTCCACGCGTCGGCGTGCGTAAAGATCCTGGTCGGAGCGGTCGATGAGGTTGGCGATGCTGTCGCTGTCACCTCGATGCGTGGAGGTTCCTGCGCTCGCCGACAACTTGTAGGGGCGCCCTCTGGTGGTGGCGTGGTCGGCGAGTCTCAAGCGCAGCGCTGCGCTCAGAGCGTCAGGGTCTGGTGTCGCAAGGCTAGTAAGGACGTACATCTCGTCCCCGCCTAGGCGGGCGAAGAGACTGCCGGCGGGAAACGCCGAGGCGATGACGGTGGCGACGTCGACGATAGCCTGGTCTCCGCTCTCGTGGCCGAGCGTATCGTTGATGGTTTTCAGCCCGTCGAGGTCTATGAAGACGCCCGTGGTGACCTGGCCTTGAATCTGGTTGCGTCTTATCAGCTCGGGTCCTGCGGCCAGCAGGCCGCGCCGGTTCAGCAGGCCCGTCAGGGGGTCGATGAAAGCCTGACGGCGCAGTTCCAACTCCATGCGTTGACGTTCGCTCAGGTCGACGACGTGTATCAGGTAAAACAGCGAGCTGTCGTCTTCTTCGATGACGCTCCCCGCGACGTGCACCGGTATCGCGCCTGACCCTCGGTGCTCGAGGGTCAGGTCGCACGAGTACACGTAGTCCGGGCGGCGCCGCAGGCTCGCAACCCAGCGCAGAGCGCTGCGACGGTCAGCGGAGGAGACCAAGTCGATGGCGGTCGTCCCAGCGGCGGGATCCTCGAAGCCAAGGAGGGTCTCGAACGCGCTGTTACAGGAGTGGATCTTGCCCGCCGGATCGACGATCAACATCCCGATCGGGGCCTGCTCGAAGGCGGTCCGGAAGCGCTTCTGGGAGCGCAGCAGTTCGCTCAGTTGATCCAGGCGGGGGTTCAGTCCGTCGTCGTAGGAATCGTCATAGGGGTCGGTGGAAGGCTCGGAGGACTTTCTGGTGTGCCCGACAGGGGTATCCCAAGCCTGAGCTAGGGCGTCCGGGCAGACCGATCCGAAGTGGACCGGGGCTACGTCGCGCAGGTACCTTGCGTGGCTGGGAGGGTTGGCTCCCAAGGTCCAAGGCGCTGCAGGGATCGGCTGGCCGGCCGCGACCTCTGCGAGGACGAGGCGGACTGCTTCGGGATGCCACCGCAAGCCGGACCCGTCGAGAAGCGCCCGGCGGGCCTGCTCGGCTCCGATCCCGTTGCGATAAGAGCGGTCGTGGACCATGGCGTCCCACGCATCACAGGCAGCCACCAAGAAAGCTTCGAAAGGCAAGCCGACGGAGGTCCAGGCAGCCGGACCGGTACCCGCCGGCGCTGTCCCGGCTGCGTCGAAGCGCTCGTGTTGGTAGCGCACGATCTCAGCCACGCCGGCGAGCACGGGTGAGCCTCGTAGGATCGCGGCGCCACTTTCGGCGCGCATGCTTGGCCCGGTAGCCTTGCGGGCTGGACCGAGCGTTGCGACAGGCGCAGAGCTCGTAGCCGGCGCGAGCGAAGCGATGTCGTGGAGGACGCCGGCGATCCCGGCGTCTCTTATGCGACGGGCGGGCAGCCCGGCCCGCTCGGCGACTCTGGTGGCAAGCTCTCCGACGCGCAGAGCGTGGTCGTGGGTGTAGGGCTCCCGATTGCATAGAACCTCGGCGAACTCTGCAACCTCGCGCGACGTGCAAACTTCCAGAGCGCTGAGAGGATCGTGGTTCAGTGCCACCCCAAGGACGGCGGTGACGACCGCCCCGTCTTTTGCCAGCGAGATCCCGGCGGTGGTCACGGCAGCGAAACCGATCAGCTCCAAGGTCCATTCAGCCCACCATGACGCCGATCCCACCGAGGCGTAGCCGGAGGCTAGGCGGATGGCCGCGATGCCAGCAATGGAGGTTGCCACCACCACGAAGCGCCGATCGCCGCTGGCCCCGTGCAGGCGCAGGAGCCGGGCGGCCAGAGCGGCGGCGCCGATCGCTCCGAAAGCTTCCTGCACGCCGGCGCCAACGGTGCCTCCCGCCGGCAGCCACGCCGGCTGGTAAATCCATGCGGCGGCGCTACCTGCGCCGAGCGTGACCAGGGTAAGCACAGACCAGCCCTTCCAGTGGCGCCCTAGGATCCGACCCGGTGTCGAGGCGCCGAGCAGCATGGGGGTCAAAAGCAGCGCAGCGGCCGGCAGGGCAGCCGCTTCGGCGCTGAACGACAGCGCCGTTCCTGTCTTAATGAACCCCGGCGTAGAGATGCTTTGAAGGACGCTGAGGGAGGCGAGGGCGCTCATGGCCGCCCCTACGAGGGCCAACTCCGCCAGCGCAGCGCGCCACGCGAAGACAAGCAGTGATATCGAAGCGAGCAGGCACACCGCCATGGCGACTGCGGGCACGGCGGCGATCACGGGCAACTCGCCGAAGCGGCCGTGCAGCGCAGCGCCGCGGGGAAGCGATATCACCGCTGTCGCAGCCGCCGCAACCAACGATACGTAGAACCTGTAGAAGCTCCGACCCACATCAGGCGCATCGGAGCCCCGTCGGGGCTACTTGAGCAGGGGGAAGTAGCCGAAGGCTGTATCGCCTGGGAGAGCCGGCAGCCCCAGTAGGGCCGTGGGATGTCTAGACGGCCTGGTTAGTCTCGGGGGCGGAGGAAGATTTGGTCTTCACCCGCCTTGCCGTACGCCCCAGGTGCCTCGACATGATGCCCCTGGCGGCGTCTACGTCGTGGGCTGTCACCGCTTCTACCAGAGCCCGGTGCTCGGCCACTCCGGGCCGGCCCATCCTCGGTGCGACCGCCTGGGCCTCCTCCAATGAGTGGCGCAGCGGAACTTGGAGAGACTCGACCAAGAAGCTGAGCGGGCGGTTGTGTGCCGCCACTGCGAAGCGGATGTGAAACTCTGTAGAGAACTTGACGTCGTGGTGACCGGCCGCTAGGGCGGCCTCAGCCCTGTCGCAGATGTCGTTTAGCTCTTCGATGTCCTTCGCTGTGGCTCGCTCGCAGACCAGTGGGACCAAGCCCATCTCTAGGACCATTCGGGCTTCGGTCACCTCGTCAGCGTGGAGGGCTGCCATCGAAAGCATGTCTGTGATGCCCTCGCCGATCTTGGCGCTGGTGGGCATTTTCACGAAAGCGCCCCCACGGGCACCGACTTTGGTGTCGATCATGCCGGCTCCCTCCAAGAGGCGCAGGGCGTCTCTCACGGTGACCCTGCTCACGCCGAACTGCTGGCAGAGGTCCCGCTCAGATGGAAGCCTGTCGCCGGGCCGTAGCTGACCTTCCCGGACCAGACCGCGAATTTGGTCTGCTATCAGTTCTGAGATGCGCCCCGATGCAACCGGTGTGAACAAGCTGACACTGGTTGCTAACTCCTCGGCGGAGCGACCGTCGACGTCGTCTGTGAGCTCCACGACCAAGAGCCTAGGCCACAGCCCACCCCGCCACCTAATGCGCCGAGTCAAACAGGCATATGGTATGATAATCGGACCAGCCCCTGGCTGGTGTGACCAAGGCGTGCCCACGACAGGGGCGGAGACTTCGAGGACTGGATGGCCGTGAAAGTAGTGGTGGACCTGGACAAGTGCCTCGGCTACGCGAACTGCGTGGCTGACGCACCAGAGGTGTTCGAAATACCGGAGGAGGCGCTGATCGTCAGGCTATTGCAAGACAGCCCCGGCGAAGAACTTCGCTCCGCTGTCGAAGCGGCAGCTCTTGACTGCCCAGCTCGCGCCATAACAATTCTCGGCTAGCTGGAGGACGCCGAGTGCGCCACTGCGCTCCAATCAACCGCTTTTCGAAAAGGGAGGACTGATGCTCACACACGCAAACAACGAGTTGCTCACCAGAACCGGGCCGGGGACGCCGATGGGCGACCTTTTCCGTCGGTACTGGATGCCGGCCCTGCTCGCCGAGGAGCTACCCGAGAACGACTGCCCCCCGGTGCGGGTCAAGATCCTCTCGGAGCGCCTGGTGGCTTTCCGGGACACCCAAGGGCGTTACGGGCTCATCGACGAGTTCTGCGCCCACAGGGGCGCCTCGCTGTGGTTCGGTCGTAACGAGGAGTCGGGACTGCGCTGCCCGTATCACGGCTTTAAGTTCGACGTGACCGGACAGTGCGTCGAGGTGCCCGCCGAGCCACCTGGGAGCACTTTCTGCGAGCGGGTCAAGATGACCGCGTACCCGCTCGTCAAGGTCGGCGACATCCTCTGGACCTATATGGGCCCGTCGGAGTCGACCCCCGACCTTCCCGAATACGAGTTTGCGACCGTCCCCCCGGAGCAGTCTTTCACTTCGAAGCGCTGGCAGGAGTGTAACTGGCTTCAGGCGTTGGAAGGCGGGATCGACTCCAGCCACGTTTCGTTCTTGCACTCCTCGGGCCTTCGTGACGACCCGCTGTTCAAAGGGTCGGTAGGCAACATCTACAACCTGAACGACCTGAGGCCGCACTTCGAGGTCGTCGACGTGGAAGGGGGCCTGCTCATCGGTGCGAGGCGCAACGCCGAGGAGGGAAACTTCTACTGGAGGGTGACGCCCTGGGTGCTCCCGAACTTCACGATGGTCCCACCCCGCGCCGATCACCCGGTGCACGGCCACTTCTGGGTACCGATCGACGACGAGAACTGCTGGGTCTACACGTTCGACTATCACCCGGCGCGACCACTGGCCGAGGCAGAGCTCGATGCGATGAAAGCCGGAAACGGCGTGCACAACGAGTACGTGCCGGGTACTTACCGGCCTCTCGCCAACAAGGACAACGACTACCTCATAGACCGCGAGGCCCAACGCCGGGGCGACACCTACTCGGGTGTGAAGGGTATAGCGATCCAAGACGGCTCCCTCCAAGAAAGCATGGGTCCCATCGTCGACCGCACCAAGGAGCGGCTTGTGGCCACCGACGTCGGTATCGTCAAAGCCCGTCACAAGCTTCGTCAGGCGGCACTCGCTCTCAAAGAGAACGGGACTGTCCCGCCTGGAGTCGAGACGGCCCACCAACGGGTGCGCTCGTTCGCCGTAGTAGCGCCCGTCGACGTCCCCCTCGAGGAGCTTGCCCCCGAAGCGACGACGGTACGGCCGGGGGTGGCCCACGTCTCGGTCTGAGCGGGTGGCAAACCGCCCTATCCTCGCCAACAGTTGCGCCATGGCGACGACGTCACGCGAGGCAGCTTGTCGGATACCGGCGCCGGTGGTCTGCGAACGATCTACCATCCTGGTCGCTTTGGACCCGCCGGCAGTTCCCGTGGCGTCGTCGTGTCGGTCGAAGCTCTCCGACCGCCTAGCGGTATTCGTAGCCGGTGGCGTGGGAGGTGAGCCGGCTGTCGTGTCCGACATGGACGGCAATCCCTTCGACGCGCACGAAGCGCTTAGCGGTGTGGATTTGGCCGTACTAGTGGCCTCCTTGGACGACTCGGCGCAAAGCGCAGCACTTCTCGGCAGGACAGCCGTCGAGGCTGGAGCGACAGTCGCAGGGATCGTGCTCGCCGGTATCGACAGCCCGCCCCGGGCTGTCCTGAGCGAGATGCGTCGTTACTGCCATATGGTGCTGGTGTCGTCAGGTCCCGACGATCTAAGCGAGGTACTCCTCGCTTTGAGAGCGTGATCCGCGTGGGACAGCCGTGACCAACGTGTCGGTCGGGGACCTGATCTCCGCCAAGCGAGATGGCCGCAAACTCGTCGGGGTTGTAGCGTGGGATTACCAGATGGCGCGCATCGCCGACCGCGTCGGCGTAGACATCGTGTCGGTCGGCGACTCCGTAGGGACGAACCTGTGGGGGCGGGCCAACCCTCTCGACATGACGCTCGACGAGATGATCGTCGTTTGCAGGGCCGTGCGATCCGGGGTGAAGCGGGCGATCTTGAGCTGTGATTTCCCCTACGGGCCACTCCAGGAAGGGCCCCGCGAGGCGGTCAGAGCAGCGTTGCGTCTCGTAAAAGAGGGTGGTGCTGATATGGTCAAGCTTGACGGTGCCGCTGACTTCACCGATGGGGTCGAAGCGGTCGTGCGCGCAGGTATACCCGTATTCGCACAGTTCGGCATCACTCCTCAAACGGCCCTACGCCACGGTGTCGCATATGCGAACGCAGCGGCACCGGACGCGATCGTGTCGACTGAGCTCGCCGACGAGATGCTCGCCCAGGCGAGAGCACTGCAGAGCGCGGGGGCGGCAGTGCTCGACTTCACCAACTCGGGCCCGACCGTGGGACCAGCCGTAGTGGCAGGGGTGTCTATACCGGTTATGGGTGGTTTCGGCGGCGGCCCATGGCTGGATGGCCGGGTAAGGATGGCCCATGCCGCGATTGGCTATTCCGCCGACGGCATAGACGAGCCACCGGACACATATGCCAACGTCGCCCGCATCGCATTCGAAGCGCTGAGCGAGTACGCTGACGACGTCAGAGCGTCCAAGCAGATCCGCGGTCAGCGCCGCTGACAGCGTCGTTGCGCAGCATTGGGGTGGCAGGGTCTACAGGTCGTATCCGCGTTCTATCCGTTCGATCATCGCCAGTCGCTCGGCGTGACGACCTCCTTTGAACGTGGTCGACAGCCAGGTGTCGACCACGTTCCAGGCTTGCGCAGGCTCAAGTAGCTTCGAGCCGATGACGAGTACGTTGGCGTTGTTGTTTCCCCGGGAGATCTCGGCGGTGAGGGTGTTGTGACACCCGCCGGCGCGAATCCCTTTTACCTTGTTGCAGACGATCACCTCGCCTTGCCCGGTACCTCCGACGAAAATCCCGTACTGTGCTTTGGCGGAGGTGACGTGCCGGCACAGTTTTACGCAAAGGGGCGGGTAGTCCACCACAACTTCAGGGTCGTCAGTGCCTAGGTCGTCGACTGTAACGCCAGCGTCGCGGAGGCGGCTGACGATCAGGGCTTTCAGTTCCACGCCGTTGTGGTCGGCGGCTACAGCTACCGGGCCGGCGACTGCGAAGGTATGGTTATTAGACATTGACCTCGACGATAGCGTTCGGCGAAAGGAAACACATGAGCGAACCTCTGGTCCTGCGCACGGTTACACGAACTCAGGGTGCCAACCGTGCCTTGAAGGACGGCGACGTTAGAGTCCACGGCGCCGAGCTGCGCTTCGAGGAGGTTCCCGTCCTCGTGCAGGCTTTCAGGCGCATGGTGCGCAGCCTGGAGTTCGACGTCTGTGAGATGGCCGTCACCACATACCTGTGTGCGAAAGCCGCCGGCGTGGCCTTTAGCGCTATACCCGTGATGTTGGTAAGGGGCCTGCACCACGGCGCCACCCAGGTGGCCGTCGGAGCCGGCGTCTCTTCTCCAGCCGACTTGGACGGCACTCGTATTGGCGTAAACCGCGGGTACACGGTCACGACTGGAGTGTGGGGGAGGGGCATCCTAAAAGAGCACTACGGAGTAGATCTGGACAGCGTCACCTGGGTTCGCTCCGGTGACGAGCACGTAGCCGGCTACCAGCCCCCGGCGAACGTCGTGGATCTCGGCGCTGGGGAGAGCCTACAAGAGCGCCTCGTCGAAGGTGACCTGGCCGCAGTCGTGGGCGCCGACATCGACGACCCCAGGGTGACCAGCTTGATCCCCAATCCCGAGCGAGCAGCGATAGACCAGATCAGGGCCGGCGGCGTGTATCCCGTCAACCATCTCGTAGTGATCAAAGACGACGTCCTTAGAGCAAACCCCGGCGTCGCACCAGCTATCTTCGAAGCTTTCGTCGAGGCGAAGAAGCCTTACATGCAATATTTGGCTTCGTGCGAAGCTGACACACTCACTGGTTTGGATAGGACTAACCGACTGGTTTGGGACGCTACCGGTTCAGATCCGATACCCTACGGCGTGGAGGCCAACCGGACGGTGCTGGAAAAGCTGGTCTCCTACGCCGTGGACCAGAAGATACTGGCTAGCCGGGTCGATGTCGATGATATCTTCGAGCCTTCTACTTTGGGCTTGAGCGGCTAAGGCCCTGCCGGGCGCCTCCCGCCTCTCCAGCCCTCCTGGCCTTCAGCTTGCCGGGGTTGTGTTAGCAGAGGTTGTGGTAGCAGGGGTGGCGAGGGCTTCTAAGCGGTCCTTGGCGGCCGACACCGGGACGCGTTCGGCGACGAGGCGCCGGCACTCCGCTAGACCGCGAGGCCAGTTGACCGTTGCTGCTCCGCTTAGGACTCCACGACCGTCGGCGTACAAGGCGGCGTAGCGCGGCGGCATCCTGTCGCGCTGTCCGACTACACAGTAAAGCTTGGAGTGCTCAGGCCATCCAACGAGCTGAAGCTTGAGGTCGTGCTGGTCGCTCCAAACGTAGTCGACAGGGTCGTAGCCGACCGGGTCTGCCGGTCGCAGGATGTTCGCGGCGACCGTTGCTGCTTGCTCGACGGCGTTGGTCCAGTGCTCTACCCTCCGGGGTTCCCCAAAGGGCGGTCGAGGCCATCTGGCAACGTCACCAGCGGCGTAGACGCCGTCAAGGCCGGTAACTCTCCCGAAGCGGTCGCACTCTATGCCCTGCCCGGTCTCGATGCCGGATCCGGCTAGCCACCCGTCGTTGGTGGTCGCGCCTATGCCTACCACTACCAAGTCGAAACGCAGGTGCGAGCCATCCGACAGCACAACATCCACGCCGCTGTCATCCTCTGTGAGTGCCTCCACCCCCACGCCGAAGCGGGTTGTAACACCGTGGCGGTGGTGGGCCTTCAAGAAATCGTGAGCGACATCGTCGCCTACCAGACGTGACATGGGTGATGCCAGAGGATCGATGACCGTCACCTCCGCTCCGCCTTTCGCTGCCGTGCCGGCCACTTCTGAGCCGATCAGACCACCGCCGACGACGCCAACCTTGGTGCTTTCAGCCAAGCCAGACCTTAGCCGGTCGCTGTCGGCCATGGTTCGCAACAGGTGGACGCGCTTGTCGCCTCCCCACGGTGACGGCCTAGCGGACGCGCCGGTCGCTACCACGCAAACGTCGTAGGGAAACTCGGCTCCGCTGGCATCGACGACGATCTTCTCGCTGGCGTGCAACTCCGTGGCCCGCGATCCGAGGCGCAGTTCGATGCGCAGATCGTCAACCTCGGTGGCGTCGAGGAGCGACACCCTGGAAGCGTCGAAGGCTCCCGCAAGATACTGCTTGGAGAGGGGAGGCTTGTCATAGGGGAGCACTTCCTCTGCGCTGGTCATGACGATCAGCCCGTCGAAGCCGAGCCGGCGCAGGTCGCGGGCGACCCTGACACCGGCTACTGAGGCCCCGACTATCAGTGCCTTGGCGTCACGGATCTCAGCCGTCACTTGTCTGACTGGCTGTCAGGGAGTCCTTGTAGGCGTCGAGTAGCCGCCGTGCATCTTCCATGCTCAACTGTACCGAGTGCTGTTCGATCTGGTGCAGGCGCATGGTACGGACCAGCCCGGTGTCTTGGATCGCCAGGTAGCGCGACGTGTCGGCCGGATCGAGGTTGAAGTGCTGGTGCCAAGCCCAGCGCGGCGGGGCGAAAAGGGTTCCCTCGGACCACTCCACGACCTGCTCGGGCTCACCTTCGTAGTTGATGACCGAGAAGCCGAATCCTTTGACTACGTACAGGTAAGCTTCGGTGGTATGGCGGTGGCGCTTAGAGGCCCCGCCTGGCTTTAGCTCGGCGATGTGCGCCGAGAGGACCTCGTAGTCGGCGAGGTCGAACCACTGGCCCCGGTTGTTGCGCCAAGGGCGCTCCGGAAGCTCCATCTTGCGCAGGTCGTCCCCGGAGGAGAGGCCGGTTATGGGTGGATGGTCCTTGTTGAACTGGTCTCTAGCCGTCAGTTCGGAATGGGCTTTTGCGGAGGGAGCTAGCACGCCCTTTGCGTATTCTCTGGCCATGGTGTCTCCAATCAGAAGTGAAAACCATATGGTATTACCTTTTGGGGTTGGTGGGCAAGCGACCGTCGGAAGTTTTCTGGGTGTCACTTTTCTGGCTGTTACTTTTCTGGGCGTCGAGCTTCCACTGCCAATCCTTCGACCGGGCGGCTGAGAGCACAGGAAGGCCCAGCACAGCCCCTGCGATCAACAAGGCGGCTGGCAAGGACGTCACGTCGAGGAGTGCAGCGGTACCGAGCGGCGATACGAACAGGGCGCCCGCGCGGAAGCTGCCAGCCACAGCCACGGCATCTCCGCGTCGGTCCATCTCGACAGATGTGGCGGCTGTTGCCGGGCCGAGAGTCTGGAGCATACCGGCGCCGACGCCGCTCAACGCGATGAACGCAGCTACGAGAACGGTCTGGTGGGCCGCGATCCCCGTGAGCGCCACGCCAGCTCCCGCTGCTAGGACGCCGGCGGCGAAAGTCGCGCGGGTGCGTCGCGAGCCGATCGCCCCCATGCTGGCGGTGCCTACAAGACTGGCTCCGTTGGCGACCCCGACCATGATCCCGACCAGAGTCGAGGACTCCGATGCGGCTCTCAGCGCTACAGGTATGTACGAGCCGACAAGACCGCGCCACGCCCCTGCGGTCGTGCCCGCCCAGCAGCCGACCCTGACCCCGGGGTAAGACCAGACCTTCTGGCGAGGCCCGGAGCTGGGCGCGGCGAACACGTCGAGGCGCGACATCATTGTGGCTGCCATCACAGCGGAGATCAGCCCGAGGGCTGCTGCGACCCACAGCGCTGTGGCGAACGACCGAGATGAGAGCACCCCGGCTATTGGTGGTCCCGCTAGCAATCCGAAGCTGGACACGAAGTTGACCGTCGCGAGACGTCCGACAGCTTTGCGGCGGCTGCGGACCACGTGAGCTTGCGTTCCGGTCCAGAACATTCCCCGGGCCAGACCCTGTATCAGCTCGGCGATCACGAAGAGGACAACCTGGTGAGACCACACGAGGACCAAAGCCGACACCGCGATCGTGAGGCATGCCCCTGCCACGACGTTACGGTCGGTGAAATGCCGCATCGCTCTCGCCGAGCCGAGGCGTGACACCAGTTGCGTAACCGCCGACAAAGCGGTCAGCACGCCTATGAGAGGCCGCGAGTAGTGGGCGGCGAGCGCCAGCAGCGGGAGGGTGATCGTGAGCATGGCCAGAGCGGCCGAGTACACGAGTGACATGGCGGCTGTCGCCACCAAGTCCCTGTCGGAGCGCAGGACACTCGCCAAGGTGCGCAACGCTAAAGACGCAGGGCGGTCGCCAGCTTCGCGGCGATCTCCATCTGGCGGGTGCTACCACCGATGGCGGTGCCCACCCCTAGGTACTTCTCGATTACTGTCGGGTCGGTCGCTAGCTTGCGGCCAGTGCCTGACATCGTAAGGTGGCCCTGTTCTAGCAGGCAGCCTTCGTCGGCGTTTGCGAGAGCCATGCGACCGTTCTGCTCGACTAGGAGGATTCCTACGCCACGTTGGCGCAGGGAGCGCAGCGCGGCGAATATCTTGTCCACCACTTGGGGGGCAAGGCCGAGTGACGGTTCGTCTAGAAGCAGGTAGCGCGGCCCGGCCATGAGACCGCGGGCGATGGCGAGCATCTGCTGCTGGCCTCCCGACAGCGATCCGGCGTAGGAGCGCATCCGCGAGCCGAGCTCGGGGAACAGCTCCAGCATGTCCGCCAGTCTCGCTGCTACGTCGCCGCTACGGCGGATCGTGTGGGCGCCGAGGCGCAGATTCTCCTGCACCGTTAGGTTCGCGAACACCTGCCGTCCTTCGGGGACGTGGGAGATACCCGCCTGCACAACTTCGCGTTCCGAGCGGAACCTGACACGGTGGCCGTCTACGCTGACCGTGCCTGCGGTGGGGACGATGAGCCCTGACACGGCTCGCAGAAGCGTCGACTTGCCGGCTCCGTTAGCTCCGATGACCGCCACGATGCTCGCTGGTCGCACGCTGATCGATACGGAGTGCAATACCGGGGTGCGGTCGTAGCCCGCTTCGAGGGATTCTATCGTCAGCATGGCTATGCCGGTTGGGGTTGGCCGAAGTAGGCGTCGATCACGGCTGGGTTCGCTTGAACTGAGATGGGTGAGCCGCTGGCTATGACAGCACCCCGGTCCATTACGGTCACCTGGTCGGCGATGCCCATGACAAGCGCCATGTTGTGGTCGACTACGAGGATGGTGTGCCCCGAGTCCCTGACCGCCAAGAGGAGGGCTCCGAGAGCCATGGTTTCAGTGTCGTTCATGCCCGCACCCGGCTCGTCGAAAAGCAGCACGCGAGCTTTGGACATCAAGGCCCTTGCGATGTCGAGGTGCTTTTGGGCAGCGAGAGGAAGCACGTTGGCGGGTTGGGTGGCCCAGCGGTCCAGCTCCAAAGCCTCCATGATCGCCCGGGCGCGGGTGAGAATCTCTCCTTCCTCGCGCCGGGCTCTTTTCGCCCACAGCATCTGCTCGGCGTAGCCGGCCTTCTCGTAGCGGCAAGCTCCGACCAGTACGTTCTCCAGGACCGTCAAACCGCCGAAGACCCGGGAAGTCTGGAACGTGCGGAAAAGGCCCTTTCTGGCTATTGCGTTAGGCGCCAGACCGGTGATCGGTTCGCCTTCGAGCAGCACCTGGCCGCGGTCTGGATGGTAGAGGTTGGACACGAGGTTGAACAGGGTCGACTTGCCTGCTCCGTTCGGACCGATCACTGCGGTTATAGACCCTTCTGGCACTACGAGGCTGACGTCCGACACCGCAGTGAGGCCTCCGAAAGTCTTGGTGAGCTCCCGCATTTCGAGCACGGGGTGTGCGGCGGCGCTACCAGGACTTCCGACGGACGTGGCGACGCTGGGCGCCTTTAGTGGTGAGGGGTCCTGCTCTGACGCGCCTGGTGTCTCTGACGCGCCAGACAGTTCGGGGGAGGCGTCGCGCTGCGGTGGAGTGATTTCGCCAGAGGATCGGAGCCCGGTCAGCCGCCTGATAGCGCTACGGACGCCTAGGACAGCGCCGCCGAAGAGCCCAGAGGGCAGAAAGCGAAGGAAGAGCACCAGCAGCAGGCCGTCGGTCAGAGCCGAGTAGGTCTGCAGGCTCTGGGAGAACTGCGGGACGAACGTGAGGAGGGCGACGCCGATCAGCGGACCTGCCTGCGTCCCCGCTCCTCCGACCACGAGCATGGTTATCAACTCCAAGGAGGTGGCGGAGCCGACCATGTCGGGCGAGTAGTAATGGAAGTAGGTGGCGTAGAGCGTGCCAGCGACAGAGGCTATTACGGCGCTCAAGATGAACACGGCGATCTTCGTGGAGAACAGGTTGAGACCGAGGCTGCGTGCGCCGATCTCGTCGGCGTGCATCGACCTCAAGAGTCGACCTCGGTTCGAGCGGATCAAGTTCCCGGTGGACAGGAGCGCCACTCCGACGAGGCCCCATATCAGATAGTAGAAACGGTCGTTGCTGGCAAAGCTGAAACCGCCCACGCTGAAGCTCGGGATGCCCGCGAGGCCTGACGGGCCGCCGGTGACGGTCAGCCCACTTGCTATGGACTGTGTGAGGATCCCGAAGCTCAACGTTACTATCGCCAAATACATGCCCGTCACTCGAGTGCCGGCCAGGGCGAGCACGGCTGCGGTCAGAGCCGACGCAATCACTCCGGCGAGGAGTGCCAGCAGCGGAGGCCACCCGTGAGAGACGATCAGGATCGACGACGTGTAACCGCCGACCGCCATGAAACCGGCCTGCCCGAGACTGACCTGGCCGGCTACACCCGTAAGGAGCTCCAAGCCGACGATGGCTAGGCAAAAGATGCCGGTGATGTTGACGGCGTGCATGTTCCCGGAGTTTCCGAGAGCCACGGGTAGAACAGCCATTGCGGCGACTATGGCCAAGGTGGCGCCCAATGACGCTTTCTTGGCTAGGCGAGGTATCTCGGTGATCCGGCCGGCTTTGGTCTCGGCGACGTCGAGCCGGCCGCCTCTCGAACGCCCGAGAAGGCCCTGGGGCCTGAAGATGAGCATGGCGATTAGCAGCAGGAGGCTGATCGCTGTACCAAACAGCGACGAGATGTAGCCGGCCACGAGCGCTTCGACGACGCCGAAGGCTATCCCACCTACCGCTGCGCCGACGATAGTGCCAAGGCCTCCTAGGGTTACGGCTATCAGTCCCAGGTTGGTGTATGTCGCCATGGACGAGAAGTCGAGCGAGGTGAGGGGCATGATCACCGCTCCGGCGATGACGCCGAGGACGGAACTGGCGGCGAACGCGAAGAGGATCGTCCGGTCGACGCTGATACCCATCAGCCGTGCGGCGTTGCGCTGCTCTGCGACTGCTCGGAACGCGGAGCCTATCGACGTTCGTGTCAGGAACAGCCATACAGCAGTGACGACCGCTGCGGTCGTGGCCACCACCCAGATGTCCTGGGTGGCGATATAGACGCCTTTGACGTCGATGGGTTTGGTGCCACTGAAAGGTGAGAGGGTGTAGGGGTTGTTGCCCCAGATCAAAAGTGCAGCTCCCTGGAATGCCGTGAGCATTCCCCCCATGAGCATCAGCAGGTTCGTGTGGGAGATCTGGTGGACCGCAGGCCTTATGATCACCCACTCCACGATTCCCATGACTACGGTCATCACGGCGACGGAAGCGAGGAACGCAACTCCGAGCGGCAGGTGCACGTCCACTTTGAAGTCGTACATGACCAGGGCACCCATCGCAACGAACGCTCCCTGGGCGAGGTTAAGAACGCCGGTCACGTTGAAGACCAGGGAGAAGCCGACCGCCAGGAGGGCGTAAACAGACCCGGTGACCAGGCCTCCCACTACTATGTTCAAGAACTCGGTCACAGCTATCCTCCTGGCGTAGCGCCGGTCAGCTCGGCGCCTGCGCCGACAGCAAGGTGGCCGTCGCGCCAGGCGCCGAGCAGTGTCCTACGTAGGCTCTTAGCCGAGGGGGCTTCCGCCGGCGCCTGAGACGTCGGTGAACGAGCTTCCGTTCCAGGTGGTCATGTAGATGCTGTCCACGTGAACCCCGCGGTGGTCGCTGACGCTGGTGTTGTACGTGCCGTAGACGCCGGCCACTCCTTGGAGGTTCTCCATATAAGAGAGGATCTGTTTGGCGGTGGCGTTGACCCCGAGTTTGCGGAGGGCCCCTACGAGCAGTTGGCCTGGGTCCCACGCCAGACCCCACGGGTCCCCGCCATGTCCTCCGGCTGCGCTAACAGCGGTGTCGAAGGCGCTCACCGCGGCGCCGATCGACGCAGGCAGGGATGAAGGTGCCAGGTAGAGGGGGCCGGTGGGGAAGTACAGGTTCTGCGGAAGGATCGACGAGAACGACGTGAGCTCGGAATGGGCTGCGTTACCGGCGGTAGTAACGGTCGGGATCGAGTCCATGCCCAAAGACTGCATTGCCTTTAGGACGGTGCCGAGCGGAGTTCCCGTGGTCCAGATGACTATGGCTTGGGGGTTGGCGGCTTTTATGGCAGACATCTGGGTCGTGACGCTAACCGACGTCGGGTCGAAGGTTTGGTGGCTGACCAGCTTGAACGACGAGAAAGCGCTCGTGGCGAGCTGGGTGGACAGCTGCGTGTAACCGTCGGTGCCGCTAGCGTCGGTGGAGTTGATCACCGCTATGTTCGTCAGGCCTTTGGACTTGAGGAAGGTGAGGTAAGCCTCGGCATCGGCGGTAGTGGACAGCCCCGCGGAGAAGATCATGCTTCCCGCCTTGGGGTGTGTGCCAGGGGAGAGGTCGTAGATGAAAGGGCCGTTGGACGTAGCGAGGGCGTCGACCGCTTTGTCGGTGCCGACGATGCTTCCGTTCAAGATGAACGGCACGCCCTGGCTTACCCATGGGCTGGCCAGCTGAACTGCCGTAGCGGGGTTCGACTGGTTGTCCACGACGTCAACCTGCATCGGGTGGCCGTCGATACCGCCCGAAGCGTTCACCGAAGCGGCGAGGGCCTTGAGGGCCTTAGCTTCGCGACTGCCGAGAGCCGATGCAGCGCCGGTCTCGCCGACCACAGCGTGGAAGACGACCGGGGTGCCCGAAGGCGCCGAAGACCCACCCGAACCCGACGTGGTCGACGACCCCGCCCCCGACGTTGTCGTCGCCGAGCTGGTGGACTTGGTGGACGACCCGCAGCTGGCCGCGACGAGCGCTACCGACGCTCCAAGCGCAACCATCGCCCCCCGACGTGTGGCAGAGCGCTTTGTCCGGATTTTGTTCAACGTCTATTCCTCCCTCATGGTTCGTGGGCTTCGAGCGAGTCAACTCGCCCCTCGACTGAATGGACCAATGGTAGAATATTTCGCGGCGTTGCGCACGTCCGGACGCGCCCGCCATCCCGGCGGCGTGGTCGCGAGGTCATCGGCCCGCAGCGGGCGGCGACGAGGCGATTGCGGTCAGGGCCGGCTGATCCGGGCGACCTTCGCATTCGTCGCCTTTATGAGGTCCGCCGGTGAAACCTCAAGTTCGAGGCCGCGCTTCCCGGCGCTCACGTATACGGTGGCCCAGCTCAGGGAGGTCTCGTCTACGATCGTCGGCAGCTTGCGCTTTTGGCCGATTGGGCTCACCCCGCCTACCACGTAGCCGCTCGAACGTTCAGCTGCGGCACGCTCTGCCATACGGACGCTCTTAGCGTCGAGGGCGCTCGCCGCTCGACGCAAGTCGAGCTGGTGCGCTACGGGCACCACGGCGCAGGCGAGGCGGGTGTCCGCTTCGACGATCAGGGTTTTGAACACCCTCAGCGGGTCGACGTCCAAGGCCGCTACCACCTCGTCGCCGTAGGACTCGCAGTCCGGGTCGTGACGGTAGCTGTGAAGCTCGAACTGCAAGCCCGCTGTCGCCAGGGCACGCACTGCTGGGGTGGGGCCGTTAGGCATCCGTCGCAGGATCCGGATCGGCTGCGACAGAAGCGTCCTGGCCCCGGGCAGTGTCGGCGAGCGCGGCGGCGAAGGCTTCCAGGCGACTGGCTAGGTCGGTGTCGGCGAGCGCCAGGATCCTCGCCGCGAGAAGCCCGGCGTTGCGGGCGTTTCCTACTCCGACGGTTGCGACCGGCACACCCGCGGGCATCTGGACTATCGACAGGAGGGAGTCCATCCCGTCGAGGTAGCGCAACGGGACCGGTACCCCGATCACCGGCAGGCGTGTGACAGATGCGAGCATCCCTGGGAGGTGAGCCGCTCCTCCGGCCCCGGCGACTATCACCTGCACCCCCCGGTCGGCTGCGCCCTGACCGTAGGCGATCATGTCGGCGGGGGTCCTGTGCGCGGAGATCACTCTCAGCGCCGCGGGCACCTGAAGGTCCCTGAGAACCAACACGGCCGGTCTCATCACCTCCAGGTCCGAGGCGCTGCCCATCACGACTTCTACGGGGGCGGCTCCGGTTGGCCGCGGCGCACTTGACACCGCGGCCATATTACGGGGAACATCGCGGTCGTGGCGCAGGCGAAGCTCGAAGGTCGCTTCCAGGCCCCCGTAGTAGGAATGGTCGGCGCCGGCCAACTTGCCCGGATGACCCACCAGGCTGCTGTCGACCTGGGCGTCGAACTGGTCGTCCTGGCGAGGCGCAAGGACGATCCGGCGGTCTCCGCAGGAGCGCAGACTCTCTACGGTGAGCCCGACGATCCTGGCGCCTTGGCGGCACTGGCGCGGCGCTCGGACGTGGTGACCTTCGACCACGAAGGGGTACCCTACGAGCGGGTGGCAGCGCTCGAGGCTGCCGGCTGGAGAGTCGAGCCGGGCTCGGACGCCCAGCTGTTCGCCCAGGACAAACTGGTTGCCCGGGAGCGTTTCGCGGCTCAGGGACTCCCCGTGCCGTCCTTCGCCCCGGTAGGAGCCGGCGGGCACGACGATATCGTCACCTTCGGAGACCGCCACGGCTGGCCGGTGGTGGTCAAGGCCCGCAGCGGCGGCTACGACGGTCGGGCCGTGGTAGTCGTCGACGGCCCCGCCCAGTCGAAGGCGGCCGTCGCCACGCTGGGGACGACCGGCTTGCTCGTAGAGGAGCACGTGGACATAGCCGTCGAGGTGGCGCTGGTAGCGGCGCGCAGCCGCAACGGCGAATACGTGGCGTACCCGCTCGTGTCGACCCTGCAGGCTGAAGGCATTTGCACCGAGCTGGTCATGCCCGCCCAGATCAGCCCGGAGCTCTCCGATAGGGCCGGCGACCTGGCCAGGGCGGTCGCTGAGACTGTCGACGCAACCGGGATAATCGCCGTGGAGCTGTTCATCGACACGAGCGGCGACGTTTTGATCAACGAGATCGCTCTGCGACCTCACAACTCTGGCCACGCCACGATAGAAGCCTGCGTGACGTCTCAGTTCCACAACCACCTGAGAGCCGTCCTCGGGTGGCCGCTCGGGGATGCCTCGCTGGTCGCTCCGGCTGCGGCCATGGTGAACGTGTTGGGTCCCGACGACGGGAGCGACCCTCGCGGGAGGCTCGAGGAGGCTTTGTCGGTGCGCTCCGCAAGCGTCCACCTGTACTCCAAGGCGCCCTCTCCGGGCAGGAAACTGGGCCACGTCACAGCGCTAGGGGAGACACCCTCTCAAGCTTTGAGCGTTGCCCGACGCTGCGCTTCCGTACTCTCAGGCGGTTAGCCGCCGCGCCGGCATTGCGAAATCCTGCGCCGGCGCGCAAGTATGGGGATCGACACAGGGAGGTTCATGGTGACATCACAGTCGCTGCAAGTTCAGGCGTCCGCGGGCTCGGACAACGGGGATGGCGCCGGTGGCCCTGCCCGGCTGAGCATGGCGAAACCGCCGGTCTTCACCTCGGCGGACCAGGAGAGACGCCACCGCAAGGAGCGCCTCGCGGGAGCGCTGAGGATCTTCGGTCGTTTCGGCTTTTCAGAAGGCGTAGCGGGCCACATAACCGCACGGGACCCGGAGCTCACAGACCACTTCTGGGTGAACCCGTTCGGAATGAACTTCCGCCACGTCAAGGTTTCGGACCTTATCCTCGTCAACCACAGGGGCGAAGTCGTCGAAGGAAACCGGCCGGTCAACCGTGCTGCGTTCGTCATCCACTCCGCCGTGCACCAGGCGAGACCCGACGTGGTAGCCGCCGCCCACGCCCATTCGATCTACGGTAAGGCCTGGTCAGCCCTGGGTCGCCCGCTCGACCCGATAACCCAGGACGCCTGCGTTTTCTACACCGACCACGTCGTGGTTACCGAGGGCGGCGGAGCGATCGTGCTCGACGAGACCGCCGGCAAGGCCCTCGCCGCGGGTCTCGGTCCGCACAAGGCTGCGATACACCGCAACCACGGGTTGTTCACCGTCGGCCACTCCGTCGACGAGGCCGCCTGGTGGTTCGTCACCATGGAGCGCTCCTGCCAGGCCCAGATCCTCGCCGAGTCGGTCGGCAAGCCGCACCTCATCGATCCCGACGACGCTCGCTACACGTTCGAACGGACGGGCTTCCACGAGGCAGGTTGGTTCAGCTTCCAACCCCTGTGGGACGACATAGCACTGAGCGACCCTGACCTGTTCGACTAGTCGGCGACGAGAGGAGCCGGCACAAAAGTCGAAGTGACATTGGTCATAGGACTTTTAGGGTCCTTCGACCCTACGAAACCTAAGAGAATGCTTATAGGGTCAGGCTCATGCTCGCATCGGTGATCAACCTCGACAAACCCGCCTATTACTTCCACTGGGGTGTCGTCTACATCTCCCTCGCCAACTTCCTGGCGGTCGTGGCGATGCTGCTGATCTTCGTGTTGGCGCTGGTCTTACCCTTCGTGCACACCCGGAGCAAGCTCAAGGCGCAGGCCGGCGCTCAGCCGGTCGCCACGGGCTACCAGCCGCAAACATCGCCACCCGCCGGTGACCCCACGCTTTGGACTGCGCGAGTGCGGCGGGTTTGGATGAAGAAGCTTCCTCCGGAGAAGATGCTTCCCGACAGCCAACCGGCTTACGTAGCGTCGTGGATCTACGTCTTTGGGGTCCTGACCCTCGCCGGGTTCGTTCTTACCGTCGTCAGTGGTCTCGTGCTGGCCCTCGAAGGTCCAATCTGGTGGCACACCAGCAGCGTGGGGCACTTCTTCAACTCCCTTCACTTGTGGAGCGTCGAGACCTTCATGGGCTTCATGGCAATCCACCTGTGGGGGAAGTTCTGGATGGCCTCGTGGCGAGGCCGGAGAGCTCTCACGTGGATCACCGGGGTGCTCGCTTTCATCGTTTCCATCTTCGAGGGCTTCACCGGCTATCTGTCGCAGACCAACTTCGACTCGCAGTGGATCGCGTTCCAGTCGAAGGACGCGATGAACTCTGCCGGCATCGGAGCCTTCTTCAACACGATGAACTTCGGGCAGGCGTTCATGCTCCACATCGCGCTCGTGCCGCTTTTCTTGGTGGCGATAATCGCCTTGCACATCGTGATGGTCCGACTGCGGGGTGTCGTCCATCCCATCGACGCAGACCCGGACCACCTCGGTCCGCCTGATGGCGGCTATCAGTCCCAAGACGGGACCGCTCCGTCTGAGATCGGGTCCACCTTCGCCACTTCTCCCGCATCGGAGGTCCTGCAATGACCGCTGCCAACCCTTCGGAGTCGAGAATTCACGATTCGGGGACCCGAGCCCGCAAGTCTCGCCGGACTCGGGATTTCGACCGGCAGTCCTGGCGTGGCCCGGTCCGCCGCTACGACATCCTGAAAGAGGGAACGATAGCGGTCGTGGTCGTCACGGTTCTCGTGGTTGTCCTGGCGGTCCTCTTCTCGTCTCCGGACGTCAAGGCCGTCACGTTGCAATCCTGGGCGTCGGCGCAGCCACAAGGCTTCGTCGAGACCGCTCTGAGCGAGCTCGACGGGACGAGCAGCAGCGCCTCGTACGGACCACCCTACAACAACCAGTCAGGCTCGGTCCAAGACCTTTGGGGGGTGTCCATCCAAAACACCATCGGAGTGACAGACCCCCTCAATCCAGCTCAAGCCTTCGTCCTCGATCCGCTGTCCACCGTCAGCGGCGAGCCCGCCCTGACAGCCGCGCTGCAGCGCTACAACACGGCGAGCGCCTCGCAGCAGGCGGCGTGGCTGGCTGCATACGGCAAGGCCCTCGACAAAGCGAAAGTGCAGTCCGACCAGCTTGTGGTGCCCCCAGCCAGCGACGGTCCCGTCCCGGAGATGCTCACCTCGTTCCTGGCGATGGCCCGCTCCGGCGGCTTGGACGCCGCTTTGGTGGCGCAGTCTTCCTTCTACACGACGAACTACACCAACCCAATCATGTTCCTAGGGGATTCCTACACGGCCCACCCGAACTCCAGCTACGTGGCCAAGATCGTCAACGCCCAGCACATGGCCGGTTCGCAGTGGGGCGTCATGAACGAGACCGGCTCATGGCCCGGCCAGCCGTGGCTGTGGCTGTACAGCTTCTGGTACCAGGTCAACCCGATGTCGAGCTCAGGTAACGCCGACGTGGAGGTGATCGCCATCATGGGAGTACTCACGATCCTCCTGGCGCTGGTGCCTTTCATCCCGGGCTTGCGTGACATTCCGCGCAAGATCCCCGTCCACAGGCTGATCTGGAAGGACTACTACCGTTCGAACAAGCCTGGCGGTGCTCCCGGCGCCGACGCGACGACTTAGCCGGCGGTTCCTGGGACCGGTTATGGCGAGGCCCCCGGGGGAGTATCCCCGGGGGCCTCGCCATGTCTTTAGGCGACTTAGGCGGCTGGCGTCGCTGGCGCAGTCGGGGCGTTCGGAGCGGGGCTGGTCGCAGACTTCTGCGCTATGCGTAGGGCGTTACCATTCTCCGATATCACGGTCGCTCTGGCTCCGGTGGTTATCGAGGAGGCACCCGAGATGCCGGTGAACTTCGTCGATGAGGTGATCGCTTCGGTCACCTGGCTTCCGTCGGGTAGCGAAACCTGGATCGACGTGCTGCTGGCCGACAGCACCTTGCCTCGGTCGAGCTCCACCGTCACCCACTTTCCTTTCCCCTTTCCTTTCACTTCGATGGTTGCGTGGTCAGTCCGCTCAAGGAGAGTTCTGCGACCGTGGGTTTTGGGGGTATGGGTCGAGCTCGTCGGCTGCGACGACACGGCGAGGTTGACCGGGGCGGAGCCAGCCGAGGCGCTCGCCGCCGACGGAGCGGTGAGCGCGTAGGCACCGAAGCCGGCTCCGACCGACGCGAGTGCCGCCACCGCCCCTGCTGCCACCTTACGCCGTGTGTTGATTAGGACAGACATGGGATGCTCCTTTCGGGCCTGGTTAGCCGCCAGGCTTTTGCTTTGTCGACTATCAGTATCGGGAGCTCGTGTGATGGTGGTATCCGGAGACTATGAGGGTTCTGTTAAGGCTGTCGGCGTCGCAGCAGAGACATCGCCGGCTCCGCCAGAGCGGTTGCGGCCTGCGCCTGGGTTGCGTTCCTCTTCGGGGGGATGGTCCTTGAACAGCTGCCACCACAGCCCGGCGTTTACGAGCTGCAGCGCAGCTGCCACCTCGAAGGGGAGGTTAAGGCTGATCTCGTCGAAGAGGTAGCCGGTGAGAAGAGGGCTCGACGACATCGCCAGCTGGCTGGGCAGGTTGGAGATCGCCGCTACGGCGGCACGCTCGTCTGGTTCTGCGAGGCCGAGGGTGTAGGACTGGCGCAGCGGAAGCGAGATCCTCTGGGTGACCATCCGCACTAGGTACACGGCGCCGGCCAGCTCGAAGTTGGGTGCGAGGACCATCGGTACGACAAGGAGCCCCTGGGCTGCGCGCATCACGGCGGACGTGCGCACAAGACCGTAACGGCGCGCCAAGCCCGAGGCAGACAGGCTGGAAGCCATGGTGAGCGCGTTGACGACCGAGTAGAGGACTCCCACCTCGGCAGCTCCTACCCCGTAGCGTCTGAAGAACCAGTAGGTGAGGAAGGGTCCGAGCATCCCGACGGCGGCCCCGTTGAAACTGTTGGTGATCCACAGTCGGTACACCAGCCATCCCGAGCGACGCGGCCAGTGCAGGTGGTGCTGGCCGGCTTTGCGAAGGGGCCGGGCGGGCTCGTCGAGACCGACGGCGATGAGTCCCGCAAGGCTAGAGACGACGGCTATCGCTACGAACGAGGCACGGAAGGTGACGGTCGCCGCCGCTGCGTGCACGTGACTGGACGTGACGAGCAAAGCGAGAAGCCCGCCGGCGGTCGCTCCCCCAGAAGAAGCAAAGGCCAAGCGCCCGAACATCGAGTTTCGATGCTCGGGGGCGATGTTGTCGGTGGCGAACGCCGATTCTGCTGGCTGGTACGGGCCGACGGCGCCTGCACCTGCTCCGGCGCCGCGGCCGAAGCTTCCAAGGGCCCCTGCGAGGAACAGGACGGGGTGTATCGCCGTGATGGCGTACACGACAGCGGCTGCGGCAGTGAGAAGTGGCAGGCCCACCATGAAAGGCTTGCGGCCGATACGGTCAGCGCTCGCGCCGATGAGAGCTGACATCGCTGCAGACGCAAGAGACACTACGACCACGTAGAGCGAAATCTCGAGAGCGCTGAAACCCTCAAGAGCCAGGTAGATCGGCGTGACCACTCCAGCGAGCGCACGGCCGCAGCTCATGGCGACCCTGGCGACGAAGATCAGGTCGAAGTTAGGGTTCGTCCAAGCCGGGCGGATGCTCGGCGCGAACCGGCCCAACCGGCGACTGGGTGTTGTCTCGCTTTCCAAGTTATTTACCCTTGCTAAATTATCACCTGGGGAGATTGTACGGGCCCCGACGCAACACGCGCTGGCCGGGTTCGTGCAGCCGGCTGGGTTGGGTGTATCGGGTGATCTGGATGCTAGGAATGGGCCATGGTGAAGCTGTTGGGCGAGAGGCCCGTGGAAGGTTCGACCCCTGACTCCCTG
>JAKBBA010000001.1 GCA_021808665.1 Actinomycetes bacterium
AGGGACCGCCATCTCGGTCTCGTCCCCGTATCCGAAGACCCACTTGGGGTCCGATCCTCGCTCGACAGACTCGCCTCCGCCATAGAAACCTACGTCGACTTGGACGCTGTAGTCGCCATGGCACGAAGGGCCGAACCCTTAGAGGCTGGCCCTCTAGAAATCCCGAAGAGGATCGGACCTTCGCGCATCGCCGTAGCCGCAGGACCGGCCTTCAGCTTCACCTACACCGACACCGTTGAAACCCTGCGCGCCGCTGGCGCCGAAGTGGTCAGCTTCGACCCCCTAGTAGACGAGACTCTTCCCTACTCGAAGCCTTCCCTGGCGAAGAGGCAATCGTCGTCGCATCCCGCGGGCTGCGACGACGGCGAACTCGACGGTCTTTTGATAGGCGGAGGATTTCCCGAGGTCTACGCTCCGGCCCTCTCCGCGAACCGACAACTCCTCGACGGGATCAAACGGGAGATCGCTGCGGGTCTTGTCACCTGGGCCGAGTGCGGCGGACTGCTCGTCTTGTGCGAGAGCCTCGACGGCCATCCTCTAGCAGGTGTCCTGCCTGCGCACGCTGAAATGACCAATACTTTGACCCTCGGATACCGCAGTGCCGTCTCGACGACTCTATCGCCACTAGGCCCTGAGGGAACCGTCCTGCGCGGCCACGAGTTCCACTATTCACGCGTCTCACCGGCGGGCTCCGCTCTGGCGATGAGGGCGAGGTTCGGCGAAGGCCACGATGGCTATGCCACCGAGACCCTTATCGCCACTTATCTGCACCACCATCCCGGCGGCAACACAGCTCCACTCGAGTCCTTCGCAACCAGAGCTGCCATACGTAGGGCATCGCGTAGGGCAGGATTCCGCTAGTCTCAAAGGTGTGCGCAAGAGCAGTATCTACCTGCCCGAGGAAACCAAGTCTGCTCTGAGACGACAAGCCAAGCGGGCAGGACTGTCCGAGGCCCAACTGATACGCGGGGCCCTCGAAAGAGCCTTGTCGCAACCCTCGCCGCAGCCAGCAGAATCGGGAAGGACACGCGACGTTCGGGCCTCCCGAATGGACAACAGGCCGGTACCAGGGCGCCTCGTTGGCGTGGGCGTCGGCCCTGGTGAGCCGGACCTGATAACCGTCAGAGCCGTCGAAGCTCTGAGGCGCGCGGACGTCGTCGTCGCCCCGAGCAGCGCCCCCGACGCCGTAGGACGCGCCGAGGCAATCGTGCGTGAGGTTGCGCCTGAGGTCGCCGTCGTGAGGGTGGCTTTCGACATGGCCCCTTCCAGGCAAGCCAGGGACCGATCCGTCGACAAGGCGGCCAGTGTCGTATCCGGATTCTGCGAAGCGGGCAACGAGGTGGCCTGGATCACTCTCGGCGACCCGCTGGTCTACTCGACCTTCCCCTCTGTGGCCCAAGCGGTAAGGCGCCTGAGGCCTTCAACCGTCGTGTGCCAGGTGCCTGGGATCATGGCATTCCAGGCGCTGGCGGCGCGGACGTCTACGGTCGTCGCTGACGAACGCACGAGGGTGACCATCCGAACTGCCCTCGACGGCGAGGACCTCGGACCCGACATGGAGGACGGGGACACGACACTCGTCGTCTACAAAGGTGGCCGCCGCCTTCCCGAGGTTGCCGACGTAGCTTCAATCCTCGGCCGAGACCGTGGTGCTGTCGCAGGAGAGCTATTGGGAATGCAGGGAGAGCGCGTCGGAGCGTTGGCAGACATTGCCGCTCGGGGTCCGGCCTCTTACCTTGCCACGGTGATCCTTCCTTTCACTCGTCTCAGTGCTGCCACCACCGAGGAGGGCGCTCATCACGACCGTTGGGAGATGGGATGATCTCCTTCGTCGGCGCCGGTCCAGGCGCCGCCGATCTCGTGACGCTGCGGGGCGCACAGCGCCTCGCAGCCGCCGACGTCGTCGTGTGGGCGTCGTCATTGGTTCCCAAGGCTCTGCTGGACCACTGCAAGTCCGCTGCGACGGTGTATGACTCTTCGGTGATGACGCTGGAAGACGTACTCGCCGTCTATGAGTCTAATCCCGAGCCTATCGCCGTAGTTCGTCTTCACTCGGGTGACACCTCCATCTACTCGTCCATCGGTGAGCAGATCGACTGGTGCAAAGCCAACGGTCGACCGTGGGAGATCGTCCCCGGAGTGACGTCGCTCGCCGCGGCCGCCGCTGTGCTCGGCCGGGAGTTGACACAACCTGGTGTAGCCCAGAGTGTGGTTATCACACGACTTGCCGGTCGCACCGCCAAGTCGATGCCAGCCGGCGAGGGACCCGCCGCCTTCGCTCCACACGCCACCACGCTCGCCGTCTTCTTGTCAGCAGCCCGCCCAGAAGAGTTGCAAGACGAGCTTCTATGCGCGGGGTCCGGCTACACAGCATCGACACCCGCCGCAGTGGTCGAACGCGCCACATGGCCTGACGAGCGGGTCATATCCACGACGGTGGGCGAGCTGGCCGACGCCATACGCTCCACCGGCTCCACATTGACCGTCTTGGTCCTCGTCGGCGAAGCGCTTAGAGAATCGCCCGTAGCTCTGCGATCACACCTATACACTCCGAGCTTCACCACCGCCTACCGCCTGCGATCCGCCCCTGGGACCACGTCGGGCAGACCCTCCGCGAACCGGCGTTGACCTCCTACGACAGCGATACTCCCCAAGCACACGCCGGCGTCGAACCCCACGAGCCGCCGATGGCCCCGGAAGTCAGAGCCGCGAAAGGTCTGCGCACCGGTTGGACAACAGGCACGTGCGCCTCAGCGGCAGCGAAGGCCGCTGCGATCGGACTTGCGACAGGCGAGGTGCCTCCTCAGGTAGAGATCGCCCTGCCGGACCGGCGGCGCGTGACTTTCCAGGTGCTGTCCCCTGACCCGTCGGACCCGACCGTCGCGGCTGTAGTCAAAGACGCCGGCGATGACCCCGACGTGACAGACGGAGCTGTCATCACAGTACGAGCCAGCCGGTTAGGATCCGATAGCAAATCAGATGATTCGGTGGAGATACTCGCAGGACCGGGAGTAGGGACTGTTACTTTGCCAGGCCTCGGGCTCGAAATCGGCTCGCCAGCTGTGAACGCGGTGCCGGCGCGGATGATTCGCCAAGCCGTCCGCGAAGTGACTCCAATGCCATTGTCTTTGACAGTGTCAGTGCCCGGAGGAGAGGCGATGGCGGCACGCACTTCGAACGCGCGACTCGGGATAGTAGGCGGCATCTCCATCCTCGGCACGACAGGTATAGTGAGGCCCTTCTCGACGGCTGCGTGGCGGGCCAGCGTCGTCCAGCAGGTGCAGGTAGCCGCTGCGCAAGGGAGCACCGAAGTGGTCCTCTCCACCGGAGGACGCACCGACGCCGCCGCCCAGCGCCTCTATCCGCAGCTTTCCCAGGTCTGCTTCGTCGAGGTCGGCGACTTCACAGGCATAGCTCTGCGCAAGGCCGCATCGCTTGGCATCGTTTCCGTGACGTTCGTCGGGATGGCCGGTAAGATCGCCAAGCTAGCCGCTGGGGTTATGATGACCCATTACCGGCGTTCGAAAGTGGACTCAGCGCTGCTCGCCGAAATTGCGCAAGCTTGCGGCGCTCCTCGGCGTGTCATTGAAGCCGCCACCGCCACCGCCACCGCCCGGCATTTCGCCGAGACCTGCCTACAAGTCGGCGCAATCACCGTCCTCGAAGAGCTCTGTGTTCGCGCGGCGCGAAACTGCGCAGTGCACATGTCGGCATCATCAGGTACCACTCCTAAAGTCAGTGTCGTCATGGTCGACTTCGAAGGGGTGGAGGTCATAGCCCGTGCATGACGGCACCCGACATAGCGGAACTGGAATGGTGCACCTCGTGGGACTTCTGGGCGGAGAAAGCTTCGCCGCCCCTTCTCGTGAAGCGTTGAGGACCGCCACCGTGATAACCGGTTCTGCCTCGAATCTGAAGTCGGTGGTACATCCTCGTGGCGCAAGGGTGGTTGCATTGGAAGCGAACCTGGCCGGCATGCTCGAAAGCTTGGCGCGCGAAGCCACTAACGGCGAACAGGTCTGCGTCTTATGCAGCGGCGACCCCGGCTTCTTCGGTCTTGCCCGGCTCGCAACCCGTCTGGTACCGCCAGAGCTTTTGAGAGTGCACCCCGCTCCGTCTTCGGTGTCGGTGGCCTTCGCCCGAGCGGGCACGAACTGGGAGGACGCCGTCGTGATTTCCGCTCACGGCCGTCCCGGCGGAACGCAAAGCGCCGCAGAGGCGATACTGCGTCATCCGAAGGTAGCGGCGCTTTGCGGACCTAGTTCGCCACCTCAGCTGATCGGACGTCTCGCCCTGAAGGCTGGGGCGGGCTTCAGGGATGTGCTCGTTGGAACGTCGCTTTGCGAAAAGGGCGAGAAGATATGGCGAGGGGACCTAGAAGGCCTCGCCAGAGGTGACTTTGACCCCGCCTCGGTCGTGGTTGCTACCGTCAGCACACCGGCAAGTTCGAGGCCGAATCTGAGATGGGGTCGCCCTGAGGAGGAGTTCGCCCACCTAAGAGGCATGGTCACCAAGGCGGAGGTCCGGGCGATCGCAATTTCTAAGCTCGAGCTTCCCGCCGCTGGCGTGATGTGGGATGTCGGGGCCGGGTCCGGCTCGGTGTCTGTAGAAGCCACCGCCATCGCCCCCGGCCTTTGCGTGTACTCCCTCGAAAGGGACCCGTCTCAACTAGAGGTTCTGCGCTCCAACACAGCAGGGACCCAGGTCAAAGTGGTCGAGGGTGAAGCCCCGAAAGCCTTCGATGCTCTCGCCGACCCCGACAGGGTTTTCGTTGGAGGCGGCGGAATTTCGGTGCTCGACTCGGCGCTTGCAAGGCTGCGCCCCGGAGGAAGAATGGTCGCCGTGTACGCATCGATGAGTCGCGCCGTCGAAGGAGCTAAAAGACTCGGGGCCATGGTCCAGGTCTCCGTCAGCCGCGCCGTGCCGATCGGCGAAGAGGGATCTCTTCGCTTGAAATCCGAAAACCCCGTATTCGTCTGCTGGGGCCCGGGTAGCGAACCTGGACGGGACAGATGAGCGGAGCCGGGAGCCAGCCGCGCTTCGTATCTGTGTCGATTACCGACAGGGGTGCTGCGTTGGCGGCCAAGCTCCCCTACGAGCACCGCCACGGAAGGCTAATGGACACCGTACGCGAGGAGTGGGAGCGCAGCGACGGCCTTATCGTCTTCGCTGCAGCCGCCGTAGTCGTCCGGGCAATGGCAGGGTTGCTCGGCGACAAGAACCGCGACCCGGCCGTGGTGTCCGTCGACGAAGCGGGTCAGCACGCGGTAGTGCTCGCCGGCGGCCACCGACGTAACGCCAACGACCTTGCGCGCCAGGTTGCGGCGCTGACGGGCGCTACACCAGTAATCTCGACCGCCACCGATCTTGCGGGTCTACCCGCCGTCGACGCTCTCGAAGGTTTCACCGCTCGAGGAGACGTAGCCGGGCTTGCGCGGAAGTGGCTGGACGGCGACTCTCCAACCCTGAACGTCGACGATTCCCTTGAGTCATGGCCGCTTCCGTTACGCCTAGCCGGCCTTGCAAGAACCGATACCGCTGAGCAGAGCCAAGTGGGCCACTCGCCGAAGCTCAGAGTAACCGACAGCACCGCTGAGACCCTTCCCGGCGAGGTCGTGTTAATCCCTCGGTGCCTGGTGGTCGGCGTCGGAGCTAGCAAGGGCGCGTCGACTGAGGGCCTATACGAGGCTGTCTGCCAGGTTCTGGGGTCCGCTGGCTTGGACGCGTCCGCCGTGGCTGACGTCGCCACCCTGGACGCCAAGGCGAACGAACCAGCAATCGTGGAGCTGGCGGAGCGCCTTGGAGTGGGGATCGTTGCACTCGACGCGCTCGTGCTCGCCTCTGTCGAAGTGCCCAACCCGAGCGAGATCGTCAGGCACGCCGTGGGCACACCCTCAGTAGCCGAGGCGGCGGCTGTCGTCGCCGCTGGCCCTGGGTCCCGTCTAGTGTCGATGAAGACCGTCAGCGCCACCCGTGACTCCACGGTCGCTGTCGCGCGGAGGCCATACCCGACCGGGTCGCTTCATGTCGTCGGTCTCGGCCCTGGCAATCCTGCCATGAGAACCTTCCAGGCTGCTGCCGCTGTCAGGCATGCCGAGGTTGTCGTCGGATACAGCGGCTACATAGACAGTGCCCGAGACCTGCTTTCAAACTCCCAGGAAGTCGTCGCATACCCTATAGGCGCCGAGGTCGACCGCGTACGCCACGCGTTGGAACTTGCGGCGCAGGGCCGCAGAGTGGCCCTCGTCTGCTCAGGTGATCCCGGGATCTACGCTTTGGCTTCGCTTACCTTCGAAGTCGCCGAGGAGATCTCGGCGATCAGCACCCCGCTTGAGTCTGGGCCGCAAAAGTCCGAGACACGAGAGGCCGGGCCGTTTGAAACTGGGTGGCGACCGGGAGCTCGCCCCAAGAGGAGCCCGAAGTTGACGCCCGCGGTACGCGTCGTACCGGGAGTCACGGCGGCGTTGAGCGCAGCGGCACTTCTCGGTGCGCCCCTCGGGCACGACCACGCCACGATATCACTGTCAGATCTTCTCACCCCGTGGGAACACATCGAACGGCGGGTCGCCGCAGCCGCCGAAGGGGACTTTGTCGTCTCGTTCTACAACCCGCGCTCTGAGCGACGGTCCACCCAACTCCCGGCGGCTTTGCAGATCCTGTCCCGACACAGACCTCCTGCTACACCGGCTGCGGTCGTGACGGATGCCGGACGCCCCACCCAGATGATCATCCGGACTGTACTCGGAGATCTCGACCCCCGGACGGTAGGGATGTTCTCGCTTGTCGTGGTCGGGTCCACGACAAGCCGCTGGATCGGAGACAGCATGGTGACGCCGAGGGGTTACAGGCCGTGACCGTGCGCATCAACGCCTATTGCAGCGGCTGCGGTTCCTGCGTCGCCACCTGTCCCACGGGGGCGATCGCCGCCCTGGCGGGGGGCCTGGGCGTGACGGACGGGGTCTGCAACGACTGCCTCTCCTGCGTCGAGGTATGCCCCGCCGACGCAATAAGGAGTTTCGACGCTGAGATTCTGGCGGTCTCCACGTGAGCTCACAGTCGACACCGATCCATCCGATCGAGATCGAGTCCTACTTGATCATGGCGTCGCGTGTCGACCTGTCATCGTGGTCAGAGCCTGCCAGGTCAGTGGTCGCCCGCATGGTGCACGCCACAGCCGACGAGAGCTTCGCCTCGTCGGCTCTGATCGGATCACGGTCTGTCCAACGGGCGATTAAGGCGATCCGATCCTCGGCGCCCGTGGTGTGCGACTCCCGGATGGTCGTAGCGGGCGTACCCGCTCTCGGCGCTACCAACACGGTCGTGTGCGCCCTTGATCTGATCGACGGCGTGAAGGCCCCTGCCGAGATGTCAGCCTCCGGGGAGACCCGGTCCGCCGCAGCAATACGCGAAGCGGCCCATCTATACACCCAGGGAGCCCTGTGGGTGATCGGTAACGCTCCGAGCGCTCTGGTGATGCTGCTGGATCTCCACGAGGCTGGCCTGCTCGAACCCGAGGCGGTGATCGGCGTCCCTGTCGGCTACGTCGGCGCCGAGCAAGCCAAGCGGCGATTGTGGGGGTCCTCTCTGGCCGAGGTTTCGATCACCAACTCGGGTGAACGGGGCGGCAGCCCCGTCGCTGCAGCAGCACTGAACGCCGTCCAGCGCCTAGCTGCTAGCTGAGGCCAGCAAGGACCCCCGAAAGGTCCGCCGGCAGGGGCGACGAGAACTCCATCCGAAGGCCGCTGCCGGGATGGTCGAATGCGAGAGTACCCGCATGGAGGAATACCCTTTCGGGCTGCAACAGACCCTTGAAGGGCCCGGAGCGGCCCCCGTAGCGGGCATCGCCTACAACGGGATGGCCGATCGCCGACACGTGCACTCTGATCTGGTGGGTCCTTCCCGTTTCGAGGGTCAACGCCAAGTGCGTGCACTCGGTTGCTCCCCCGAACCTGCTGATCACCTCGTAGCGCGTCCTCGCCTCGCGCCCCCCGGCGCGGACACTGAAGCGGGTAGGGTCCCGAGGGGAACGGCCCAGAGGGGCGTCGATCATCCCGGCGTCCGATTCGAGCCGGCCGCGCACCAACGCCTGGTAGCGACGTGAAACGGCCCTGCGCGTGAACTGCCCGACCAGTGACTGGCGCGCCCTTTCGGTCCGGGCGACGACGAGCAGCCCGGAGGTACCCTTGTCAAGGCGGTGCACGATGCCGGGCCTGCCTTCCCCGCCGGGACCCTCCATGGCTGCGAGGTCAGGAAACATGTGGCACAGAGCCTGCACAAGCGTTCCGGCGGCGTTGCCCGCTCCCGGGTGAACGACCAAGCCAGCCGGCTTGTCGACGACTATCACTTCGTCGTCTACATGGATCACCTCTAAGGCGTTACGGTCAAAGCCGTCGCAAGGCCACGCTGCGTCGATAGGGCCGGCACTCAAAGGACGGTCCCACACCTGGTCGGGATCGGAACCGACACTCAACGCTACCGTTTCTCCCTCCCGGACTTTTCGGCTCCTCTGCGTCAAGACCCGACCTCCCACGCTTACCGCCCCGGAGGTGATCATCTCGTTGACCCGGCTCCTGGGGAGCCCACTGACGAGGGATATGACCCTGTCGATCCGCTCACCGTCGAGGGCGGGAGGAACCGACCAGCGCTCCGGGTCAGTCACGACTGCGCCCCTGGGGATTACGATAAGAGATGAGCAGTACTATCACACCCACGACGACACAGCTGTCCGCGACGTTGAACACCGGCCACCAACGAACCGCTTGGATGAAGTCCACCACGCCGCCCGGGTAACCGGGGATGTGGCGAAACACGCGGTCCCCGAGGTTTCCGAGCGCCCCGCCGAGCAGGAGGCCCAACCCAACCAGCGTTCCAGCGTTCGCCCCAGCCGATATCCTTCTGGTGAAAAGCACGAGCGCGCACACGGCGACGACCACCACCGATTCGAGTATGGGGGTGACGCCCCGCCCGAGGCTGAAGGCCGTTCCGGTGTTGAATGTTAGGAGGAAGTTCGAGGGGCCGATGACATGACGGGGCTGGCCGGGAGAGAGACTGGACAAGGCCCAGTCCTTGGTCACGACGTCGGCAACGACGACCGCCGCCGCGACCAGCGGGACCAGCCCGACCCTCCCTCGGCGTAGCGCTGTGTTCGCCTCGAAGCCACCGCGGCGCACCTGTGAGCTCACCGCAGGGTTATCTTCTCGACGACAGGCCCCCGCTTTTGCAAGACACGCACAACGCCGCGTAGGGCAGGGCCTCCAAACGGGCCTCGGGTATGGGCTGGCCGCAGTGCTCGCAGATTCCGTACGTGCCGCCGTCGATCTTGGCAAGCGCCCGGTCGATCTCAGCGACCGTAGCCCGAGCCTGGGCGGACAAATAAAGGTCTATCTCGCGGTCTACGTTCGCGGTGCCGCCTTCGCCTCCCTCCTCGTCGAACTGGACGTCGCCCGGCTCGTGCTCGAGAGCGAGCGAATCGGCCTGCGCTTTCAACGCCTCCGCTGAGCCGATGTACTCTGCTCTCTCCGCTAGGAGGGTCTCCCGCTGAGACTCTAGGAACTTCTTGTGGTGCGCCTCCGTCGCGCCGGCCTTTTTGCGCGGAGCCGACTTACGCTGGCTCGGCGTGGGCTCTACCCCAACTGAAGCAGGGTTCTCTGATGGCGCAACGGTCTGTTCCGCTACGTCCACGTCACCGTCGGTACCTGACATCGAAGCCTTCTTGTGCACCACTAGAACTGACCTGAAATTCCACCCGAGCCTGACTGCCGGGCGAGTAACGATAACACTTGGGGCAACGAATGTAATCCCGTCCAAGAACCCACCGGCCGTCATCGCGGGAGTCCACGGCGGGCGCTCGCTCCGCGTGAGCTGGCCATACACGGGTCGCTCCGTGCGGGAGGGTAGGTTGGAAAGGTGCCCGGCGACCGTGATTTGCAAACTGACGAGGCCGTGGTAGGCGGAGCACCCGCTTACCCAGACGTACCGCGATCTCCCAACCTTCCTGGCATGGAGGAGGGCGTGCTCGCGTCGTGGAAGGCGAAGGGGACTTTTGAGCGTTCCGTCGAGAGTCGCCGAGGCGGCAAAGAGTTCGTCTTCTACGACGGCCCTCCCTTCGCCAACGGTTTGCCGCACTACGGCCACCTGCTTACAGGCTTCGTCAAAGACGCCGTTCCCCGCTACCAGACGATGCGCGGCCGCGTCGTGGAACGCCGTTTCGGCTGGGATTGTCATGGCCTTCCCGCCGAAGTGGAAGCCGAAAAACAGCTGGGCGTCTCTGGCCACGTTGCCATCAGCAACTACGGGATAGCAACTTTCAACGATTACTGCCGCACTTCAGTTCTTCGCTACACCGAGGAGTGGCGCCGGTACGTGACTCGCCAGGCCCGCTGGGTCGACTTCGACAACGACTACAAGACCATGGACTTGCCCTACATGGAGAGCGTCATGTGGGCACTAGCCCAGCTCTACGACAGGGGTCTGCTCTACGAGGACTACCGGGTCCTTCCCTACTGTTGGGAATGCGAGACGCCTCTGTCGAACTCTGAGACCCGCCAGGACGACGCATATCGTGACCGTCAGGATCCAGCCGTGACTGTCGCCTTCCACCTAGACGGGGACGACCCGATGGACTTGTGGGTTTGGACGACTACCCCGTGGACGTTGCCCTCGAACCTTGCCCTGGCGGTCGGTCCTGAAATTACCTACGCGGTCTTCGAGAGGGACGGCCGCCGGTTCGCTCTGGGCGCGGAGCGCGTCGACGCCTACGATAAGTCGCTCGTTGGAGCGACGCGGGTAGGATCTCTTCGGGGCGCCGACCTGGTCGGGCGTAGCTACGAACCGCTGTTCGGGTTCTTCTCCGAAACGCCTGGCGCGTTCGTCGTACTCGCCGCTGCGTTCGTCAACACTGAGGAAGGTACCGGGATAGTTCACATGGCGCCGGGTTTCGGCGAGGACGACCAGACGGTATGTGCCCAAGCGGGCATACCTGTCGTCTGCCCTGTCGACGAACGTACCCGCTTCACCTCCGAAGTCCCTGACTTCGAAGGCCTGCAGGTCTTCGAAGCGAACCAGCCTGTGATTCGAGCTCTCAGGGACAAGGGGTCTCTCGTTCGCTTCGATTCCTACGTGCACTCCTACCCGCACTGCTGGAGGAGTGACACTCCTCTCGTCTACCGGGCCGTGTCGTCTTGGTTCGTGAAAGTGACGGCGATCAAGGACCAGCTTCTCGCTGCTAACGAGGAGATCGGGTGGGTCCCCGAGCATGTGAGAGACGGCTCTTTCGGCCGCTGGCTTGAAAACGCGCGGGACTGGTCGATCTCCCGAAACCGCTTTTGGGGTTCGCCAATACCGGTCTGGAAGAGCGACAACCCGGACTATCCCCGGGTGGACGTCTACGGGAGTCTCGACGAGCTAGAAGCGGACTTCGGGGTTCGCCCAGCCGATCTTCACCGGCCCGCCATCGACGAGCTAACACGCCCGAACCCTGACGACCCGACTGGTAAGTCGACGATGCGCAGGATCCCAGACGTCCTCGACTGCTGGTTCGAGAGCGGCTCCATGCCTTTCGCTCAGGTGCATTACCCCTTCGAGAACAAAGAGTGGTTCGAGACCCATTTCCCTGGGGATTTCATCGTCGAGTACATCGGCCAGACCCGGGGCTGGTTCTACACGCTGCACGTGCTGGCCGTGGCCCTGTTCGGCCGTCCCGCCTTTTCCAACTGCCTGGCCCACGGGATACTTCTAGGCGAGGACGGAGCGAAGATGTCCAAGCGGCTCCGCAACTATCCGGACCCTCAGGCGATGTTCGACCTATACGGTGCCGACGCTATGAGGTGGTTTCTCCTGGGATCTCCGATCATGCGAGGTGGCGACATGATCGTCGACGAGTCGGGGATAAAAGCCGCCGTGCGATCCGGGGTGCTTCCCTACTGGAACGCCTGGTATTTCTTCAGCCTCTACGCCAACGCCGACCGCCGACGGGCGAATCAACGCCGGGTCGACTCCCCGAACCTTTTGGACCGTTACGTGCTGGCCAAACTCGCGGGGACTGTAAACGCCGTCACCGAGGCGATGGACTGCTACGACTTGTCAGGCGCGACGTCGCTTATAGAAATCTTTTTGGACTCGCTCGACAACTGGTACATCCGCCGAAGCAGGGACCGATTCTGGGGTACGGGCGAGGGCCGGGAGGCTGACACCCAGGACGCTTTCGATACTCTCGCCACCGTCTTGGAGGTGCTCAGCAGGCTCGTCGCTCCTTTGATGCCGATGGTTTCCGAGGTCGTGTGGCAGGGCCTCACGGGAGGGGATTCGGTGCATTTGGCTGACTGGCCACAAGCCGGCGAGCTCCAGGAGGACCCGGCGCTCGTGGCCAGAATGGACCTTGCCCGCGAAGTGTGCGGAGCTGCGCACTCGCTGAGGAAAGCGAACAAACTCCGAGCCCGGCTACCACTTGCGCAGCTGACGGTGGCGGGACCACACGCAGGCGAGCTCGCCGAGCTCGCCGATCTGATCGCCGACGAGGTCAATGTCCGTTCCGTGATCCTGACCGACGACCCAACGCCTTTTGCGAACCCCCAGCTCAGCGTCGTCTTCAAGGTAGCTGCTCCCCGGCTCGGAGCTGCGATACAAGCGGTTGCGACCGCTGCCAAGCGAGGCGACTGGGAGATCCTCGCAGACGGGTCCGCCCGGGTCGGAAGCGAGATCCTCCGACCAGGCGAGTTCGACATGAAAGTCAGTCCGCTAGACGCGTCGAACACCCGTCCACTGGCAGGAATGGCGGGGGTCGTTGTGCTCGACCTGGAACTCACGCCAGAGCTCGAGATCGAAGGTCGGGCAAGGGACCTGGTTAGAGAGGTCCAACGGTTACGCCGCGATGCCGGCCTGGACGTTTCGGACCGCATCAACCTGAGCGTCTCAGGGGACAAGATGCTAGAGGTCGCCGTCGAAGCTCACTACGAGTGGATCGCTGAGCAAGTGCTCGCCGCCTCGCTGCGACAGGTCGACGGGACTGACTTCGGTACCGGTTGGACTACGGTCACCCTGGCCGACGGAACTGCCGCTTCGATCCTCGTCGAGCGGGCCGGCTGAGCGGGATGTAGCTGACGAACGTCAGCGTCGTCGCCTCAGTCGGCCACCGATGCGGTGGTCGTCGCCGTAGCGGTCGTTGTCGTCGAAGAAGTCGTCCATGGCCCGGTCGTCGTCATAAGAGTCCCCGACGCCAGAAGAACCTGGGTCAGTGTCATCTGACTGGGTGGGCAGAAGCTGAGTCGCCTCGGCATCGACCGCCGGCCACGCGGCCGTATCCGAAGGGGCCGGTTGGCGGGTCGGTTGGTCACTGTCGACCTGTATGACCGGGGCCGCGGCCGAAGCTAGAGGCGCCGAGCTCGCCGGGACGGGAGCGTTGCGCCTGGACAGGCTGTCGCCGCCACGCAAGGTGGGTGCCGGCCACATCGTGCCGAGCCGCTCGACCGCCGACAGAGCCTCGGTCAGAGATTCCACGACGTGGGATTTGTGCTCCTCAAGCCACCTTTGGAGAGTTTCTACCTCCAGCTGCACCTGCGACCGTTGGGACTCGAGCCTCGACAGCTCTGACCGCGCCTCGGAAATCGAGTCCTCAAGGGTGCGCCGCCCTTGCTGCTCGGCGTCTGCCACGATGCTGTCAGCTTGCTGCTGGGCTGACCCTATGATCCTTGACGCCTGCTCTCGTGCCTCGGCTACCGCCATGTCGGCGGTGCGCTGCGCCAGAACGAGCGTACGTCGGAGCGTATCGTCGGTGGCGCCCGTGTCGCTGGCCGCTTGTTCAGCTCGCTGGGCCCGCTCCGTCGCCTGTCGAAGGCGGTCCTGGAGGACCTCGATGCCGGCGGCGACCTGCTCCAGGAACTGATCGACGTCCTCGGGGTGGTAACCCCTCATCTTCTCCCGGAACTCGACTTCTCTGAGTGTCTTGGGCGAGACTTCCATTCCCCCATCCTAGACCAGCGCCGCTGCAGGCGCCGGTATCTGCCGATTGCACATCAGAGCGACCCGACAAGTCGACTCAGATGGGAAGTCGACCTAGTACGTCGTTGACGAAGATCTGTACAACGATTATTGCGACGAGAAATGACAGGTCGATCATTCCTATCGGAGGTACTATCCTGCGGAAAGGGGCCAGCACAGGCTCAGTTACGGTGAACACCAGCCGCCTGACTGGGTTGAGCGGGGAGCTCGGGCTGTACGGAAACCAACTCAAAAGTGCCCGCGCGAAGAGAATGAGTACGTAGATCTCGCCTAGGTCGAAGAGGGGATTGCCGGAACGGAAGTTGAAGAACACCTTGCAGGCTCAGGACCTGTAGCCGCGCTCTTGGAGGCGGCGCCGCTCCTCCGACGACACCTCGACGCTGGAAGGAGTGAGGAGGAAAACGTTCTCGTCGATCTTCTCCATCCCTCCGTTGAGGGCGTAGGTGACACCGCTGCAGAAATCGATCATCCGCCTGGCCAGTTCTCGTTCGCAATCTTGAAGGTTGACCACGACCGGCTGGCCATTACGGAAGCGGTCCCCAATCAGCTGGGCATCGGCGAACCTGGTCGGCTCCACCACGTGAGGCTTTGCGGTGTGCACGGGGCTTATCGGTCGCACGACCGCCGCCCTCGGAGTCACCGACACTGATGCGACCGCCGACTCACCGGGTTCCCGGTAGCCAGAGTCCCTGTGGCCGCCGTCGCGTGGGCTCGGATCCCATCCGGCCGACTCGCGTGCGACAGGTCTCACCGAGGACACCGCCGGCTCGGGTTCGACGTAGCGCCGCGACGGACCCGAAGGTTCGTCGTAGTCGTAGTCGTCAAACTCGTCGTCGGCCAGACCTAGATAAACCATGGCCTTCTTCATGATCCCTGCAGCCATCGAGATCCTCCTCAGTTCTTATTGTAGCTGCGCACACCCTGCCGGGAGGGTCGCTCTCCGAACAGGACGCGACCCAGCCGGAGCACCGTCGCCCCCTCTTGGACTGCGATCTCGAAGTCATCGCTCATGCCCATGGAAAGCTCCGAAAGGCCCAGAAGCTCAGCTCGGCGGGCCAACCAGGCAAAGCAGCGCCTTGCCTCGTCGGGCGAGTCCTGCGGAGCTACGGTCATTAGCCCGCTGATCGCAACAGAGTTGCGCTCAGCGAGCTCGACTAGCGAGTCGAGGTCGTCGGGATCGCAGCCCGGTCTGCCGGGCACCCGGGCCACGTTGACCTGGAGGAACACCTCGCTGTCAGGGCTGGATTCGGCTATCGCCATGAGCGAACGCGGGCGATCGACGCCGTGCCATGCGCTGACCACTGCTGCCAACGGACGGATCTTGTTGTGCTGCGGGCTGCCCAGATAGTGCCACCTCGGCCCCTGAGTTACGCTACGAGCCTTGGCGAGAAGCTCCTGCGCGTAGTTCTCGCCAAGGTCCCGCATGCCGGCGCCCAGGGCTTCCACAGCGACATCTACTCCGAATCCCTTCGTCACTGCGACTATACGAATCTCGCCGGGGGACCTCCCGGCGGATCGGATCCTCTCGTGCACCTCGCTTAGGCGTGCGGCAAGGTCACTCTCGTCCCGTCCCACCGGGTTAACTCAGACCCGCCATATCACCGTGGCTTGACGTCGCTGGGTCGACTGCCCCCTCCAGGACCAAAGTCCTTCGCTGTGGCCGGTGCACTCCCGGGAAGCGCCGACCAGGGAAGCTCCCGCTGCTCGAAGAGCAGCCCCGACACCTGCGGGTAGATCCAAGGAGGGCTCACCCTGGGTGTCGCGACCTTCTAGAGCACAGCCCAGACGAGCCTCGACTTCAGCGAGGTCCGCCCTGGCGAAGGTGTAGCAGCACGGGTGGATGCACGGACCTAAGACCGCATAGATCCGGGTGGCACCCAGACGTCTCATGCTCTGCACTGTCGATTCCACTACTCCTGCTCGCAGTCCACGCCAACCTGCGTGTGCGATACCGATAACGCCCTCGGCACTTGACATGGCGACCGGTGCACAGTCAGCGCTGAGCACACCCAAGGCGACGCCTGGCAGGCAAGTCACCGCCGCGTCGGCCGGCTCACCTGCCATGGCTCCAGGCTCCTCCACAGTCACGACGCGCGAACCGTGAACCTGGTCTAGGACGGTCCACGGCAGGTCCACCACCTGGTGGCGCCGCTTCAAGACCCTCTCGGTGCTCCCGGACATGTCACCTTGGCCCCACCCCGTGCACACAACCTTGGCTCCGCCGGGCAGATCCCACGTCGCCACAGGTCGACTTCGAGCGGCGGGCTGCTCTACAGCGGAGCTCATGTTCGATCACCTGTTCGGCTCAATTCAAAAGGTGCCTGAGGCGGTCACTTCAAGAAGTCGGGCACGTCGAACTCGTCACCTATGAGGCCGAGGTCGTCGCTATCGCGAAGCTCCCTCTCGGTGGCGAGCAGACCGAGCCCGCTCTTTTGCACCTTGCGTTCCGGCTCGGTCGGCCGCTCCCAGCCGTCGAAACCTGCAGCTATCACCGTGACACGCACTTCGTCGCCCATCGAGTCGTTGATAACCGAACCGAAGATGATGTTAGCCTCCGGATGAGCAACCCCGTGGATGATCTCAGCGGCTTCGGTCACCTCGAACAGACCCAGGTCACTTCCGCCCGCGATGTTGAGGAGGATGCCTTGCGCTCCTTCGATCGACGCTTCGAGCAGCGGTGAGGTAATAGCGAGCTTCGCAGCGGTAACTGCCCTGTTGTCTCCCGACGCCGTGCCGATGCCCATGATCGCAGTGCCGGCGTTGCTCATGATCATCTTCACGTCGGCAAAGTCGGTGTTGATCAGACCCGGCGTGGTTATGAGGTCGGTTATACCTTGAACTCCAGACAGCAACACCTCGTCGGCCATCTTGAAAGCGTTGACCATGGAGGTCTTCTCATTGGAGACCGTGAGCAGCCTGTCGTTGGGGATGACGATCAGAGTGTCCACCTTCTCGCGTAGACGCTGGATGCCGGCCTCGGCTTGGGTGGACCGCCTGCGGCCCTCGAAGCCGAAAGGTCTCGTCACCACGCCTATCGTCAACGCGCCGAGCGACTTGGCGATCTCGGCGACGACAGGTGCACCCCCTGTCCCAGTGCCACCACCCTTTCCTGCGGTGATGAAGACCATGTCCGCGCCTTTGAGAGCCTCCTCAAGTTCTTGGCGGTGCTCTTCGGCCGCGGCCCTGCCTACTTCGGGGTCACTCCCTGCGCCGAGACCACGGGTCAGTTGCCGGCCGATGTCGAGTTTCACGTCGGCGTCGCTCATGAGAAGCGCCTGGGCGTCGGTGTTAACCGCTATGAACTCGACCCCTTTCAAGCCGGCGTCGATCATCCGGTTGACGGCGTTGACTCCGCCGCCGCCGATCCCGACAACTTTGATTACGGCGATGTAGTTCTGGGCGGCACCAGCCATCGAAACCCTCCAGGGGTGTACGACACGTCGGAACCGTTCCGAGCGTCTATTTGTGTTCTTCTTCTAAGAGTGCCACGCCGGGAACCCGCGATCCCGGATGCTGACGGAATCGCCCTTCCCAACTTCGGGGCGCTGTTCCAGTAGACCGACGAGCCCGAGCGAGACGACCAACCGCAACCAAACCTCAAGTAAAGACTTAAACTTGACCTCAACCTACGCAAATGGTATAGACCTTAGCCGAAATTTTGCTCCGGCGTCAAGACGGCGGTGTGCTATTCGTACTTGCGATGCCCGGACCGCCTAGAACCGGACGCCCTGGCACACTCAGATCTATGCTGGTGACACTCGAGACTGGGCCTTGGTCGACGATTGTAAGAAGAGCCACGACCTTTGCTGCCAGGTCTGACCCGTCGCCGAGGTTAACTCTAATCACCTGCCCACCAGTGCCCGCCGCTGAACTAGGCCCAGAAACCTGGGTCTGCCCACCGGCTGCGGTCGGCTTGTTGGTCGCCCCATTTGGCTGGCTGGTCACGCCAGACAACACCTGCGCCGAGATCTTCCCCCCGGCGACGTCGAGGGATCTGACAATATCCCGCCTGGCAGCCGGCATCGCCTGTAGAAAGCCGAGCGCCGCAGAGATTGCGTCCGGTGCTGTAGCACTTGGTGCCTGCAAGTCGACAGGCGCGCCAGTGACGGGTCCCTTCGCTCCCCCAGCAGCCCCGGGTGATCCCGGAAGCCAGGCTCCGATCTCCGCCTTGGCGGCGAAACCAGTCACCTCAGGCAGAGATGAGTCGGAGGGCGTAACGTACCCGAGCAGCCTCCCGCTGCGGTCCACCTCGGCGAGGCGAGCCCCACCTTTGGGTACCCCAACCTCTACGACAGCCAGCGGCGAGCGGATCGAGAGCGCAACTCTTAGGGTTCCCGGCCACGAGACACGCACCGATGCCCCCCCTAGGGTTGGAGTGGCGTCGAGTTTGGACACGATCGTCGCCGAGTCCAGGTCGATCAACGGTTCGTGCAACCTAACCCCGCCGATGGCCGCAATGTCGGCAGCGCTATATGTGCCGGCGCCAACAACCCTGACGTGGCGTAGCTCAAAGATCGGGCTGTAGAGGGACCCTCCCGCGGCGCCAGCCAGTCCTATCAGCGCACCGACGGCAATCACCCTCCGAAGACGACGACGCCCTTCCTGGCGACGCGTCTCTATCCATCTCCCTGCGATCCGGGGATCCACACGAGGCCTGCTCAAAACGTCTGTCATATAGATGTTCCCCTCTGAAAGCTTGAAGCCCGAACAAGCGACCAGGATCTCAACGTAAGCTTGAGAGTTAGAGTGTCCTGGTGTGGCTCAGTCCGGGGTACAGCAGTGGTTCGTCCAGCGGCGCTCATGACTCTGCGAACCCGATCATCTTGACCTCGGTTTTGAGCTCGACCGAGAAGCGGTCCAGCACTTGACTACGAACCAGTTCGATAAGTCGCGCGACGTCGTCAGCTGAGCCGCCGTCGTCAGCCTGTATGAAGTTGGCGTGCTTGGTCGACACGCTCGCTGTACCGAAGCGGAAGCCCTTCAAACCCGTATCCTCGATGAGCCTGCCAGCCGACGATCCCGGCGGGTTCTGGAACACCGAGCCAGCGTTCTGGCCTCCCGGTTGGTTGGCCCGTCTCCATCGAACTATCTCGGCTATGCGTGCCCGGCCTACGACAGGGTCCCCTTCGTTCAAGGCGAAGCCGGCTTCAGTAACCACCTCGGCACTGTGGACGGTCGAGGTGCGGTATCCCAGACCTAGCTCCGGCGCCCCTTTCCGAAGGAGTCGATGACCTCTCGGGGCGCTGAGGTCGAACACGGTGGCGTATCTCAGGGACTGCGCCATGTCAGCGCCGTGCCCCCCTGCGTTCATCCTGACGGCTCCCCCGACCGAACCAGGAACGCCCACTGCCCATTCGAGACCGCTGAGGGCCGCCTCCACGCTTCGCCTTGCAAGAGCGGGTAGAGCGACAGCCGCTCCGGCGTCGACGTTGGACGAATCGAAACGAACCCAACCAAAGCGAGCCGTGTCGAGCAGAACCGCTACCCCGCGAAAGCCGCGATCGGCCACGAGCAGGTTCGAGCCCCTACCGACGATAAGCGACGGTAGGCCGCTCACAGCAAGCGAGTCGGCAACAAGGTCGAGGTCCGCCGACGTCTCCACAGTTACGCGAACCGCGGCAGAGCCCCCGACGCGGTACGTCGTGAGGGCCCCAACCGGCCCACCGGCTTGTACCCTGGCACCCAGAGGCACCAGAACCGCCAGCGCTGCTGCGACGTCTGGGGCAATCCCCGACTCCCACAGACTGACCGGCGTCAACTCTGTCCCCCGCCTAGTGCCGCGATGACCATGTCGCCAACGTCGGTGACGTCGCCGGCTCCGAGCGTGAGGCACAGGTCCCCGGGTTTGAGGACGCTGGCAAGCAGGTCGGCCGTGTCGCTCAGGCCGGGCGAGTGGTATGCCTCGATCTCAGGGTTGGCGGATCGGAGGGCGTCGAAGATCAGCCTCTCGTCCACACCGGGTCTTGGGCTCTCCCCTGCGGGGTACAGTCCTGTGATCACCACGACGTCCGCTCCGGCGAAGCAGGCACCGAACTGTGCCCACAGCGCCTCTGTACGGCTATACCGGTGGGGTTGGAACACCACGACCACTCGCGACCAGGTACCGAGCTTCGCCGTGGCGATCGCAGCCGACACTTCACCGGGAAGGTGGTCGTAGCCGTCCACGAACGTTACGCCAGAGACCTCTCCGCGACGCTCGAAGCGCCTCGCAACTCCCTTAAAGGACCCCACAGCGTCGGCGACCTGAGCGGAGGGAGCCCCAAGCATGGTTACGAGGGCTACTACCGCTGTGGCGTTGAGCACGTTGTGAGCGCCGGGAACTTCCAGCTCTACCTGGACGACGCCCCCATCCGGAGGCCCGCTACCCGCCAAGCCGGGCCCCGAGGCCTCAAGCGGCCTGTCAGGGGTCCGATCCCCCACGAGTGCTGAGGCAACACCGAGGTGAACGGCAAAGCGTGATCCCCGTCCGTCCATCTCGAGAGCACTGACCGTCACGTCTGCTGACGGCAACATCCCGTAGGTGACCATCGACGGCCGGCGTGGCCGACCCTGCGAGGGGACAGCGAAGAGTAACTCGGCGACCCGGCGAGAGCCGGCATCGTCAACGCACACGACGCTCAGTGCGCCTGCCTGGGCGGCGAAACGAACGAACTCGGCCTCCAAGGCTTCTACGCTTCCGTAGAACTCGACGTGGTCTGCATCGACATTGGTGACCACTGCTGCGTAGGCCGGCAGACTTGTGAACGTCCCGTCGCTCTCGTCAGCCTCGACAACCAGCCAGTCCCCGTCGGGATCCCAGTGCCCGCCAGGACCGAAGCCGTTGATCTCGGACCCGACGATCCAAGACGGGCGCCAACCGAGCTCACTGAGAGCTACGGCGGTCATCGCCGACGTCGTCGTCTTGCCGTGCGTACCCGACACTGCGATAGTCCGCTTGGTGGCGCAGACCGCGCTAAGCATTTCGGCGCGACTCCAGGTGGGCACCCCGGCGCGCCTCGCTGCGTCGACGTCGGGATCGCCTGCGGGCACCGCCGTGGAGCTCACTAGCAGGTCGGCATTCTCAGCGGCCTCTCGGTAGTTGCCTACGCGAGCGTCGACGCCTATGGCGACGAGACTGTCGAGCGTCGCGGAGTAATGCGCGTCGGACCCCGAGACCTCGAAGCCCATCCCGACGAGGACTCTCGCTATAGCGCTCATCCCTGATCCCCCGACGCCCACGACATGCACACGTCTAGCAGCCTCAAGTGGAACTCTCCGCTCGTCCGGCGGCGCTGGGGGCAATTCAGCCACGGGAATTTCTCTCTACCAGACGGGCCACGGCGATCGCTGCTTCGGGCCTCCCTAGGACACGGGCGGCAGCGGCCATCTCGTCTAGGAGCGACCGGTCCGACAGCAGCCTGTCTAGTTGCTCTGCAAGCGTATCGGCGTCAAGTTCCGAGTCGGCTATCGTGATCGCTGCCCCAGCGTCGCTCAGCACTCTTGCATTGTGGGACTGGTGGTCTCCGGGAGATCCTCCGAGAGGCACGAGGACAGAAGCGACGCCGACCGCCGTCAGCTCGGCGACGGTTGTGGCTCCGGCGCGGCTTACTAAGACGTCAGCCGCGCACAGAAGTCGGTCCATCCGATCCTCGAAGCGGACCCGCTTGTACTCAATTCCCCCAACCCCTGATTCCACGGAAAGGGCGGAAATATCAGCCCAGTCCCGCTCGCCCACCACGTGGTAGATGCTCACCCGGCCACGCGATCTCCAGGACCGAGCCAGGCCCACGGCCGCTTCGTTAATCCTGCGCGCCCCCAGAGAGCCTCCGACCACCGCCACCACAGCTGCGTCCGTCGTTATGCCAAGCTCTCGGCGCGCCTCGACCCGGGACGACTCGGTGCGTTCTAGGCGGGCGATTTCAGCTCTTACCGGGTTGCCCGTGTCAACGGCACGGGGGAGCCGAGTTCCAGGAAAAGCTACGGCGCACGCCTTTGCAAAGTGACCAGCCAGCCTGTTCGCCAGACCAGGGACTGCGTTCTGCTCCGACACGACTACCGGCACGCGCAAGACTACCGCAGCTAGCGCAGCGGGGACGCTCGCATACCCTCCGACGACTACTACGACCGAAGGGCGTGCCTTTCCCACAATCACCAAGGCTCGCGCCGCGGCGGCGACGAGCCCGGCCACTGACACCACGTTGGTGAAGTTGACTCGACGGGCGATTCCCCTGCCTGGCAGAGTCACGAGATCGAAGCCCGCCGCAGGCACCATTCGACCCTCGATCCCACGACGCGATCCGACAAAGAGAAGCGTCGAGGGGTCGTGACCTAGTTGCACCAGTGCCTTCCCGATCGCGATCGCAGGGACGACGTGCCCCCCGGTCCCTCCCCCGGCGATCACGCACCACCTGCGGGCTCCCACGACGCCACGGCGTCTGCGGCTGATCAAGCGCCTACGCTCGCGGGTTCTTGGCTATGTTTGCGAGCACGCCCACTCCGAATAGGGAAATCACCAGCGCCGAACCACCGAAGGACACGAAGGGGAGTGGCACCCCGGTCACCGGGAAGACGCCGACTACGGCGCCGATGTTGATCACGGCCTGACTGGCGATCCACGCCGTGATACCGGTGGCGAGGAGATAGGCATAGCGCGTTGGGGCCTTGGCTGCTATCCGCACGCCAACGAGGACGAGGCTCGCGAACAGCCCACTGACGAACAGGCCACCAACAAGGCCGGTTTCCTCCCCTATGACCGCAAAGATGAAGTCGGTCTCGGCGTTCGGCAGGTATCCGTAGCTTGCCAGGCTCGCCCCGATGCCGTCACCGACGAGATGACCGTTGCTCAACGCCACGAGTCCTTCCACGGATTGGTATCCGCTGTTATAGGCGTGAGCGAACGGGTGCAAGAAGGCCGTTATGCGACTCCAGCGATAAGGAGATGCCTTTGCGAGACCGAACGCTCCCACCACCGCTGATGCTCCCATTCCCGCCATCCATCTCCCCGGAATTCCCGCGGCGAAGAGCATGGAAGCTGCTACCACCGCTACGACCATCGTCGTGCCCATATCCGGCTGCACCATCACAAGAGCCCCGACCAGGGCGAGGACCAAGAACACGGGAGCCGCCTGGTATAGCCAGGGCCCTCGACCGGCACGCCGGTCTAATACGTCGGCCGCGAAGAACACCAATGCCAGCTTGGCGAACTCTGAGGGCTGGATCTGAACGGTCGAGGTCCCGATCCATCTCGTAGCCCCCCCGGCGCTGACACCTACACCGGGGACCAGGACGATTACCAGCAGCGCCACGGAACCCCACATGAAGACCGGGGTGATCCGACGCCAGACGCCGTGATGGACCTTGGAGGCCACAAAAAGCCCGGCCCAGCCCAACGCGAGCCATATCCACTCCCGCACGAGATAGTGCCACGGGGAGCCAAACAGCTGAAGGCTGGTGATCGAAGAGGCCGAGAAGACCATGACCACGCCGATCATGCACAGAACCCCAACTAGGGTTATGAGAAGCCAGAAATTCCCGCCGTGCGAAACCGACGCTCGCGCCTTTGCGGGACTCGACGCAGAGGGCCCGTGCCGGCGTGGACCAGGCGAGGTCTTAGGAGCAGCTGCTCTGAGTCGTTTGGAGCTCCCCGCAAGGGGACTCTTGGTCGGTGCGACCATTTGCTACGCCTCCACGTTCGAACGATAGACCGGACTTCTTACTTGCAGGAGTTGCTCGGCGCCACTCACCCTCCGCCGCCTCTGGCCAGGAAGTCAGCGTAGAACGACCCGAGCGCGACAGCAGTGAACAGGCCCGAAAGGATCCAAAAGCGTATGATGACGGTGGTCTCGGGCCAGCCGAGAAGTTCGAAGTGATGGTGGACGGGGGCCATCCTCAAGATCCTGCGGTGGAACAGCCTGAAACTCGCCACTTGCAAGACGACGGATGCCGTCTCGATGACAAAGAGTCCCCCTATGATGAACGCGAGGAGGTCGACGTTCTCTAGCAGGGCAAGAACAGCGATACCCGTTCCAATGCCCAAAGAACCCGTGTCACCCATGAAGATCTTGGCGGGAGCGGCATTGAACCACAGGAACCCGGCGCACGCACCAATGAAGGCCGTCGCAAGGGCTGCCTCGTCCAGCGGTGCCGGGTTCTGGTAGATCGGAAAGTGTCGAAATTGGTAAAAGCCTATGATCGTAAAGGCGGCAAAGGCGAAGACCGACGACCCTGCGGCGAGACCGTCAAGGCCATCGGTGAGGTTGACTGCGTTCGAGAACCCGACTATCACCAGCACGGCGAAGATGACCCAGCCCACCTTGCCAAGGTCTATTCCGGTCGAGTTGTACCGAGTGAACGAGAGATGAGTGTCGACTTTCAACCAGGTGACAGCACTGATGGCGAAAGCTAGGGCTACGACGAGTTGAGCTCCGGCCTTTGCCCGCTTGTTCAACCCCAAGCTTCGCTGGTGATGAACCTTTATCCAATCGTCGACTAGGCCGATACCTGCGGCCGCTACGATCGTTGCCATTGCTGCAATCCCGCGGGTCGTGAAAGCCGAACCGAAGTGGGCCACGACATAGCCCACGACGACTGACCCGATTAGGGCAATCCCTCCCATGGTCGGAGTTCCTGCCTTGGTCAGGTGCTGCTTGGGTCCGTCCTCTCTTATCTGCTGGCCGATACCTCGTCGCACGAGGCGGCCGATCAGCACAGGGGTCGCGAGCATGCAGATAACCATGCCGACCAGTCCCGCTGCTAGGAGGTCGCTCACAGGCCTGCGCGACGGGTCGAATGTATGCGGGTCAGGGCTTCTTTGACGACAGCGACGTCGTCGAACGGGATCAGCTTTCCCCCTACTTCCTGGTACTTTTCGTGGCCTTTTCCGGCGATGACCACCACGTCACCTGCCTGCGCTGTCGCCAGGGATGTGGCGATAGCCTCGGCGCGATCCAACTGCGACAAGGCAGAAGCTTCGGAGTCGGAGACGCCCTGCAGGATCTCCGCAACGATTGCATCAGGATCCTCGGATCGAGGGTTGTCCGAGGTAACTATCAGCAGGTCGGCGAGCCTCGATGCGACCGAACCCATCATCGGTCTCTTCGAGCGATCCCTTTCACCGCCCGCCCCGAAGACGACTATCAGACGTCCGTCGCAAATCTGGCGGGCGGCGCCGAGCACGCTGGCCAGACCGTCAGGAGTGTGTGCGTAGTCCACGATGACGCTAAAGGGCTGCCCGGCGTCGACCGTCTCGAATCGCCCGGGAACTCCTTCTAGATCGGACAACCCCTGGGCGACCACATCGGCTGGGACCTCCAATGCCTCCGCACAAGTTGCCGCGCCGAGGGCGTTGGACACGTTGAAATGTCCTCCCAGGGACAGTTTAACCTTCTGACCTCTCCATAGGAAGCTACTGCCGGCAGGGGTCATCTCCAAGCCGGAGATCTGCCCTGTAGAGAAGGTCACTACCGGGGTAGAACCTTCCGAGAGCATCTCGGCCAGCCTCTGACCCCAGGGGTCGTCGCTATTTACTACCGCGACACCAATACGCCCTGGTTCGAACAGACGGACCTTAGCCTGGAAGTATGACTCCATGTCTCCGTGGTAGTCGAGGTGCTCTGGAGTCAGGTTTAGGAACAACCCTGCAGCGAACCTGATGGCGTCACAGCGGTGTTGGTCAAGGGCGTGGGATGACACTTCCATGGCGACGGCCTGCCCTCCTGTCCCACGCCAATCCGCCAGCAGCGCCTGAAGCTCGGGCGCCTCCGGGGTGGTCCTGGTCTGGGTAAGGGTGCCTATGGCCATCGCCTTCCAACCGTTTGCGTCGAAAATCGCCCGCAGCATCGCAGCGGTTGTCGTTTTGCCGTTGGTACCTGTCACTCCGACCACACGCAGCCCGGCCGACGGCCGGTCCCAAACCACGTCGCTGATCGGCCCGAGAGCCCTCCTTACCGAGGCGACGACCACCTGGGGAACCTCTAGGTCGAGCTCGCGCTCGCAAAGAAGAGAGGTCGACCCGTTCGCTACCGCCTCGGGAGCGAACGAGTGTCCGTCGACGACGTTGCCGGGTATGCACGCAAACATGGAAGCAACACCACTGCGGCGCGAATCGATCACCACGCTCGACACATCGACTGTCACGTCACCAACGATTCGGCTTAGGAGGCCCAACTCGTCGAGGCCGGCTGCTTGGACTAACTCACCGAGCTGCACTGTCGTCAAGCACCATACCAGCCGCTCATGGCCTAGTTGTCACGGCTGACCCGCCATGAGCGACTTGACCTTCGGCCAGTTGCTGTCGCTGCTCGGTGTCATTGCGGCCGGTTGGAGGGCTCCATTCGGGCCTGAGGCCGATCCAGTCGAGTCGACTCCGACAGGTTGATCAGCCGGCGACGGAGTCAGGTACTTGACAGAAGACGGCTGAACCATTCCCAGCTTGCCTTCCGCCGTTGAGATGATGTTGGCCGGAGAAGACAGTTGGGCAACCTTCAGCCGCAGGTTCTGATACGTAGTCTCCTGTTGGGAGATCTGGGCGTTGGTTCTGTCGAGGGAGAACTGCTGTTGAGCCAGAACGACGTGGACGTACACGAGCGCCAGGCAGACGAGAGTCGCTGCGACTATCGAGACGGCCAGTGCCGCTCGGGGAGTCGGACGGTAGCGAGCTCGACTGCCCATCTCAAGGAGGCGCAGGTGACTTTCACCGGGCTTGCGCGGGGCGTCGACTGCCGCCGACAGCGGCTCACCTGCTGAGTAGGGCCCGGCATATCCCATCGCGTTGCTATTGCCCCGGGAACGCAGCTCCGATGCAGCCCGGCTCATGATTCCATAGCCTTCATGTCTTAGACCCTCCGCCTACGACCGCTTCGACGGCGCGCATCCGAGCGCTCTTAGCTCGGTGATTTCGCTGTAGCTCCGACTGCGACGGTCTGCGGGCACCACGGAACATCAACTCCACCTTCGGCGCTGCGCCGCACATACATGGAAGTTGCGGGGGGCACGTGCAACCGCCGGTTGAGGCCCACCGGAAACGGTCTTTGACGATCCTGTCCTCGCCGGAGTGGTACGAAAGCACTACGAAACGGCCGGCTGGTGCCAGGCGACCAATCAGAGAGTCCACGGCAGGGCCGAGGAGGACCAGTTCGTCGTTGACGGCCACGCGCAACGCTTGGAACACTCGCCGAGCCGGATGACCTCCGCTTCGCCGTAGAGCGGCAGGTATGGCGGAGGTGACGACGTCCGCCAAAGCGGTCGTCGTGCTCAGCGGGCGCCCATCGACGATGGCCCTCGCTATTCTCCCAGCCATGCGGGTCTCGCCGTGCTCGCTGAACAGGCGTGCCAGCTCAGCCGCCGACCAACCATTGACTATCGCCTCAGCTTTAAGCGGGCTCGAAGGGTCCATCCGCATGTCAAGGGGACCATCCAGCTTGTAGCTAAAGCCACGTTCGCCGCGATCGAGTTGGGGCGAACTGACACCCAGGTCCATTAGAACGGCCGACAGAGGCGCTCTCGTTGCGGCCTCAAGGATCTCGGGCGCTCTGGCGAAGCTCCCCCGCTCGAGCTGGATCCGGTCCTGAAAGCCGGTCAGGGCCTCTTGGGCTGCGTGCAGGGCATCGGGGTCCTTGTCGATACCGACGAGCGCTAGTTGCGGCGCCTTCTCCAGGAGAGCCTTGGCGTGGCCAGCCCCTCCGACAGTGCAGTCCAAGTAGATGCCGGCGGGAGTGTTCGCTAGGAGCTCGACCACCTCGTAGAGCATCACAGGCTCGTGCGTAAAGCCGTTCACCGCTGGGCCTCGGGCAATCCGCAGCCCCTCGACCAGCCAGCCGTCGGGATGTCTCCCCGGTTCGGGCGAGCGGGAGCAGGAGACGGAGAAGGGGACTCCCGCCCTGCTGGTCGGAGGGCTGCGCATAGCCCGATGCTGGCACCTTGCGAGTAGGCCATGACGAAGTATCAGACCCCTACACCGAGCATGGCGTCGCCCGCCGCCTCTTGAACGGCCCACGCCGTCGGGTTCCACAGTTCTATGTGGGTGAGAGCACCCATCACCAACACAGTCGAACCCTCCCCCAGACGGGCAAAATCTCGGAGGTAGGCTGGTAGAGCGAGACGTCCCTGTGCATCCAAGTCGAGTTCCGTAGAGCCCACCGAGAAGGCGCGAGCGCGGTTCCTGTCCTCGGTGCTGCCGTCCAACAGCGGTGCCATCTCGGCGGCTTTCAACTCGAACGCCGCTGGAGTCCAGACGGCCAGGCACCCTTCGTTGTACTTGGACACAACCGCTGAAGCTTCGAAGCTCAAACGGAAGCGGCGCGGCAAGATGATCCGCCCTTTCCCGTCCAGGGAGTGCTCGTATCTCCCTACGAACTTCGTTTCCACGTGCCACTGACTCCGTCCTCTGAGCGCACAGGGTCCCTCCCTTTCGCGCCACCATGCCCCACTTTATGGCCTGTTCCCCCACCGTGTCAATCGTTGTTGGGCGCGAGGCGCGCAGTTAGGACTGGAACGCGCTTGTCGACCGCGGCGGAACCGGCTGAGGGAACTCCGCTACGCGTACCACTTGAGCGCCTCAGCCTGCGACGCAAGAGGCAATATGCAAGGCGACCGCCTCGGTGGCTTTGGCCTTCTACTCGTCTAACAACAGACGCACGAACGCCGCCGCAAGGTGCTCCCCCAATGGCTTGCCCAAGCCGCAGGCCACCCCCGTCAGCTGTCCTAGCTTGGCTTCCTCCGGCTTTCTGAGTAAAGCGGCGTGCAGTCCGGGATCCCAGTTCAAAAGTGCGGCAGATTGGAACAAAGCTCCGGACTGCGTGCGCCGCTGCGATATTCCCACGACCTTGCGCCCTCCCAAAGTGACCTCGCCCGGCCCCAGACCAGCGAAGCACACCACCTTGGACCAGGGGCTATGACTCATAGGACCGTCCCAGACCATCGCCGAGGCGCCAATGGCTTTCGCCCAGAGCCCTCCCAGCCATCTTGCGGCCTTCGAGATATCGGGCTGGAACAGGACGTCACCTGCCGGCACGAACACGTCGACCCAGACGACCTCCCCGGGTCCGACCAGCACGGCGCTACCTCCGCTGCGCCTACGTGCGATGTCCACGTCAGCCCGCCGTGCAACGTCCTCGTTCACGTCTGCCGCCGACTGGCTAGCTCCGAGCACCAGCGCCCGCTTCGACGCTTCTAGGACTGAGACCAGCCGTACGGATTCTCGCATCGAGGCGATGGATGCGTCATGCAATGCGCCGGCTGGCCCGTTGCGGCGCAACACCGTCCAGTCTCTGTAGCGCTGTAGATCGGCTCCGAGACCGGGGATCAAGATCGCACGGTCAAGCCGAGAGAACGCTCTCAGCGCCAGACCCAAGGTACGCGCTCCACTCGCTGCGCATCCTCGCGCTCGCCACCAGCAGAAACGTACGTTGGCGCGGAGGGGTCGGCGGATGCCTCAGCCGCATCCCGATCTCTTCCAAGAGCCGGTCCTTCTTGTGAAAGTTGCACGCGCGGCACGCTGCGACGACATTGTCCCAGGAGTGGCCCCCACCTCTGGACTTGGGCACCACGTGGTCGATGCTCTCGGCCTCCGCACCGCAATACTGGCACTTATGACCGTCCCGGGCGAAAACTGCCCTGCGGTTCAGAGCGGCCCGGGCGTGATAGGGGACCTTCACGTAGTACCTCATCCGCACCACCGACGGCTCCTCGAAGCAAAGCTTCTCGGATCGAAGCACCCGATCTGAAGGGTGGAGCAACTCGGCTTTGTGCTCCAGCGTCAGCATAAGGGCTCGCCGAGACGACACGACGCAAAGAGGCTCATAGGTGGCATTGAGGACAAGAGCCTGCGTCATGCCACTCTTCTCTTATCGCCTGGAATGCCCCAACGGGTCGGCTGAAAGTATCGCTCGTCGAGCGAGGCGGGAGCTTCGTATGCTCACGACTTCTGATCTTAGTCTGCACCCGCAGTCATCCGCTTGCACCACTCTAGATAGTCGATCACGTCACCCGAGGCCGCCTCGTCCTCATGCCCGTACATCGTCTGCAAGCGAAACCGTAGGTAGTCGAGCCTAGGTAACGGGATCGGCGGCCACGTGACCCACCAACGATGCGGAACGAACCTCGTCAATACCGCCCACAGGTCAGGACGGCGAAGAAGTGCCTTTGCGATGCCGGCAGTGGCGAAAGTATTAGGCCGCACACCTACTACGCTAAACGAAAGAAGAATCGCTGCGGAGGACTTGATGGACCGACAACCCGCGACCGCCGTGGTGGTCGAACCGTTCCGCGAGTTGTTCCGGTCCATCGTGGCGAACGTGGCCACGGTCGTACGCGGCAAAGACTCTACGGTCGAACTTGCGGTCATCTGCCTTCTCAGCGAAGGTCACCTCTTAATAGAGGACGTTCCCGGCGTAGGAAAGACCACGCTTGCAAAGGCCCTAGCGAGAAGCTTCGACCTGGAATGCCATCGGATTCAGTTCACACCCGATCTCCTGCCCTCTGACGTGACCGGGGTGAGCCTGTACAACCGGGATACGACGTCATTTTCTTTCCGACCGGGTCCGATCTTCGCGAACGTCGTCATTGCCGACGAGATTAACCGTGCGTCGCCCAAGACCCAGTCAGCCCTTTTGGAGGCGATGCAGGAACGCCAAGTCTCAACTGACGACATGACAAGGCCCCTACCGGAGCCTTTTATGGTCGTTGCCACTCAAAACCCGGTAGAGCACGAGGGCACCTACCCTCTGCCCGAAAGTCAGATCGACAGGTTCCTGATGCGGCTAAGCCTCGGCTACCCAGATAAGGCGTCAGAGCTGGCGATGCTCGTCGCAGCCGGCGAAGTCTCTGCGGGTCCGGAGGTTCTACCTGTAGTAGCCGACAGGGGAACGGTTCTTGCGATGATCCGTGCAGTCAAAGCCGTCTACGTGGCGGGCTCCCTTCGCGAGTACATAGTCGAGCTCGCCAGCGCCACCCGTCACAACCCTGCGATAACGCTTGGCATGTCACCTCGCTCGACGCTGGCCTTGCAGCGCGCAGCGCAAGGGCTGGCAGCATCTGCGGGGCGCACCTATGTAACGCCAGACGACATCAAGACAGTCTTTGCCCCTGTTGTAGCGCATCGGATTGTCCTGCAACCGTCGCTAGTGGCCTCGGGAGCGGAGGTCGGCGACATCCTCCGTGAGGTCGAACGGTCGATCCGGGTTCCCGCCGGGCGGACCTCGGCGATCTGACTGGACCTCGGAGCCGCCCAATTGGCTTTTTATAAGGCCCTCCGAAGCCAAGCTCCAACCCTTGGATCGCACCCGACGGGGTCTTCTGGCGATAGGAGGAGGTCGCCGTACCTAACAACGCGGGGTCAGGCGCTTGCGGCGTCGGGCGGAGCTCTCGCTTTGGGGGCTTTCCTTTCGGGGGCCGTCGAGCTGTACGGTCTTGCCGTTGCCTGCCTGGTGTTGGTGACCGTTGCATGGGTGCGGTTGAGGACGGTGTCTTGGAACGTGTCGGTCACGCGTACCGTCGTGCCCACACGTTTTTCTAGCGGAGCAAGCAGCCGGGTCGAGCTCGTGGCCCGCAATAGCGCTTCCAAACCCTCCCCCGAGGCCGAGGGCAGGGACCCGTTGGGTAGCAGCGGACGGGCAGCCCGATTCAACATCGCATCGATGCAGCCCGGCGAAGAAAGACGAACGACCTACCAGCTGCCGCCTTTACGACGAGGGGTGTACCAGCTCGGTCCCCTTAGCGTCCTCGTGGGCGATCCATTCGGCCTGGCAGAGTTGGAGCAACGAAGCGCGGGTGAGGCGACACTGGTGGTGCACCCACGCTTTGAAGTCCTCCCATACACCTCGCTGCACTCCGGAAGCCGCCCCTCCTTCGGTCACGTCCGGCTAGCTGGCGGCCCGGATCCAGACAGTTTCCTTCTCCGCCGCTACGTCGCCGGAGACGACCTTAGACGAGTCCACTGGCCCACGACGGCCCGCGTAGGTGAGCTCACTCTCCGCCAAGACGAACCCCGAGGCAACGACCTAGTCGTAGTCGTCGCCGACCTTCGCATGGACAAGAGTGAGACCGCGCGGTCCGCCGTCGACGACGCGTTCGAAGCCGTCCTCGAATCAGCTGCGACCATCTGCTCAGTGTGGATCCGCTCTGGTAGCGAAGTCCGCCTTTTGACCAGTGCCGGCTACGACTCGGGGCCGGGCTGCGGCCCTGGTCACTTCACGGCCATCCTCGACGGCCTCGCGGCTTCAGAGCCCCACGCTCCGGGCGGCCCGCCCGTCCGGCTGGGATTTTCAGCGGGCTGCATACCAATCACGATCGTCACGACCGATAGGTGCACGCCTTCTCTTTTGGGCGACCTAACCGGACGCCAACCGGCTCAGAGCGACACGGTAGTGGTCATAGCAACGGTTGGCGAAGGCTTCGACGAGACAGCGAACGGCAGGCACTCTCCCGACGACGGGGACCCCGGTCTTCTAGCGAATCTTGCCAACGTGCACCGATCGCTCTACGTGCCGGTAGGTAGCACCCTCGGGCGTCAGATGGCACGGGGCGACGGCGCGAGATGAGACCGCTACGGGACTCGTCTCGCGGTCGCCCCCCCAGCCGCGCGGGTAGAGATCGGTTCGGATACGGCCGGCTGGTCGCGTTGACGGGGGTTATGTTAGCTAGTTCCGCCGGCCTATTCCGGGTCTTTGTCGGCACAGGCTGGGTTGGCCCAGTGTCATTGACGGTGGTGTGCTCCGCCGGCGCCGCCTGGGTGATAGCGCTAAGTTGGGGGCAGCCCGTCTGGGGGGCCCTGGCAGGGATCTGCGCGACCGTTCTCGCGGTAAGTTGGACAGTCTTTCCTACGACCACGACGTGGGGTGTTCCAACCTCCTCGACGCTAAAGGCTTTGCGCAGCGCGCTGGACAGCATAGGTCCGGACATCGCAAGTTCCGCCCCTCCGGTCCATGTCACCCCCGGATTCGCCCTCCTGGCGGCCGGCGGAGCTGGCCTTTTGACGATCGCTGCTGTCGTGCAGGCGTCGCAGCGCCACGCGAGCGTCCTGGCGCTGTTCCCGTCGCTGGCGATGTTTATAGCAGCGATCCCAGCCGCACGCGGAGGCGGACGCTTCTACGTCGTGTTGTCGTACTGCGTGGCCGCCTGCGGCTACCTCTACGCGGACTCAGCCTTGTCCAGGCCGATCACGTGGTTCGGCGGGGTTCGTCGAGGAGGGCGAGCGTCCAGGGGATCCACCGCTGTGATCACCACCCTGGCGAGCGTGATCCTTGCAGCCTCCGTTACGGTCCTGCTGCCCGGAGTCGACGGGTCGGGGGTCCTCGGGTGGGGTGGTGCTAGTGGCGGGGCGGGGCAGCGGATAGTGCCTAACCCGCTGGTGTCACTGCAGACCCGTCTCTTGGACGAGTCCAACACTCCGGTATTCAAGGTTCAAGCCAGCGTCGGCTCCTACTGGCAGCTGACCACCCTGGACCTCTTCGACGGAACGACTTGGAGCTCCGAGGGATCCTACAGTGGGTTCAGTTCGAGGCTCCCGGGCGCAGCCGAGGTCCCCAGCGGCACTCAAGTGGATAAGGCCACTTTCACGATACAGAACCTCGACTCTGTGTGGCTTCCGGACCAGTTCAACCCGATATCGGTTCAAGGTGCCAAGGGAGTGTCTTACGATGCCGGCAGCGACAGCCTCCTGGTCGCCGGATCTACGTCCAACGGCATGTCCTATACCGTCACCTCGTACCGTTACCTGGCAGATCTGAGCGCCGCTGATCTCGCCTCAGCGGCTCCCACACAGGCTCCCGCAGTCGACACGGCCCTACCGAGCTCCGTCCCTCAGAGCGTCAAGCTGCTTGCGCAGCAGATCACCGCCAACGCCTCCAGCCAGTACGCCAAGGCGCTTGCCATACAGGGCTACCTGACCAGCCCCTTATTTCGCTACACCCTTCAGCCGCCAACGGACGGTTCCGGCACTACAGCGCTTACCACGTTCCTCTTCGACACCAGGGCGGGTTACTGCCAACAGTTCGCCGCAGCCTTCGCTGTCTTGGCACGCGAGGTCGGCGTCCCTACAAGGCTCGGTGTCGGCTTTGCCACCGGGAACGCTGTCACAGGTGGCTACCAAGTCCTCGACTCGGACGCGCACACCTGGCCCGAGGTGTACTTCGGCCCCCAGTACGGGTGGGTGCCCTTCGAGCCCACACCAGGTTTCTCCGTCCCGGGAGCCAACGGCTACGACCCTGTCGCGTCCTCCTCCGCTCAGCTAACCCCTCAAAGCCCTAACACTGCGGCACCGGCCAACCCCTCGGCGACAGTCCCAGCGGGGCACGCGAAGGCGGCCGCGGGGCAGAGCAGCAGCTCCGGATCGGCCGCCGACGCTCAGACGGCTACAGGTAACTCCAAAGGCTCTTCGACCCCATGGTGGTTGGCGCCCCTTGCCCTCGCCGGCCTCGTCTTGGCCTGGATTGGGCTGGCCGGCGCCGCCCGCATCACACGACGCCGAATCAGACGCGTCCTGGCGTCGATGGCGGGGCCGCGTAGCGTCGCCCTTGCCGCCTGGGAGGAGGCGGAAGAGGAGCTGGCCTGGCTGGGGGTGAGCCGGCACGAATCCGAGACGGTCGGCGAACTTGTTGCCAAGCTCAGCCTGCGGCAGCCTTCGCTCAGCGTATCTACTTCCCAGGTTCCCAGCACCGACCACGCAGTGGTCGGTGCCGCCGCTTCTGTTCGGAGGAGCGTCTTTTCGACCAGCGACCTAACCAGATTGTCCGAGCTTGCAGGTCTCGCTGAACGGGCATCCTTCGCACAGACTTTCGATACCGCTTCGGCGAAAGCCGCGCTCAACCTGTCCTCCGAAACTGCCAGAGCGCTTACAAGAAATCAGAGCCGCCGACAAAGGGTACGGCGCTGGTTGCTAGTCCGACCCCGACTAGAGCGATCCTCTAAGATCAGATCCGAGCGCTGAGGTCAGATCCGACCGTCACCGCCGAAGCGCTCCCGGAACTTACGCGCCAGTTCGGAGAGCGACTGGTTCGGGTTACGGGAACGTATGGTCTGGGTCATCTGTTCTACGCCTAGCCTGCTCATGCGTATGAGGTTCGTTGCGAGGACTATTGCGCTGGACAGCATAATGAGAAACCCGACGACCGCTAGCAGCCAGTTGAACGCGAAGGCTCCCAGAAGCAAGGCCAGGCCCACGACAGAACCGAGGGCAGCCCACTTGCATTTGCGAGCCAAATAGCGCTGAAGGGTCGTCGAAGCGAGCAGTTCAGCCGATTTGGGGTTTTGCGAGTGGAACTGACGTTCGATCTCGGCAAGTATTCGTTGTTCGTTCTCGTTGAGCGGCACCTTAAGCCTCCAACTCCATCATCTCACCACGGAAAAGGTACGGCAACGCGGGCTCCTTGTGTCGCGATCCTCATGAAAGTCCTACATTGCGGCGCGCTGGGCCGACTAGGGCGGCTGTGGTCAGCGATTCGGGACCAAATTTGCGGCGCACTTCGTCCACGGCGATGCTGGCCGCCTGGCTCGGCGACGGGCTGCTTCCCGCTGCGCCCCCAAGGTCCAAACTTAGCTGCGACGCTTCGGTCCCGGCATGCTCGGCTAGGTTCGTGAGGCTTACCCCGATCAGCCTGACACCCCGCTCACAGTGCGCTTCGGCGAGCAGACCGAGGGCTGCTCTTGCGATGTCGGTGCTGTTGTCGGTTCGCCCCTTGAATGTGTGGGACCTAGTACGAGTCGTCATGTCACGGTAGCGGACCTTGATCGTAACGGTTCTTGCGCGCATTTCCGCTTGCCGAAGCCGACTCGACACAGAGTCTGCCATGCCCAGCACCGGCACTCTGAGACTGTCGACGCCGAAACGGTCGTCGCCGAAGGTCTCCTCCTGGCTGATCGACTTGGTCGCGCGCTCGGGCTGCACCACCCGCTCATCTATGCCCCGGGCGAGCCGGGCGAGGTGAGCCCCGTTGGCCCGCCCGAGGACCTCCTCAAGGGTCCGGGGAGGCACCGAGGCAAGGTCACCAACCGTCTTGATCCCCATCCGTGCCAAGCGCGACGACGTTGCGGGCCCGACCCCCCACAAAGCCTCGACTGGGTGAGGATGTAAGAACGCTACCTCTTGGCCCTCGGGGACTATGAAGACTCCTGACCCGGGTCCGCCACTGTCTGCGGCCCCGCTGTCTTGGGATCCGTCGGACCGCGAAGGTGTCTTCGCGGTCTCATGCGACCGGTGTCGCCGTTCAAAACTGCGAGCTACTTGCGGCTTCGCAGCCTTGGAGGCCATCTTGGCTACGAACTTCACTCGAGAGCCCCCAACTGAGCAGACCAAACCTGTCGATTCGAAGACTCGACTGCGGATCAGCGCCCCGATCGTCGCAGGCGGGCCGTAGATCCCCTCAGCTCCGGTCACGTCGAGAAATGCCTCGTCGAGTGATATCCCTTCCACTAACGGCGTGAACCCAGCGAAGACTTCGTGGAGTTTCCTGCTCACCTGCGCGTAGCGACCGTGGCGCGGAGCCACGAAGACAGCCGAAGGGCACAACCTTCGAGCCTCGACGGAGGGCATTGCCGATCGGACCCCAAACGAACGCGCCTCGTAGCTGCACGAAGCGACCACGCCCCTGCGGCCTTCGCCTCCGACGATGACGGCCTGTCCCACCAGATTCGGGTCGTCGACGGCCTCCACCGAGGCGAAGAAAGCGTCCATGTCAACATGAAGCACCCATCTCCTCGAGCCCTCTCCCACCGTAACTATTGTATTGCGCAGATCGCCAACTGTTGTATTGAGCAGATCGCCGCCTACCCGAGAAGAACTTGGCGGAAACCCTCAGCAAAACGCGTCCCGGCTTTCTTGCCTGCGTCGGCGGCCCTGCTCCGCACAGAGCGCCTGACCAAGTCCCAACCGTCTCCGATCTGGCTTTCATGGCAGACGACGGCGTCCTCCTTAGCTCCGATGCTGGTTGTGACGTCGACCCAGACGTCGGGCTCGAGAGTTCCCGACAAAAGCAGTGTACGGACAGCGTGTGCAGGTCTCGAACCGGGAAAGTAGTGGGGGTTCGCCGCACCGGGAACCACAGCGTCGATAGCAGCCCAACCGGTTACGCGATGGTCTCGGTGGTTAATGTAGGTCTGGCCGAAGAACACGGCCGTAGGGTCGGGAGCGAGGACCACGTCTGGCCTGAGGTCACGGATAAGGGTTACCAGCTGCCCTCTCAACTCCAGGCCGTCCTCCAGTTCCCCGTCGGGATGGTCGAGCCAGAAACGACTTTTCACTCCGAGCACCGACCCTGCGCGAACCGACTCGGCCTTTCGGATCTCAGCTAGCTCAGCCGGGAGCGCAGAAGGGTCCAATGACCCCTTGTCTCCCTTAGCGCACACGCACACATGTACAGCGGCCCCGTTAGCAGCCCACAGTGCAAGAGTTCCGCCGGCAGCAACCTCGGCGTCGTCGGGATGAGCATAGATAGCGAGCGCCACATCTGGAAGCTCGTCGAAAAAATGGCCGGCCACGAGTGCGACAGTAGGCTAAACACGTCTGCATGGCTGCGCAATCTGAACCCGTTCGAACCGACCTGCCACCTGAAAGCGCCGAAGCGGCCTTCGGCTTCGACTTCGACTGGCGCGATCCTCTCGTAGAAGACCTGGCCCGCACCGCATTCGAGGCTGCCATGGCAGGCGCCGACGTCCTTCGTGGCGCGGCACCCGGCTCGGGAGCGGTCGTCACTGGACTCTCGACGAAGATCTCCAACACCGACATGGTCTCCGATGTAGACCGCTCATCGGAGGCCGAGGTAAACCGAGTCTTGCTAAGCCGCAGACCGGACGACGGTCTGTTGGCAGAAGAAGGCAGCGCCCGAGCAGGCACGACGGGAGTCCGCTGGGTTGTCGACCCGCTGGACGGTACGACTAACTTCCTTTTCTCGATACCGCAATACTGTGTTTCGATCGCAGCGGAGATCGACGGAGCTCCGGTGGTGGGCCTTGTAGTCGACCCTTGCCGATCCGAGACATGGGCTGCGGCCCGACATCACGGAGCGTTCCGCAATGGATCCCGCTGCCGAGTGAGGCCCAACTCGGTGAGTGCCTCCGAGGCGCTCATCGCTACCGGGTTCGCCTACAAGGCGGAGTGGCGCGCCTGGCAAGGAGATATCGCAGCCAAGGTCCTCCCCCAGATCAGAGACCTTAGAAGGTTCGGGTCGGCAGCGCTCGACTTGTCGTGGGTGGGAGGGGGTCGTTTCGACGGGTACTACGAATGGGGTCTAAGCCCGTGGGATCTCCGCGCGGGAGAACTGGTAGCACACGAGGCGGGAGCAGTAGTGCACTCGTTTCCCAACGGAACGTCTGTCGCCGCAACTCCGGGGCTCTTCGGCCCCCTGTGCGACCTCCTCGGCGCAGCAGGAGCATTCGACGGCCCTCCTTCGCAGTAGTCAGCGCTTAAAGTCCCTCGGTCGCCTTCGGATACGGTCCAGTCCTTGGGGACTGGGATGGGACTCCTAGCCCCAGAATACCTCTGCGACGCCGTGGAGCAGCGCAGGGTCGACTTGCTTGGAGACGCTAACGGCCGCCGACAGCGCAACCCGGACTATTTTGTCAGCTTGGAGGGCCACCATCGTGGAGAAGTCGCCGTCATGGACTGCATCTATGGCTGCTATCCCGAACCGTGTCGCTAGGACGCGGTCGAAAGCTGTGGGGCTGCCACCGCGCTGGACGTGGCCGAGCAGAGTCACCCTAGTCTCGAAGCCAGTCCGCCTCTCGATCTCGCCGGCGAGCACGTTGGCTATGCCTCCCAATCTCGGGTGTCCAAACTGGTCGAGCTCCGCTGAAGCCAACGTCAGGCTGCCGTCCGCAGGAACGGCCCCTTCGGCGACAACGACGATCGAAGCGAACCGCCCTTTAGCATGCCGATTCTTCAGCTTGGTGCAAATCACGTCTATGTCGAAGGGCTCCTCGGGGACAAGGATCTCAGCGGCACCTCCGGCTATCCCGGCGTAGGTCGCTATCCATCCGGCGTTCCTTCCCATCACCTCGCAGACTATGACCCTGTCGTGGGACTCCGCCGTCGTGTGAAGGCGGTCGATCGCGTCCGTGGCAATCTGAACCGCTGTGTGGAACCCGAAGGTCACCTCGGTAGCCGACAGGTCGTTGTCGATGGTCTTGGGAACCCCCACTACCGCTACGCCCTCGCCGCTCAAGCGGTGCGCAACCCCTAGGGTATCGTCGCCACCGATCGCGACCAATGCGTCTATTCGCTGGGAGCGTAGCGTTGCCAGGCATCGCGCCACTCCGCCTTCGACCTTGTAGGGGTTGGTCCGAGACGTTCCGAGGATCGTTCCGCCACGGGGCAGAATGCCCCTACAGCGTTCTACGTCCAATTCGGTGCTGCGATTGTCCATGACCCCCTCCCACCCGTCGAGGAAGCCTACAAAGCTGTCTCCGTAGCGGACTTCACCCTTGCGAACGACCGCTCGGATAACGGCGTTCAGCCCGGGGCAGTCACCGCCACCGGTAAGCATTCCTACTCTCATGTCCCTCTCCTACCTAGAACCCCTCCGACTCTAATCGCAGTAGGAGGCCCTCGAGATCCGGTGAGGTCCTCTCCGGACGAGCCCCTTGTGCGTCACGGCTCGGCGGAAGCCCGTTCGAGCATCCCCGCCTCACGTCTGAAGTCCCCGGCACCGGAGAAGCCCTTGTACACGCTGGCGAAGCGCAGGTAGGCAACTTCGTCTAGCCGCCGGAGTTGCTCCAGCACCGCAAGACCCACCTGCTCGTAGGTCACCTCGCCGCCTACGAAACGCAACGACTCCTCCACGCCGGCACTGAGCTGTGCAATATCCTCCGCTCCTACCGGCCGGTTTTTCGACGCGGCCGCCACGCCAGCCGCTACCTTCGCGCGATCGAACAGTTCGCGCTCACCTGAGCGCTTTACGACTACCAGCGGGACCTCTTCAATGCGTTCGTAGGTGGTGAAGCGGGCCCCGCACCCCCCGCATTCCCGTCGACGGCGAATCGCCGAACCGTCTAAGGCGGAACGCGAATCAACGACCCGATCTTCCGTGCAGGAGCAACGGGGACAGCGCATCCCCTCGAAGGTATCGCTATACATGACAAAATCGCGGAATAAGGACCCACGAACACGCCAATCGGGAAAAAGAAGCTCGGTCGAACAGGAATCGAGACACCTTTGGGTGTGCCTCGATGCCTTTAGTGATCAGGTATCTGCAGTGCCTCTCCGGGGTAAATCGACGTGCCGTGCAACTGCGAAGCTAGACGGTCAACTATCGGCCGCTCGTCCCCCGCTGGGTCGAGCCTGTGGGCTATCGACCACAGTGTGTCACCCGGTTCAACCACGTAAACGACCTCGCTCGCCGCATTCATCTGGCCGATCGACTCGGTCTGTGGGCCTCTCGCCGCCGAGCCAATCGCCCCCGCCTGAGCGTTCGCCCGCTGCCCGGACATGATCGTTCCGATCGCCCAAGCGGTCGCCACCCCTATCATTAGCACCCACAAGCTCCTGCGCAACACTCGGTTCGCAGCCCAAGCACCTCGCAGCGGCGGACTGGGAGTCGGATACCTGGACTCCCCAACTAGGAACTCACGAGAACTTTGCTTCGAAGCCGAGGAGATGTCACCTTGCACCTCCTCCCAATCGAAGAGCCGGCTTCGACAATCTACGGCCATTCCGGAGGTTGGGACCACGCTGCGAAACATACGTTCGTAACTTAATAGAACATTTGTTCGGTGTCAAGACCAAATCGAACAGATGTTTGCCCCCGGGCTCCAGTCGTGATAGCATGAAATGTGGTGTCAGGCGTGGACTTCGCCGAGTCACCCTGAGCCCGCCCGGCAGCAGAACCTCCCAACGCTTTCGAGGAGCGACACCGACATGGCAGACAGTGAACCGACCGGTAAGAGACGGGAGATATTGGATTTCATCTCCGCTCAGGTTCGTGAGCGGGGATACCCGCCGTCAGTAAGGGAAATAGGTGAAGCAGTAGGACTAGCTTCGTCCTCGACGGTCCATACCCATCTGCAGACCCTGCACCGCCAGGGATTCCTTCGTAGGGACCCTACCAAGCCCAGGGCTATCGAGGTGCGCTACGACGCTCTTTCCGCTACGCCCGTCGAGAGGCGACCGGCGCGCCACGTACCCCTAGTGGGCGACGTCGCCGCAGGTACAGGAGTCCTCGCCCAAGATAACGTCGAGGAACTCCTGCCTCTGCCAGAGGACTTCACCGGAGACGGGACTTTGTTCATGCTACGAGTCCGAGGCGACTCGATGGTCGAAGCCGGGATCCTCGACGGCGATTTCGTGGTCGTACGCCAGCAGTCCGAAGCCAACGACGGTGACGTCGTCGTGGCCGGGATACCCGACGGGGAGGCGACTGTGAAGACGTTCCAGCGCAAGGATTCCACTATCGTGCTAGTGCCCTCAAATTCTAGTCTCGAACCTATGGTCTACGACCCGGCAGACATCACTATCTACGGGAAGGTCGTCACCGTGCTCCGCCGCCTTTGATTAGAGTTGTGGTCGGTGTAGGTTTAGCGGCCAATGCTCTGCTTCGTAGGGACACTTGGCTTGTGCTCTAGGACGCGTCGATCTCCAGCAACGCTGCGATGGCATCTCTGACTGCTACAAGTTCACCGAGGGTGACAAACTCGTCTTTAGTGTGAGCTAGCTCTGGGTCACCGGGACCGAAGTTTACAGCGGGCATACCACGCTCTGCGAAGAAGGCGACGTCGGTCCATCCCAATTTCGCTCTGGGCGGCCTGCCACTGGCCCGGACAAGAGCGGACAACGCCGGGTGGGCAAGGTTCGGGGCGGCGGCAGGGCTACGGTCGACCACGCTGACCGAGTCACCGCGGCTCGGATCCAATGAAGGCACAATCCACCCTCGTAGGGCCTCCTCGGCTTCGAGGTCGGTCTGGTCGGGAGCGTAACGGTGATTTAGCACTACTGACGCGCAGTCCGGCACGACGTTACCAGCGACTCCAGCGTCGAACTTGACTGCCTGCAGGGCCTCTCTGTACTCGCAACCGTCGATTACAGGTCGCCTCTCCTGATAGGAAGCCAACCTGGCGAGAAGGTCAGCCGAACGGTGGATAGCGTTCGATCCCATCCACGGTCTTGCGGTGTGAGCCCGGGACCCGATAAACGTCACCGAGGCCTTCAGGACTCCCTGGCAGCCAGCCTCGACGTAGGAACCTGTTGGCTCGCCGAGGATCGCAGCGTCGCCGACAAGGAGTTCAGGCGAGGCACCCTCAATTTCGAGAAGTCCGCTGTATTTCCTGTCAACCTCCTCACACGAGTAGAACACGAAGGTGACGTCGAATGCCGGTTGTTTGGTCCCCCAAACATCTGATCGGCTAAGCGAATCTGCCAGGTGAAGCATCACTGACAGGCCGCCTTTCATGTCCGAAGCGCCCAGCCCCCACAAGGTGTCACCGGCAACTCGGGCCTTGTCATTGCCGTTCGGTGGCACGGTGTCTAGGTGCCCTGCGATTATCAGGCGCGACGGTCGGCCGAAACTGCTCCGGGCTAGCACGTTGTTCGATATCCGGTGGACTTCGAGGCGACCATCGCCTAAAGAGCGCAGACGTGCTTCTACATGGTCCGCTATGCGCTGCTCATGGTGGCTCACCGAAGCGACGTCCACCAGGGCTGCTGCGTCTGCTAACAGGCGGCTCATTAGGCGACTCCGAGACGGCGCGCCATCTCCTCGATGTCCTCGATCCCACACACCATCGCTAGGCGCACGTATCCCGAACCTCCCGGACCGTAGAAGGAGCCTGGCGAGACCAGCACGCCTGCTCTCTCGGCGAGTTCCTGCGTCCACGCCCATTCGTCACCCCCGGGTGCGGCCGCCCACAGATAGAAGCCACCCCGTGGGAGCTTCACTGCTACACCGACGTCTTTCAAAACCTCGGCTGCTCGCTGGATGCGCTCCAGATACCGGCCCCGTTGAAGCTCGACGTGGCTTTGATCCGCCAAGGCTGCGACCCCGGCGCTCTGGACTGGTCCCGGTACCATCAGACCTGCATGCTTGCGGACTTCCCTCAGGTAGCCGACGATGTCAGCGTCCCCGGCATACCAGCCAAGGCGAAGCCCGGCCATGTTCGACCTCTTGGAGAGGGAGTGGACTGCCACGACGCCTCCCAGCCCTGACACACCCGTACCTTTGCCGAGAATCGTCGAGGGTGGAACCGACCAGGTGAACTCTGCATAGCACTCGTCGCTGAACACCGCAACGCCGTTCGCGATCCCCCATTCGGCGACCTTGCCAAGGTCGTCGAGGCCTCCAGCGGGATTTCCGGGTGTGTTCACCCAGAGCATCAAAGCCCGGCGGGCGTCCGCCGGGTCGATGGAGGACACGTCGATCGACCAATCTTCGCTCATGTCCACCGGAACCGCCCTCAGACCGGCGAGCAGCGCACCCATCTCGTAGGTCGGATACGACACGGCAGGAAACAGGACCGTGTCTCTCGTCGGGTTTCGAAGATGCAGCCAGTGCGGCGTCGTTGCGACGAACTCCTTCGTCCCGACACACACTGCGACATCGCCGGAACCTATAGCGACACCGAAACGTCTATCAGTCCACTGCGCGATCGCCCGTCGAAGGTCTGCGCCACCGATCGAGGCTGGGTACCCCCTGGCGCTGCGGTCTGCGTCGTCGTCGGGATCGAGTGCCCGCAGGACCAGAGAGGGCGGGGGATCACCCGGCGTGCCGATCGACAGGTCGATTACCCTCCCGAAACGGGCCTGCGCCACAGCTTTGGCAGCATCGAGCCTGTCGTAGGGATAAGCGGGTGGCACGAAGGCAACAGCGTTGGTCACTGGGAAGTCCTCGCTGGGTCTAGACGTCTGGGGATCATGTAAGAGGCTCGGCTACGAAGTCCTTGAAGCGGGCGGCCCCCGCCTGGTCGACGCGCACTTTCAAAGTGACGTATGACTCGTGGTAGATCTCGCTCAGCACTTCGCCTTCCCTGTGAGCCGCAGCGAGAACATCGCCGCGCCCGTAAGGGACGCGCATCTCGACCACGGCGCTAAGCGCTCGAAGCCGGTCACCCACAGCCACGAGGAGGTCGTCGACTCCAAGCCCCGTCGCTGCCGACAGCACGACCGATCCGGGATTGCGGTCGGCGAGGCGGCCGGCTTGGTCGGGTGCGATATCGGACTTGTTGAACGCCAGCAGTTCGGTCACTTGTGAAGCGCCGATCTCCGCCAGCACCGAGCGGACAGCGTCGATCTGCAATTCGGGATCGGGGCTGGAGCTGTCGACGACGTGCACGAGCAGGTCAGACTCGCTCACGACCTCCAGAGTTGAACGGAATGCTTCAACTAGCTGGTGGGGAAGCTTCCTCACGAATCCCACCGTGTCGGACACGAGCACCGACTCCCCGCCGGGAAGCTCGAGACGGCGAGTCCGCGGGTCGAGTGTCGCGAACAGGCGGTTCTCGGCTACTACCGCGGCGTCGGTCAGGTGATTTAGCAGCGTCGACTTACCAGCGTTGGTGTAGCCGACGAGCGACACTGTTGCGAGACGGCTGCGCCGGCGGGACTTACGCTGGAGTCGTCGCCGCTCGGTCAGGCGCGCCAGGTCTCTCTCTAGGCGGTTCATCCGCTGCAAAAGGCGCCGGCGGTCCACTTCGAGTTGGGTTTCACCTGGGCCTCTCGTACCGATGCCGCCGGCTTGCTGGGAAAGCTGATGGCCTCGCCCGCGCAGTCGAGGCAAACGGTAGCGGAGCTGGGCTAGCTCAACTTGCGCTTTGCCCTCCTGGGTACGGGCGTTCTGGGCGAAGATGTCGAGTATCACCGCGGTACGGTCGATCGCGGTGCGCCCGAGGATCTTTTCAAGGTTGCGTGACTGCGCGGGCGACAACTCGTCGTCGAAGACGACCGTATCCGCATCGAGCGCCTGCGACACCTCGCGAAGCTGTTCGGCCTTGCCCCTGCCGATGAAAGTCGCCGGGTCGGGGTGATCCCTCCTTTGCAAGACGCGACCCGCCTCGTCCGCCCCGGCGGTGTCGACAAGGAGCGACAACTCGTCGAGGTGCATCTCCGTGTCGCGTTCCGACCCGGGCGGGACCGTCACACCCACTAGTACTATCTTCTCCCGGAAGCTGCGCTCGATGAGGCTCAACGGCCGCCCCCTACCACGGGCTCACCATGCACGTTGCGACCTTATGGGAGGGACCTGCAAGCGTGGCAGTACCGTCGGCGCTCAGGTTCACGCTGACCGAACCTCCGGGCTGGTTTACGGTGACCGCTGACCCTACCCGCCCCCAGTGGCGCATCGCGGCCGCGGCGGCGACCGACCCTGTGCCACACGCCTGTGTCTCCCCGACGCCACGCTCCCACACGCGCATCGTGACAGTGTCAGGATCGGGGCCGAGTGTCACGAACTCGACGTTGACCCCACCGTTTACGCTGCGCTCCAGCATCGGTCCGAGCGCGGCCACGTCGACGCCCGCCGGATCCGGGCCGAGGACCACGAGGTGGGGGTTTCCCACACTCACGAACATTCTCCCGTTGCCGACGTTACAGACCGGGCCGGCACCTTCGAGCCCGACTGTGCCCATGCCGACCTCGCTCCAGGTGATGCCGTCACCGCGCCGTTGGACGCTGACCCGCCGTATCCCGGCCGGGGTGGCTACTTCGAAAGGCTGCTCCTCACCGATCCAGCCTGCGTCCAAGGCGACGTGTGCGAGGCAGCGCATCCCGTTACCGCTCATCTCCGCCTGCGACCCATCTGCGTTCCATAGGCGAAAATCGAAGGCGGGCCCGTGAGGGCCGAGGCGCCGGGAGACTATCAACCCGTCTGCTCCGAGCCCGGTATGTCGTTCGCACAACCGCCGGGCGACCGCCTCGTCGGCTTCTACATCCAAGCCGACCAGGAAGTCGTTGGCCAGTCCGTGCATCTTCGTCAAAGTCACTGGCGTAGAGGTCATCGTCTTTTCCAGTCTCTCAGTATTGCGTCGGCTACCGCCAGGGGATTTTCCGCCGTCTCATACCAGGCTATTCTCGGGTCGCGCCGCCACCATGACCTCTGGCGCACTGAGAAACGCCTGGTGTGGCTCTCCGCCAAGGCCACGGCCTGCCCGAGCGGCACGTCGCTCTCCAGGTGAGCAGCCAACTCGCGGTACCCGAGCGCCTGGCGGGCGGTGCGGGACCAACCCTGCGGACGCTCCAAAAGGGTCCTTACCTCTTCAACGAAGCCCTCTGCGAGCATCGACTGGAGTCGGAGCGATATACGCTCCGCTACCACTGGACGGGGCAGCCACAGACCCGCGAGGTGCCACGACGTAGGCGGGTAGGAGCCCAAGCCCGGCCCGAAAGAGGAGAAAGGTCTCCCGCTGCCGAGAGTGGCCTCCAATGCCCGGATGACCCTTCGGCGGTTCGTCGGTTCCATCCTGGAGGCCCCCAGGGGATCAACCAGTACAAGACGCCGATATAGGCGCTCGGTGTCAGGTTCTTCTTCGAGCTCAGCTGCGATCTCGGGCCATCTGCCGGGCGGGTCGAGACCGTCGAGGAGCGCCTGCACGTACAGGCCGCTACCACCGACCAGCAGGGCTACCGATCCCCTGGCTTCGATATCGGCTAGCACCGCGCGCGCCTCGCAAGCCCACCTGGTCACGTCGAAGTCGTCGTCAGGGTCGGTCAGGTCGAGCAGGTGATGGGCTACCTCGCCCCTCTGTTTCGAGGTGGCCTTCGCCGTGCCGATGTCCATGTAGCGGTAGACCTGCATCGAATCTCCGCTGAGGATCTCGATGTTACCGGCCCGCTTCGCAAGCTCGACCGCGAGTGCCGACTTCCCCGACGCAGTGCAGCCGACCAAGGCAAGGTGCTTCAGGCTGCCACCACTGGGATCGACGTCCTGCGGCGGGGCAAGCCGGTGACTTCTACGAGCTCGCCTTCAAGGTGGTGAGGAGCAGCGCGCACGATCCGCACGTTCGCCCACGCGCCTGCCGGGATCGCGGCAGCGCCCGCAGCGAAATGCACCAACTTCCCTTGGGCGCTGCGACCTGTGACCATCTCCGGGCGACGCTTGGATGGACCCTCGATAAGCAACTCTTCGATCATCCCAACTCGGGCCTGATGCTTCAGCAGAGCCGAGCGCTCGACCACGACCCGAAGACGCTCGAAACGTTCGGCTATCACGTCGCCAGGAACGAAACGATCCGTCCACGCTGCCGACTCCGTGCCCGGGCGGGGCGAATAAATGAAGGTGTACGCGCTGTCGTAGGCCGCTTCGGCGACAACTTCAAGCGTCGCGTCGAAGTCCCGGTCGGTCTCGCCGGGGAACCCGACGATGATGTCCGTCGTCACAGCCAAGCCTTCTACGGCCGCTCGGGCTGCGGCGAGCTTTTCGAGGTAGCGGGAGGCGGTGTAGCCGCGGTGCATTGCGGCCAGAACTTCGTCGCTGCCCGACTGCAACGGCAGGTGCAGGTGAGGGCAAACCGCCTCCTCGGAAGCCATCACCTCGATCGTGTCCGCCCTCAGGTCCTTGGGGTGAGGGCTCGTGTATCGAACCCTTCGAATGCCCTGAACGGAGGCAACCGCCCGAAGCAGATCCGCGAACAGTGGCCGCGGCCGGGGGCGTTCGCCTGCCACCCAAAAGGGCCCTGCCAAGTCGGCCCGCTCCCGCCACGAGCCATCGCTGCGGAGTGAGGTGGTTATATCCCTGCCGTAGGAGTTGACGTTCTGGCCGAGTAAGGTAACTTCAACCGTCCCCGAAGCCGCAAGCGATGTCACCTCGTCGATGATCGACGAGAACGACTTGCTCGCCTCCGCTCCGCGAACTGAAGGGACTATGCAAAAAGCGCAGTTGTTGTCGCAGCCGACCTGGATAGTAACCCAGGCCGAGTGGGGCGAGTCGCGTCTCACCGGAAGGGCCGGCGGCGGCTCCGAGCCCCCGGCAGGACTGTCGATGATCTCGCACACCGCACCATCAGAGCTGAGAGCTTCACGTAGCAGCTCGGCAGCTCTCGCTGTGTTGTGTGTTCCCCACACGGCGTCCACCCACGGTGCCCGCTCGGCTATCGCCTCTTTGTCCTTCTGGGCTAGGCAGCCTGCGACGGCGATCTGCATTCCCGGGCGGTTGTCCTTCACGGACTTTAGGGCACCGAGGTGACCGTAGAACTTGTTGTCGGCGTTCTCCCTGATACAGCACGTGTTAAGCACGACCACGTCGGCATCCTCGGCTGTGGAGGCCGGGACCATCCCGTCGGCTTCGAGTATCGACGCTATCCGCACGGAGTCGTGCTCGTTCATCTGACAGCCGAATGTACGGACGTAGAAGCTGCGAGACACGACCCCGATTGTACAGGCGGACGGGAAAGCGTCGGCCCCCGGCGTGGATATCACAGTCGGACGAAGATCCTGGCTTTAGGCGCGATCCCCGTCAGTCGTCAAGGCTGATCGGCTCGTCGTCGTCAAGTCGGACGCCGACAGGTGCGACAACCCCCGCCTCGGGCTCTGGGGCGTCACCTATACCGACCTTTTGGCGCACCTTCTCGGATATTTCGATCATCACCTCCAAGTTCGTCGCTAGGAAGGACTTCGCGTTCTCCCTGCCCTGGCCGAGCTGCTCCCCTTCGTAGGTGTACCAGGCGCCAGACTTCTTTACTATCCCGAGTTCGACTGCAACGTCGAGCAGAGAGCCCTCGCGGCTTATCCCCTTGCCGTACATGATGTCGAACTCGGCTTGCTTGAAAGGAGGGCTGACCTTGTTCTTCACGACCTTTACCCTCGTTCGGTTCCCGACGATCTCCGCCCCGTCCTTGATCGACTCGATCCGGCGTATGTCGAGACGGACCGAAGAATAGAACTTGAGGGCTCGGCCGCCGGGGGTTGTCTCAGGAGAGCCGAACATTACGCCGATCTTCTCCCGGAGCTGGTTGATAAAGATCGCGATCGTGTTGGAGCGGTTGAGGGTGGCTGTCAGCTTGCGCAGAGCCTGGGACATCAGCCGGGCCTGTAGACCCACGTGCGAGTCCCCCATGTCACCCTCTATCTCAGCCCTAGGGGTCAGGGCCGCAACGGAGTCGATGACGATCACGTCCAAAGCCCCGGAGCGAATGAGCATGTCGGCGATCTCAAGAGCCTGCTCGCCAGTATCGGGCTGTGAGATCAGCAGGTCATCCACGTTAACCCCGATCGCAGCGGCGTACACGGGGTCCATGGCGTGCTCGGCGTCGATGTAAGCGCAGATGCCCCCGTTACGCTGGGCCTCAGCCACCACGTGCATCGCCAGGGTCGACTTACCGGAGGACTCAGGCCCGTATATCTCTACGACTCTCCCTCGCGGAAGGCCGCCGATTCCTAGGGCTATGTCCAAAGCGAGAGCGCCGGTCGGGATCGCTTCGATGTTCATATCGAGCTTGTCGCCCATCTTCATGATGGCGCCCTTGCCGAACTGCTTCTCGATCTGGCTCATCGCCATGTCCAGCGCCTTGTCTCGTTCCATCTCGGCTTCCTCTCGATATGTCCACGTCGGTGTGTTCTTGGCTCCTCAAGCTACAAAGAGGGTGTGACATCCTCCGGGTAGCCGGCGATCACCTAGGCAACGCAAGCAGAATCGCACTGCTGTAGTTCCCTGCCGAGATCATACACACAAACACATGTTCGATACGTGCTTTGTCGGGCTGGACTCAGCGAAGCGCCTGCGAGGCGTTGAAGTCGGTCTGCGAGCCGCTGCGTTCGGGCGGTCCCACGAAACTAGGGAGGGGAGCGCTCCAGGGGCTAGGTCTCATATGTCGACGCTGGCCGCTTCGGGATCGGCGGTTTCGGGTCCCTCCAGAGCGTCGAAGAGAGCCGGCGGCTCGCTCCAGGGGACCTGGGGCCCAGACTTTGCTGCTAGTTCGACCGCAGCCCAGACGGCTTGCGGCGTGCAAGGCATGGGGATGTGTCGAACTCCTAGGTGCGATACGGCGTCGACGACAGCATTGTGCACCGCCGGCATAGCCCCAATGGTCCCGGACTCACCAATGCCTTTAACCCCAAGCGGGTTCCGGTGGGTGGGAGTGACCGTGTTGGCTGTTTCGAAGCTGGGCATCTCAGCCGCGCTCGGCATGGCATAATCCGCTAGGTTGGCGGTGAGGGGGTTTCCGTCGCGGTCGAAGACCACCTGCTCCCAAAGGGCCTGTGCCATACCCTGGGCGATACCCCCGTGCTGCTGACCTCGGACTAATAAGGGGTTGACGATCCTGCCGCAGTCGTCCACGGCAACGTGGCGCAACGGGCGGACGGCCCCGGTCTCCACGTCTACCTCGACGACCGACACGTGCGCCCCGAAGGGGAAGGTAGGCCCGTCGACTTTGAAGTCGACCGACGCCTCAAGCCCGGACTGCGACAGTGACGCAAGGTCGGCCCAGCTCAGCGTCCGGGATGGTACACCGGCGACACCCAAGCGACCACTGTCGAACACCACGATGTCGGCGGCGCTCGCTTCCAGCTCGGACGCCGCAAGGTCTTTGGCTTGGCGCAGGACCTCCTCCGTCGCCATCAGCACTGCGCTGCCGCCGACTTGAAGCGATCTCGATCCCCCGGTGCCTCCACCTCTCGGCACCAAGGCGGTGTCGGACTGTACGAAGCGGATGCTGTCGATCGGAATGCCCAGCAGGTCCGAGACGATCATCGCGAATGCAGTTGCGTGCCCCTGCCCGTGCGCCGAAGTGCCGACCGATATCGTCGCGCTGCCGTCAGGGTGCACCTTGAGCGCCCCGTACTCTTCCCCGCCTCCCCCGGCGGTCACCTCGACGTAGACGGACACGCCGACGCCCAGTTGCAAGCGGTCTCCTCGGGTCCTTCTGAGCTGCTGCTCGGAGCGAAGCTCCTCGTAGCCGGCGACCCTCAAAGCCTCGTCCAGAGCCTTCGAGTAATCGCCGGTGTCGTAGACGGTCCCCATCACAGTCGTGTAGTCAGCGTCGAAGGGGGGAAGGAGGTTGCGCCGACGTATGTCGACAGGGTCCAATCCCATTTCGTCAGCGGCGATGTCCATGATCCGTTCGAGAAGTTCGGCGGCCTCGGGGCGTCCCGCTCCTCTGAACGCCCCCATTGGCGTCGTGTTGGTGACCACAGCCGCCACGTCGTAGCGGATCTCAGGTATGGCATATACACCCTGGGCCATGTTCCGGGTCGGGCCGAGAGCGAGCGCTCCTCCGAAGCCGGCGTAGGCGCCAGCGTCGCCGAGCACTCTTAGGCGCATGCCAGTGATGGCACCGTCGGTGTCGAAACCCACCTCTACCCACTGGATCTGGCCGCGACCGTGGGGCATCCCCACCATGTTCTCGGACCGTCCGGCCACCCATCGCAGAGGCCGGCCGAGCAGACGCGCAGCGGCGATCACCGCCCCGTGCTCGGCGCCGATCCCCGCTTTGGCACCAAAACCCCCGCCAACGTGTGGTGTTATTACCCTGAGCTCGCCGCGGCTGTATCCGAGGATGCGGCTTGCCTGGCGTGCGAACCCGTGGGGCATCTGCGTAGAGACGTAGACGGTCATCTTGAAACCGTCTTCGTCGCCGTTGCCTGGAATCGCGGCGATGGCATCGCCTTCCATCGGAACGACAGCTACCCGCTGGTTCTCCAATCTTGCTCGGATAACCCGGGCAGCCCCCGAGAGCGGGTCGCCCACACCGGCCTTGCCGGCTACGACGTTGGTGCCAAGCTGCTCGAATTGTAACGGTGCCCCCGGAGAAGCTGCGTACTCCAAGTCCGCGGCTACCCCCAGAGGGTCGTAGCTGACCTCTACCGATTCGACCGCGTCCTGGGCCTGGGCCTCGGTCTCCGCTACGACCATCGCGACAGCCTCGCCGACAAAGCGGACCTTGCCTGCGGCCAGGGAGGGGCGTGCCGCAGCCTCGTTTAGGACCATGAACCCGTGGTAAGGGTCGACTCCGAGGTCCTCGAAGCGCAGCACCGCTATGACCCCGGGACGCCGCTCAGCCTCGCCCGTTTCGATCCCGACGATCTTGGCGTGCGCATACGGGGAGCGCACGAATGCCACTGCAGCCATGCCCGGCACCGCCATGTTGGCGATAAACGTCCCCTTCCCTCGAAGGAGATCTGGGTCCTCGACGCGGCGTACTTCGTTTCCTAAAATTGATCCTGGCACGAACGTAGGTTACCGGGCGAATAGCCTGTAACCGTCCGCCGCGGCTGGTCGTCGCCCCAGACGTCGCCTTTGCGTAGACTGCTATTGGGCAACGTCCTCTGCAATGAGGCTCCGCCGGAGCAGGTCCAGAGCCGAGATGGAAGCAATCTGGCGGATCTGATCCCTGTCCCCGCCGCCGTAACGACCGAGGCGGATCAGGTGAGCCGTGTCACCGCCGACCGCGGAGCCTGAAAGGCCGATCCACACCGTGCCGACCGGCTGGCCGTCCTGTTCGTCGGGGCCGGCGACCCCGGTAAGGGAGACTCCGACTTCGGCGTCGAAGAGACGGCAGACGCCGGCTGCCATCTCGAGCGCAGCCCGTTCGCTCACCACGGGGCCATCCGACACGCCCAGGACAGAGCGCTTCGCTGCCGACGCGTACACTACAGCGGAGCCCCTGAATACGTCGCTGGCACCTGGAACCGCACTCAACCTGCTCCCCACCAGGCCTCCTGTCAGAGACTCTGCAAGGGCGAGGCCGAGTCCGCGCTCCCTTAGAAGGCCGAGCACGGCGGCTTCCATGTTGACGTCGTCCACCCCGAAGACGGCTGCACCGAGAACGGCGCGGACCTCCGCTTCCTCTGCCGCAACCAGGTCGCGGGCTTCGGCTTCGCTCGGGGCTTTCGCTGTGATCCTGACCTTCAGGCCTTCTATCCCGCTCGCAAGGAAGGCGATCGTCGGGGCCGGACGCCCCAGTCGACGGGCTTCGTCCAAAGCTGCCATCCGGCCGGTCAGAACTTCGTCGAGCGCAGACTCGGCCATTCCCCAAGTTCGAAGCACCCTGCTGTAGATCACCGCCCGCTCCCCTGAGCGTTCGACGATATCCGGTATGACAGCCCGGTTGATCATCTCGCGCATCTCGTGGGGCACTCCCGGCACGGCGTAGATGCTCCTGTCCCCAAAACGGCACACAAGCCCAGGAGCGGTCCCCCTCTCTTGCGTGATCACAGTGGCACCTTTGGGGACTTCGGCTTGGCGGAGGTTGTTGGCCGTCATACGGCGCCCTCTCGCTCCGAACATAGCCTCGATGCGCACAGCAACTTCCTCGTCGAGCTCCAAAGGAACGCCGAGAACCTCCGCGATGGCCTCACGCGTGATGTCGTCCTTCGTCGGGCCGAGCCCGCCACAGCAGATCACGGCGTCGCTTCGGGCGAGGGCCGCCCTCAGGCAGCCGACGATACGTCCTAGGTTGTCCCCGACTTTGGTCTGGTAGTACGAGTCGATCCCGTTCAGCGCCAACTGCTCGCCTATCCATGCCGAGTTCGTGTCAATCACCTGACCCAACAGCAGCTCCGTACCGATAGCGAGGACCTCAACCCTGGTCATGGAGCCGGCACCTCTCCTTTGGTATCACCTATCTGGGCGACGGTAGCGGTGGGAAGGCTGTGACTGTCAAGTAGGTATTGGGCGCCACTTACGACAGCCAATCCCGCCGCCACCCACAGCACGTCCCGTCCCACCCACAGGTAGCGTCCGGCAAGCGAAGGTGCAAGCACCAACCCGACGGCGAGGTCCTGTGTTGCGGTCTTGAGCTTTGCCAGGGGCCTAGCCGGCACCGACACTCCGTGGCGGGCCACGAGGGAACGGTACACGCTTATGAGGAGTTCCCTGCCAGCGATGACCGCCACTGGGACGACACCCACGAGCCCTGCCGACACGAGAGCTGCGAGAGCTCCTATCACGAGGATCTTGTCGGCAAGCGGGTCCAGGAACGCTCCCGAGGTCGTGGTCCCCTGCCGGCGCGCCACCCACCCGTCCACGAAATCAGTGCACGCCACGCCAACCCACACGAGGACCGACCACCAAGAGACCCCGACATCGACGATGAGTATGAGCATAAGTGGGGTGGCAAGTATCCGAGCGACGGTTATCGCATTAGCCGGGGTGGCTAGCGCCGACGACTCGAAACGGGCCCCGCTACGACCGTCCATCAGGCGAGCCACTCCGCTCGCAGGTCGGTGCCGAAAGCGCCGGTGACGACTACGTCCGCCCATGTGCCGGCGGGGCGGTCGCCTGGCACTGTCACAATCCCGTCTATCTCCGGGGCTTCCCGGTGGCTGCGCGCGACTCCAGGCAGGTCCACCAGAACCTGGGTCTTCTCACCGACCAGGCTTAGACGCTGGCGGGCGGTTATCTGATCCTGAAGCTCCTGGCATTCACCAAGACGTTCCGCCACCAGGTGAGGAGGGATATGGCCTGGGAGCGTTGCGGCGTAAGTTCCCTCCTCGTTGGAGAAGGCGAAAAAGCCCGCCCAGTCGAGCTGAGCTTCTGCCAGGAACGTTAGGAGGGCCTCGTGGTCCTCCTCGGCTTCACCTGGGTAGCCGACGATGAAGGAGGAGCGCAGCGCTGCTCCCGGGAACTGGCTTCTGATCCTGTCAAGGCGTTCCATGAAACGCTCCCCGTCACCCCACCGGCGCATCCTCCGCAAAAGCGGACGCGACACGTGCTGGAGGGAGAGGTCGAAGTAAGCGCAGCCGGTCCCACCTATCACGTCTATCAGACCGTCCGTGAGCTCCGAAGGGTACAGATATAAAAGTCGGACTCTGCTCACCCGTTCGGCTACTGCGCGAACGAGGGCTTCTATCGGACGGCCGGATCGTGCCTGCCCCCGGTCACGACCGTAGGAGGCTAGGTCCTGGGCGACGAGAACGACCTCTTCAACCTCCAACGCTTCTACCTCGGCTATCACCGACTCAAAGCTCCGGGAGCGTTGGGACCCCCTGAAGGAGGGAATCGCGCAGAAGCCACATTTGCGGTCGCATCCCTCGGCCACCTTGACGTAGGCCCACGGCGAGCGGAGCGGGGGCCTGGGCAAGTTGAGCAGGTCGAACGAGGGACGCTGGGCGCTCGCCGGGAGCCCAACCGGCTGGCCAGCGGGCTGGGTGAGCCTGCCGGCGGGCCGCCTGTCGACCGGCGCCCCGAAACCGGCGACGATGTCTGCTTCGGGTAGCGCCCTGGCTAACTCTTCGCCATACCGCTGCGCCATGCAGCCTGTCACGGCTAGTCGCGCCCCACTTCGACGAAGCGCTGCCAGTTCGAGTATCACATCGACGGACTCCTGGCGGGCAGCTTCTATGAACGCGCACGTGTTGACAACGACCAGATCGGCTCCGCCTGGGCCGTCCGCTCGCACGTATCCGTCGGCCTCTAGAAGACCTGAGAGCTTGTCGGAGTCCACCTGGTTCTTAGGGCAGCCGAGCGTCTCCAACCAGTACTTCATAGACCTCACAGCCTAGGCGACCTGGGGGTTTCGCTACCCTTGAATGTGCACTGATCTAGGCTACTTTTTGACCCCGAGCATCCTGTTCATCTTCGTCGAGCAGACCGGGCAGGTACCTTGAGCAGCGAGCCTTCCGTTAGCCAGAGTGACTTCGTGGCCGTCGAACTCTCGCTTCTCCTTGCACTTCACGCAGTAACCCTCGTAGGTGGCCATCGCTATCGCTCCTCTGTTACGTATCCGGACCCGATAAACCTAGTCGGCCTGCCGCTCGACCTGGGTCACGCCCCCACTGTCATGCCAGGAAGGTCCGCCCGAAGAACGACACAGCGCCCGGTTAGGCCGAGGTGACCCATCAGCGACTCACCCATTGAGCGCAGCGCGTCAGCATCCGGTGACCTGCACACTCCTATTAGCGTTGTCCCAGCTCCGGACCAAAACGACGTGAGGGCACCGGCGCTGCGCAAGCCCTCAAGAATTTCTGGCGCCTCGGGGAACAGCCCCGAGCGGGCCGCCTGGTGCAAGCGGTCGTCTCCGGCCGGCGCGATGAGCTGTCGATGGTCGGCTAGACCCGCGAGAAGCAGGCCCATCCTGCCCAGGTTGAACACGGCGTCGCCCCGGCTGACTGTTTCGGCGAGGGCGCCGCGGGCGTCGCTGGTCAATAGGTGACGGTCCGGTATGACAGCCACGAAACTAAGGGCTGGGTCGAGGCTGAGGCGACGCCAAACCGGCTGGCCACCGACAACCGCGGCGGCTATCAAGCCGCCAAAGCACGAAGCGGCGGCGTTTTCGGGGTGACCGTCCACGTAGACGCCCCACTCAAGCGGGTTGGGGGCGCCCGCAGCAGCTGCAGCTGCCACTGCCAAGGCCGCCGAGGAGCCTAGCCCTCGGCCGATCGGAATCTCGGAGTGAACTCGGATCCTCAGATGGTCGTTGCCTGCCACCTTGACAGCGACTTGCGCTGCGAGGTGGCTCTCGTCGGCGGGGAGGTCCGCTCCTTCGCCGGTGGTGACTACTTCGAGTCGACGTGAAGGATCAACCTCCACCTCGACGTACGTGTCAAGAGCTACCGCCAGCACGTCGAAACCGGGTCCGAGGTTCGCCGACGAACCGGGCGCACGGGCTTTCATATGACCACAGATGCTAGGCGATCAACGTTCGCCTTTGCCGCGGTCCGGCTGAGAAGCCACCGCCTTCCGGTCGGTTCCCTACCCGCCCTGCTCTGCGAGGTTCTCCAACTCTTCGACGGTCATGAGCACGCTGCGGGCTTTGGAACCCTCGGAGGGTCCGACTACTCCACGCTGCTCCAGCAGGTCCATGATCCTTCCAGCCCTGGCGAAGCCAACCCGAAGCTTGCGCTGGAGCATCGAAGTGGACCCAAGCTGAGAGCGGACCACGAGGTCCCGTGCGGCTTCGAGGAGGTCGTCGCTGTCATCACTGTCAGGCAGGCCGTTGGCCGAGCCCGACTCGTCGCTGCCCTCAACTCCCTCTACGTATCGGGGTTCGGACTGCCGGCGCCAGTAAGCGACCACCTTGCGGACCTCGTCCTCGTCGACCCAGGAACCCTGGATCCGCCGTGCGACGCTCGACGACGCTGTCAACAAAAGCATGTCGCCTTTGCCGATGAGCCTTTCAGCTCCTGGCTGGTCGAGAATGACCCTGCTGTCAGCGAGGGAGGAGACCGCAAAAGCCAGGCGCGACGGCACGTTGGCTTTGATCACACCGGTGATCACGTCCACTGACGGGCGCTGAGTCGCGATCACGAGGTGAATGCCCACGGCGCGTGCCATCTGGGCGATACGGCAGATCGACTCCTCGACGTCACGGGCCGCCACCATCATCAAGTCGTTCAGTTCGTCTACGACCACCAAGATGAACGGGAGTCGTTCGTAGCGCACGGCTGGTTGTTCTGGCCCGGCAGGAATCCCCGAGCCGGCAGAGCTCAGTTCGCCCCGGTCGAATGCGTCGTTGTAACCGGTGATGTCGCGTACGCCGACTTCGGCCAGCAGATCGTAGCGCCGTTCCATCTCGTGCACAGCCCACGCCAATGCGTTGGCCGCCTTCTTCGGGTTGGTAACCACACCCGTCAGCAGGTGCGGCAAGCCGTTGTACTGACCCAGCTCGACTCGTTTGGGGTCGACGAGGATAAGGCGAACCTGGTCTGGTGTGGCCCGGAGGAGTATCGAAGTTATCAGCGAGTTGATGCAGGAGGACTTTCCGGCGCCGGTGGCCCCAGCTATGAGGATGTGAGGCATGGTCGCAAGGTTCTCCAGGACCGGCCTGCCTGCGATGTCGCGGCCCATCGCGACCTCCAACGGGTGGCTGGCGCTCCTGGCCTCGGGGGAGGACAAGATGTCGCCGACGGCCACGAGCTGACGCTGGCGGTTAGGGACTTCCACCCCGATTGCGGACTTTCCAGGTATCGGTGCGAGGATCCGGACGTCAGCCGCCGCCATGGCGTATGCGATGTCACGCTGGAGGTTCGTCACCTTGGCTACTTTCACGCCAGCGCCGAGCTCAAGCTCGTAGCGGGTGACTGTAGGCCCCACGGTCATTCCGACGAGGCGGGTCTCGACACCGTGGGCTGCCAGGGCATCCTCTAACGTCCGGCCCGCTGCCTCTATCTCCTTGCGGTCTATCTCCGTCGCCTTCGAGCGCTTGAGCAGAGCTACAGGCGGAAGGCGCCACGCTCCCGCCTCGGCAGCCGGCCCGAGGTTGATCGACAGCTGCTCGGGGTCCTCAATCGCCGCAGGCGGTGGTGGCAGGTGTATCGGAACTGCTTTTCGCTCGGTTGGCGGTGACGCAGAATCAACGTCTTGGGATGACTTCTCGCCGCCCGGCTCTGGCGGCTTGGCCGAGCTCCTCCCAGAGCGCCGGGTGGATGGGCTCTGATCGCTCTCGGCGTCGTAGGGCACCCTTTTGGTGCCCGGCGGGGAGCTCGGATGGCGTCCGTGGGCGTCTAGACGGCTGGAGCGGCCTGGCTGGCTCGCCACCCATTTGGCTGCGGCCTCCGCCCAGTGGGCGGCCGCACCCGCCAGCGCCGCCACGGCTCCGATAGCGTTTCGCGCCGGAGTCCCCGTGATGACCAGCAAGGCGATCGCACCCAGAACGGCCAGCACCAGGGCACTTCCAGCGGAGCCTACAGCCGCCCGCAGAGGACCGGCGACTCCCATCCCGACAAGCCCTCCCGACCCGCGCAGGGTCGCCACGTCGCCACGCCAATGCGATACCGGCGAGGCGAGGTCAAAGACGGCTGAGGCGACGACTACCAGTAAAGCTGCCCCGACGCCGACCCGGACCGGGGGACGCACTACCGGGTCAGCGGCGACCGTCGTCGAGCGGTTCCGGCGGGGATGCACCTCGCGAACTAGCACCCACCCGACGCACGCCACCAAAAACGGTACCGACACTCGGGCCCAGCCGAAGCCGTCGGCAGTCACCTCGTCGAGGCCGCGTCCGGCCGGACCAGCGAGACCAGCCCCGAACACGGCGAGACCTGATAGGGCTCCGACGAGGATTAGCACAAGACCCCACACGTCGTCAGCTTGACGGCCGATGAGGCGAGACAGCCTCGCCTGACGCCGGCCGTCGCGGGCTACGGAGCCGTCCGACTTCGCCGCGCGCGACACCGGGCGAGCCTTGGCGGCTTTGCGGCTCGGAGTTCGTCGACCTGACGGCCGTCGGGTCGCAGTAGTCACAGCAAAACTGATAATAACACCGCTGGGAGTAGCGGCAGCTGGATCAGACCTCGGTAACTACTGGGACTATCATCGGGCGGCGACGGGTCCGCTGGGAGACGAACCGGCCGAGAGCTCCCCTCGCGCGCCTGCGGATCGCTTCGACGTCCACAGGGCCCGACGACGTAACGTTTTCGACAGCGTCTAGGACCGTCTTCGCGGCCTCCTCAAGGAGACTCTCAGCTTCCGGGGCATGAACCCAGCCCCGGGTGATGATCTCAGGTGCCCTTAGGATCTCACCGGTCTTGGCGTCGACGGTCACCACCACCACCACAACCCCTTCCTCGGCTAGCAGCTTCCGATCGCGTAGGACACCGTGGCCGACATCGCCGACGATTCCGTCTACATAGAGGTACCCGGCTGGGACCTCACCGGCGAAGTCGATCCCGTCGTCGCCCAACTCGACTATGTCGCCGTCCTCCGCCAGCAGGATCCTCTCCGGAGCTACGCCCATTTCTCGTGCCAGAGCAGCGTGGTGACTGAGATGGCGGAACTCGCCGTGGACCGGGACGAAACAGTGGGGGCGAGTCAGCGACAGGAGGATCCGAAGTTCGTCCCGCTTAGCGTGCCCGCTGACGTGCACGTCGGCGAGACCCGAGTGCACCACGTCAGCTCCCCGGCGCATCAACCCGTCGATCACCTTGCCTACGTTGGTTTCGTTTCCCGGTATCGCGTGCGATGACAGGACCACCAAGTCGCCGTCACCCACCTTGATCCACCGGTTATCCCCGGATGCCATTAGGGCGAGCGCCGACATGGGCTCCCCCTGGGATCCGGTGCATATCACGCACACCCGTCGAGGATCTAGGTCCTTGACCGATTCGATGTCCACAAGGCTGGCCGAAGGGATGTCCAGAAGCCCCATGGACCGGGCCAGAGCAACGTTTCGGGCCATCGAACGCCCGAGCGTGGCGATCGTCCTTCCGTTGGCGATCGCGGCGTTGGCGATCTGCTGAACGCGGTGGATGTGGCTGGCGAAGCATGCGACGATGACCCTCCTGTCGCGGTTCGCTGCGAACAACCCGGCGAGGACACCCCCTACCCTGCTCTCACTGACGGTGTGGCCTTCCTCTTCGGCGTTGGTGGAATCGGCAAGCAGCAACCGCACTCCCGGCCCGTCAGCGAGCGCCCCCATCCTGGCCAGGTCTGTCGCCCTGCCGTCCACCGGTGTCAGGTCTATCTTGAAGTCGCCAGAGTGCAGGATCACTCCCCTGGGCGTGTGGAATGCCGTAGCGAAGCCGTGAGGCACCGAGTGAGTGACCGGTATGAACTCGACGTCGAAGGGGCCGATCTGACGGCGCTCGCCGTCGGAGACGACGATGAGCTCAGTCCGGTCGAGAAGTCCCGCCTCCTCGATCCTGCTTCTAGCCAGACCGAGGCTGAGAGCCGACCCGTAGATCGGGAAGGACAACTCCCGCAGAAGGTAGCTCAAGCCGCCGCAGTGGTCCTCGTGGCCGTGGGTGATGATCGCCGCCTCGACGCGCTCCGCGTTGTCGCGAAGGTATGAGAAGTCGGGAAGCACGAGGTCGATGCCGGGCATGTCGGAGTCGGGGAACATGAGCCCGCAGTCGAGGAGCATGATCCTCCCGGCCACTTCGATGCAAGCGCAGTTACGGCCGATCTCCCCGAGCCCGCCGAGGAAGACGACGCGGACGGGGTCAGCCACGGAGGGTCTCGACCAACCTGGTGGCGGCTTCGTCGAGGCCTGGCGGCGCATCTCCCATTGGAAGTCTGCACTGGCCGACGGCATGGCCGAGGGCGCGCATTGCAGCCTTGGCAGGTATTGGGTTGGGAGCCTCGTCGCTCGACTGGAAGCGGTGCGAGGCGATCAGACGTGCGTTGAGCGCTCTCGCTGCCTCCACGTCGCCTTTGCAGAAGGCTGCAACCATGTCCGATACCGTCATCCCGGCCCAGTGCGACTCGACCGAGATCACTCCGACGGCTCCCACCGCTAGGAGGCTCAGCGTGTCGGCGTCGTTGCCGCTGTAGACCTCGAAGCCTTCCGGGGCTCGGGCGATCAGCTCAGCTGTGGCCGCCGGGTTGGCAGTGGCGTCTTTGAGCCCTGCTATCACACCGTCCTCGGCGAGACGCAAAATGACTTCGGGGTCGATCTTGCGACCGGCCCGCACGGGTATGTCATATGCCACCACTGGAAGGTCCCCTGCCGCAGCGGCAACCGCCCTGAAGTGAGCCTCTATGCCCGCCTGTGAAGGCCTGTTGTAATAGGGGGTAACTGCGAGAATTCCGCTCACTCCGCATTCGACTGCTAGACGTGTCAACTCGACGGAGTGAGCCGTGTCCGATGTGGACGTCCCAGCCAGGACTGGGACCTCCACGCTGGACGCGACGGTCTCCCAGAGCCGCCTCTTCTCGTCGTCGCCTAAAGACGGCGACTCGCCGGTAGTCCCCGAAACGACTAAGAAATCGTTGCCGTGGAGGCAAAGCCACTTAGCTAAATCCGCTGCCGCCTTCACGTCCAGTCGGAGGTCCGCGTCGAAAGGCGTGACCATGGCGCATCCGACGGCGCCGAACGTGGCTGTATTGGTCATGGTCCAACCTTACTCATCCGCACGGTGACCCGGTTTCGCGCAGGCTGGAGCAGATCAAAGGCGCCGGGTATCAGAACAGGATCGCCTCCAAGCCGACGGTGAGGCCGGGACGCGACGCCACACGACGTACTGCCGCCAGCACGCCAGGCATGAAAGACCGTCGATCCAGCGAGTCATGGCGGATCGTGAGCGTCTGGCCGGAGGCTCCCAATATCACCTCTTGGTGGGCGACCATACCTCTCATACGCACCGAGTGAATCCGGATCCCGGCGGGACCCACCCCACCGCGCACTCCGGGTAGGACTTCATGCTCGGTCGGGTCGGCGCCCCACTCCGCGGACGCAGCAGCCAGACGCTCAGCCGTGGCGAGGGCCGTTCCCGAGGGTGCGTCCACTTTGGCGTCGTGGTGGAGCTCGACGATCTCTGCCGTATCAAACCAGGGTGCTGCCATCTCGGCGAAGCGCATCATCAGCACCGCTCCTATCGCAAAGTTCGCGGCGACGACACACCCGAGGGGACCTTGGGGAGGGAACAACTCACCGAGACGTTCCGTGCCGGCAGCGCCCAATCCGGTCGTGCCAATGACCAGGTGCACACCATTCGCCGCGCACCACTCGGCGTTTTCGAGGGCGCTCGAAGCCACGGTGAAGTCGACGGCCACGGCGGCCTCCGCCTCAGCTACAGCGGATATGTCGCGCCGAAGCGAGGGGGACTCCGGCGACGAAGCCGAACCCGGCAGCGTGGACGCAGCGAACGGGTCGACCGCCGCGACCAGCTGCAGGTCTGGTGCCTCCCTGACCGCCTCGCAGACGCTCTCCCCCATGCGTCCACCCGCGCCGAGCACCGCTACCCTCATGGCGTCCCCGGGCCGATCGACACGACGGTTCGGGGGCCGCTCAGCCAGCGCTGCGCTGCGTCGTTGACCTCTTCTAGGGTGAGGGACTCAATGTCACGCTCGACCTCTTCGAGCGGCCGAACCCGACCGTGGACTGTCTGGGAATGGCCCAGCCGGCTCATCCTCGCCCCGGAGTCCTCCAGGCCCAGCGCCAGCGCCCCTCGCATGTGACCCTTGGCCGATGCCATCTCCTCGGGTGTTACGCCGTGAGCGGCCATCCGGTCGATCTCCGCGTTCAGCAGGTCCAACACCTCGGGAGCCCGCGATGGCGACGTCCCGGCGTAGACAGCTAGCGCTCCCGCTCCTTGGAACCCGAGTCGGTAGGCGTAGACCGAGTAGGCGAGACCGCGCTCCTCGCGCACCGTTTGGAATAGGCGGCTAGCCATCCCGCCTCCAAGGACCTGCTCGACCACGGCGAGTCGGTGGCGATCCTCGTCGTTGCGGTCGGGGCCGGGCACGGCGACCGCGAGGTGCGCCTGCTCTGTGTCTCTGTGCAGGTCTTGGCGGGCCAGGGGAGCAGCAACGGGCGAGGTACGGGCGGGCGGCCCCCCACCTCTGCGGCTCGTGCGGCCCGCGACGATATCCACCACCTGGTCGTGATCCACGGCTCCGGCGACCGCCACGACGACGTTACCGGGAAGATAGTGCTGGTGGTGAAAGCCGGCGACGTCATCGGCAGTCATGGCCTTGACCGTCTCGACGTCACCGAGAACCTCCCGTCCGAGAGGATGCCGAGGGAACATCGCTTCGGCCAGCAGGTCGTGCACCTGGTCTGCGGGTTCGTCGGCGTGCATCAGGATCTCTTCGAGGATCACCTGGCGTTCGGTCTCGAGCTCACCCGGGCGCAGAGCGGGGGTCCACACGATGTCGGACATCAACTCAAGCCCCATGACGATGTCGTCTGACAGGAGCCGGACGTAGAAAGTCGTGTACTCCTTGGTGGTGAAGGCGTTCATGTCACCTCCCACCGACTCGACCGCCAACGCGATGCTACGCGCGCTTCGACCCTCGGTCCCTTTGAACAACAGGTGCTCGAGGAAATGCGAGGCACCTGCCAGGTGGGGTGGTTCGTCGACCGAGCCTGTTCCCACCCAGAAACCTACGCTCACCGAGCGGATGTCGGACATCCGCTCGGTGAGCACCGTCAGCCCAGTATCGAGAGTCGTCGAGCGATGACTCACGCCGGCCCGGTCAGTTCCGCCGGCGGCGGGGATTGCGCCTCGGCGACTTGGAAGCCTCGGCGTCACCTACCCCGGACGCAACCTCGGGTCCAAGGTCTCCGAAGGTCGCCGCCGCTTCAGCCTCCCACGTAGCTTCGAAGGAGACCACCTCTACCTGGTCCTCCTGGGTTTGCGCTACCGGGGAAGCCTGGGATTCCGCCGTGTCGGGGGTATCTTCGTGACTTCCCACGACCGACAGCGACACCTTGCCCTGAGGGTCGATGTCGTCGACGCGAACTTCGATCTCGTCTCCGAGGTCGACTACGTCCTCCACGCGCTCTACGCGCTTGCCGCGACCCAACTTGGAGATGTGGACGAGTCCGTCACGGCCGGGGAGGATGTTAACGAACGCCCCGAACTTGGTGACGTTTACAACCTTGCCGCGATAGACAGCGCCTACCTCGGCCTTAGGCGGGTCGAGGATCATCTCTATCCGCCGGCGGGCTTCTGCTACAGCAGCCCCGTCTCTGGCTCCGATGGTGACAGTACCCACCGTTCCGTCGTCGTCGACTGCGATGTCGGCCCCTGTCTCCTGCTGAAGAGCATTGATGACCTTACCTTTCGGGCCGATCACCTCGCCGATCTTGTCAATCGGGATCTCCAAGCTGACGATCTTAGGTGCGGTTCCGCGCACGTCGCTGCGCGGTTCGGCGATCGCCTTCTCCATTACCGAGAGGATCTCGATCCGGGCGCGGTACGCTTGGTGGAGAGCCTCGGTGAGCACTTGGGCGGGCAGGCCGTCGATCTTCGTGTCAAGCTGCAGAGCTGTCACGAAATCGGCCGTGCCTGCGACTTTGAAGTCCATGTCGCCGAATGCGTCCTCGGCCCCGAGAATGTCGGTGAGGGTTATGTACTTGTCGTCGACTTTGACGAGCCCCATCGCTATGCCAGCGACTGGCGCCTTGATCGGCACACCGGCGTCCATGAGCGACAAGCTCGACGAGCAGACCGAGGCCATCGAGGTCGACCCGTTGGAGGACAGGACCTCCGACACGAGACGCAGCGCGTAGGGGAACTCGTCTACCGGCGGAACGACAGGCAGCAGGGCCCGCTCAGCGAGGAGGCCGTGTCCGATCTCGCGACGCTTCGGACTGCCGACGCGCCCGGTCTCACCGTTCGCATACGGAGGCATGTTGTAGTGGTGCATGTAGCGCTTCTTGTCGTCAACGCCGATGGTGTCTAGAAGCTGGTCCATGCGCGGCATTCCAAGGGTAGTGATGTTCAGGACCTGCGTTTCGCCGCGCTGGAACAGTCCCGAACCGTGCGCTGTCGGGATCAGCCCGACCCTCGCCGAAAGGGGACGGATCTGCTCGGAGGTACGCCCGTCGATTCGGATCCCCTCGTTGGCGATGCGTTCACGCACGACCTTCTTGGTCAGGGATCTCACAGCCGACTTGATCTCGCCTTCGCGCCCGGCGAACTCCTCGCCGAGGTCGGCGGCTATCGCCTTGGCAGCGTCAGACAACGCCTTGTCCCGCTCCGCCCGGGCGGTGATGGACGAAGCCGCCCGGATGCGGTCAGCCCCGACGGACGCGACCCTGCCGGCCACGTCGTCACCGTAGTCACGCTGTGCGACGTATTCGAGGGGCGGCCGCGATCCTGCTTTACCCAACAACTGCCGCTGCGCCTCGATGCTCTCGCGGATCCACGTCTTGGATGCCTCAAGACCCTCGGCTATGACAGCTTCGGTCACCTTGGGTGCGCCGCTCTCGTAGAGCTTCCAGGAGCCTTCAGTGCCACCGGCCTCGACCATCATTACGGCGATGTCGCCGTCTTCGAGTTGGCGGCCGGCTACTACCAGCTCGAAAGCCGAGTCGTCACCCTCTTGATAAGTCGGGTGCGGCTCCCACACTCCTTGCGCGCTGTAGGCGACCCGCACAGCACCGATAGGACCCTCGAAGGGGATGCCCGAGAGCATGAGCGCCGCGCTAGCTGCGTTAATAGCCAACACGTCGTGGGGATTCTCCAGGTCAGCGCCGAGGACGGTGATCACCACCTGCGTCTCGTTGCGGTAACCGTCGGCGAAGCTCGGCCTAAGGGGGCGATCAATGAGCCGGGCGGTGAGGATCGCCGTGTCCGAAGGGCGACCCTCGCGACGAAAGAACGAGCCTGGGATTTTCCCGGCAGCGTACATTTTTTCTTCCACGTCCACGGTAAGCGGGAAGAAGTCGATGCCGTCGCGGACTGACGACGCTGCGTTGGCGGTTGCCAACACGAGCGTGTCGCCAAGCCTGGCGACTACAGCACCTTGGCTTTGCGGGGCGAGGAGCCCCGTCTCGAAGGACAGAACCTTGTCGGTTGTGCTCACAGGCACCGACACGGATATGGGTTGGTCAGGATTGGCGACCACGCGGTCGCTCCTTTCTTGTCAAGGAGCGACCGGGGGCCAGTTCCCAGTCGGTGACCTCCCGACACGGCGCCGGGAAACCGTCGACTGGCAGCTGACCGAAACGGGGCCGCTCGCTGGGTGGACGGTTGGTCTAGCGGCGCAGGCCCAGCCTGGAGATCAGGCTCCTGTAGCGCTCGACGTCGTTCTTTCGGACGTAGTCGAGAAGCCGACGGCGGCGGCCGATCAGCTTCATCAGGCCACGACGGGTGTGATGGTCGCCCTTGTGGACCTTAAGGTGCTCCGTCAGGTGGGCGATACGCTCGCTCAAGATAGCAACCTGGACCTCCGGGGACCCGGTGTCGGTGTCGTGCGTGCGGTAGGTCGCTATTGTTGCGGCTTTATCTGGCATAAGTGAGGGTTCCTTGGCATCGTCGACGATGGCACACCGACCTTACGGCGACCCGGCAACTCCCGTTCCGCCGACTCTTAGAGGGGCATACCGAGATATGGGCGCGACCGAACCGGCCGATAGTGCCTCCATGGTAGCACTCCAAGGTCGCGCTGCTTGGTGTTACGGTGAACGCTGAAAGCGGCACCGCTCTACACCTCGCCACCGGTGTGGAGCTCGATGGCAGCGAAATCGCTTGGCGATTTTCGACGTCGGGCGGTCCGGGAGGCCAGCACGTCAACACCTCCCACACCAGGGCCGAGGCGACTCTGAACGTGGCCGCCTCCGCGAGCTTGCCGGAGTGGGCACGGTTGCGCATATGCGCCAAACTAGGGCCGGTGGTGTCGACCTCCGCAAGCGACACCAGGTCGCAGAGCCGTAATCGTGCCCTCGCGCTGGCACGGCTGGTTGCAAGGCTGTCGCGTGCGCTGGAGGAGCCGAAACGGCGCCGCCCGACGCGCCCCTCCGCATCCGCGACCCGACGTCGCCTCGACTCTAAGCGGATCACCTCCATCAAGAAGCTCGAGCGCCGCCGGCCGGCCCCGGGTGAAGAGTGAGGTAGCCGAGCGCCTGGGAGGTGGTCACTTAGAGCTCAGCCCCGGTCTGTTCTGCTGGTCCTGGACGGCAGGCGCCCACCCCAGCACCTCACGGGTGGTTTCGACATCTCGCTGCATCTGGTCTACCAACGCCTGCGAGGATTCGAAGCGGGCCTGAGCGCGCAGATGGGCTACGAACTCCACCCTGGCCTGCTCCCCGTAAAGGTCGGCCTCGAAGTCGAGCAGGTGAGCTTCCAGCAGGCGCTCCGCCCTTGCCTCGTAGTAGGTGGGTCGCCTCCCAAGGGATATCGCGGCGGGCAGCCGGACGCCATCATGGCGCTGGTACCACCCAGCGTAGACCCCGTCGGCGGGGACGGCCATGGCTGCGGGGAAAGTTACGTTCGCGGTCGGAAACCCCAGTTGGCGACCCCTTTTGTCGCCGTCGGTGACCACCCCTCGAACCTGGTGAGGTCTGCCTAGAAGAGAAGCCGCCTCGCCCACCGACCCCTGTGCGAGCAACCGCCGTATCCGCGTCGACGATATCGGCTCCTGTCCGAGCCCTCCGCTGAAGAGCCGTAAACCGGTCACGTCGAAACCGAGCTTGGAGCCCAGTTCTCCGAGCAGGATCACGTTTCCCGACCGGTCGTGGCCGAAGTGAAAGTCGTGGCCGACCACGACCGCCTTGGTGTCCAGGACGCCTACGAGCACCTCCTCTACGAAGCGCACCGGACTCTCCGAGGCGCGCTCCGCGTCGAAGTGCACCAGCAGCACGTAGTCGACGCCGGTGCGTTCGAGTAGTTCCAACTTCTGGTCCATGTCGGTTAGCAGCATCGGAGCAGACTCTGGCCGTACCACCGACGCCGGATGCCGGTCGAAAGTGACCACGGCCGAGGCGAGCCCCTGATCGGCGGCAACGCTCTTCACACGGTCGATGACTAGGCGGTGGCCGATGTGGACACCGTCGTAGGCGCCTATGGTCACGGCGCACGGGCGCGGTGAGCGGCTCTCTCCGGGGTAGAAAAGGACCTGCATCTACGGGGAGGCTAGTGCACCCGGGCGCAACCCGATAAAGCGGCGCCAGGCCCGTCTGGTCTCATCCGGCGGCCTCCATTACGACCTCGGCGCGTGCACCGCCGCTGCCGTCGGCGGCGTAGACCGCCAGGAGCGAACCTTCGCCGGACACGAGGCGCCACGGCCCCGGGTGGGATGTGGGAAGCTCCTGCGCTGAAAGGTTACGTCCGTGGCTTACCTTCCGTTCGACATCGACGCTCACGGGTACGGCCTCCAGCCACGGTAGGCAATCCGCCAGTGGGATGACAGAGGCTTCGCCGACTGTGTCAAGAGTCGAAGAGTCGGTCAGGTGCCACGGTCCTACCGACTGTCGGCGAAGGTTCCGCACGTGCGCTCCCCCACCGAGACTCCGACCGAGATCCTCGGCCAACGACCGGACGTAGGTGCCCGAAGAGCATGTGATCTGAGCTGACAGCACCGGGCCGTGCGGGCCTGCGCCGGCAACGCTCAGGTCGAAGCGTTCGATGTTCACCGACCGAGGCGTGCGCTCTACTTCCACTCCCTGCCTGGCCAGTTCGTACAGGCGACGGCCACCCACCTTGATCGCCGAGACCATGGGCGGCACTTGGAGGATAGGTCCCGTCAGCGACGTAGCCGCCTGCGCGGCGGCCTCCAAGGTCACTCCGGACATGTCCCACGTCGCGGTGACCTCTCCGGAGTCGTCGAGCGTCGAAGTCGCCTCTCCGAGCACGATCTCGGTCGTGTAGCTCTTCGCGAGGCCGGACATGTAGCGCATCAGGCGGGTGGCCTTCCCGAGCGCCACTACGAGGAGACCGGTCGCGTCCGGGTCCAACGTTCCGGCGTGGCCCACTTTGCGCTGCCCGAAAATCCTCCTGCATCGGGCCACGACGTCGTGGCTGGTCATGCCTGAAGGCTTGTCCACCACCACGAGCCCGTCAGCCACCGCCGTCACCCGGCGTGGTCTCGGCCGTTCCTCCCACTTCGGCTCCCGGTTCCTCTAGACGCCCTGGCGGTTCAACGTCGACGCTACGAGGGATCTGCGCAAGGATCTCCTCGATCCGCTGACCTGCTGCTACAGCCGGGTCGGCCGTGAAGCGCAGTTGCGGAGTGCGCCTGAGGCGTAGTTCACGAGATATCGCCGCCTGGAGCGAAACTCGCATGGCCCCTAGGGCTTCGATCTGCGGTTCTCCCATCGAAGACATGAGCACGGTAGCGTGGCGAAGGTCAGGCTCGCACTCGACGCCGGTGATCGTGAGCATGCCTAGACGCTCGTCTTGTACCTCCATGCGTTCGAGCTGCTCCGCTAGGACCTCTCGCAGAACCTCGTTTACCCTGGCTGTCCGGGCGTACCCGCGGGTCGACCTGTGGGCATGGGTCTTCTTCGAGCGCCTGTTGGTCATCTCACGAACCTCCGCCGCCACAAGTGTAGCGATCGACTGACACGACGTCGACCTCGGGGAAAGACCACACGAACCGCTCGACGCTGTCCAAGACAGTCTCGGCGTGCGAACGCGACCCCGAGACTGCAGCAAACCCCAGCGTGGCGTGCTGCCATGCGTCTTGGTGCGCGACCTCGGCCGCTGCCACGGCAAAGCGCCTGCGCGCTCCGTCGAGTATTGGCCGCACGATAGATCTCTTCTCCTTCAGAGAGTTGACGCCTCGAAGCCTCAACTCGACGGTCAACGTTGCCGTGAACAATTGGGCGGAACTGGACTGTCCCTAGAGCCTGGACAGCTCCCGGGGGATCTCGCGGTCTTCGAAGGTCTCGATGACGTCACCCTCGCGCAAGTCCTGGTTGTTGGAGAGCCCCACACCACATTCGAAGCCCTCGCTCACCTCCCGGGCATCCTCCTTGAAGCGCTTGAGCGAGGTGATAGCGCCCTTCCAGATGATCACGCCGTCCCGAAGGAAACGCACCTTGGACCCACGGGTGATCTTGCCGTGCCGGACGTAGCAACCGGCGATAGCACCCACGCGCGGTACCCGGAAAATCTCGCGAACCTCGGCCTCTCCTGTGACGACCTCCTCGAACTCAGGCGCGAGCATCCCCACCATTGCGCTCTCGATATCTTCGATTAGCTTATAGATAATTTCATACGTTCTAATCTCGACATCGTGATGCTCTGCCAGATCGCGCGACCCCCGGTCGGGACGGACGTTGAAGCCGAGGATCGTGGCGTTAGATGCTTGCGCCAGCGTGACGTCGTTCTCTGTGATGCCACCAACAGCCCGATGGATGAACGATAGCTTCACCTCGTCGCGCTCAAGCTTGCGAAGACTCTCAGTCACAGCCTCCAGGGAACCTTGAGTGTCGGCTTTCAGGACCAGGTTCAACGTGGCCGTCTCACCGCGCTGGATCTGCTCGAAGATATCCTCCAACTTCGCTCCGGTTCCAGTCGCCGACGACGAACGACGCAAATCGGCCGCCCGGAAGCGCTGCTCGCGTTGCTCGCCGATGTCACGAGCGGTCTTCGCCTTGTCCGTCACCCGGAATTCGTCTCCGGCTGAAGGCACGGACCCGAACCCGAGCACCTGAACGGGAGCCGAGGGTCCGGCCTCTTTGACGTTGGAACCACTCTCGTCAAGAAGAGCCTTGACACGACCCCACGCTGCACCCGCGACGATGGGATCGCCTTGGCGCAACGTACCTGACTGGACGATTACCGTCGCCACCGGACCCTTCCCCGGGTCAAGGTTTGCTTCCAGGACCGTGCCTTTGGCACGGCCGTCCGGGTTGGCCTCGAGTTCCTCGAGTTCGGCAACGAGCAGAACCTGCTCTAGGAGATCCTCGATCCCGAAGTTCTGCAGCGCTGAGATCTCGACCATGATCGTGTCACCGCCCCACGACTCCGGCACGAGGCCGTACTCGGAGAGTTGTTGCATCACCCGGGTGGGGTCCGCATTGGCACGGTCAATCTTGTTTATGGCCACGACTATCGGGACGTCAGCGGCCTTGGCGTGGTTGAGTGCTTCCACGGTCTGGGGCATGATGCCGTCGTCGGCCGCGACCACGAGAACAACGATGTCGGTGACTTCTGCACCTCGGGCTCGCATCGCCGTGAAGGCCTCGTGGCCCGGAGTGTCGATAAAGGTCACCCGATGCCCTTGGTATTCGACCTGATAGGCGCCGATGTGCTGGGTGATCCCACCGGCTTCGCCGGCTACGACGTTCGTGGCCCGGATTCGGTCCAGGAGCAGGGTCTTTCCGTGATCCACGTGGCCCATGACCGTAACGACGGGAGGACGTGACTCAAGGCCTGTCTCACTGTCGTCCTCGTCGTCGAAATACTTGGCCTGTAGCTCGGCCTCCTTCTCCTCGCCTGGGTCCACCAAACGCACCGAGGCGCCGATCTCCGCTGCGAACAGCTCAATCATTTCGTCGGAGAGGGACTGGGTCGTAGTGACCATCTCGCCCTGCTGGAACAAGAACCTAACGACGTCGGCGCCCGAGCGGTTCAGCTTTGGGCCGAGCTCTTGCGCCGTCGCTCCGCGTTCGACGATCACTTCGCCGTCGGGGATAGGCGCGTTGGATGGAGAGTAGTGGGTTATCTCCTGAGCTTCGAGCTCTTCGATGTTGCGCCTGCGCCTGCGCGTCGGACGACGACCCTGAGGACGTCCTCGGTTGCCAAAAGCGCCCCCGCGGGCGCCTGGCGGCCCTCCAGGCCCACCCGCCGGCTGGCCGGGGCGAGCGCCGGGAGCTCCTCCCCCAGGACGGTTCCAAGCGCCGCCAGGTGCCCCACCCGGAGCACCAGAGCGCAACCCTCCGCTGCGGGTTCCTCCGCCCATCGCCGGCCTTGTTGCGCCGGGCCCGGAGGGACGGCTCCCGACGGGTCCGGGACGGCTCTGGGGCTGCCTACCAGGAGGAGGAGGAATCGGCTTACCTGAGGCTGACAGGGGCGGACGACGCACGCCGGGAGGTGGCGGTATCGGCTTACCCGTCGACGACAGCATCGGACCACCCGCCTTGGCCTGGGCGTCGCCCTGCTGGCTGGGACTGTTGTCCTGTCCAACGACCGGTGCCGGACCGCCAGAACGCTCGTGTAGGGGCCTTGACTGTGCAGGCCTCGTGGGCACAGGCCTTGTCGGACCGACCGGGGAGCCGGCAGCCGGAAGCCGCGTCTGCCCTGCCTGCTGCTCTCCTTGCGCTGAGAGAGGGGCCTCGGGGCGTTGCGGTGCCCGCCGTGGGACGGCAGGGGTTCTACGATCAGGGGAGTCATGCTCCGCGGTGCCGCTTCCAGGCTGGTCGTCTCGGCCATGAGGACGTTTTGGAACGGCCGGACGAGCCACAGCATCGGGGATGGAGCTAACTCTAGATTCGACGGGATCTAAAGGATGACTCTCAGCGCTGGCTGGCGACTCGACGGTCGCTTCACGACGTGCCTCCGGGGCATCCCCGCCAGCTACGGCTGCGGTCGTGGCCTGATGAACGGACTGAGCGCTCGCGGAAGGAGCCGGGCGGGCAGGAGTCAGCGCGTCGGCAGAGGACGGCAAAGCCGTCTCTACCACCGCGACTTTGGCCATCTCGGTCTCAACATGGTCCGGCGAAGACGATCTCGTCGACGCGGCGGTGACAACCGATATCGCAGGCTTGGATTCGCCTTCGGAAGCAGAGCCATGACCCGACGTCGGAACCGTCGCCCGCCCTACGCGCGAGGACTCCTGACGTCCGACGTCTGCACTCCCTGATCCCGGAGTGCCGGGAGGATCTGTGACACCAGCTGGCGAGCTATGTGCGGTTGCGTCCGAGGCCGTCGAGGCCGCTGGTTCGGTCTGTTGAGGTTCGGGTCCGCTGGCTTGGCCGGCGGACGACGCCTCGCGCAGTGCCGGCTCGCCGTCGGCGCCTACCGCTCCAACGGGGCGCCGTAAGCCCTCTCGGTCAGCCTTACGGCGCACTCGGTCAGCCTGCTGATCCTCGATGCTCGAGGAATGGCTCTTGACCCCGATACCGAGCGAGATACACAGGTCCAGAGCTTCCTTGTTGGTCAGGCCGAGCTCTCGTCCTAGCTCGTACACCCGAATCTTTTTGGCCAAGTTGGTCGGTCAGTCCCTTCTCGAAATCTCGTGTGATCCCCGACTTGGTTCACTACGCAACTTTCGGCTGCGAGAAACTTCAGTCAACGCATCGTGATCGTCTATACATTCTCGCACGTCCTGGGGTGGTCGCGTTCGCCCGGATAGTTCCGACGTGAGCCGGGCGACGGCTTCAGCAGGTACCTGGGAGCGAAAGGCCTTCTGGAAAGCCCTTCGACTGACGGCTAGCCCTAAGCAACTCTGACTTAGAGTAGCCGCGTTCTTGTCCCTACATATCCACGCTCCGCGACCCGGTCCTGTGCGCCGACACGCGATAGTCCCCTCCGGTTCCCAGACCAGGCGCACTAAGTTAGACGGGTTAAGAACCTTTCGACATCCGATGCAGGTTCTAGCGGCCCTCGTATCGGACTTGCGTGTTCCGGCGGCGACTACGGCGCACCACCGCCGTCGTCGGGTGCGTCAGAAGCAACCGTCTCGCCGACCATCGCGTCGTCGGCCGCCTGGTCCTGAGCACCCTCGTCCGCCGACAAGGACCACGCCTCGGCGGAGACTGCCTCGCCACCCTCAGCCGGCTGCCAGACCATTTCGCCGGACTCCGTTTCCACCCACTCGCCCTCAGCCCACTCCTGGTCGGCGAAGGCCCTCTCGTCGGCGATCTGGGTCTCGCTCTTTATGTCAATGCGCCAACCGGTGAGACGTGCCGCCAACCTGGCGTTCTGACCCTCCTTGCCGATGGCCAGCGAGAGCTGGAAGTCGTTGACTACCACGGTGGCAGTGCCGGTCAAGTCGTCTAGGTGGACCTCTTTCACCTTGGCAGGCTGCAGCGCACGCATGACGAACTCCCTGGGATCGTCGGAGAACGGGACGATGTCCACCTTTTCGCCGCGCAACTCGTTGGTTACCATACGCACTCTCGCCCCGCGAGCCCCCACACACGCCCCTACGGGGTCGACGTTAGAGTCGTTCGACCAGACGGCTATCTTCGTGCGGTGACCAGGCTCGCGGGCAGCCGCCTTGATCTCGACGACTCCGCTGGAGATCTCGGGAACTTCCAACTCGAAGAGACGCTTTATCAACCCAGGGTGCGTCCTGCTCACTACTATCTGCGGCCCCTTGGCAGTCTTGCGGACCTCGACTATGTAAGCCTTCAGCCTCGCGCCGTGCTCGTAACGTTCGTAAGGCACCTGCTCGGCCTGCGGGAGAAGCGCCTCTACCTTACCTAAGTCCAACAGCGTATAGCGGTTGTCACTCTGCTGGATAATCCCGGTGACGATGTCACCTTCCCGGCCTGCGTACTCCTCATATTTGAGATCTCGCTCAGCCTCGCGGATCCGCTGGTTCATCACCTGCTTGGCTGTCTGAGCGGCTATACGCCCGAAATCCTTAGGAGTGACATCCCACTCGCGGATAACGTTGTCGTCATCGTCTAGCTCTTGGCCGTAGACGCGGATATCCCCAGTGTCAGGGTCGATCGTGACCGAAGCAAACTCCTCCGAGCCAGGCATCCGCTTGTAGGCAGCAAGAAGTGCGTTCGCCAGGGCGTCGAGCAGCGTATCTACGCTTATGCCCTTGTCCTTCGCTATCTGCTGGAGTGCGTCTAGGAAGTCGATGGTGGATTCGCTTTTCATAATTCGGCTTCTTTCGGCTCGTTGTTGACGGTCGGCCTTTGCTTTAGTGTGGAGTTCCACGAAGCGACCGTTCGGGCCCAGTCGATGCTGTCGTACTCGACCAACGTCTGCATTGGCGGTTCGCCCATTTCCACTACGACCCCCGCCTGTCGCGTTTCAATCAGGACACCACGGTGCCGGCGGCCTCCGAAAATGTCGACCCTGGTCTTGAGCGAGATCTCGGCTCCGATATAGCGCGCAAAGTGCTCAGGCCGGCGAAGCTTCCTTTCAATCCCCGGACTCGAAACTTCCAGGTGATAGCGACTCTGCGGGGTGAGCTCGGGGTGAGCGTCGAGGATCGGGGCCACCAACGTCCCCGCCGCCTCTGAGAGAGCCTCCAGATCGATCCCGCCGGAACGGTCCACAAGAACCCTCACAGTGTCGTGAGTGACCTCGACATCCCACAACTCCAGACCGGCTGAGGAGAGCACCGGGTCGATTACTGAAACGATCCCTGCTGCCGAATCGGCCACTAGCACTCTCCTCCTTTCTAGCTTCCTGACGACGGAACTGTTGCTACCCACAAGCCGCTGAGCGCTTCCTACATTGGTCTGACCAGCAATACAAAGGCGCGGGCGCCCTGCACTAAACAGGTGCTACCCACGCCCGTTAAACTTCTCCGAAGAGAAGCTCTCCCTACATTATACCCCCACAGTCCGCCGGTCCCGTCGAGGAGACTGGCTACGACTCGAGCCGCTTGGCTATCAGGTCTACCCTGGCTTGGGAGTTGTTGGCGTCGGCCCCTCGATGATCCAGCAAGGCTAGTCGGTCGGCCTCTGCCTCTTTCGCCGCAGTGGTGTCGGCGGCAGCGAGGCGGGCCTCGAAACCTTCCGCGACCAACTTCTCGGCCTCGTCGACCAAGGCAGCTACCATGTCCGCTTCGGGCACTACCCTCACGATCTGACCCCGTATGAATAGGTGCCCCCTGTGGCGTCCGGCCGCAATACCGAGGTCGGCCGAACGGGCCTCGCCAGGACCGTTGACCACGCATCCCATGACGGCCACTTGCAAGGGTATCTGGCGGTTCTCCAGGGCGGCCTGGGCCTCTTGCGCTACTTTGTAGACGTCGATCTCAGCACGGCCACAAGCAGGACATGCTATCAAGTCCACTGAAGTGCGCTTACGTAGACCTAGGGCTTCGAGCAGCACCCTGCCCGCCTTAGCTTCCTCGACAGGGTCGGTGGTGAGCGAGTACCTGATCGTGTCACCGATGCCCTCACACAACAGGGTCGCTATTCCCGCAGTGCTCTTGATCGTACCCGCCGGCGGGGGTCCTGCTTCGGTGACCCCGAGGTGGAGCGGATGGTCGGTGACCTCGGAAAGTTGACGGTAGGACTCGATCATGAGCGGAACGTTCGACGCCTTGACCGAGATTTTTACGTTATCAAAGCCCTCTTCTGCGAAAAGCCCCAGCTCGATCTGGGCTGATTCAACCAGCGCTTCGGGGGTCGCACCGCCATACTTCTTCATCAGACGGGGATCTAGGGACCCTGCATTCACGCCGATTCGCACCGGTACGCCCCGGTCCTTGCACTCCCTCGCAACTAGGCGTATCTCCTCGGCCTTTCGCAGGTTTCCCGGGTTGAGACGAAGGCAGTTGACGCCGGCTTCGAGAGCGGCAAGCGCCATCTCGACGTGGAAGTGTATGTCCGCGACGATCGGTACTGGGCTTCTCGGTACGATCCGCGCCAAGCCCTCCGCTGCCTCCTTCTCGTTACAGGTGCAACGCACGATGTCTGCGCCAGCGGCTTTGAGAGCGTAGATCTGAGCGAGCGTCCCGTCGACGTCAGCTGTCTTGGTGGTGGTCATCGACTGCACCGTGATAGGCGCGCCACCTCCCACCGGGACGGAGCCGACCATCAACTGGCGGGTTTGTCGCCTCGGGAACCTTACAGCGGGGGATACGGGCATGGCCCCAGGCTACCGGTTGCCTTAGAGTCAGCTGAGGCTTCGCAGGTCTATATACATCGACCCCAAGGCAAAGACGGCAATAACAGCGAGACCGGCGTACATGACCGGAAGAAGCTTCGCCATGTCTACGCGGTAGGGCCGTCTGATGCTGCGAACGCCTTCGTAGATGTCCACCGCGACGCGACCTCCGTCTAATGGGAACAGCGGAACCAGGTTGAACAGGCCGATGGAGATGTTTACGACCGCCAGAAGCCAGATCAGTGTGGGGAGGCCGCTCTGAGATGCCTCGTTTATAACGCTTGGAAGGCCTATGACCGTTGTAAAACGCTCCGACGAGGTCGATGCCGCCTTGGAGCTAGACAACTCGTTGACGAAGGCACTCACCCCGTGGAAGCTCACGAGCCCTCCAAGCGCATCGAGCGTCCGCGCCGACACCGACACGAACGCACCCCCGGCGTCGCTCAGCGACGACAGGAACGAGGAGTGGATGAGGGGGCTGACCCCGATCCCCAGCACTCCGACTTTCCCGGTGGGAAAGCCGGCGGAGCTTGCGTTGGGAACCGTGTCCGCCGCTACGGGCGTAGCGTGAAGGGTGACGTCCCGGCCAGCCCTGTCGACGGTGAAATCCAGGGGAACCCCGGGGTGTCCCTGGATGAAGGACGCCAACTGCGTCCACGTGGCGTAGTGCACCCCGTCGATAGCGACGATCCGATCGCCTAGCTTGAAACCCGCCTGCTGGGCGGGGCTCGTCTGGCCGGAAAACCCGATGATCTGAGCGATTGGGTTGCTAGCAGGGACCTGCGACAGATAGCCGCTCTGGTCGCCTGTCCAAAAGAACATGGAAAACAGCAAGACCAAGGCGATGAGGAAGTGCATCGCCGAGCCGGCCACGTCAATAACGAAACGGCGCAGAAACGGGGCGTGCCTGTAAGTGCGCTCCTCGAAGGCAGGGTCGACATCCTCGAGGTTGTTCATCCCGACGATACGGCAGTAACCCCCGAGGGGTATCGCCTTGACGCCGTACTCTGTCTCACCTCGACGGACTGACCACACCCTCGGCCCGAACCCGAAGAAGAACTCTGTCACCTTCACTTTTCCGGTCCGGGCAGCAATGTAATGGCCAAACTCGTGAGCGACGATGCAGCCTGCGAGAAAGAGGGTCGCCAGCACCGTCTCGCCGTAACCTGCCGCGTAGCCTGCCACCACGATAAGAGCGGCTACACCGACGAGTTTGGCCAGGTCGAGCAGCTGGTTTGGCGGAGACAGCTTCTGGCGGCCTCCTGGGTAGTCATACCCCTCGTCTTGTCCCGCAACGCCATTCTCGCTACGGGACGATAACGCCGAGGGGCGTCCAGTCAGTACCAGCCGTCCAGTCCCGCCTCCACCTTTGTCCGATACGGTCCCGGTCACTTGGCGCTCGTCGATCCCAAGCGCTCCACGGCTAGACGGGCGAAGTGACGCCCTGATCGATCAGCCTCGAGCACGTCCTCCACGCTACCTGGGACACCGAGGCTGTAGTTGTCGAGGGCCTGCTGGATCACCTTTGGAATGTCAACCCAGCGAATGCGCCCGCCGATGAATGCCTCGACGGCAACCTCGTTTGCGCCGTTGAGCCACGCGGGTGCACAACCGCCGGCGCGCCCTGCTTCGTAGGCCAGGCCGAGGCAGGGAAAGGAATCCCGGTCAGGTGGCTCGAAGTCGAGCTGGCGGCTTGCGGTCCAGTCCAGAGCGCCGAAGGGGGTTCCCAGGCGTTCCGGGTAGGAGAGGGCGTAGCCGATAGGGAGTCGCATGTCGGGGTCGGAGAGCTGAGCCAGGGTCGCTCCGTCGGCTGTTTCGACCATCGAGTGCACTACGGACTGCGGGTGCACCACGACCTGCACGTCGTCGTAGTCGACACCGAAAAGCTCGTGGGCTTCGATCACCTCAAGCCCTTTGTTCATTAGGGTCGATGAGTCCACCGTGATCTTCGGTCCCATTGACCACGTCGGGTGGTCAAGGGCCTGGGCCAGCGTCACCTCGCGGAGCGCGCTCGACGGCATGCCTCGGAAAGGCCCACCGCTAGCGGTGAGGATGATCCGCCGCAGCCGTGTCCCGTCGATGTCAGGTAGCGCGGCCATCTCCCCCGGCGAAAGGATCGCGCGCAAGCATTGGTGGATAGCGCAGTGTTCCGAGTCGACCGGGATGATCTCGGCCCCGGGGGTACGCCGAGCAGCCTGGACGACCGGGCCACCCGCGATCAAAGATTCCTTGTTCGCAAGCGCCAGCCGGCGGCCGTCTTCGAGGGCGGCGAGCGTTACGGGAAGCCCCGCGAAGCCGACGACGCCATTAACTACGACGTCCGCTCCGACCGAGATCGCCTCGAGCGCGCCGGCGCCCACGAGAAGCTCGACCCCCCTCGGAAGAATCTCGGCGAGCTCGGCTGCTCCTGAGGGGTCGGCGAGGGCCACTCGCTGCGCTCCTAAAACCCGCGCCTGGTCAGCCAGGGTCCGAAACGAGCGGTGGGCTCCTATGGCGACCACCTGGAACTCGTCGGGTGCTCCCAGCACCACGTCCACGGCTTGGCGGCCTATCGATCCGGTCGAGCCGACCAGGCTCACCGTTCGCAACTGCGTCAGAGCTTGAAGAAGACGACTACGAAATAGGCTGCGGGCAGCGCAAGCAGAAGAGAGTCGAAGCGGTCCAGAACTCCTCCATGACCTCCCAGCAGCGTCCCGGAGTCCTTGAGCTGGAGATCCCGCTTGAGCAGGGACTCGAATAGGTCGCCCGCAGGAGCGATCAGGCCTACCAGCAGGCCGAGAACGAGACCGTGACGCATACCTCCCCAAGGCGTAAGCGCCTTGCCTACTATCGCACCGACGATGATCGCTCCGATCACACCACCTAAGTATCCTTCAAGCGTCTTGTTCGGACTTATAGATGGGGCAAGGGCACGACTGCCGACAGCCCGTCCCACGAAGTAGGCGGCGATATCGGCGGCGACAGCTACGAGCACAGCGCCGAGGAACTCGCCCTTGCCATGAGGCTGTCGTAGAAGCAGTGCCGAGAAGGCTCCTAGCAGTCCCACCCAGAAGTAGATCATCACCGTCACTGCGACGTTTACCAACGGCCTGGCTTCGACAACTCCCAGTACGTACCATAGGATCGTGCCGGCAAAGGTGAGCCCCGCTACCACCACGACCCCTTCGGATCCCTTCCAATAGGCGCCTAGGACGGTACCGGCGGTCGCAACAAGCCCGATAAGGGTGGCAGGACTGAAGCCAGCCCCCTGCACCATTCGGAAAGCCTCTGCCGCAGCAAGAACACACACGGCCGCAGCGAGGACAACGAGACCTTTGGATCCCGCTGCGTACGCAACTATCAGAGCTACTGCCAGACCGGCGCCGACCATGACCCGACCGCGGAGGTCGTCACGGGGATCGGCTCCGTTCGAACCAGGGCGAGACGGTGGCCTGACCGGACCTGGGCGCTGCTGGCCAGGTCTCCTGGGCGAGCTAGCGCCAGATTCTGCCCCTCGACCTCGGCGGGGCGTTGCCCGCCTGGCAGCGGGGTCGCGTTGCCTCGTTACCTGAGCGCGGCTTGGCTGAAGGTCGTCTTGCTCCTCTCCGTCCTCGGAGAAGCCGTCCTCGAAAGCAGATGTGGCGGCGTCAGACCTTCGCGGGGACCCTGGGCGGGTCCGTCCCCACCGACCCGCCTGACGGGGGCGGAGATCCGAATCGAGCTCGCCGCCGTCGCGATCGGAGAGGTCGATGACCGGGCTTGCAGCGCCACGCGCCCGGACGCGTTCAAAGTCCTCGTCGAAAGAGTAGAGGTCGGAGTGTTCAGTCCGGTTCGAGTCGAGAGCTCCCACAGGTGGCTCGTCGCTGACTAGGTCCTCCAGCACGTCCTCCTCATGCCAGCTCTGCTCGTCCCGCCAGTGGGCTTCGCGTCCGCCAAGCGGACTCCACTCCTCGTTGCCGGAGCGGGGGGAGACAGCGTCATCGTCGAAGTTGAGGCGGGGGACGTCGCCGGTCGGAGGGTCGGTCCAATGGAGCATCTCCGGAGCGGAACCGCTGAGCGAGATCGAACCTAGGGAAGGCTCCTCTCCGCCAACGGGGCCTACGGCAAGCTCTGTTGTGCGGTCGTCAGCGCCCGACGGCGCCAACGCGACGGGGCCGGCCGGGGTTGCCGGAGGGGAAGCGCCGGCCGGGGAGCGGCGCCTGGAACCGCGATCCTGGGTAGACGTCAAAGGGACCTCTTTTCCTTGTTGGACATTTTCCTCCTTGCCGGATCCCTCAGGAGAGTCTGGATCCTGCACAACCTCGGGATCGGTTAGTAGCTCGGCTGGCGTTCGTCGAACTGCGGGCGGCGGAGGTGGCGGACGGTGACGCCTTCTGGGCGGATCAGGGGGACCCTGAGCGAGGGGCGGCAGCGATACTGCCTCCGCTGGATCCACGGAGTCTGGAAGCGGGAAGCGGTGAGCCGGCCGGGGTCCCGAGGGCGTCGGCGGAACGTCGCCGAATCGGAGTTCGTCTTCAGGCCGCCGCCCGCCGGCTTCGCCCGCGTCCAACGCCGCTTGGGCCTCCTCAGCTTTGAGTATCCTCACGCCTTCGCCATGCTTGGGGTCTGGGCGGGGAGGCACTTCATTGCGCTCGTCCATGGTGTCCTCCTCAGACGGAAAGAAGTTCGTCCTGCTTGTGGACCAGGATTCGATCGATCTCCGAGACGTGCTCGTGGGTCACCTTGTCGAGATCCTTCTCTGCACGATCCAACTCGTCGCTCGAAATTTCTCCGTCCTTTTCGAGTGTTTCGAGGTCCTTGCGGGCGCTTCTGCGGCACCCACGCACCGCGACACGGCCCTCTTCGGCTTTGTGGTGAGCGACCTTGACCATCTCCTTGCGACGATCCTCGGTAAGAGGCGGAAAGTTAAGTCTTATGGTCGTCCCGTCATTGTTGGGGTTCACCCCTAGGTCGGAGTTCTGGATCGCCTTCTCGATAGCTCGAAGAGAGCCCTTGTCATAAGGGGATATCACCATGACCCTCGCCTCTGGCACCTGAATCCCCGCCAGCTGCTGGAGAGGCACCTCGGAGCCGTAGTAGTCGACTCTGAGCTTCTCAACGAGCGCCGGGGCGGCCCTCCCGGTCCTGATGGTCGACATCTCCGAGCGGGTGTGCTCCACCGCTTTTTCCATCTTCGCGCGGCAGTCCTCGATTACGGCGTCGACGTAGCTATCCTCCATTATCGGATAAGCGTACCTATCCGCTCGCCTCCGAGGACGCCATGAAGGTTCCCGGGTGTCATAATGGAGAAAACTCTTATCGGCAAGCTGTTCTCCCGGCACAGGGTGATGGCGGTCAGGTCCATCGCCCGAAGGTCCCGGGCGAGCACCTCGTCGAAACTGACCTCGTGCAGAAGGCGGGCATCCGTGTCGATCTTAGGATCGGCATCGTAAACGCCGTCAGCACCCCCGTGCGTCCCTTTCAAGAGCACCTGAGCATCGATCTCGATCGCTCGCAGCGCTCCCGCCGTGTCGGTGGTGAAGAAAGGGTTGCCGGTGCCCGCCGCGAAGACGACGACACGCCCCTTCTCAAGATGCCGGATGGCCCTCAGCCGAATGTAGGGCTCAGCGATCTGCGACATACCGATCGCGGTCTGGACTCGCGTGGGCTGACCCTGGCGCTCCAAGGCGTCTTGAAGCGCCAGAGCATTGATCACCGTTGCGAGCATGCCCATGTAATCGGCGCTAGCCCTGTCCATCCCAGAAGCCAACCCGGTCGTGCCACGCCAGATGTTTCCCCCACCGACGACTATCGCCACTTGAGTGCCTAAGGAGGAGCAGACTTCGGCTATCTCCTTGGCTATCCTCTCGACGACGACGCCGTCAATGGTCTCGTCCGCTGCTCCACTGGCGAACGCCTCGCCTGAGAGTTTCAGCAGCACCCTGCTCCACGGCGGCTTGGAGATCGCTTCTTGCGAGTTCACAGTAGACCAAGACTAGTGGCGCACAGACCGACCGTCCGCGATAAGTGCAACCCCGGCTCCCAAAACCGAACGAACTGCTGGTTGTCCCCTCCTCGGAGGGCTCCAGCCAGCAGCCCGACCGTAAAGGATTTGCTCAGGACCCGATGACCACCTGGGCGAAACGGGTGACCTTGACGCCACCGAGGAACTGCTCGACGCTCAGTTTGTCGTCCTTGGCATAAGGCTGCTCAAGCAGGACGCCGCCTGGCGTCCGCTTATACCAACCGTTGAGCTTCCCGTCGACGATTTTGGCTACTGCCGCTTCAGGCTTGCCCTCGTTACGGGTCTGCGCCTCCAAGGTCGCCCTCTCCGAAGCGACATCAGCCTCGGGAACCTCGTCCCGCCTTACGAAGGTCGGCCTGGCAAAAGCCACGTGCACGGCTACGTCGTGGGCCTGCTCTGGAGTTCCACCGTCTAGCTCGACTAGGACCGCGTTCACTCCCCTCCCGTTTTGCACGTGGAGGTACGAGTCGAGCACGTGCCCCGGGGGGGCCTCGAAACGCTCGACACGACCAACCTCGATATTCTCCCTCAGAGTCAGACGCAAGTCGTCGATCGAGTCCTTCTTGCTGTCCAGGGCTTCGACGCCTTCTAGTGCGACGAGGCGGGCCAGATCCTCGACCATATCCACGAACTGTGGGGACTTCGCGACGAAGTCCGTCTCTGACTTCAGCTCCACGAGAGCAGCCCGGTTCGCTTCGACTACCACCGCTACCGCGCCCTGTGAGTTGTCCCGACCGGAACGCTCAGCTGCCTTGCCCAGACCACGCTCACGAAGCCACGCCGTCGCAGCGGCGAAGTCACCTTCGGTTTCCGTCAGTGCTCGCTTGGCGTCCATCATTCCGGCCCCGGTAGCGTCCCTAAGGGCCTTTACGTCTTGTGCTGTGAAACTGGCCATCTGGTTCTTCCTAGTCTTCGTCTGATTCCTGGGTAACTGCTGCGCCGTCGACAACCATCGACGGGCCGGTCTGATCCGACGTATCACCTGTCGCCGGGACGCCGGGTGCCGACGCCTCCCCCGCCTCGCCGCCGGAGTCCTGCGTGGCCTGCGATTCGCCCGGCCCGCGGGTAGCGGCTGCGAGACGTGCCTCACGCTCGGCTTGTGCTATCGCAGCTTGACGGCGAGCCTGGCGCTGCTGCTCCTCCCGTGCGGCTTCTTCCTCCCGTGTCAGCTGGCGTGGGCCTTCGGGGGTCGGCTGCTGCGGCCCGGAGCGCGAAGCCCGACGGGCCGCTATGAAGCGGCCCTCCTCGACAGCCTCAGCGATCACCCGGCACATCAGGTTCCCAGCCCGGATAGCGTCATCGTTGCCGGGAATGACATAGTCGATGACGTCTGGGTCGCAGTTCGTGTCCACCACCGCCACGATGGGAAGACCCAGCTTCTTGGCCTCAGTGACCGCTATGTGCTCCTTCTTGGTGTCGATCACGAACACAGCGTCAGGAAGCCGCCCCATGCTACGGATTCCTCCCAGGTTGCGGTGGAGCTTCTCAAGCTCGCGACTCAGGGTCAGCGCCTCCTTCTTGGGCATAGCCTCGAAGTCACCTGCGGAGCGCATCCGGTCGTACTCGGCCATCTTGGAGACCCGACCTGCGATAGTAGAGAAGTTGGTCAGCATCCCTCCAAGCCAGCGCTCGTTGACGTAAGGCATGCCGCATTGGGTCGCGTAATTCGAGATCGGATCCTGAGTCTGCTTCTTCGTGCCGACAAACAGGATGCTCCCATTGTTGGCCACGAGATCACGGACGAACGAATAAGCGGTGTCTATGCGCTCCAGAGTCTGGTTGAGGTCGATGATGTAGATGCCGTTACGCTCGCCAAAGATAAACCTCTTCATCTTCGGGTTCCAGCGGCGGGTCTGATGACCGAAGTGGACTCCGGCCTCCAAAAGCTGTCTCATGGTGACTACGGCCATGATCGTGAACTCCTTCCCAGCGGTTTGTGAAAGGCCAAGCTGTTAGCACCCCTAGACGGGGTGACCGTGGGCACAGCCAGGCGTATTCTTGGTATTTAATAGTTTTGTCGTGTGTTTCCGCGTTCGAATCTATCGGACGCTTTTGGCATTTACGCCTGAAAAGACGTACTGCCTTCGGAGTCTAGCCTGAGAACCTTGCTCTCATCAACGCCGCGGCGAAGCCGAAGATGACAAAGTCCACGGCCAATCTGATGGCTCCTCTTGGCGTATCATGTCTTGCAGAACCACAGGGTATCTCAGCGCTCCACCGACGACAGCCGTGACCGCAGGAGCATCACGGCCTTGGTGTGGATCTGGCAAACCCGGCTTTCGGTAACACCCAGGACTTGGCCGATCTGCGCAAGCGTAAGTCCCTCGTAGTAGTAGAGGCTGAGCACGATCTTCTCACGGTCGCCTAGGCGGTTGATGGCGCCAGCCAGGATCAGTTTCATCTCCTCGACTTCGAAGGTCCCTACAGGGCCGTCGCCCCGATCAGCCAGGGTGTCACCAAGTGTCAGTGATTCCCCCCGATCGGTCCCCCCACCCGAGATGACCTCGTCAAGACCGACAATTCCGATATACGAGATCTGGCTGAAGATGCTCTGCAGGTCAGACTCGGAGACTTCCATCTCAGCGGCAACCTCGGCATCGGTTGGGGCTCTGCCAAGGGACGCTTCAAGGGACGCGTATGCCCGTTCCACCGACCTCGCCTTGGTCCGCACTGATCGGGGAACCCAGTCGATCGAACGTAGCTCGTCGATGATCGCCCCTTTGATCCGGGTGATCGCATAGGTCTCAAACTTGATGTTCCGCTCGGAGTCGAACTTGTCGATTGCGTCAATCAGACCGAACATTCCGTAGCTAACCAAGTCGGCCTGCTCGATGCTGTGAGGCAGGCCGGCCGAGACACGGCCGGCAACGAACTTGACGAGAGGCGAGTATCGCACGATCAGTTCGTCGCGCAACGCACGATCTCCTGTCGCTTTGTAACGAGCCCACAGATCGTCGACGGCTTGTCCGTCCTCCGACGTCTCAACCATCGCTGCACCTCGGCTGAAAACTTCTCCTCACGGTGCTAGAGGGTACCCGCGCTTGGGACTCCAGTGTGTGAAGTACGGCCAATGTCACACCAAAACACTATAATTTGCCCATATAGTCCGACGAAACAGTGCGTCTGAGCGCCTTGCGCTCCTGCGGTAGGCAGCGAGGGATGGGAAGCTCTCAAGTCACCCGAGTATAGAGGCCAGCGCTTTCGACTACCGCGCCTCTTTCCACTAGCTCGTCGAGGGCTTGCAAAGCCTCCGCCGGGCTTACCTGGCGACTAAGGATCAACTGGTTGGGTGTCATCGGGTACCAGCCCATCGAGTCGAGGACCGATCTTCCAAGAATGCTCAGCGGGAGGGCCTCAGATCCGCGGAGCCGCCGAGAGGAGGCAGAATCAAAGATTCCCAGGCTGTCTAGAACATCGGTGGCGTCCCTCGCCAGACCAGCGCCCTCGTATAGAAGCTGGTTCGTACCCTCACTGGCAGCTGATCGCACCGCGCCGGGGACGGCCCGGACCTCTACCCCTCGCGCCAAGGCCGCCTCTACTGTTATAAGGCTCCCGCCTCGCGCGTGGGATTCCACCACCACGACAAGGCGGGCCAGCCCAGCGATGATCCGGTTGCGCGAAGGAAAGCGCCACGCCTGAGCGGGCCTCCCGGGCGCCGTTTCCGACACGACAGCTCCGCTTGTAGCCACCTGCTCCCAGAGGACTGCATTGCGCTTGGGGTAGACGACGTCCACTCCGCTGGCCACGACAGCCACTGGCGCTGAGGGCGCACCGGCCTTCGTCGCGTCGACAGCGCCCCTGTGCGCGGCACCGTCGATGCCGATGGCCAGCCCGCTAACCACGCAGACTCCCGCCGCCGTAAGGTCTCTACCCAGCTCGTAGGCGGTAGCAATCCCACAACTCGTAGCGTTGCGCGTCCCGACCACCGCAACACACGGGTCCCGCAGGGCTTCGAGCCGTCCTCGCCAGAACACAGCCCCAGGCGGACTAGGATCGGACACTAGAGCCTCTGGGAACTCCGGCTGCCCGCTCCAGGTCACATGGATCCCTCTTGCGGCGAAGGGTCTCCACCACTTTGGCGGGTCGACCTTTGCGGTCAGTAACCGCCAGGCTGCTCCAGGACGGCGCTCATTGCAACTCTCCGAAGCATGTGCAGTCGATTCAGGTCGCCCGTTAGGCCGCTCCAAGGTCCCCGCTTGGACGGCCTGCCACGCAGCACGCGGGTCGTAGTTGCGCAGAATGCTTACGAGGTTCGCCGGACCCATACCGGGCAGCGCGCTGAGCGCCGCCACGTAGGCGTCCTCTTCGTCGCCGGGACGTGTCATCTCCGCCACGCGGCGCTCAGACATCCGGCCTCGAAAGGTCGCTCGGCGGCCAGTACATTCGATCGCAACGCCAGGGCTCCGTAAACGTCGGCCGGTCTCAGCTTTCCTTCCCAGCCGTCCAGGTCTGCGATGGTAAGCGCAACCCTTCGAACGCGTTGCAGACCCCGTGCGCTCAAAAGTCCCTGACGCAGGCGCACCTCGAGCACTCTTAGAGCGCCCGACGATAGCGGAGCTGCCAGGTCGAGGCTCGCAGATGGGATTGCCGAGTTGCTCGGGAAACCTCGCCGGCGCGCAACCATGCGGGCTCTCGACACACGCGCGGCCACCGTTGCAGTGGGCTCGACGCCGGCTTCGGTCTCTCCGAGGGATCGGTCGCCGGCGATGCACCGCAGTAGGTCAGCTACTTCTGGACGGTCGAGCCGGATTCGCAGGTCGAAGCGGTCGAGAAGCGGACCCGACACACGAGCCCTGTAGCGCTGGCGGACAGCTTCGCTGCATTGGCACGATCCCGGCCCCGAGTCGGCTCCGCAAGGGCATGGGTTCATCGCAGCAACAAGAAGTACGTCGGAGGGGAAAATGGCCGTCGCCTTGGCCCGGCTGACACGAACCTGACGCTCCTCAAGCGGTTGGCGGAGGGTGTCGAGGAGCGCAGCCGAGAACTCGCCGAGCTCGTCCAAGAAGAGCACCCCACGGTGGGCGCAGCTGAGCTCGCCCGGTCTCATGGCCGCTCCGCCGCCACCCACAATCGACACGAGGGACGAGCTGTGATGGGGAGCCCTGAAGGGCGGCCGGAGCGGGAGAGCGTTACTGGGCAGGGGCAGGCCCGCCGCCGAGTGTACCCTCGCTACTTCGAGCGCCTCGGTCGTCGTCAGTGGCGGTAGGAGACCGACAAGCCGCTCGGCAAGCATGGTCTTGCCCGCCCCGGGCGGGCCGACCATCAGCAGGTGATGGCTTCCCGCTGCTGCGACTTCGACGGCCATCCTGGCGAGCGGTTGGCCACGCACGTCAGCAAGGTCAGGCGGGGCCGCGACAGAATCCATCGCGGCGCGAGCGACCGGCTCGTCCCAGGACCCACGCCCTTGCAGACAGACCACAACTCGGGACAGGGTCGGTGCCGAGACCGCTCGCAAAGCAGAGGCGGTGGCTGCTTCGGCGGCGCAATCGGGGGGAACAACCAGCTGCGCGACACTCAAGGCATGTGCTCTAGCCAGGACGCCGGGAACCCCTCTAAGCGTCCCGTCGAGGCCGAGCTCACCTATGAAACCGACGTTTTCAGCTACCCTTGCTGGCAGCTGACCGTCGGCGACAAGCAAGGCTATGGCCACCGGAAGGTCGAGGCCTGAACCACCCTTGCGGATACCGCTCGGAGCGAGGTTGACCGTAACACGGTGCTGCGGCCAGGACAGCCCGCTTGAGATGATCGCAGCCCTCACCCTGTCTCTCGACTCTCGGCAGGCTGCGTCCGGCAGGCCTACGATCGAGAAACTGGGCAGGCCCCTGGACACGTGAACCTCGACTGATATCGCCTGACCCTCGACTCCTGTCAGCGTCGCAGAAGCAACTGTTGCAAGCACCCTTTTCTCCAGTCCAGTCTCTAAGAGGTGGTGGGAGCCGGTGATGCGGGCGTCCGAGCGCTGCTTCACACGATAAGACACAGGTGAGACATCCGGGCCGTCACCGCTTCGACGGCTCCCGCCCATCCAAGGCTCCAGGGCGCAGGTCGCTCGACGTCAGGTTCCCGCGTCTTTTGGGAGCGAGCCCACAATGTAGAGGTGACACGTCGCGCCAAGAAGCCCGAGAAGCCCAGGGATCGCCTTTGGCATATAGCCAACCCGCTACAAGACGGGGCCGAAGTGCGGGTCGTTCAACCGTTTCAGGCGCTCAAGGCCTACGTCTGCCCGGGTTGCCAGCAGACGGTCCCTCCCGGAGTCGGGCACGTCGTGGTCGTGCCGACCGAAAACCCGGACCTTCGCCGTCACTGGCACCGACCCTGCTGGGAACGCCGCCTCACCCGACGGCCGGGCCGCTGATCAGCGGACTGAGCCGCTCGCTTGGTCCAAAGCTTGCGACAGGTCAGCCCAAAGGTCCTCGGGGTCTTCTATCCCGACCGACATTCGCAACAGTCCTGCCGGAATAGCCTCTTCACCCGCCCATCTGCCTCGGCGCTCTATAAGACTCTCCACTCCCCCTAAGCTTGTTGCCACGCATACGAGCGACAGGGCGTCGCACACCTTGTCCGCTGCTTCGGCCCCGCCGGCCACCTCGAAGCTGACCATGATCCCGAAGTCGCTCATCTGCCGGCGAGCGCGAGCGTGACCGGGATGAGTCCCCAGACCCGGATAGTAAACCTTGACCACCCCGGGGTGCTCTGCGAGTCTCCGTGCGAGAAGGCCGGCGCTCATGGCGGACCTGCTCTGGCGGAGTTGGAGCGTGCGGGCTCCCCTAAGCGCCAGCCAGGACTCCAGCACACCCGGGGTGGCTCCGTGCAAGGAGCGCCGGGTCGCCAGCTGGGACAGCACCTCGTCTCGTCGTGTGACTACCGCCCCGATCAGCGCGTCAGAGTGGCCCGACAGGATCTTCGTAGCGCTGTGCACCACGACGTCGGCTCCCATCTTGAGAGGCTGCTGGCCGACCGGCGATGCGAAAGTGTTGTCCACGACGACATCCATGCCCAGTCCGTGGGCGCCGGCCGAGAGGGCTTCGATGTCCGCTATCGCCAGCAGAGGGTTCGTCGGACTCTCAAGCCACAGAAGTCCGCCCGCCCCGAATGTCCCCTCGTCTCCTGATGGTCTCCCAGGGGTCTCCGCTATCTCTGAGCAGACGGCGAGGACTTCGTCGGTCGCAGCGACGTCGACCGTCCTGAAGCGAAGGCGACCTCGCTGCGACAGGTCGGCTAGGAACCGGCGGGTTCCGCTGTACGCCCCTGCCGCAACGACGATACGCCCGGGCACTGGCAGAGTCTCGACGACCGCCGATATAGCCGCCATGCCCGACGCGAAGGTCAGGCAGCTTCCGCCTTCGAGCCCGCCGACGAGCACCTCGAATCCTTCCCATGTGGGGTTACCGTCGCGGGAGTAGGAGTGCGAGCCACCCTGGTGAAACGTGGAGCTGAGCAGGAGGGCGGGGTTGAGCGGCGAGCCCGGTTCGGCTGGCGGACGGCCTAGATGCACAGCGAGAGTCGCTGGTGAGCCTGGAGATTTGGGCGACTTCATTCTAAGAAACTTCCGGCCTGAGAGGTTCCGACAAAGTCAGTTCGACAGGCACGCATGGCCCGCACCTGCCCATCTTCGTCTCAGAAGTCAAAACGCGGCTTCGATGACGCTCAGAGCCTCAGGGGTGACCGAGACGACGTCGAAGCGCACGGTGAAAAAGCGCCGCCTCTCAACTCCCGCTGGGGTCGTGCGAAGCCAGGCGCTGGCAAGGCGACGCAACTTTCGCTGCTTGGCTGGCCCTACCGCCTCGAATGGCTCCCCGAAGAGGTCCGACGTTCGGGTCTTGACCTCGCTGAAGACGAGGACGTCGTCTTTTCTGGCGACGATGTCGATCTCACCCTGCGGACATCGCCAGTTGCGGTCGAGCACCGCGAAACCCCGCTCCTGATACCAGCGCGCCGCCAGGTCCTCGCCGTGGGCGCCGAGGTCGCGCCGCCGCGAAGCGAGGGCCGCTGGCATCTCAGAATGAGTCCTTGTCGGGGAGCTCCTCGACGTTCACGTCCTTGAAGGTGAGGACCCGAACCGACGAGACGAACCTCGCAGGCCGGTACATGTCCCACACCCAAGCGTCCCTCAAGGAGATCTCGAAGAAAGTTCGCTCCCCTTCGCCCCTCGGCTCTACCTGAACCTCGTTGGCCAGGTAGAAGCGCCGTTCCGTCTCTACTACGTATCGAAACATAGCGAGCACGGCGCGGTACTCCTGGTAGAGAGCAAGTTCGATCTCGGTCTCGTAGCGTTCGAGGTCCTCGGCGCTCATCGGGGCACTTCTTCACTCACGACTGTCATGCTACGCCACCGCTGAGACGCTGGGAGGCCGACCGCGACCCCGAGCTAGTTGCTCGAGCGCCGGCTCAACCGTTGGCGCCGATAGGTCATATAGAGCCCAGGCGGACAGGCCCGCAGCTGGACTAGGTAGGCACGAGGCGGCTTACGCTCAACGCCCGTCGAGGTCCAGGCGGCTCAGGCGTCGATCGGGCATGAACCACATGACTGAGACCCCAACGTATAGGGCGTAGGAGATCCACGGACTCACCCATGCCAGCCCGAGCCCAGCGGCGTAGGCTATGGGGGACAGCCTGCCCTTTAAGTCGTGGCCGAGGGCCCGTGCGACCTCCGAGGCTGAGCCGTTGGCCGCCACGATCGCCAACACAAGCAGCTCGTAGGCGATCGCCGCCCCGAGGCCGGCCGCCCCATAGGCACAAGCAGGCAGGGCGGCCGAGTGGTTGTCCGCCACCCACTTGGTGAGCACCGGTATGAGGGACAGCCAAAACAGCAGGTGGAGGTTCGTCCACATCACCGCGCCACTGATTCGCTCGGTGGAACGCAGAAGATGGTGGTGATTACTCCAATAGATCCCAATGAAGGCGAACGAGAGTATGTAGACGAGCAGGCTGGGCACGCTGTGAGCGAGGTCACGCAAAGTCCCCCCGCCCGGCTCTCGCAGGTCGAAGGCCATCAGGGTGATCAGCACAGCCATAACCCCGTCGCTGAAAGCCTCCAGCCGATCCGGGTCGCTACGTCGGGTTGACGGACGAGACATCCCCTCCTCCGTCAACGGCGCCACGAAGTCGAGGAGCTGCCCGGTAGACGCCTCCTTAAGTAGGTCCCTACCCCGACAGTGCAGCTAGCCGGTTCCCACAACCCCGGGTTCTCGGCTGGGATGCCCATCTTCATCTCGCCATTCTTCCACGAGACTCGCCGGTCGATTCGACTTCGTGTTCCGGAAGATTGCATAGGTCGCCAACTTGACCTGACTCGCCGAGCGTCTAATACGTCAGTCCCTGAGCGTCGCCTCCTGGTGCCGGTTCTCGGGAGAGGTGACGCTCTATGGCAGCGATCAGGGTGCACGACATGGACGACTACGTGGGCGAGCAGCTGAAGGTGCGGGCCGCTCGCCACGGCAAGTCGCACCGCAAGGGTGGACCTTGAAGAGTCGTCCCGGTCGTCACGGGCGATACCGCGATCGATGACGAGGTAGTCTTCGGCCTCCTCGACGCCGGGCGGAGGTGATCGTCTGCCTGGTGACGTCCGAATGGCGCCCAGAGACGCTGCGCGCCTCCTAGAGGAGCGGTTCTTCCCACCTCTGCTGCTAGGCCCGAGGACGGCGCGCCGACTAACCGAAGTACTGGGCCGGATGGATATCGCCGGTGGAGCGGTCTATGACGCCCTTGTGGCGCTAGCCGCCGTCGAGCACCATGCCGACCTCGCAACCCGCGACGCCCGGGCTCGGGGCACCCACGAAAAGGCCGGCGTCGCAGTGGTCGTCGCAGGTTGACTCCGCCTCGTCGCCCGGCACCATCGGGATAGGTCTATGCTCGAATCTGATGCTGATATCGACCATGAACGACATTCCCGGCTGGGAGGTCACCGAAGTGCTCGGCGAGGTGTTCGGCTTGACCGTCCGAAGCCGCAACGTCGGCTCGCAGCTCGGTGCCGCACTCAAGTCACTTGCCGGCGGAGAGCTCAAGGGGATGACCAAGAACCTCGTCGCAAGCAGGCAAGACGTGATCTCCCGAATGGTCGACGAAGCTACAGCCAAAGGCGCTGACGCCGTGCTCGCGATGCGCTTCGACACCTCGGAGATGGGTGGGAACTGGACCGAGATCTGTGCCTACGGCACAGCGGTCAAAGCGCGCAGGCGACAACCGTCTTAGACGCCCCGACTGCCGCCCAGCATCGACGTTCGGTTTCTTAGCAGTCGTCGAGGGATCTCTTGAACCCCCGGCAGGCGCCAGGGTTTTCGGCTAAGGGATACCTCCGCGAATCAAAGCCCGTCCGAAGTCGTCGAAGCCTGCGACCGCGCCTGGGGGTGTCAGACAACGCCGGATCGGACTCCAGCCTGACACGCTTCGCCGGCGGTGTATGAGTCGCGTCGGGGTATGTCGCAGGCTCCCACCAACGCCAGCGGGCCGGCGCTTTTGGCATTGGCGGCTGCGGCCGGCCCTCGTAGTCTTGACCAACGCGTTCACCTCCCGGCCCGTGCTTCCAGCGATCGTCGTGCCGATCACCACACGCGACCGTGGGATAAGCAAACCTCGCCGGGGTGGAAGCGTGCCGTATGCCGCCACGTCGAACACGATGGCGTGACTTTCGGCGTGGGGTTAGGAGTAGTAGGCGGCGACTTTGCCGTCGGCGACTGCCAGGCAGGCGAGGGTGCCTGTGCAGGTGACCGTGTCGGTGTTGTCGAGGGCTGGGGCAACGTCGACGGGCGGGGTCCAGCGGCCGTCGCGGTAGGTGACCGTGTAGCCGGCGTCGTCGATCGCAGCGCACAGCGACGCAGACCCGCACGACAGCGCGAGAACCCCGAAGTCACCTTGACCCCACGGCACGGGCCCCGCTTCGCCGGGCCGTTGGGACAGTCGCATGCTTTGCGGGTCCACGAACGACAGCGAAGAACCCCAACCCTTGGAGTCCCACACGTCCTCGTAGCTGTGCGCGTCGATCGCCATGCACCAGGCCGCTGTCGGACATGACACGAAAGCGTTGCCTGGTGGGAGCACGTCGAGGGGAGCCTGCCAGGACCTGCCGTTCCAGTGGTAGGCGAAACCTTCGGAGTCGACGACCATACAAGACGACGCCGAACCACACGATACGCCCCCAGCGTCCACAGACCCGCCGGCTGTCGCCGCCCCCGCCGGTAACGGCCCGAGACGCCCAGCGGCCACCCAACGGCCGTGTTGGAACAACAACGTCGAGCGCTGATCATCGACTGCCATGCAGAAATCGCCGGCGCTACACGCCAGGCCCGCCAGCTGAGCGCCCGGCGCTGCGCCCCTATCACCGTTGCCGGTCACCGTGACGCTCGGACCCCACGACCGGCCGTTCCACACCTGTGACGTCGAACCGTCCGACACCACGCAAAGACCGGGTGAGCCGCACGACAACAGCCGCAACCCGGCCGGACCGCCAGACGGACCCCCGACAGGCCTGCTCCAACTCTTGCCGTCCCACACGACCGTCCCCACAACACCCGACGCGCTCACCCCGACACCGACACAGTAACCCCCAGCGGCACAAGACAACCGCGACACGACGAAACCCCGAGCCACCGCCCCAGGCGTCGACCAGCCAGCCGACCCCCTACCAGCCGACGAGCCCCCACAACAAGCCGCCACCAAAACCAAACCAGACAGACAGGCCAGCAGCAGCCTACGCCGCGTCCTGGCAGCCACCTGAAGTCCCGTCAGCTCCTATGGCCAGTGGCAATGAGACTCGCACCGAGGCCGACCGTGTTGCCAGCCACGTTCAGCAACGCCGTGCGCTTTCCGTAGGTCAGTGCACTACTGATCGTGAAAATGATGCTCTGGCAGGGGATGGCAACCAGAACCAAGGACACGACCGCGAAAGCCGGGAGATCCTTGATCGGCACCATCGCCCGAGACTACCCCCGTGCTTAACGGCAAAGGGGCAGATCTGCTGTCGGAACCTAGCGGCTGGCGACCTGGGAGGTCGGGGCGGGACTACTTCGCCGCTGAGCCCGTGGGAGTGCGCTTCTCCTTGATCTTGGCGGCCTTGCCGGTACGGTCGCGCAGGTAGTACAGCTTGGCGCGACGAACGTCACCGTTGGTTACCACTTCGATCTTCGCGAGGACTGGAGAATGCAGCGGGAAGGTTCGTTCCACGCCGACCCCGAAACTGAGCTTACGAACCGTGAAAGTCTCCCTCACACCGGACCCTTGACGGCGGATGACCGCCCCCTGGAAGATCTGGACCCGCTCGCGGGTGCCTTCCACGACTCTAACGTGCACCTTGAGAGTGTCGCCGGGGGAGAAGTCCGGCACGTCGTCGCGGATGGCGTCGCGGTCGATCAGGTCAGTCGGGTTCATTGGGGGTATCGCTCCTGGAGGAAACAGCGTCGAATGGACCAGGGGTCCGGACTTGCAAGGTTAGCGGCTCCAAGCCGAACTCGGCGAGCAGGAGTCTCTCCCGCTCGCTCAGCCCACCTCGAGCCTCGATGATATCAGGTCTGAGCTGGGCGGTTCTCGCTAGCGACTGCGCGAAGCGCCAACGCGCGACCAGCGCGTGGTCCCCGCTGGCCAGAACTCCGGGGACCTCCCACCCCCGAAAGACTGCTGGTCTCGTGTAGTGGGGGTATTCGAGCAGGCCAGCGCTGAAGCTCTCCTCTTCAGCCGAAGTCTCGTTTCCCATCACCCCGGGGATCAGACGCGTGACCGCCTCGATGACAGCCAACGCTGCCACCTCGCCTCCGGCGAGCACGAAGTCTCCTAGGGACAGTTCCCCGTCGCAGAGGTGGTCGCTCACGCGCTGGTCGACACCTTCGTAGCGGCCGCACAGGAGGCTGAAACCACCCATAGCTGCCATGCTCGTCGCCGTCACCTGGTCGAAGCGTTTGCCGCTGGGCGCCAGGAGCAGTAACGGCCTAGGTGGTTGTTCGCGCTCGACCACGCTGAATACCGGCTCTGGGCGAAGGACCATGCCCGCTCCCCCTCCGTAGGGGCTGTCGTCGACGGACCTGCGAGGATCAGACGACCCTGAGCGCAAGTCGTGAACCCGGATCTCGAGGAGACCACCACGTCTGGCCCTGCCGATCAGGCTCTCGTCCAGCCACCGCGACACCATGTCAGGGAATATCGTTATGACATCGATTCTCAAAGTAAGGTCAAAGGTCGAGCAGGCCAGCCGGAGGGTCGACCGCGAACCTTCCGTCGGAGACCTTCGAAACGAACGTAAGTGGCACCAAGCGGCCGTCGCCGAGAACTAGAAGGTCGCTAGCCGGGTTGGCCTGGACGGCTGCTATCTCACCAACGACGTCCCCGTGGACGTCGTAGAGGGCCGACCCGACCAGCTCGTGGACCCATAGGGCATCCTCTAGCTCCAGCGGCTGGGCGAGAAGGGTTGCTCCTCGCATCGACTCGACGGTTTGCACGTCGTCGACCCCGACGAAGCAGACAAGCCAACGGGACCCGGCCGGCCGGCCCGGCAGCAAAGAAGAGCTCCTTACTTCCATCGACCGTCCCATGCAAGTAAGGATGGCGCCGGCTTCTAGGCGCTCGCTGCGGTTGGAGAAAAGCTCCACGACGGCGTTCCCCTTAAGCCCATGCGGCTTGAGGACCCGCCCGACCTCCAACAGTGACGTCCCACGCAGCGAAGAGCCGGACACGTCACCGGGAACTTGCGCAGCTGTCAATCGGCTATGTCTACCTGGACGTCCCGGCCATCGCGAACCGCCGCGGCCCGCACGACTATGCGAAGCGCCTGAGCGACCCGACCCCGGCGACCGATCACTCGTCCCACGTCACCCGGAGCAACGTTGAGGGTAAGGAGAGTCCTGTTGCGGGCCTCTGAGGCCGCCACGCTTACCTGCTCGGGGTCCTCTACCAAGCTCTTAGCGACGTAGGCGAGCACCGCACCGGCTCGACCGACGTGCACGTGGTCGTCGGGACCCCAGTCGTCGGAGGAGTCGTCGAGTTCAGGTGAGCTCATGAAGCCTCTGAGACCGGTTCCTCACGGGCCAAAAGCCGCGCAACCGTCTCTGTCGGCTGAGCGCCGTTGCTTATCCACCGCGCGACTTTCTCCCTGTCAACGCTGAACCGGCTGGGTTCGGCCCTTGGTTCGTACGTGCCGAGGATCTCTATGAAGCGGCCGTCACGAGGCGAGCGGCTGTCTGCCGCAACGACCCGGTAGAAGGGCTGCTTCTTCTTTCCCATCCGCATCAAGCGGAGCTTCACTGCCATGTAGTTGCCTAGCCTCTCATGCGCTTAGCGGCGCTTTTTCTTTTTGTTGTTGATCCTCTTGGGGCCTGACGTCGCCCGCCGTGCGGCCCGGCCCATAACTCCTGACATGGACGCCATCTGGCGCATGTAGGTTTGCATCTGCTTGAACCTGTCCAAGAGGTTATTCACCTCCTGCACAGTCGTGCCACTTCCGCGAGCTATCCGCGCACGTCGCGACCCATTTATTATAGAAGGATTCCGGCGTTCCTCCGGGGTCATGGACCTTATCACGGCCTCGATCGGTCCCATCATCGAATCGTCGATATCGGCACTTCGAACCTCTTTGGGCAGCCCCGGGATCATCCCGATCAAACCCGACAGTGGTCCCATCTTCTTCACCTGCTGCATCTGATCCAAGAAGTCGTCGAGAGTGAACTGTCCCTGCTGCAACCTGCTCAGAGCCTGCTCGGCCTGCTCTTTGTCGAGGGTAGCCTCAGCCTTTTCGATCAACGTCAAGACGTCGCCCATGCCGAGGATTCGATCTGCCATCCGATCCGGGTGGAACTGCTCGAAGTCGCCGAGCTTCTCACCGGTAGACGCAAAGACGATCGGCCGGCCCACGACCTCCTTGACAGAAAGCGCCGCCCCTCCCCTGGCATCGCCGTCTATCTTGGTGAGGATAACCCCGTCAAGTTCGAGGGTCTTGTGGAATGCCTCCGCCGTTGCCACGGCGTCCTGGCCGATCATGGCGTCGATCACGAGGAACGTGTAGTGAGGTGAGGTCGCCTCGGATATCAACCGGACTTCTTCCATCAACTCCTCGTCGATGGCCAACCGTCCGGCGGTGTCGACGATCAGCACGTCCCTGCCGACACGAACCGCCTCTTCCAGGCCTTTCTTGGCCACCGTCACGGGATCAGAAGGCTCGCTGAACACCGGTACGCCAACCTGCTTGGCGAGGACTTTGAGCTGTTCGACCGCAGCCGGCCTCTGCAGGTCGGCAGCCACCAGAAGCGGGTTACGACCCTGGCTACGCTTGTACCACGACGCTAGCTTCGCTGCCGTAGTCGTCTTACCGGCACCTTGCAGGCCCGCTAGGAGCACCACCGTCGGTGGCTTAGGGGCGTAGGTTACCTTCAGGGTATCGCCACCGAGGATCCGCTTCATCTCCTCGTGGACTACCTTGACCACCTGCTGGCCGGGAGTGAGGCTTTGGGAGAGGTCCACCCCGATGAGCTGTTCGCGGACCCGACCGACGAAGTCCCTCACCACCCGAAGGTTGACGTCAGCTTGGAGCAGGGCGAGGCGGATCTCTCTCATCGCCTCGTCGACGTCAGCCTCGCTAAGCCTTCCTCTGCCCCGAAGCTTTGTGAAGATAGTGTCGAAACGGTCGGTCAGCGACTCGAACATGAGACCGTAAGTCTAAGCCACCGCGCTAGCTGGGCGGTCGCTGCTCTTGGTACTCCCCTCAGCCCGCGGACAGCGACACGAGTGAGGCGCTCGCCAGCTGGCATTCAGAGCCCCACAGGTGGCTCAGGATTCTGACAACAAGGCGTCCACGAACTCCTCAGGGCTGAACTCGACCAGGTCGGCGACTCCCTCGCCGAGTCCGACCAGCTTTATGGGGATTCCAAGCTCCTCGGCTATCGCTATGACGATCCCCCCTTTGGCGGTGCCGTCGAGCTTGGTCAGGACTACACCGGTCACGCCCACAGCTCCGGCGAACTGGCGCGCCTGGGTTAGACCGTTCTGGCCTGTGGTGGCGTCTATCACCAGCAGAGTCTCGGTGACGACTCCGGGAGGTCTCTCGGCTACTCGACGGACCTTCTTGAGCTCCTCCATCAGGTTGGTCTTCGTGTGAAGGCGTCCCGCCGTGTCGGCAAGCACCAGGTCGCAGGATTTAGCCGCTGCATGCTGCACAGCGTCGAAGACGACCGCCCCGGGGTCCCCGCCCTCGTTACCCCTGATGACGGTCGCACCGGCGCGTTGCGCCCACGTCTCAAGCTGATCGGCGGCGGCAGCGCGGAAGGTGTCTCCCGCTGCCATCACGACACGGTGGCCGTTTGACGCTTCGCGAAGTCCCACCTTGCCAATCGTCGTGGTCTTGCCGACGCCGTTGACCCCGACGAAAAGCCACACTGTGGTTCCGTCGTCAGACATGTGCAGCACCCTGTCACCCGCAAGGAGCTCGACAAGGTCGCCGCGAAGTGCTGAAAGTAGAGACTCTGGGTCGGCTATCTCCTTGCTTTTGACCCGGAGGCGCAAGTCGTCGATAAGTCTTGCCGTTGCGAGTACACCGACGTCGGCGAGGATTAGGGCCTCCTCAAGCTCCTCCCATGTGGCCTCGTCGATTTTACCCTTTTGCCTGACAGCGCTCAGGTACCCTCCGAGTAGGGACCTCGCCCTTACCATCCGGTCTCTAAAACGAGCCGGCTTCTCCTCCTCGACCGGCCCCGCTGCTTCAGTCGGTGCGGCCGTGGCGTCGAGGGCCGGCGCGGAGGTCTCGTCCGGCACGACCGATGGCACCCCTACGCTTGGGGTCTGCTCCCCCTGCGGAGCGGCGCGCGCTGGCGGTGACGCCACCTCGGGGGCCTTCGGCTTAGTAGTCGGGGCTGGCAAAGCTCCGCCACTAGCGTCGGGCAGACCCCTCACTGGGGAGCGGCGCCTCGAAGCGACCACGAAGGCCGTCGCGGCCAGCGTTGCCAGTGCGAGCGCGACTACGACGATCGTTATTATGAGCATCGTTTCCGAGCCTACCTGCGTGGACGCGGACCGTCGTCAGTAGCGCTAAGAAGGTTCTGCCGGAGCTTCCTCGCGCCTGGGAGCCCTCTCGCTGACCACACGCGACGCCCCTCCTGGTGCCATAGTCACCCCGTAGAGGCAGTCAGCCGCTTCCATCGTGCGCTTCTGGTGACTTACGACAAGCAGCTGAGCCTCGGAGCGAAAGTCGTCGATGAGGTCCAAAAATCGGCGCAGGTTGAGATCGTCCAAGGCGGCCTCAACCTCGTCCATCATGTAGAAAGGCGACGGCCTGGACCGAAACACGGCGAACAAAAACGCCATCGCCACAAGGCTCCGCTCCCCTCCTGACAGCAGTGAAAGCCTTCGGAGGTTCTTACCGGACGGCCTAGCTGCAACCTCGACGCCCGTCTCGAGCAGGTTTTGAGGGTCCGTCAGCTCGAGCCTCCCTTCCCCGCCGGGGAAGAGCCTGACAAACAGCTTCTCGAAGTTAGAGGCGACGTCTGCGTATGCCTCGGCAAACACCCCGGTTATCTCGGCGTCGATGGCTTGTATGACCTTTGTGAGCTCCCGCCGAGCGGAACGTACGTCGTCGAGCTGCGATTCGACGAAACGACTCCGCTCCACCAAGGCGGTATGCTCCTCCAGGGCCAGGGGATTGACAGGACCCACACTTCGCAGTTCGCGTTCTAGATGGTCCCGGCGTTGAGCGGGCGTGACGCCGTCAGGCACGGCAGGCTGGTCGAGCTCGGCGATGTCGTCAGGTTCAACGCCCAGGTCTCTCCTCGCCGAGTCGGCGAGCGCCTCCATGCGAGCCCTGGTCTCGGCCTCGGTCACCTCCAGGGAGTTGACCCTCTGAAGCGTCGACGCCAGCCTCTCGGATAGCGCGACCCGTTGGCCGCGCAGGACCTCCAGACGGCGCAGGCGGACCCGGCGCGCCTCGTCCTGGGCCCGTCGGGCTACGCTCACCCTCCTAGCGACCTCAGAAACATCTCGCAGACGCTCCGCAAGAAGGCCTTCCAGCGCACCAACGACACCGATCGAAGCTTCCGCACGTTCTCGTCTCTCCACGAGAGCCTGCCGCTCGACGCTTTGGCGCGCCAACGCAGCTTCGACCTCGTCGAGCCTTCGCAGGGTCAGCTTCCTGCGCTCGTCCAATCCGGCAGCCCGCACCTCAAGCTCGCGCCTCGAACGCGCGATTGCAGCCGCCCTGGCCGCCAGGTCCCGCCTGCGCTCTGCAGCTTCCTCACGAAGTTTCGCCTCGCGGTTCGCCCTGGCTTCCAAAGTTGGCAGCGCGGCCTCCAGTTCGAGGATGCGCTTCTCGTCGCGCGCGACGTTCTGTGACAGCTCGGACTGTCGGGACGCTATGTCTTCGAGCTCGCGGGATCGTTCGGCAAGCTCAGCTTCCAACCGTAAGAGTGCTTCGCCAGCGGAGCGTGACGCCGACGCGTTGGCAGTCGCCCTCCGCGAGGCATCCTCACGTTCCCTACGCGCCGAGACCAACTCCTGGCTTGCGCGTTCGAAGTCCGCCTTCGCTTCACCGGCGTCAAAGACGGCGGTCGCCGACTTCGCACGGGCCTCGTCGAGGGCCGCGCCGGTTGCCCCCGACCCGGACGCACCAGCCCTCCACAGCCCACCCGAGAAGCGATCCCCCTCCGCTGTGACCACCGTGAGGTCGGGACGCTCAAGAGCCAGGTCAAGAGCTGGTTGCCAACCGCCCGTTACCACGACAGACCTAGCCATGACTGCGTCCAGGAGGGCGTCGACCTCGCCGTGGGTCCCCCTGACGTGCTCCCGTAGCCTCGCGCATCCAGGCGGGAGCTCGGAGCTCCACTCCAGCTCAGCGCCTAATTTTGGCGCAGCTCCCAGCGCAACTACCGCCCCGGCCACGGATAGCCGTCGCAGTTCGGCAAGCCCGTCGCGGGCTGACTCGACGCTGTCCACGACCACCGCCGCGAGGATCTCGCCTGCCGCCGCCTCGAATGCCGCTGCAAAACCGTCGTCAACTTGAACCAGTTCGAGGAGCGTGCCGACGACCCCGCAGGTCCCGGCCAGGCGGGCGACGCCCGCCCTCGCGCGGGCCTCGTCGAGGGCCTGAGCAAGGGCCTCCTCGCGAGCCGTCCAGCGGCTCACCTCAGCGCTCGCAGAACGCCAGCGTTCCTCGCAGCGGGCCCGCTCGGCTTCGCAAGCCTCCTCGAAGCCAGCAGTCTCAGCTTCACGAGCGCGAAGGCCTTCGCTTAGTGAAGCCGCCTCCGACAGGGTCGCCGCTGACCTCGCCTTGTCAGCTTCGAGCCTTGACAGTCTCTCGGCAACCGATTCCGCTCGAACAGTGGCCGAGGCAAGCTCTCCCCTAGCGCGTTTCACCGAGACCTTGAGGGCTGCAAGCTCGCCCCGCACCTCAGCGGCGGGGTCCACAGGAGCGTTGTCGACTTCACCTTCGTCGGCTTCGACAAGCCGGCGCTGCGCTTCAAGCTCATGCTCTGCTTCGGCTAGCCCATCGGCGGCTGGTATTAGTTCGAGTGCTTCCCGCTCCGCTTCGTCGAGGCGCTTGGACAGGGAAGCCGACTCGGCCTCCAGGTCAGTGATGATATCGGCATCGCCTGTGTATGCCAGCTCCCTTTCGAGGGATCGACGTCGCTCGCTTATAACCGCTGCCAGGCCTGTTGCCTTGCCTTGGAGTGCCCCCGCCCGGGCGTCGAGATCGGCGAGGCGTATCTCAGGCCGCTCCGAGGGTTCGTCCATCTCAATCTCGGCAGCGCTGAGAGCCTCCTCAGCTTCGTCGAGTGCTTGACGGGTCTGCTCCAACTCGTCTTGGAGCTGCCTTTTGTTGTTGCGCTGTTCGCCTAGGCGTTCGTCAGCTCGCTTGAGCTCGGTGACGACCAGGTATCGACGAAGCTGCGTCAACTCGGACACGATGCTCTCGTAACGGCGGGCGGCGTCGGCCTGCTTCTCAAGGGGTCGTAGCTGCCGGCGAAGTTCGCGCTGAAGATCCTGCAAGCGCACGAGGCTGGCTTCCGTAGACTCCAGGCGGCGTTCGGCTCTTTCCCTTCGGCGACGAAACTTCAGTATCCCGGCTGCTTCTTCGACGACCAGCCGGCGCTCTTCCGGCCGGGCGTTCAGGATCGCGTCGAGGTTGCCCTGGGACACGATCACGTGCTGCTGGCGGCCTATGCCGCTGTCGGAAAGCAACTCTTGGACGTCGAGGAGCCGGCATGGAACACGGTTGATCGCATACTCGGATTCCCCACCACGGAACAGGGTCCTGCTTATGGTCACCTCGGAGAACTCGATCGGCAGGAGGCCGGCCGAGTTGTCGATTGTCAGCGACACCTCAGCTCTTCCCAACGCGGCGCGCTTGGGGCTGCCAGCGAAGATGACGTCCTCCATCTTCGATGAGCGAATGGTGCGCGCTCCTTGAGCGCCGAGCACCCAGGCGACAGCGTCGACCACGTTCGACTTGCCGCTCCCGTTCGGCCCGACGACGACGGTCACTCCTGGCTCGAACTCGAGCGTCGTGGCATCGGCGAAAGACTTGAAGCCTTTTATGGTCAGCGACTTTAGGAACACGGCCCGACGAAACTACAGCCTAGAAAGCCCGGCCGGTGTCACTGCCCCTCGACGGGCCTGCTCCGCCTGGGCGGCGGACCGAAAGCTCTGTCTGGCGGCACGCCCGGGGGCAATACCCTTCATCGTTGGCATCCGGGGCAGTAGAAGTTGCTCCGCCCGTTGCTCCTCGAGCGGGCGACCAACCCGCCGCAACGGGTGCACGGCTTGCCCTCCCGGCCGTAGACCCGGTGAAGCTCCTGGTAGGTTCCAGCGGCTCCGTAGAGGTCCTTGTACTGACGGTCGGCAAGGGTCGAACCTCGCCGGGCGACGGCTTCACCAAGAACCTCTTTTATTGCTGCTGACAGCCGGGCTACCTCCGTTGGGCCGAGGTCTTTTCCCGGCCTCTCCGGTCGCAGGTGCGCTGCGTGGAGTATTTCGTCGGCGTACATGTTCCCTATTCCGGAGATGATCGACTGGTCCATGAGTATCACCTTCAGCTTCGTCGTCCGCGAAGACAGAAGTCCACCGAGACCTGCTTCGTCGATCTCGAAGGGGTCTGGTCCCAGGTGAGCAAGTTCTGGCACTTCAGCGCCTGAGACGAACATCTGACCGAAAGTCCGCGGATCGACGAAGTGCAAATCGAAGGTACCTTCGAAACTGAAGCGCACGTGAGTGTGCTGCGACTCAGCCGATCCCACTTCGACTCGCCGGAGTTGCCCGCTCATGCCCATGTGCGCCACGAGAACGTCGGAGCTGTCAAGGTGGACGAGGAGGAACTTACCTCTGCGAGCTACACCGCCAATCTGACAACCGACTAGGCGCCGGGAGAAGGAGGCTGGATCGCCGTGACGGCGCACGGACCGCCTACCGCTAACCTCGACTCTATCGATCACACATCCTGCGAACTCCGCTTCCAGATCTGAGCGAAGCGTCTCGATCTCGGCCAGCTCCGGCATCAGCTCGACCGCCGAAATCTAAGGCGACGAAGCCCACCTTTACGCCAGACGGCAAGGGCTTCCCAGGCAGCGGCGACGCTGTCCACTGACCCACGCTTACGCCTCACAGTGAATCGTCGCCGCCGGGAAGCGACCGCCACGCGTCACGCGCCGCCTCCTGTTCGGCATGCTTCTTCGAGCGACCGCGACCAGAACCCAATGGCCGTCCTTGTACGTGGACTACCGCTTCGAACTCCTTGGCGTGATCGGGTCCCTGGTCCGAAACCGCATAGCGGGGCAACTCGTCGAACTCCTTGGCACAGAACTCTTGAAGCCTCGTCTTGAAGTCACCTCCGCCAGGCCCTTCGGCTGCAGCTGTAATCCTCACGCCCATCAAAGCCATGACGATCTTCTCCGCTCCATCCCACCCCAGCTCGACGTAAGCGGCTCCTATTAGAGCCTCGGCCGCGTCGGCCAGGATAGACGGCTTGGAGCGTCCCCCTGTCAGCTCCTCGCCCCTGCCCAGCATCAGAGCAGGGCCAACCTCGAGTTCGGCGGCCACCTCGGCCAGAGATGCCGAGTTGACTACCGCCGCCCGAACCTTGGTGAGCTCCCCTTCGGGGATGTCTGCGTAAGTTCGGAACAGATATCCAGTGACAACAAGGCCGAGCACTGAGTCCCCGAGGAACTCCAGGCGCTCGTTGGACTGACTTCCCGGATGCTCGGCACACCAAGATCGGTGACGCAGCGCCTGTTCGAAGGCGTTGCCGGGGGGGGCGACCCAGCCGAGCCGCTCCGCCAGAGCTCCCTTGTGGTCAATAGGCTCCCCCCCCGGGGGCGTCCGGCCCGAGGTGCTCGAGGTGATGGCCACCCCTTTGGTCAGTGGGAAGCCTGAAGTTTTGTCATTACGTAGTCCACTGCGTCACGGACCGTCTTTAAGTCTTCAAGGTCTTCGTCGTCTATGCGAAAGCGCATGGCCCGCTCGGAGAACTCCTCTTCGAGTGCCTCGACCAGCTCGATCAGAGCGAGGGAGTCGGCACCAAGGTCGTCACCGAAGGACGCACCCTCGGCTATCGAGTCCGAGTTGATCTCCAAGATGTCGGCGAGGCAGCCACGGACTACAGCAAGAACCTCCGGCCGTCCTACTGGGCCGCCCTCTACCTGATTCTCAGCGGGCATATCTCTCCTTCCATTGCAAGTCATCGTAGCGACTGCAGGGACCGGCGATCTGAAGCCTTTTGCGGGCTCAGAGCGAATCGCTGTCAACCAGCGGGGGACACAGCAGCTCCGAGTTGCTCCACGAGACGGTCAGCGACCGCTCGATCGGCGACTCCGATTGCGTTGGCAATCGCCTTGGCCGACGACGAGCCGTGGCTGATCACGCACACTCCGTCGACTCCCAAGAGTACAGCCCCACCGTAGGTTTCGGGGTCGAGCTCGGCCGCCAAAGGCAGGAGAGACCCGATCAACGCGTCCGACGCAACCTTGTCCACGCCCGAAGCGGCGAGTGCGCCCAGGACCAGGTTCATTGCGAACTTCATCGAGCCTTCCAGCGTCTTGAGCACGACGTTGCCGGTGAAACCGTCGGTAACCACCACGTCGGCGGCGTCGGACATCACGTCGCGACCTTCGACATTCCCGATGAACTCGACGTCCGACCCCGCCGCTCCGCTGTGGAGAAGACTGAAGGTCTCCTTCGTCAGCACGTTTCCCTTGCCCGGCTCTTCGCCGATCGACAGCAGACCCACGCGCGGCCGGGCGATCCCAAGTCGGACTCGGGAGAACACAGCCCCCATCTGGGCGAACTGCACGAGCCACGACGGGGAGCAGTCTGCATTGGCACCCGAGTCGACCAAGACGGTGGGCGCCGCGCCAGGCACGGGTATCACCGTAGCGATTGCCGGCCTTGCTACGCCCTTGATCCGCCCGAAGCGGAACAAGGCTGCGGCCATAGCAGCGCCGGTGTTACCGGCGCTCACCATCGACGACGCCTTTCGGTCCCTGACTGCCTCGGCAGCACGGACCAGGGACGAATCCTTCTTGGTTCGAACAGCTCTCGCTGGATCCTCATGCATTTCGACAACTTCTGAAGCAGCTAAGATCTCGAGACGTCCCGTGTCCCCCATTCGTGCCGGGTCGCCTACGAGCAAGACCTCGTGGCCCAAATCCAACGCGTTGCGTGCGCCGGCGACGATCTCGTAGGGCGCACGGTCGCCGCCCATGCCGTCGACGGCTACAGGTGAACGCATCAAAGGTGCTGCTCTCAGCTGACTTCTATCGCCTGGCGACCCTTGTACCAGCCGCACGTCGGACAGACCACGTGAGGCAGCTTGGCGTTGTGGCACTGGGGGCAGATGCTGCGTGCCGGAACCGACAGCGTCCACGCACTGGCACGGCGACTGCGACTCTTGGCTTTCGAGGTCTTCTTCTTGGGAACTGCCATGCTTGGATCCTTGTGGGACAGGCCGACTTAGGCCGGCAAGGGGACGGACGACACAATCTAGCCGGGAGTTGGGATGCTGGAGAGATCAGCCCTCTGGCCAGCTCAAATTCCTACAAGCGCACGGCCCCTCGTTCAGGTTGGCCCCACAGTCGACGCACAGGCCAGCGCAGTCATCCCTGCAAACAGGAGCGAGGGGCAGCTCCAGGAGCAGTGCGTCACGTACAAGCGGCCTCAAGTCGAGCATCTCGGAATCCAGCGGGTAGGTCTCCTCGTCCTCGCCGGGAGTCTCCCGGCGTCGGCGCTGCCGGTACAGCTCCCTCACGTCGGTTGCGACCGGGCCGGCTATCTCGACCAAGCACCGCCGGCAGTGCCCTTTCCAGGTCGCGGACACCGTCCCGGAGACCTCGACTCCGCCGTCGAGGGAGCACAATATGACGTCGGCCTTGGCCTCGCTGTCTTCCTCGACGACAGTCCCCGCTACTTCGAGCTGACCTATTTTCCCGACGCGCATCTCGCGCCTTGAGGCGCCGGGTGTTCTGCGGAGTGTGGCTACCGGCACCATCCACGGGTCTTTGGCCACTCAGGCAAAATCCTGATCGAAGAAATCCTCTTCTGCCGACACGTCCCCGGGTACCTCGCCGTAGGGACGTGCGTCGTCGGCGGGCCGAGGAGGCGTGTAGGCAAGTTTCTCCCTGCCAGCGGACACTGTCTTGATGGTGCGGTCAAGGACCACCTCGAAGGCGGCTAGCTTCTGATCGCAGTAGTCCTCGGCTTCCATGCGCAGCCGTCGCGCCTCGTCGCGGGCCTCTTCTACGACGTGACGAGCTGTGAGCTTCGCCTGGCGGACGATCTCGGTCCTCTGCACCATGCGCTCAGCCCGGGCGCTCGCCGCGGCGATGATCTCCTCGCCTTCCCGGGCCATCTTGGCCAGGAAGTCATCCCGCTCGCGCAGCAGCCACCTGGCTTGTCGAAGTTCCTCGGGTAGCTGCTGGCAGGCATCGTCGAGGAGCTCCAGCACCTCGTCTTTGTTGTCGAGCTTCACAGAGGACGAAAGGGGAAGGGCACGGGTCCCTTCGATGATCTCGATGACCTGACGTATCAGCGACTCGGTGTCGTTGGCGGGCTGTCCTGGTTCGTCGTCGAAAGTCATGGGAGCCTCTCTTGGAACTGCAAGGTGCTGCACGCCGCCCTCAAGGGCTCTCGACGCACGGGTCAGAAGCTTGCGAGGGGAATTTAGCCACAAGACGAGCGAGCACCGGAGCGGGTACGGTACTTCCTATGCGGCTCGCGCCACCGTAGTGGGCGAAGTCCCGTACGTACTTGGATGCTATGAAAGAGTAGACCGACGAGCAGGGTATGAACAGAGTTTCGATTCCGGCGACTTTCTTGTTCATCTGCGCCTGTTGAAGCTCCGCCTCGGCGTCCGAAGCGACCCTAAGCCCTTTCACGATGACGTCGGCGCCTACCTGACGAGCAAGATCGACAACAAGGCTTGAAAAGGAAGCTATCTCGACATTGGACAGGTGCGCCACCGACTCGGCGATCATCGCCATGCGCTCGTCCACGTCGAAAAGAGGCGTGCCCTTCTGCGTGTTTCGCATCGGAGCCACGACTATCCGGTCGAAAAGCTTGGCTGCTGCTTCCACCACCTCCAGGTGGCCGTTGTGAAAAGGGTCGAAGGACCCGGGGAACAGCGCAGTTCTCAAAAGTTACCTTCCTGAGCGGGGCCAACCGTTACGAGGGAGCGGACTACAAACACAACGGTACCCCCGTACCTCTTCGCCTTCACAGTTTCCCACATGGGCTGGGTTCCTGTAGCTAGTTGACCCACCAAGTCGTCGAGTCCCGTTCGGCTCCGGATGCCGTCGGGGTCTGCTGAGACCGCAGGCGGACCCTGAGGGTCAGTCCGCCCGCGCGTCCGCTCTGACGTCTCCAACACCGCCAGATCGACCTTACCCGCCAGGCTTACGAGCACCTCTTCCCAGCGGGTGAAGGCGTAAGGCGGATCGGCGAAGGCGATATCGAAGCGGCCGCACCTGGCCGCAAAGTCGACGGCGTCGCCGCGAACCACCTCGGCGTCGACGTGGGTTCGGTCGAGCACCGCCAGATTCGCTCGTATCGCCTCGACCCCTGCCGGTGCCGACTCTACGAAGACTGCTCTCCTCGCCCCCTGGGAGAGCGCTTCCACTCCCAAGGCGCCACTACCAGCGAAGAGGTCTAGCACGGTGGCGCCCTCGAGCCCGCCGAGACTACGCAGCATCGAGAACATCGCCTCCCTGACCCGATCCGACGTCGGCCGGGTCGCTGACCCCTTCGGCGCTTGGAGGTGACGCCCTCCCGCCGTTCCACCGACAATCCTCACAGCGTAGAAAGTAGCTCCTACGTGTCGACTTCAGCTTTTGAAGAGGAATTCTCGGTCGTCTTCGTCGAGCAAAAGGCCTATCTCAGCGGCCAGCTCGCTTTGAGCAGAAAGGGGTTTAAGGCCATCGGCGTCGACGAGGCTGAAGGCCGCTTCGCGGGCCTTGGCGACCAGTTCCCTGTCGCGGCGAAGCGACGCTAGCTTGAGGTCGCTGGCTCCCTTCTGGCGCGAGCCGAGGATAGTCCCTTCGCCTCTGAGCTCCAAGTCGACTTCGGCGAGCTCGAACCCGTCGTTCGAGGCCACAAGCGCCTGAAGGCGTTGCTCTGTTTCCTCGGCTTGCGCGGCGCCTAGAAGGTAGCACCACGAGCCGTGATCGCCCCGTCCGACTCGACCCCGCAGTTGGTGTAGCTGGGCGACGCCGAACCGACCCGCGTCTTCGATAACCATGACGGTCGCGTTGGGGACGTCTACGCCAACCTCGATTACCGTCGTGGACACAAGGACGTCCAACTCACCGGACCGGAACTTCTCCATGACGCAGTGCTTGTCCGAGACAGGCATCTGACCGTGGAGGAGACCGAGGCGCAACCCCGCAAGCTCGCCGGCCGACAGTCGCTCCCACTCCGCGGCGGCCGACTTGGACGCCACCTTCTCCGACTCCTCCACGAGCGGGCACACCACGTAGGACTGCCGGCCTAATGACGCCTCCGAGCGCACCTTCTCCCACGCCTCGCTCTCTTCGTGAGGATCGCGTGCCCAGACCGTGGAAATCGGCTTCCGCCCGGGTGGCAGTTCGTCGAGGACGGTTGTGTCCAAGTCGCCGTAGACGGTCATTGCGGCCGTCCTAGGTATCGGGGTGGCGGTCATTACCAACACGTCAGGAATTGCAACCCCTGGGCCTTTCGAGCGAAGCGCCGCTCGCTGCTCCACGCCGAAGCGGTGCTGCTCGTCGATCACGACGCAGCCTAGGGAGTTGAAGTCGACTGTGTCTCCCAAAAGGGCGTGGGTCCCGACTAGAACGTCGACCGTGCCGTCGAGTAGCCCTGCGAGGATCCGCCGCCGCTGGGCGACGCCGACCCGGTTGGACATCAACTCAACACAGACGGGGCGCTGCCCTGTGAGGGTCCCCGAACTTGGCAGCACGAAGCCGGACAGCAACCCTGAGATCGCAGCGTGGTGCTGCTCAGCGAGCACTTCGGTGGGCACCATTACAGCACCTTGGTGACCGCCTTCGATCGCCGTTAGGAGCGCTCCGAGCGCCACGAGCGTCTTGCCCGAGCCCACGTCGCCTTGCAGCAGGCGGTGCATCGGGTAGGCGCTGGCCATGTCGGCGGCGATCTCCGCCAACGCCGACTCCTGAGCCTTGGTGAGGCTGAATGGCAGTCGGCGACGAAGGCGCTCCATGAGCTTGCCGTCGACGTTGTGTTGGATCCCCATGGAGCTGCGTTCTAGGGCACGCTTCCTCATCACCAAGACAACCTGAAGCCGCAGCAGTTCGTCGAAAGCCAGTCTCGTTCGAGCCTTGGTGGCTGAGCCCAACGACGCAGGGCTGTGGATCTGACGAAACGCCCAGTCACGCTCGGCGAGGCCGTAGGAGTCCCGGATTCGAGCCGGCAGAGGATCCGCAAACTGGGTAACCCGTCGCAGAGCCTCTGAGACCCACCCGCTTACCTGCCAGGACGAGATCCCAGCCTTGTCCGACTGTGGGTACACCGCGACGATACGACCGGTTCTATCACCCACTAGGTCCACGACAGGGTTGGTCATCTGACGCCTCCCCATGTAGCGCTCCACCTTGCCGAACACGACTACCTGCGATCCCTCTCGGAGTTGCTTTGTGCGCCAAGCCTGGTTGAAGAAGGACACCCGCAGGTGGCTTGAAGTGTCGGATAGGTCTACCTCGACCAGCGATTTGCCGTTGCGGGTACGTCGCGTGGCCACCTTTCGGACCGTCGCGAGGACCATGGCCTGCTCGGATTCCACGAGGTCTGCGATAGCCCTCTGGTTGGTCCTGTCCAAGTAACGCCGCGGGTAGTAGGTGACAAGGTCCAATAGGCTGGCGACGCCGACGTCGCTCAGAGCAACCAGACCCTTCTCCCCTACCCCGGCCAGACGTCCTACTCCTATTGCCGCCAGGTCAGACAGAGTTTTCGGGTCTCCGGGCCTCAAGACGTCAGGTCCCTTACTCGACGCTGAACAAGTAGGGGTACAGCGGCTGACCACCCTGGTGTATCTCGGTCTCCAAACCAGGTAGCGAGTCCGCAATCCACTGCGAGATCCGCCGCGTGTCGGCCACGCTCGAACCTTCCCCGGCTATGACAGTGACGATCTCGTGGCGCTCCGGGTCGACGAGGCATCCAAGGAGGCCCGTGGCCGCTCCTACTATGTCAGCAGCAACCACCTCGATCCGCTCCCTTGAGATCCCGAGGAAGTCCCCTTCGTGGATTGGTCCTGCCTCGCTGGTGCTCGGACGGACGGCGCGGGTGACTTCGCCTGCAACCACCCGGGCTGCCGAGCGCGCCATCAGGTCCCCGTTGGCTTCGGCATCGCCCTCTGGGTCGTATTCGAGCAGCGCAGCGAAACCCTCCTGTATCCCCTTGGTCTCTACGACGACGACAGGTTTGGAGGCTTCAAGCGCAGCCTGGCGTGCAACAGGAATGATATTTTTGTTGTTGGGCAGCACCACGACCTGCTCGCTGTTGGCCGCTTCTATCGCCTTGAGGATCTCCGCTGTGGACGGGTTCATGGACTGGCCGCCGCTTACCACGTGGTGCACCCCCAGCGAGCGGAAGATGCGCCGTACCCCGTCCCCGTTGCACACCGCCACGACAGAGGTTACCACCGGGTCCTCCGGCCCTTCCCCGGCAGCTTCGGTACCCTCGGCGGCTCGAACCCACCTCTCCTCCTCGACCTCCTCGCGCAGGTCCGTCACGCGAATCCTTCTCGGGCGACCAGCCTCCAAGGCCGCTTCGATAGCCGCTCCGATGTCGTCAGTGTGTATGTGGCAATTCCACAGGCCGTCGCCGCCTACGACAACTATGGAATCTCCGATCCCTGACCACACTTCCCGAAAGGCCGGAACTAACTTATCTGGGGCCTCTAGGAGGTACATCACCTCGTAGCGAAGGTCACCGACGTCAGGGGCGCTCCCCGACTCTGCTCGGGACTGCGGCCCGGATGCCTGACTCAGCGGCGAACCAGGGGGTACCGGCAGCGGCCGACCGTCCGCTACGTGCAAAAGAGCGTCTACCAACAAGACAAAGCCGCTCCCCCCCGAGTCGACGACGCCCGCAGCCTTGAGCACCGGAAGCTGATCGGGAGTCCTTTCGAGGGCTGCCCGGGCAGCCCGGTTGGCACCCTCGAGAACAGCCACAAGGCCGTCGTCGGGATCGACACAACCAGCCCCGTCGCCAGCGGCGCGAGCGACGGTGAGGATCGTTCCCTCGACAGGGTTCTGCACTGCCTCGTAGGCGCGCCGAGCGGCATGTCGAAGCCCGTCCGCCAAGGTTTCGGCGTCGATGTGGTCTCTCCCTCGGACAGTCTCGGAGAGTCCCCTCAGTATCTGCGACAGGATAACTCCCGAGTTTCCCCGTGCCCCCATCAGGGACCCGTAGCTCATCGCTTGTGCAACGGTCCCGAGGTCCCGGCTCTCGTGACGTTCGATCTCGGCGACGACCGACTCTGCCGTCAAAGCCATATTGGTTCCGGTGTCGCCGTCGGGAACCGGGTAGACGTTGAGGCGGTCGATATAGTCGCGATGGGAACGCAGGGCGTCACGGAACGCTTCCATCGCTGCTGCCAGAGCCGGCCCGTCCAGACGATCTGCGATCTGCATGCCCGGGATGCTAATGTGATCTTAGGACGCGGTCAGGTTCCTACCTGTAGAGCGTCGTTCCGGTCGATCGACGAGGTGTAGACAAGATGGCGTCAGTTTGTGAAGTGTGCGGCAAGAAGCCGTCTTTCGGTATGAGCGTCAGCCATTCACACAGGCGCACGAAGCGCCGCTGGAACCCGAATATCCAGCGGATCCGGGCGGTTGTCGGCGGCTCCGCTAAGCGCGTGCACGTTTGTACGTCGTGCATCCGAGCCGGGAAAGTGACTAAAGCGGTCCGCTGATACACGGACGGCCTGGGTCGAAGTTCTACTCTTCGACTTGCTCGTCGGCCCCTGACAGAAGCTTCATGACGTCGTCTCGACGGAACCGAAGGTGACCGCCGATCGTCCTGAGACTCGGAAGCTTTCCCGCTGCCGCCCAGTTGATGACGGTTCTCTCAGTAACGTCGAACACAGCCGCCACCTCGTGGCTGCGTAGTAACTGCGGCGCTTCGCCTGACAGGCCCTGCCCGCGACCACCGGGGCGTCCCTGGGATTGAACCGCTCTAGGCCGCAGTTCGCTGGGCGGGCGAACGGTCTGCTCGGCGACGTCCCCGTTTCGACGCAACTGGCCGAGTGCCGCCGCCACTTGGCGTGCAAGCGCTGCCATCGCCCGCTGCTCCCGCTTGGTCAGCTGCCGCAACCAACGGTCCATGACCGCCACTACGGCGACTACCGAGCCCGCAGCGTCCCGGACGGCTACTCCGTACGCCCAGCGCATCGAGTGCGGAGCCTGTATTAGGGGGCTGCGCGGCACGATCGTCACCAGATCAGTGAGCTCTACCGGGCCTGTACCCGCAGCGATCGCCTCGAAGAGGTGACCATCGTTGAGGCCGCAGCGATACTCGAAGCCCTGAGAGAGGGTGCTCCATCCGCCTCCGGCCTGGGGAACCGACAAGACAGCTACGGGCGTCTGACAGGCCAGTGCACCCAAGACCAGAAGGTCTGCGATACCCTGACCTGGGGGCATAGCGGGCAACTCGGCCTTCGCCGGCTCCCGCACGGTCGCTTCTTGCGTCGCTCGACTATCGACGCTTGATGTGTTTAGGCGTGAAACCGGCATGGATGTTCACTCGGTGATGCAAGGCGTCGCCTTGAGAAGGCGACGCCTGTTGGGTCCCATGGGTGTCAATCCCGGAAAAACGGTGCGCATCCTCGGCACCGGACACGTCAGCCGGCGGCGAGAGCTCCAAGACACTTCGCCACGTACTCCTTGGCTGACCGGCAGGCTTCGACGAGGTCGTCGCCTTCGGCCAGTCCCGCCGTTATCGCAGCCGACAGAGTGCAACCGGTGCCGTGACTGTGACGTACGTTCAGCTTGGGGCCTTCCAGCCAGGTCGCTTTGCCTGCGGCCCACAGCAGGTCGGGTGAAACGTCCCCGCCTAAGTGGCCACCTTTTATCAGGACCGCTGCCGGTCCTAGTAGGGCGATCTCCCTCGCCGCTAGGGCCATGTCGTCACGTCCGGATATCTCAACGCCGAGGATTGCCTCCGCCTCGGGGATGTTCGGAGTTACCAACGCAGCGACCGGAAGGAGCTTCGAGACCATACAAGGAAGCGCCTCCGGATCGAGGAGACTCCCTCCGTGCGAAGCAGCTTGAACCGGATCGACAACTAGCGGACCCAGGTTGAGTTCGCCGTATGCGGTAGCCACCGCTTCGATCACGGCTGCGTCCCCGAGCATCCCTGTCTTCACGGCGCCGACCTGAAGTGCTTCGGCTACCGCCGAGATCTGCCCTACCACCAACTCGGCCGCCATTACCGTCGACGCAAGCACCCCTTTGTGATTCTGGGCTGTGACGGCCGTCACAGCGACGGCTCCCCACACCCCGAATTCAGCGAAGGTTCGCAGGTCTGCTTCGATCCCGGCCCCACCCCAACAGTCGGACCCCGCGACGCTGAGAGCGGCGGGCCAGCCAGGAATCAACTTCGTCCCTCCGAGACTTCTGCGCCTGTAGGCGCTCCGGCATCCCGACTAACCGGCGAGACCCTCAAAAGCTGTGCTGCCATCCCCCCGACGCGTGGACGGCTTCGCCGTCCAGGCTTCGATGGTCGGGGTCGGGGACGCATTCGCCGATCATGATAGGCGGGTTGATGCCGGCGAACTCCCCGTCTAGGTCGGCTCCGGGTGGAGCACAGAACACTAAGGCGAAGTCCTCGCCTCCTGCCATGGCTTCCTCAATCGTCGCCTCGGAGTGGACCGGAACACGCTCAAGCCTGAAGCCGACCTCGGACTGATCTGCTATATGCCCTAAGTCGGCGATCAGGCCGTCGGAGACGTCGATCATCGCCGTAGCGCCGGCCAGGCGCGCAGCCCTGCCCTCACGCAGTCGAGGCGTGGGACGGGCGTGAGCTCTCACAGCGCTCTGTGGGTCACGGACCGTGTCGTATCGGGCCTCTCCACTCCTGAGCCGTCGCAGACCGGCCGCCGACGCCCCCAGAGCCCCGGTCACCCAGATTACGTCTCCTGGTCGGGCTCCGCTGCGCCTGACAGGCCTGCCTGGGCAGCTTCCGGTGACGGCCACTGTCACGGTCAGCTCCGGGCCGTTGGTGAGGTCCCCTCCCACGACAGGACAGCCCATCTCCTCGGCCGCCGCCGAGATACCCGAGTACAAAAGGCGGATGTCTGATCCTGCAGGAGCGCTCACGGCGACCAGCGCGTGACCAGGAACGCCGCCCATCGCCGCTATGTCACTCACCGAGGCCGCCATCGCCTTCCAGCCGAGGTCGCCCAGGGAAGTGTATGCGAGGTCGGCGTGCACGCCAGCTACAACTGTGTCAGCTGCGAGAAGCATCCACCCCTCCGGTGGCCTCACGATCGCGGCATCGTCGCCTATCCACTCTTCGTCGGGGTCGCCGGGTTTCGCGAGGGTAGCGGCGAGTGTCGCGATCAGGTCGAACTCGCCTTTCATATACCCCCAACGGTAGTGTCAAACCACAACTGAACGTAGACACAGTTCCACTGAGCTTCACGAGGAGAAGACCTGAACATGACTTCCGTCAAGCCGTTGAGCACCCATAAACGCCTGTTGGAGTGGGTGGATCATTGGGCGGGCCTCGCCGGGGCTGATCGCGTGGTGTGGTGCGACGGATCCGCCGCCGAATACGACCAGATCTGCTCCGATCTCGTGGAGTCTGGCACCTTCGTCGCCCTTGCGGATGAGCGCCGCCCCAACAGTTACTGGGCAACGTCCGACCCGGCCGACGTCGCGCGCGTCGAGGATCGGACCTTCATCTGCTCGCAACGCAAAGTCGACGCAGGAGCGACCAACAACTGGCGAGACCCGACTGAGATGAAGGCGACCCTCACCGAACTTTTCACCGGATCGATGCGGGGCCGCACCATGTACGTGGTCGCCTTCTCGATGGGCCCTTTGGGCTCACCGATCTCCCACATCGGCATCCAGTTGACCGACAGCCCGTACGTCGCAGCAAGCATGAAGATCATGACCCGAATGGGCCAAGGAGTTCTAGATGCCCTCGGCGACGACGGAGATTTCGTGCCGTGCGTCCACTCCGTCGGCGCTCCCCTCGCTGACGGCCAAGCCGACGTCGCCTGGCCTTGCAACGCCGACAACAAGTACATCGTCCACTTCCCCGAGACGCGGGAAATCTGGTCGTTCGGATCTGGATATGGGGGAAACGCGCTGCTGGGCAAGAAGTGCTTCGCCTTGCGTATAGCGTCGGTGATGGCACGCGACGAGGGCTGGCTCGCCGAGCACATGCTGATCTTGAAGCTGACATCACCTCAGGGGGAGGTGCGCTACGTGACCGGAGCGTTTCCCTCCGCGTGCGGCAAGACGAACCTGGCGATGCTCATCCCGAGCCTTCCGGGTTGGAAGGTAGAGACGATCGGCGACGATATCGCATGGATGAAGTTCGCCGCTGACGGAACGCTACGGGCCATCAACCCCGAGTACGGATTCTTCGGCGTGGCACCCGGGACCAACAACAAGACGAACCTTAACGCGATGCTCACCTTGTCGGGAAACTGCATTTTCACCAACACCGCTCTGACCGACGACGGCGACGTCTGGTGGGAAGGCATGACAGACGAGGCGCCGGCTCACTTGCTTGATTGGAAGCGTCAGGATTGGACTCCCGAATCCGGTGCACCAGCTGCACATCCGAACGCCCGTTTCACTGCCCCGGCTTCCCAGGACCCTGCGATCGCACCCGAATGGGAGGACCCTGAAGGTGTCCCCATTTCAGCGATACTTTTCGGAGGACGACGTTCGGGTGTAGTTCCGCTCGTAACCGAGTCCTTCGACTGGGATCACGGAGTGTTCCTGGGGTCTATCATGGCCTCGGAGACGACCGCTGCCGCCGCTGGAGCAGTCGGAAAGCTACGCCACGATCCTTTTGCGATGTTGCCGTTCTGTGGCTACAACATGGCGGACTATTTCTCGCACTGGCTCTCGATCGGCACTGCAGGATCTCAACGACAGCTTCCGAAGATGTTCTACGTCAACTGGTTCAGGAAGGGCGCCGACGGCAGCTTCTTGTGGCCAGGATTTGGGGACAACAGCCGTGTACTCGAGTGGGTCTTCGAGCGGTGCAGCGGGCGCGGAGAAGCGGTGACCACGCCGATCGGTTTGCTACCCGCGCCCGGGGCTATAAGGACGGAGGACCTCGACTTGGCGGCGGATGCCATGGAGACCCTCCTCGCCGTGGACGCCGAGGGTTGGCTGGGCGACATCCCTTCCATAAGAGCCTTCTACGAAAGTCTCGGGGATCGGATGCCCGAAAAGCTGTTGTCGCAGCTCGACAATCTCGACGAGCGCCTCCGGGCGGGCGGGTAGAACCGTACGGGTAGGCGTAACCTGTACTTCGAGGACCTAGGGGGACCTACGTGACAGTCAGCGCCTACGTGCTTATCCAGACCGAGATAGGCCGGGCGGCTTCGGTAGCCGAAGCAGCCCGGCGGGTCGAAGGGGTCGTCTCCGCGGATGACGTAACCGGTCCCTACGACGTGATCGTGAGGGTCAGGTCATCGTCGATGGACCACCTTGGTGGTCTCGTCGTGAGCCGCCTCCAGACGATCGAAGGGATCACCCGGACGCTGACCTGCCCCGTGGTAGACCTGGGAGCACCACGCGGACACCCCGAGGAGCGCCCCTGATGCCCGAACAGCCTGTAGAGGTCGAGACTGTCGAAGACCGAGACGTCGAAGCGGCCGGCCCCGCAAGCGAATCGGTCGGCCTAGCCGCCGTGACCAGCGCTCTGCGCTTATCGGGACGGGAGATGGGCGTGCGGCGCTCCCTTGCGACCCTTCTGAAGGTGAATCACGCTGATGGTTTCGACTGCCCCAGCTGCGCGTGGCCCGACCCCGACCCAGAGAGCCGGAAACTCGCCGAGTTCTGCGAGAACGGAGCCCGGGCGGTGGCATGGGAAGCAACGCGCAAGCAGGTCGGGCGGGACTTCTTCTCCGGGCATTCCATCGACGAACTGAGGTCACGCTCCGACATGTGGCTCGAAGAGCAGGGCCGGCTGGTGGAACCGATGCACCTCGCCCCCGGCGCCGAGCACTACAGGCCGATCCCCTGGGACGAGGCTTTCAGCCTCGTCGCTGACCGCCTCCGGTCGCTGCAACATCCAGACAAGGCGGCCTTCTACACCAGCGGCAGGGCAAGCAACGAAGCTGCGTTCGTCTACCAGCTGCTGGCCCGCCGGCTAGGCACGAACAACCTCCCTGACTGTTCCAACATGTGCCACGAGTCCAGTGGCGCCGCCCTCTCGGAGACCATCGGAATAGGCAAAGGCTGTGTGAGTCTCCAAGATATAGAGAACCACGCCGACATGATCATGGTCGTAGGCCAGAACCCTGGCACGTGTCACCCGAGAATGCTCACCTCACTTGAGAAAGCAAAACGCAGGGGAGCTTCAATAATCGCGGTGAACCCGCTGCCGGAGGCAGGCCTCGGACGTTTCCGTAACCCCCAGACACCTCGTGGTCTCCTCGGCCGGGGAACGATCTTGGCCGACGAGCACCTCGCGGTGAGGATCAACGGGGATCTCGCCCTGTTCGCGGGGCTCAACAAGGCACTAGTCGAAATAGACACGCAAGCCGGCGGGGTCCTCGACACAGAGTTCATCGACCGCTACTGCGACGGCTTCGACGCAACCCGCAGAGCCTGGCAGGACCTCGACTGGGAGCAGATCGAAACCCAGAGTGGCGTCCCCAAGAGCGGTATTTACGCCTTGGCACGTCGGGTTACGGCGTCCTCGTCTGTGACGGTGTGCTGGGCGATGGGCCTCACCCAGCACAAGAACGCCGTCGCGACTATCCAGGAGATCGTCAACTTCCTTCTCCTGCGGGGAAATATCGGCAGGCCAGGTGCGGGCCCAGCGCCGATTCGCGGTCACAGCAACGTGCAAGGTGACCGGACGATGGGCATATGGGAGCGCATGCCCGACACTTTTCTCGACGCCCTCGGCCGGGAGTTCGGCTTCGACGCACCTCGCAAGGTAGGTTTCGACACCGTTGAGACGATCCGAGCTATGCGGGACGGCCTCATCGACGTGTTCTTCGCCCTTGGCGGCAACTTCGTCGCTGCCACACCGGACACCGAAGTCACCGCCAATGCCATGGCGAACTGCTCCTTGACCGTCCATGTAGCTACGAAACTGAACCGGTCCCACCTGTATCACGGACGGGAAGCATTGATACTCCCCTGCCTGGGGCGCTCCGAACGCGACGTCAGCGAAGCCGGCGACCAGTTCGTAACGGTGGAGGACTCGATGAGCGTGGTACACAGCTCGCGGGGGTCGGTCGAGCCCGTATCGCCCCAGCTACGCAGCGAAGTGGCGATCGTGTGCTCCGTAGCCGAAAAGCTCTTCGGCGATGAGATCGAATGGGGCAATATGGCACGTGACTACCGAATCATCAGGTCCCATATCAGCCGTGTGGTACCGGGCTTTCACGCCTTCGAACCCCGTGTTACCAAGCCTGGGGGGTTCGTGCTACCAAGACCGCCGGCCGACTCAAGAACTTTCCCTACCGCAACCGGCAAGGCCCGCTTCACGGTCAACTCCCCGAGCGTCCCACACGTGCCTGAAGGGCACCTTCTGCTACAGACCGTGCGTTCCCACGACCAGTTCAACACCACCGTCTACGGCCTCGCCGACCGCTACCGAGGCATTTCCGGGGGACGGCGGGTGGTTTTCGTGAACAGGTCCGACCTCGACGCCGCCAATCTGCGTGACGGGGAAACGGTCGACATCGTGAGCGTTTGGAGCGACCATGAACGTCGAGCCCGGCGCTTCCGCGTGGTCGAGTATCCGACGCCTCGGGGATGCGCTGCGACTTACTTCCCCGAAGCTAACGTCCTGGTCCCTCTCGACGCCACGGCCGACGTCAGCAACACGCCCGTGTCGAAATCGATCGTCGTACGATTGGAACGCTCCACCTGAGTAGACGCTCTCAGCGCACCGCCCCTGCGCTCCTGAGAGCTTCGATCTCGCCGGGCTCGAAGCCCCATTCGGCGAGAGCTTCGTCAGTGTGGTCTCCAGGGCGAGCCGGGGGGCCAGACACACCAGGCTCGGTCCTAGAGAAGCGCGGCGCCGGGGCCGGCTGGGTGACCCCGCCCAGCTCTACGAAGGTCCCGCGTGCAACGTTGTGGGGATGTCCTGGGGCCTCGTCGGGCTCTAAGACAGGAGCAAAGCAGACGTCGGTGCCTTCGAGGATCCTGCACCACTCGTCGCGGGTCTTGGTTCGCACCAGTTCGGCCATTCGTTGCTTCATTGCAGGCCACGACTCCCTGTCGTGCTGGTCTGGAAGCGGATCTGCTTGCGCAATAGCCAGGCCGGTGAGCTCGAGCATCTGCGCGTAGAACTGCGGTTCGATCGAACCGAACGACACATACCGGCCGTCGGCTGTCTCGTAGACCTCGTAGAAGAACGCCCCGGTGTCGAGAAGGTTCGTTCCGCGCTCACCCCAAGCGCCGGCCCCTCTGAAGCCGTGGATCATTGCGGCCAACAGGGCAGCCCCGTCGACCATTGCAGCGTCGATCACCTGGCCACGGCCCGATCGCGAAGCTTCGAGGAGGCCGCAGACGACACCGAACGCTAAGAGCATCCCACCCCCTCCAAAGTCGCCAACCAGGTTGAGCGGCGGCACGGGCCGCTCCCCGTCGCGGCCGATCATAGCCAGAGTTCCGCTGAGAGCTATGTAGTTGATGTCGTGTCCAGCCGCGTTAGCGTACGGACCATCTTGGCCCCAACCGGTCATCCGCCCGTACACCAGCCTCGGGTTGCGGGCCTCGCAGTCCGAAGGTCCGAGCCCCAGACGTTCGGTGACGCCTGGACGGAAACCCTCTATCAGAGCGTCGGCCTTTTCGACCAGGCGCAGGACCGTCTCGCGGCCGTCGGGATGTTTGAGGTCGACGCCCACCGAGCGCCTGTTACGTCCGAGCACGTCACCTGATGGCCCGCCCGCGGCGGGGTTAGTTTTTGGGCGAACTGCGTCGGCGCGGTCGACGCGTAGAACCTCCGCCCCCATATCCGACAGCATCATCCCGGCAAAGGGACCTGGCCCGATCCCCGCCAACTCTACGATCCTGAATCCCTGAAGCGGTCCTGGCACGCCGCAGATCTTTATCGGTGTTGGAGGCGTCGCGCCAGCGCATCGAGACGGACCAGGGCATCCGAGGTCCGGGATCCCCACCAGAACAGGTCTCGCCCGTCCACTAACTCTGCGGGGGCTACCCTTTCGAGTTCGGCCCGGTGGCGCTCTTTGAATGGGTACGGCTCGGACGGAGCAAGCACCGCGTCGGCTCCGCTCCTAACGACCTGGTCGAGGTGGACGCTCGGATAGCGATCCGCAGAGTCGGCGAACACGTTCGTCAAGCCCACCGCCTCGAGGAGTGAGCCGCCGTAAGTGTCCGCGCTTATCGTCATCCACGGGCGACGCCAGATCGGCACGAATACCCGCAGTCGCGGAGTACTTCTGCTCGTCGGCAGCCACTCGAGATGATCATGGCTTGCCGCCTCGGCGACGCCGGCTTCGGCTGCGAGAACTTTGAGGGCCTCTTCTACGTCGTCGAGCGACCTGACAGCAGTCGCCACCACGTTCAGCCCAGCTGCTCTGAGCGCCTCGGCGTCTTCTAAACGATTCTCTTCGCGATCCATCAGGACTGCGTCGGGCTCCAACGCCGCGATATCGGCGACGTCGGGGTTCTTGGTTCCTCCGACCACGGACACGTTCCAGGCAACCTGCGACCGGTGCAGGCCAGCCAGGTCACAGAAGCGGGTTACCCCCACCGGCACGACCCCCCAGGAAAGAAGTGTCTCGGTGATTGAGGGTACGAGGCTGACGACTCGGCGCTGCCCACCCCCACGGGCTACTTGAGTCACATGCGCTCCAAGAGTTGGGTCTTCTTGGCCTGAAACTCTGCGTCGGTGATGACACCCCGCCGGCGCAGCTGGTCAAGCTGGTCGATCTGCGCGGGAATACTGGCCCGGCCTGCCGGGTCCGTACCGGGTCCGCTAGGGTCGACCCCTTTCCCACCGGGTGGAGTCCACGCTGGCCCTGCCGGTGCACCTGCCTGGCCGAGCGGCCCGTACGTCCCAGCGCTTCGCCAGGTGGCTAGCTGGATGTAGAGCAGGTTTTGGATCGCCTCGGGATGGGGAAGGTCCCTGAAGACCTCTGCACTGTCCCTGCCGGGAGACTCGACTGCTATGTCGCCCGCACCCACAACACGGCCTAAGAGGCTCTGGTGGTAGGCGACGTTTGAGATGGCGGAGACGGGGATCTCCCGACCCGATCGCGCCAGAAGTCCTCTCCTCTCGACGACGCGCGAGTTCGTCACGATCAGCCTCGTGGATACCCAGCGTAGATACCGCAGGCCGAGCCACAAAGCAGCGATGACTACCAAGCCGGCGACAAGCCAGTCCACCACCGACGGAACCCGCTCCATTTTCGCAGCGATCCCCCCGACGATGCCCACGATCGCAACCGAGAGGGGCCCCGCAAGAAACCACCAGTGGGGTCGTGTATCGACTAGGACTTCCTCCCCGGGTCCCAAGAACTTGCGCCAGCGCATCACCACCAACGCTACCGGGCTACAGAGATGCCCGGGAAGCCACCCGTTGCGCGCGGCGCTGGCGTGCGACCCGGGCACGCCGGATTCAGCTGACGCCGGATTCAAGTAGCGCTGGGGGACAGCTCCCTTACAGCTGTGCGGAGGTCGATTCCGGCGGACACGACGGCCAGGGTCACTGTGGTAACGCCAGCCTCCAGGTAGGCCTGTACTTGTTCGCGCACGCTCGGCGCGCTCCCATGAAGGATCAGTTCGTCCACGACAGAGTCAGGAATCGCCTCCAGGGCCGCTTTGCGGTCGCCAGCCTTCCAAGCCGACCACATCGGGCCCAGAAGGTCGCCGCGACCCAGCCACTCGTGGAAAGCCGCGTATACCGGGACGTTTAGATACGCAGCGATCATCCGTCTGCCGATCGCCCTGACTGTCGCTTTGTCCTCGGAGGGAAACACGAAGACCCTTGCTACGAGCTGTTTACCTTCCCCTAACTCGGTGGCGACCTTGTTCACGTCGGCGGCGGACAGCCAGTTGGTGATGGCGCCATCCGCATCCCGGCCCGCAAGGCGCAGCATTCCCGGCCTCAGCGCCGCGACGAGTAGCGGCGGAACGACCGCGGGCGGCCTTGCTAACCTGAAACCCTTAACCCGGAACGTGTCGAACTGCTCGTCCACCTTCTCTCCCGCCAAGGCCAGGCGCAGAAAGCGGACCATGTCACGAGTCCGCTTGTAGGGCTCCTCGAACGAGACGCCGTTCCAACGCTCGACGATGACGTCCGACGATGTTCCGATCCCGAGAATGAAACGCCCCGGGGCCGCCTCCGCCAAAGCCGCTGCGCTCTGAGCTACCAGGGCCGGGCCGCGGGTAAAGACCGGCACGATCGCCGTTCCCAGCTTCAGCTTCGACGTCCACGCAGCACTGAGAGCCAGGGGCGTGAAAGCATCCGTGCCGTCAGCTTCGGCGCTCCACACATCGCTATATCCTAGATCCTCTAGTTCTTGGACCCAGCTTCGGTGCTCGCTTAATGGGATTCCGTCGAAGGGGATGGTAATGCCGTAGCCCATCGCCAGATGCTATCTGGCAACTACGCCACAAGGCTACACAGTCGACCAGCCGAAAGCCCGCAAGCCCGCAAGCCCGCAAGCCCGCAAGCCGGTAGCATCGGCACATGTCAGAAGTGGTGATCGTAGAAGCAGTTCGAACTCCGGTGGGACGGCGGGGAGGAGGGCTATCGACAATGCACCCGGCCGACTTGCTCGGTACAGCGCTGCAAGGCCTATTCGATCGCACAGGACTAGACCCCTCTCTAGTCGGCCAGGTCGTCTCCGGCTGTGTCTCACAGGTCGGTGAGCAGTCCTTCAACATCGCCCGGACGGCCTGGCTGGCCGGAGGTTTCCCGCCCGGGACCGCATGCACCACCGTCGACACGCAGTGTGGCTCGAGCCAGCAGGCGACGAGCATCGCCTCCGCCTTGGTGGCCTCGGGTGTCGTCGAGATGGCGGTGGCGTGCGGGGTCGAGTCGATGAGTCGCATCCCAATCGGCTCGAACTCTTCCAAGAAGCTCGGCTTGGGCGTCCCGATCCCCAAGTCGTACTTTTCCCGCTACGAGTTCACGTCACAATTCGAAGGTGCCGAACGGATCGCTAACAAGTGGGGCATAACCCGCGATGACACCGACCGGTTCGGCTTCGAGTCACAGTCCAAGGCGGCTCGAGCGTGGGCAGAGGGCCGCTTCGAGACCCAGATCGTCTCGGTGCAAGCCCCCGACACGGACCCTGACGGCAACCTGACCGGCGATGTTCGCCTCGTAGACAGGGATGAAGGTCTCCGCGAAACCACCCTCGCTGGCCTCGGTGGTCTTCGGCCCGTAGCCCGACCGGACGGGGTTCATACGGCCGGGACCTCGTCACAGATCTCCGACGGCGCAGGTGCCATCCTGCTGACCAACGAGCACAAGGCGGCCGAGCTCGGCCTGACTCCCAAAGCCCGGATCACCCAGACCTGCATGGTAGGGGTCGACCCAGTTACGATGCTCACAGGCCCTATAGACGCTACGCGCTTGATGCTGGAACGGTCCGGCCTCGCCGTTTCCGACATCGACGTCTTCGAGATCAACGAGGCGTTCGCCTCGGTCGTGCTGGCTTGGCAGGCGGAGGTCGGCGCCGACCCGGCGACGGTCAACCCTAACGGCGGTGCGATCGCCCTCGGCCATCCTCTCGGCGCTACTGGCGTCGTCTTGGTGACAAAAGCTCTCCACGAGCTCGAGCGCACCGGCGGGAGGCGGGCGCTGGTGAGCATGTGCTGTGGGGGTGGTCTCGGGACGGGCACGATCATCGAGCGCTGAGTGTCCTCCCTCCTTGAAGCCCTCGGCCTTCCGGCCGGCGACCGCCTTTTAATAGTCACCTGCGACGGTCTCGGAATCTGCCACTCCACGAACGTCGCCGTATACAGGGCTTTAAGGGAGGGCATGGCCTCGTCTGGCACTCTTAACGTCCCCGGCCCTTGGGCCCGTGACGCGGCGGCCCGCTACCGTGGGGAGCAGGTCGGAGTCAGCCTGACATTGATCAGCGAGCACGACCTCCTACGGTGGGGGCCGATTACACACAGCCCCTCCCTGCTAGACGGCGACGGAGGCTTCCCCCGCACGCTAGTAGACCTCTGGGAGCACGCGGACACCGACGAGGTTCGCCGCGAATGCCGGGCTCAGATCGAGCGGGCCATCTACTGGGGATTCGACGTGACGCACCTGAGCTGCCACCTGGGGGCCCTCGAAGCCCGCCCTGAGTTCTTCGACGTCGCGCTGGAGTTGGCCAGCGACTTCGGCTTGCCACTCCGGCTCCCGGATGCGAACGCTGAGCGCCTCGCCGGTTTCCCGTTCCGTTCGATAGCAGCGCAGGCCAACGTCCTCGCCCCGGACCATCTCATCCGGCCGACGTCGACACGGCGACCGTTGCCCACTTTAGAAGCCGTCCTAGCGGACCTGCAGCCAGGCGTGACCGAGGTTGTGCTCTCCCCCGCCGTCGACAGTGACGAGCTACGCGCCGCCCTTCCGGACTGGCCTTCTAGGATCAGGGACTTCGACGCTGTCATGTCGTCGGACTCGCTTCGGGTGCTTTCCAGCCGCCCTGGGGTTCATCTCGGAGGATACCGAGCCCTGCGCAAGCTTCAGCGGCGCCTGTCGGAGAAGCGCTGATCGAACGCCTCCGCCACATCGACAACGCCAAGAGGACCAGCAGCGGTCCCGAGTTCGGGTCCGTCGCACCCCCGGAAGCGATTCCGCCGAAGTACTCGAAGCTGATCCAAAACACGGCTGCGACCACCACACCCGCAGCGAGCGCCGTCCGGAGCCGCCAGAAGGCTCCCACACCTACTGCGATTTGCACAGCGCCGATAACAGCCGCGAGAGCAACGGCGTGATGGTTCGCCAGGAGGGACAAAGGCTGCCCCAAAGCGACCACCCAGGCAGGGTTCCCCAACGACGACTCCTCAAGGTTCGCCCGCAGCACCAGCGAGGTGGACATCACCCATGTGAATGCGAGCAGCACCTGCCCGGCCCACAACGTCACCCAAACGGCTAGGCCAAGGCGCAGCGAAACCGGCATCTCCAGCGTCGAACCAGACTCGAAGCGCTCAGCGCCGCCGACACCACTCTGCGCCGACTCACCCACGCTCCACTCGCGCCTAGTCCACTGGCCATCGGTCCGCCTTGGGGAGGGGAAAGCGAGAAGCCCGATAGTCGGGTACAGGAGGGCTGCGCCGGGGGCGCCGGTCGCCATCATCGCGAAGCCGCTCGGCAAGCCGCCGAAACCTTCACCCACCCACCAAACGCCGAGGGCGTAGGGAACCGAAACTGCTATCGCAACTCGCTCGCACTTGCCTGTAACAAGCGCGAGACCAATCCCCAACTGGAAGGCCACGAAGACACCGTTGCACAGTGGCGCGTGCGCAGCGATCACCGACACCGCCCACAATATGGACCTGCTCGCCCATGCCGGTTCGCCCATGACCGACTGTGCCAGGGAATCCCGCCACCATGCGGCGGTGAAGAATCTCGGGTTCGCCTGGAGGAAACCATCGACAAGCCAGATCGCTCCGAGCCAAAACCGAACCTTTCGGCGGCTGAGCAGTGGTTTCACACTGTATGTTCGTAGACGCCTCACAAGCGGATCACGCGTCGGGCTCATCCAACTTGAGCGTCCGCTACGAATGTCCGTACGTGTTCAAGATGACGACCAAGGACTCCGGTTCTTCAGCGACGAAACCGCCGACAGCCTCGAAGCGAACCCGTGCAGGAGTGGGCTTGGCTGCGGTGCTCGCCGCTTCCCTGTTGGCCGCGTGTGGCTCCCAGGTCACCAAGACATCCTCGCCTTCGACTGTGCCAACCTCGACGGTGCAACGACCTTCGACCAGCGGTCCAGCTTCTGGCTCTCCGTTGACCCAGGCTGACGTAGTCAACATAAAAGACTTCGCATTTACACCTTCCACGCTGACCGTATCACCCGGAGCGACCATAGTCGTCCACAACGTAGACGTCGCCACGCACACACTTACCTCGACTGCCGGAGCCTTTAATACCGGTGACATATCACCCGGGTCATCCAAAACGTTCGTCGCACCGAAGACTCCAGGGACATACCCCTATATATGTGAGATACACCAGTTCATGCACGGCACGTTGATCGTGCGATAAGCGCGTAGAGCTCTCACGTCCCTCCCAAACTGATAATCCCTGCAGTCCCCGACAACCAACGAACCCGACAAACAACAAAGGAGCATGCCATATGCCAATAGATGAACGGGCTTTCGCGTCTTTGATAGAAGAGTCCCAGGACCTTCACTCTCAAGCTATGCGAAGGACTAACAGCACTCTCGAAGAGCTCGTGGATGTAGGCCTGCAGTCAAGGTCAAAGAACAGTCTCAGCGTCGAGCAAGCGGCCTCTTCCCACACGATCGAAGCGGCGAGCCCAGGCCTGAACCGCACCACCCTCGTCGGAGGGGCCCTGGCCGCGACCGCGTTCACTGCGGCGCTTGCCGGTCTGGCGTCGACCCCGGCGTTCGCTTCGAGCGCGACGGACATTCAGATACTCCAGACGGCCGCTTCCATCGAAAACCTGGCCGTGAGCACCTACACGACAGCGCTGACCCTACCCTACATTGGTGGCTCGTCGGCCAACCCTGTCATCAAGGCTTTTGCTACGACCACTCTGAGTCAGCATCGCCAGCACGGCCAAGCCTTCAACTCAGCTATAACTGCTCTGGGTGGCAAACAGCAGACGGGTCCCGACCCCAAGTATGTCCCGGTAGTAAACTCTGCGGTTGCCGCCATCACCAAAGACTCTGCCTCGGCCGGAGCTTTGGCTGTCGTAGACCTGGCGATGACACTTGAGAACGTAGCCGCTGAGACGTACGTCAACAATTGTTCGATACTCGCCGACTCCAATGCCAAGGCGATCACCGCATCGATAATGGGAGTGGAAGCTCAACACGTAGCCGTGCTAAGCGCCGTCAAAGCTCTGCTGACCGCAAACGCTCCGCAGCTCATAGCCTTGAGCCCAACAGTCGTCGACAGCCTTCCAGCCGCTGCAGGATCGGTGGGCTTCCCGAACGCTTTCTATCCAGTCAGTAATGCCAGCCCAGCTAGCGAAGGAGCTCTCTCCTGATGTCAATGTCAAATGATCACCTGTCGGACCGTGAACTGTCCGCCATGACCAAGACCCTCGACGATATGCACAACGATCAGGCTATGCCTGCCATGCGGGCTGCCGTCGCGCAGTGGGTGGACACTCTTCGCTCCGGTGGCGAGACCCTAAGCGAGAGAGTAGCGACTCGTCGTAAGTTCCTTTTGGGTGCCGCAGGACTTGGGGCCTCGGGCCTCGTTGTCGCCGCCTGTGGTTCGTCTTCGAAATCCTCCACGGCGCCAACTTCAGTGGCTGCTCCGGCAGCCTCTACTACAGCACCGGCCTCCTCCTCGGGCGCACTAACTGGCGACTTGGCGGTTGCTGCCATGGCAGCCAGCCTGGAGAACCTGGGCGTATACGCTTATAACGCCGGTATCGCTGCCGCGACGGCTGGAAAGCTAGGCAAGGTTCCCCCAGCGGTTGTGACCTTCGCTCAGACCGCCAAGGCGCAGCACATGGCACACGCCCAGGCGTGGAACTCTGCACTGACCGGTGCCGGCAAGTCAGCTGTCACCGCTACCGACCCAGCGTTGACTCCTACTGTGAACTCTGCGTTCGCGAAGGTTACGAATGCGTCCGAGCTGGCCCAGCTGGCTTTGCTCATCGAGAATATCGCAGCACAGACTTACCAGAAAGCAATCCCAGTGCTTTCAGCTTCGAGCTCTATCGGAGTTGCGGCGACGATCGCCCCGGTCGAGATGCAACACGCCGCCATCTTGTACTACGTTCTCGGCCAGTACCCGGGAATCCAAGGGACACAATCAAATATGTACGCATCTGGAAGTCCCCTCGCTTTCAACCCTACGACTCTGGCGCGGCCTGCGTCGGACTACACGGGGTCGTAGCAGTTCGGTCTGATCCTCAGATCGCCTGGGCGAGCCGGGCAGCTAAGGTCTCCAGACCGGCAGCCCGGCTCGCCTTGACCAAGACCGCCAGGTCGGGGCCGCCTTCGCCTAGGGCGTCTTTGATAGCCCAGAAGCTTGTCAATGGCTCAACGCCGTATTCTGTGGTGGCGACGGTGAGCAAGTCGACTCCGATATCCTCGGCCATCTGAGCTATCTTGCGGTGCTCGGCAGGGCCAGACGAACCCAGTTCCGCCATGGGTCCGAGAATGGCCACCATCCGTTTGGCTTTGAGATCTCGTAGTGCTAGCAAGGCAGCCTCCATGGATTCGGGGTTGGCGTTGTAGGTGTCGTTGATGATCGCCGTTCCGGTTGCCGTCCGTTGAAGCTCCATGCGAAATGCTGATATACGGGCGTTCCTCATGGCCTCTGCGGCTTCCGCAAGGTCGACGCCGACCGTGGCTGCGACGCTGAGCGCAGCGGTGGCGTTGGACACTTGGTGTGCGCCTCGGGCTTCGAGCCTTACCTGCAGGGACCCCCACGGCGAGCGCAGGTCGAACGTCGGGCGAAGTTCGGCGTCCAGGTGGATGTTGTCAGCTAGGACGTCGACGCCTGAGTCGCCCTTAGCCCCAAGGGCGGTCGCGTATAGGAGGCACCTGGCGGTGGTCTTGGAAGTCATCGCTCTGACTCGTTCGTAGTCGGCGTTCAGGACTGCGACACCGCCCGGCGGTAGAGCCGCCACCAGTTCGGATTTAGCCCGGGCAACACCGTCGAGGTCACCGAGCATCTCTATGTGAGCTTTCGCCACTGCTGTCACGACTCCGACGTCGGGACGGGCGATCTCGCACAGCTTCGCAATGTGGCCGTGCCCTCTGGCCCCCATCTCCAACACCGCAACCTCACATCTATCCGGGGCGTTGGCGAGGGTCAGCGGCACTCCGAGCTCGTTGTTGTAGGAACGGAAGCTTGCAGCCACGATCTTCGCTGCACCGATCGCAGCAGCAGCTAGGTCCTTGGTGGATGTCTTGCCCACCGACCCGGTGATGCCGACAACAGGACCGCCGAGGCGGGCGCGCGCCGCTCGGCCGATAGCGCTGAGAGCCGAAGCAGTGTCGCCAACTTCTATCACAGCGACTCCGCTTGCGGCGGCCTCCGCGAAGTTGCCTTGCTGCACCAGCACGGCCTTTGCTCCCGCGGCGACTGCAGCCCCGACGAAGTCATGGCCGTCTCTGTCGGCTCGTATGGCCACGAAGAGCTGCCCGGGTTGCAAGGTTCTCGTGTCAATCGAGACTCCGGTGATCTCCAGCGAGCGATCCACGCCCCCCCGCGCGGCTTCGCCAGTAAGGCAGCCACCGGCTGCAACGACCAGGTCATTCAAGGTCCAACTCATGGCTTCGATCATGGCAGCTAAAAAGCTAACCTGTAGTGCTGGTGACCGACGCTATGGTTCGCACGTCGTGCTCTGCGCAACGATGAGCGACACAAAAACTCTGCTCGTGGTCGTATACGGCGGGCGTTCGGCCGAGCACGACGTCTCGTGTGTCTCGGCCCTGAACGTAGTTGCAGCCGTCGACCCTCGACGATACGAGCTCCGGGTGGTGGGGATAACGACCTCAGGAACCTGGCTGGATGTCACCGGAGCAGCGCTGGCCGCTGGAGCAGCTGGGGCGGCGACTCTTCCTTCACCTGACTCCCTTACAAAACCCGAAGGTGTCATACTCTCCGGGGGTTCCGGCACCGGGGCCGGTCCGACGTTGCGCCCTGAGCTTCTCGTTCCCCGGCCGACGACCCCGAAAAACCCCGCGACCCCGAAAGACTCGCCGTCCTCTGGAGCAGTTGTGGCCGGCTCAGGCAAACACAGCCAGCGGACCGTCGTATTGCCGCTCTTGCACGGGCCGATGGGAGAAGACGGGACCCTTCAGGGTCTTCTCGAGCTTGCCGGGGTCGCCTATTGCGGCCCCGGAGTTGCCGGTTGCGCCGCCGCGATGGACAAGGGTCTCGCCAAGTGTCTCCTAGCCTCAGCGGGTCTGCCGCAGGCTCGCCACTTGTATCTCCGCGAAGCAGACACCGACGAGACGATAGTCGATAGGGTCATATCCGAGCTCGGCTGGCCGGTGTTCGTGAAACCGGCGAACATGGGTTCTTCGATCGGTATTACCAAGGTCAGGCAGCCTCTCGACCTCGCAGCTGCCCTCGAAAAGGCCTTCCGCTACGACACTGCCGTGGTAATAGAGGAGAATATCGAAGGTCGTGAGCTTGAGATCGGGGTTCTTGGATGGCCAGAGCTTCGGGCGTCGTTACCGGGTGAGATCAAGCCGAGCGCTGAGTTCTACGACTACGACGACAAGTACGTTTTGGGGACTGCCGGACTGGAAGTGCCGGCCGTCGTCAGCTCCGACGTGGCTGAGAAAATGGCCGAGCTTGCGGTGTCGGCGTGCCGGGCCCTGCGAGTGGACTCGATGGCGCGGGTGGACTTCCTCTACGAAGTCAGCGGTAGGGGCTTGTTGATCAACGAGGTGAACTCGATCCCCGGTTTCACGTCTATTTCCATGTTCCCCAGGCTGTGGGAGGCCTCAGGGTTGTCTTACGGCACGCTCATAGACGAGCTCGTGGAAAACGCCTGGCTGCGTCACGAACGCCGGCGGCGCTTCGAGACCGGCCGCTAGCCGCCGAAGCCCTAGATCACTAGGTCGACCCGAGCTAGGCAGCCGGTTCGGCTGTCGCGACTAGGTCAGTTGAGACGACCTACCGCTAGAGGCTTGTGGGTACTTTGCACCACTCCGCCCGAGACTTCGGCGGTGACAGCCAGCGCCACCAGGCCCGCTTCGGCCCTGAAAGGCACGACGCTTGGGGGTGTCGCTCCTACAAGACCGTAAGAGATCGTCTGGGTGCCTACCACACCCCACAACTGGTAGGTGTCCGTCGACGGAAGAGGGGATAGGTTTATCGAGTACAAGTAGCCTTGGCCCCCCGGGAGTATGACAGCATCGAGCTCCGGCCGGCCGGTGGATGAGTCGAGCACGACCTTCCTGGCTCCCGGAACAGCCAGAGCCCGGTCGACTTGGGCCATGGTCGGTTGGTCACCTACAGCTGCCAACTGACCGCTCAGATCGTTCACCCGCCCTTGGAGGTGCGCAACCTCGACTCCGAGAATGGCAACGATTCCCGCCGCCGCTGCGAGACTACCCAAGCGCGCCCACCGACCGGGCCTGAATCTCCGCTGGCGATTCTCCGGGCGCTTCGAAAGTGCAGCGTCGATGCGAGTCACGCCCGTCAAGGCGCCAACCCGTGAGCCAGGCCGGTCAGGTCTCGAGTCGGAGATCCCTGAGATAGAAGGCTCGTCGCTCAAACCCGACGCGATCCGCTCCCACAGACCTTCAGGGGCGCTTTGGCCGGCATACGCCAATAGCCCGACCACTTCGAGATGGTTGCGCAGTTCGTTCGTGCACCTCGGGCACGTCTCGAGATGCAGTTCGAGCGACTCACGCTCGTCGGGATCCACAGCGTCTACTGCCAATGCCCCGAGAAGCTGCTCTGCCTCAGCGTGAGGGATCATTCTGGCCATGCCACACTCGCAGACGTGTCAGATAAAGCGAGGCGCATCCTCTTAAGTCCGTTCCTGATACGGCTTTTTACCGTGCCCTCGGGTGTGTCGAGCTCGGCGGCGACTTCCCTGTATGTACGCCCACCGAAATAGGCGAGCTCGATGGCACGCCTCTCCACGTCGGGAAGGTCCATTACGGCTTCCCTCACCTTTTCAGCTATCGCCATATCCCAAACCTCCCGCTCCAAGTCGTAACCGGCTTCCGCTGTTCCTTGGGCTTGACGTTGCTCCCTTACCGAGCGGGCCCGGTCGGACCGGATCACGTCGACCGAGCGGCCGTGTGTCTGGGCCAGCAGGAACGACCGTAGGGTCCCCCGCTCAGGGTCGAAACGCTCGGGCTGGTTCCACAACCTCAAGAAGATCTCCTGCACTATCTCTTCGGCGCGTCCGGGGTCACCCAGCAGCCGACGAGCCAGAGCGAACACCGCCCCTCCGTGTCGGCGGTATACCTCGGCTAGAGCGTCATCTCGCCAGCGCCCTATGGCTACCACCAACGCAGCGTCACTCCAATCGGCTAGGGAACGAGACATCCTGTCAGTGTCCGTAGCAGACCCGCCCGGCGGATGTCGCGGGCCGCTTGAGCCCGCCCTCAAGCTGACCGCTCGAAGCCCGCCAGTTCGTTGACCGTCTTGAGCCACCTGGAGAAACCAGGATCAGATGTTGAACGCAAGAAAGCCAGAGCAAGAGCGTCGTCCCCACTGCTCTTTAGGCGTCCGCGCATGAAGGCCACCGAAAGCTGGAGACGTCCGGAGAGGATCGTCTTCGCCTCGGAGGCGTCAACGCTCAGAGTCAAATCGCTGCCAGGGGGCGAACCGGTGCCTCCCTCACATGGCTTACCGTCCCGGTATGTCCAAAACAAAGATGCTTCTCTTCGCGGCGCTGACGCTACGGCGAACGTCACCGTCCCGTTAGCGCCAGGAGCGTCAGGAAGGAGCGGGTAGTACCGTCCCGCCTCGTCAAGCCAACCCGTCAGGTCGGCGCCGGCTGGAGCGCTCTCATCGCGGACCTCGGGGACGACTCCATGGGGACCTCGTGACCCGCCGCTCGCGTCGGTCTCAGCCACCGTGAGTCCGGCCCGACAGGGCCACGTCGATCCCAACGAAGAGGTCGTCGCCACCGGCGTCGGCCCCGGTCAGGTCACGTGCCACCTCGTACTCTTCGAATGGGTAGAGCTTGTCGGCGACCTCAGGGGGAAGTCCGAACCAGTGGGGGGAGTTCGGGTCTACCTGGGTGGCGTGAGCCAGCAGAGCTTCACGGGTTACCGAGGCCCGGTCGGACACGTCCACGACGATCATCGGCCGACCAGGGTCGCCCGCCGCGGCGTCAAGCTCCTCGGCTTTGAGCATCCGGGCCATTCGCTCGTCGCTAAAAGGCGAGTCCAAGCCAAGCTCGATGAATTTGTCGTGAGTAGCACGCATCCGCTTGACCGACCACCGCACGTAACACAACCGGGAGGGCTGCCACGCTACACCTGCCTGTATATACCTGTCCGGGTCGCCCGCAGCGTCGAACGCCAGCTCGCTTATCTCGTTGACCCGGAGGTGGTCGGGGTGGGGATAGCCACTTTGCTCCTTTGGGTAGGTGACTATCACCTGGGGACGCTCGCGGCGGATCACCTCGACCAGACGGCCTACCGCCTCGTCGAGAGGGGCCGAGGCGAAGCACCGCGGGTCGGCGTTGGCAGGCGAGCCGGGCATGCCCGAGTCCCGGTAGCCGAGCATGACGACCTCGTCGTATCCGATGATTCCCGCCGAGCGATCCAGCTCAGAGCGGCGGATCCCGGCCAGGTTGGCGCGCACTTCGTCGCTGTCCATCGCAGGGTTTAAGATGTCGCCCTCCTCTCCACCTGTGCAGGTGACGAGCACGGTGCGCACACCGGCGTCGTGGTACACGGCCACTGTCCCCGCGCCCTTGGACGCTTCGTCGTCAGGGTGAGCGTGAACGGTCAGAAGACAACGTGACATTCTCCCAGACTACGCCGTGACGGCGCCCTTACAGCAGCCCATCCAGACATCGCGCTCCATACAGGAGAAAAGGGGCGTTCGCCAGGCGCCGAGAATGCAAGAATCGGGCATGTCCGAGATCTACCACCACGTCCCTCACCCACATATCGAGCGGCGCAAAGCGACGGGGCCGTCGAAGACGATCGACCAAGTCCCTTTGGACCACCCGAACCCCGTCGTACGGCTGAACTCCCGCCTGGGGCTCGGCATCACCACAGCAGTGGGGACGATGTGGTGCGCGTACATCTTCACGGTAATCGCCCTGATCAGCGCCCCCTCGGCGTTCAGCTCCGCGAACGCTCTTATCATCATCGCCTGGATAGCCCAGACGTTCCTCCAGCTCGTGCTTCTCCCGGTGATCATCGTTGGCCAGAACATCCAGGCCAAAGCGGCCGACAAGCGTGCCGCTGACACCTACAACGACGCTGACGCCGTCTTGCACGAGGCTCTCGCGATCCAAAAGCACCTCGAAGCACAAGATACGGTGATCAGCGAGCTTCTCAGCCGTGTCGAGGCGCTCAGTGCGAGCAAGTAGCCGGGGCGCTGCAGTCCCCGGCCGAGGGCGTTACTACTTCTGAGCGACGGAACGGTGGACGAACGTCTCGACGACTATCGGCGGATGACATCGGCCGTCGGCGGACGGCTTTACGTCGGCGCCGCCAAGGACGGCCTCTGCCTGGCAGACCCCCAGCAGTCGGCGCTTGTGCTGGGCCCGCCACGATCCGGCAAGACTTCGTGCCTGGCCGTGCCGAACGTCTTGCTGGCGCCGGGGCCGGTGATCGTTACCAGCACCAAGACCGACGTCCTGGCTGCGACGATCTCCCAGCGATCCCGGATCGGCACCTGCTGGCTCTTCGACCCTACAGGCTCTGTCGGGATTCCACGGGGTGTGACGCCCATTCGTTGGTCCCCGGTGGCGGCCGCGCGCACCTGGGATGACTCTGTCGCCGTCGCCCGATCCATGTCGGCCGCTGCACGCCCTTCTGGACGCCAAGGTGAGGCGGCTCACTGGATCGAACGCTCCGAAGCGCTGCTTGCCCCGCTCCTCCACGCCTCCTACCTGAAAGGTTCAGGCATCGAGGAGGTGCTCGGATGGGTCCTCCGCCACGATCTCGACGAACCCTCGGCGCTGATGGGGCTGCACGGCGTGAAGCTCGGCTCGGACGTCCTGGCAGGTCTCGCAGCGACCGATCCGCGCGAGATGTCAGGGATTTGGTCCTCGACAGCCGGAGTGCTCGCTGCTTACCGGTCGGAGCAGGTCCTGGACCGCTCCGGCCCAGTCAACTTCGATCCTTTCAGCCTCGCCCGCAGCCGCGACACGGTTTATGTGTGCGCCCCGGCCCGCCACCAGGACCTCGTCGCTCCGGTCGTCGTCGCCATGCTCGACCAGGCCCGCTCGGGGTGCTACTCGTCCTGGGAGCCCGGCGAGCCGCCCTTGACGATGGTCCTAGACGAGCTCGCCAACATCGCTCCAATCCCCGACCTCCCGGCGTTGGTCAGTGAGGGCGGAGGACAGGGTCTTTTGACCTTGGGTTGCCTGCAGGACCTGTCACAGGCCCGCCTGAGATGGGGAAGCGTGGCCGAGGGACTTCTGTCGTTGTTCGGAGCGAAGCTTATCATGGGGGGCATAGCTGACATGGCGACGCTTGAGTTGGTTTCGCGTCTAGGCGGCGAGGTCGACGTTCCCGTTCGCAGCGTGACGAGGACTCCTTTCTGGTCGCCGTCTCGGGGAGCGCCGAGCGTCACGTGGTCGTCTCAACGCCAACGGCGAATCCCCGTCGACGCCGTCAGCAGCCAGCCGCGGGGTACGGCACTTTTGCTGTCAGGATCCAAGCCGGCCGAGCGGGTACGTCTACAACCGTGGTGGCAGATCGACATGATCAGAGATACTCCTTCCAGAGATATCGACTCGGGCCGTATCCTCGGGGAGTGAGATGGAGGACGCTCCCCGCCCGGCTACCGCCCATCTCCATGGTCGCTACCGCCACATTGTCAGTCCAAATCGGAGCGGCGCTGGCGACGAAGCTCTTCGCCGCCGTCGGTCCGCAAGGAGCTGTCACATTAAGGCTCGTCTTCGCTGCGTCGGTGATGCTCCCCATGACGCTGGCCACTCGCGGCGCCAAGGCCTTTCCCCGTCGTAGCCGGATGGGTGTGGTCGTATTGTTCGGATTGGACCTCGCCGCGATGAACTTGGCTTTCTACGAGGCGATAGCCCGAATACCTCTCGGCGTTGCGGTCACCGTGGAGTTCTCCGGCCCCCTGTGCCTGTCGCTGGCGACATCCCGACGCCGCCCAGACGTCGTCTGGGCTTGCGCCGCTGGGGGTGGAGTAGCCCTGCTCGGCTCGGCGGTCGGTCCGCGGCTCGACCCTGGCGGAGTCGCTTTTGCCGCGCTCGCCGGCGTCTTTTGGGCCGGCTACATCCTGATTTCCAAAAAGGCTGGTAAGAGCTTCTCGTCCCTAGACGGCCTGTCGTGGGGACTTGCTGTGGCCGCTATCGCAATAGCTCCCTTCGGTTTGGCGTCGAGAGGAGCTGCGCTGCTGACCGGGCGGGCCCTCGGCTTGGGCGCAGCGGTCGCCGCTCTTTCCTCGGTGATCCCCTACAGCATGGACCTGTTGACCCTGCGGCGGGTAAGCCCGCGCCGTTTCGGTGTCATGCTCAGCTTAGGACCTGCCCTTGCGGCCCTCGCAGGGCTGGTCGTCCTAGGACAGGGATTGGACGTCCGCGAGTGGGCCGCTCTGGCAATGGTCGCTGGCGCAAACGCCGGTAGCTCGGCTTCGTCGCCGGGCAGCACCTCGGATGAGGCGCCTCAGGCCGGCAGGGAACTGGCTGCGTAGCAGATCACCGCTAAGACGCCCAGCGCCACGAAGTCGGCCCGGCCCGGCCGTCTGGCCCGCGACGAGATGACGCCGACCCCACCGCGTGCTGTGATCGCCTCTGCCATCTCACCGGAGCGGCGCACCGAAACGGCTAACGCCGCGACAAGAAGGTCGATCAGCTCCGACAGGCGCCGTTCCAAGCCAGACACTTTCGGCGCCTCCGGGCGCGGTCGCAGCTTTCGGGCTGCTAGGAGGGACCGCATCTCTCCGACTAGGAGCGGCAGGCTCCGCACGGCCAGCGAAACCGACGCTGCCAGCTCGTCCACTGGCAGCCGCACAACGCGAAACGGACGCATCAGCGTCGACACAGAAGGAGCTATGTCGGCCAGCGAGGTCGTCCAGCCGAATACTGCCGCGCCAAGCAGCAAGAGCATCCCGACAGCTACAAAGCGGGTATAAGCGTCGAGGCCGCCGAGACCTATCCGGGTTCCTGCAAGGTGGACGAAAGGCGACCCTCCGGCGATCGACGCCAGAGCACCCGCCACTACGATCGCCAGCCAGAACCACCGCGGAGGCCGGGGCCAGGCTCCCGCAGGAATACGCGCCAAGAAGGTCGCCACTACCAGCAGCGACGTCAACAAGGCAAGGGAACCCCACGAAGGGTAATAGACAGCCGTGAAGCTGAGGCCTCCCACACCCAGAAGTTTCGTTCCGGCCCACATGCGATGCACCGGCGTGTCGATTTTGACCTCGCGGAGAAAGTTGACCTGGCTCGCCCTGTGCTGCTTCTTCGAGGGGCGTTGGCGCGACAGCTGGAACATCAGCTAAGCGACCCCCTGGAAGTGTCGGAAAGGACCCGCCCTGATCCTAGCTGCACAACCCTGTCGGCGACCCTCTCGGTTCCTTCCAAGTCGTGGGATATGACCACTACGGTCACTCCGCTTTGCCGGCGGAGGCCTGCGAGAACGTCGATTATCCCTTCCCGGCCTGCCGCGTCGAGGCCGGCCAAGGGCTCGTCAAGGAGCAGGACCGAAGGTCGGTTCGCTAGGAGGCCGGCGAGCGCGACCCTGCGCTGCTGACCACCACTTAGACCGTCGATCTTGCGATCGAAGAGCTCGTCGGGGTCCAAGCCGACCTGCAGCAAGGCGGCCCGAGCCGAGGCGTCGTCCATTGCCCCGGCTGCACGGAGGTCTAAGCCCACCGTCGAACGCTGGAGTTGCAGGCGGGCGTGCTGGAAAGCGACGGCCACCGAGCCGACCGCGTCTAGTACGCAGCGGTCGCCGAGAGTGACGGTACCCTGGCTAGGACGAAGAAGCCCAGCCATTATCCACGCAAGAGTGGACTTGCCTGATCCGTTGTCGCCGACGATGAGCACCCCGTCTCCGGGTTCGAACGCCAAGTTGACACGACTCAAAGCGACGTTGGCCCACGGCGTCCCCGCGCTGTAAGTGTGAGTGACGTCGACCACCTTCAACGGCTCGGGCCTGAGCTTCAACAGCAGTGGGGCGCTCACATCGGCTTCGCCGCCTGTGCTGGCGCTTTCCTGGCCAACCTCTATCGATCTGAGACCGGCGAAGCGGGCAGCTACGCGCCCTGCGTGCATCCGGTAGACCTCGTCAGCAATCTTCGCCTCCGCCGCCCGGTGCGTGACGTGCACGACCGTCGTCGCTCCAGTGCCGCTCAGCGACCGCAGGAGAGCCGTGAGCTGCTGCCTGCCCTGCACATCGAGCATCGCCGTGGACTCGTCGGAGAGCAACAACCGTGGGCTTCGTGCCATCGCCGCCGCCACCGCAAGCCGCTGGAGCTCGCCTCCCGACAACCCAGAAGTTTCCCGCCCGCCCATTCCGGCCAGTCCCACCGACTCTAAAAGGGCCTCCACGTCGACTCCGTGGGCGCTAGGAAGACCCCACACCACGTCGTCTGCGACACGGACCCCAAGAATCTGAGTTTCGGGGTGCTGCATGATCAACGCAGTACCGCCCTCCCTGCCCAAAGCGGCAGGCCCGGGGCGGGTAACGAGGCCGCTAGTAGGAGAGCGTCCCGCGAGGATCCTCAGCAACGTCGACTTCCCAGATCCGTTGTCACCGACGAGGGTCACCATCAGACCCTCTCCGATCGAGAGGGTTACCTCCGCCAGGGCGAGGTTCGCCGAGCCCGGGTAGGAGTAGCTGACATTGTCGAGACCAACCGGAACCGGCCCGGGGACCACGTCACTGTGTCCGCAAGTGCCAAAGACAGGGGCACTAGGGCCGTCGAGGCGGTCGTCGGCGCTGATCCACTCGAGACGGTCGAGGACCGGCCCGAGGATCATCCACGCGACAAGAACGAGCCAGACGGTTCCCACGACCACAACAGCGAAGACCGTGACCCACCACAGTCGCAGGGCGGAGTCGACGAAGCTATTCAGAGAACCGACTACACCCCCTGAGGGAGCGGCGAACTCGACGATCCGCCTCACTCCAACCCAGGTGTTGCGCAACTGGAGTATGGTCAGCTTTCGAAGCGACCCGAACACGGCGAGGATCCCGACGCTGGCCGAGCCGAGGACCGGACCTATAACGGCGGTTCCCGCCACCAGCGACAAGGGGTTCCAACTTCTGCGCTTCGCTACGCCGACCAGCCCACCGACGGCGGCGCATTCCACGATATTGGTTACCGCGCCCGTACCGGCGACGAGGAAGCACAGAAGGCATGCGGTGAAGGTCGCTACCAGCAACGCTCGGATCCGATGCCGATGGGCTACAACCCCGAGAGGAACCACAGCCATCGCTGCGATGACACCCAGGTGAGGGAGAAACCAACCGGCGACTGTGAGAACCACAGCAAGGGCAGCAAGGACCGAGGCAGTCGCCAGCTCCAGAGGTCTCAGCGCACCTCGAAGCGGATCAGGTGGCGCCGCGCCGGTGTTCTCCGCAGACCGCCGAGCTGCGCTGCGGCTTTCAGAGTCGACGGTCATCGCTACAGACTGCCACCGGCCTGAGACTTCCGGGTACCGCCACAGCCCGCGATCCTCTAGCCTGCATGGGGAGTGAAAGAGACCGCCGAGACAGATCTATCCGCTGCGCGGGAACACATAGCGCAAGCGTGCCGAGTTCTAGCATCGAGAGGTCTTTCGGATGGCTTCCTGGGCCACATAAGCCTGAGGGTGGGCGCCGAGCACATGCTCATCAGGTGCAGGGGCCCACACGAGCGCGGGCTGGCATGGACCGATGCCCGAGACGTACGGCTCGTCACGCTGGACGGCTCGCAAGGATCCCCGGGCGAGTTGGACGCTTGGAGCCCTCCCAGCGAGCTGCCGCTGCACGCCGAGGTACTGCGGAACCGTAGCGACGTCGAGGCTGTGGTGCACGCTCACCCGCCAGCCGTCGTGGCAGCCGATCTCGCTGGCCTTGGTATCCGGCCGATAATCGGAGCCTTCGACATTCCCGGAGCGAAGCTAGCGGCCGGCGGCGTGCCGGTATATCCGAGGTCAGCGCTGATCCGCAGCAAGATCCTTGCGCGCGAGATGCTCGACGCCATGGCCGAGAGGCCAGTCGTGGTCCTGCGCGGGCACGGAGTGACCGCCACCGGCGGCAGTGTCGTGCAAGCAGTTCTGAGAGTTCTCTCGCTAGACATGATCGCCAGGATGTCCTTGACGGTCGCCTCGGCCGGGGGAACTCTAAGAGACATCAGCGACGAGGATATGGCAGAACTCCCGGATCTCGGGTCGTCGCTTAACCTCGAGATTGCCTGGCGTCACGAGCTTTCACGGCTCGGGCACGACACGAAGAGGGTGCCGTGCCTCTAGTCGAGGTGACTCTTGTGGAAGGCCGGCCACCCGAGCGTCTTCGTGCTCTTATTAGCGCAGTTACCGCAGCCGTCGAGGAGTCGATCGGCGCTCCTCGCGAGAGCATCCGCGTCGTGTTACGAGAAGTGCCACCGACCCACTGGGCGGCCGGGGACGTCACCATCTCCGAAAGGCGGGGCATGCCGCCATCGACCGAGTAGGGCCGACCGCCCCGCCGAAGAAGCCGTCACGGTCGAGCATGCGACCGAGCGCCGCTCGGTCGCATGCTGTCACCGCCACTCTCCTAGCGGCGGTGTTGGCAGGACCTGCGAGCGGTTAGGAGGGCACGCGCCGCCCAGCTGGTGACGCTGAATGTGCTCAGCGAACACACGATTGGCGCTCTGAACGAACTGGGCGGCTCCGTCGGGGAGCTTGCATGCCCCTCTCCCGGCTACCATGCCTGACCACCGTTCAACCGACAGGAGCGCTCGGCCGGTCCGCTCACCCGCCACTAGCTGGGCGTAAGCCCCAGCGATGGCGGGCAGGCCATTGGCGCAGGGCCCGCACTGGCCAGCCGAGTTTGCGGCCAGCCAGCCCAGCACAGCCGATACCTCCTGGAGGGGACAGTGTCGCCCCGGCAGCACAGCCAGCAGGCCGCACCCCGGAGAAGCCCCCAAAGCGCCGAGGGAAGCCCGAGAGAAGCGAAGGGTCAGGGCGTCAGCGCGACTCACCCATGTCCCGAAGTACCCGCCGATGAGCACACCGGAAGCTTCTTGCAGGCCCGCTTCGTCAAGCAACGCCGCTATCGGAGTCCCGAACGGTCGCTCGTAAACCCCAGGCTTGTCGACACCTCCCCGGATCGTAATCAACGCTGTTCCAGGGTCGTCATCGGTACCCGCCAGGCGGTAGGCGTCCGCACCGTGGCGGGCGATCAGTGCGACGTTGGCGAGAGTCTCCACGTTGTCGACCAGAGTAGGCATCCCCTGGACTCCCCGCTCCGAGGGGCGTGGGGGAGCGAATGCAGGCCTGGCTTCACCTCCGCTCAGCCACGAAACCAGAGCGGTCTCTTCCCCCGCCACGTACCTGGACGGCGTTAGAGCGATCTCCACTGCGATCGGATCCCATCGAGAGCGCTCCGCTATGGCTTTGCGCGCCGCTGCGACGGTTTCGCCGTCCCGCCGCTCTATGCACAGAACTGCCCTGGCAGCCCCGAGGGCCACTGCCGCCGCAATCATGCCGTCCAAGACGAGGTGAGGCGACGAGCGCATCAGTACCTTGTCCTTGGCCGATGCCGGCTCTCCCTCTGTTGCGTTTCCTACCACTACCGGCGCTTGACGGCGCGAGTTCTCCGCCACCGACTGCATCTTTATAGCCGTAGGAAAGCCGGCCCCGCCGCGGCCGCGTAGACCTGCCAAGCGAACCTCGCTTAGCAGCGTCCCAACGCGGGACAATGGAAGAGTCCCATGCCGGGCTAGGTGGTCGGCCAGCGTCGTAGCAGGAGGTCTCCTAAGCAACCGCGGCCGGCCCGACTTCATCTCTTTCAAGGCTTCGGCGGTGACGTTATCCATAGTAGACACGTCCATCATCGCGGGTTTAACAGGCATCGCGGGTTTAACAGGCATCGCGGGTTTAACAGGCATCGCGGGTTTAACAGGCATCGCGGATTCGACAGGTCAGGATCCGCCGGACACGACCGTAGGAGCCGAGGCGGACGACGATACGGGCGACGAGGAGGGCACCAAGGCGGAGCTCGACGACGATCCACTTGGTACAGCAGCGTTCGAACCTGACGCAACTGAGGAGGAAGACGACCCCGACGAGACCTGCGACGAGGAACCGCCCGTCGCGCTCGAAGCCGTGCTTCCCGCAGCCTGTGAGCTCGAACGACCGGGTAGCGATCCTGCCACCATTACGGAGAAGATGGCGGTTACGGCGCCTGCAGCGGCAAGCGTCCAACGGGTGATGGTCGACACTCTTGCCAAGCCAGCATCGCGCGCCCTCGTGCGTGAATCGGTCATATGGCCAGTCTCGGGTAGACACCTAGGAGGCTCCCTAACCGAAGCTTGGAATAGCCTGTGAAAACCTTACGGAACGCGCAGATCCGACGACAGCAAGCCGGGAGGCTCCCCGTGGCCCTCTGCTGGCAGCTGGCCTATCGGAAGTCCCTCGACGTGAGGATAGCCGGAGTATCGAAGTGTAGGACTTCGATACGTTCTGCTACCACGTTTATCACCGACTCGACCCTCTCCAACCTGCCGCTGACCACCAGAGCGGGACTGGATCGAAGCACTTTTCGGTAACGCACCCACACTCCTGGTGAGCAGATCACGTTCATAAGTCCCGTCTCGTCCTCGAGGTTCATAAAAGTGACACCCTGAGCCGTCGCGGGCCGCTGACGGTGCGTCACCACTCCCGCTACTTTCACCTTCTGACCGGCTTGCAGATTCCCCAAGTCCGAGGATGTCACAACGCCCGCCGCCCTTAAGGTTGAGCGCAGGAACTGCGTCGGATAGCTGTCAGACGAAACGCCTGTAGCCCACAAATCAGCCCAATTAAGTTGTTCCGGTGTCATATCCCGCAGCGGCGGTGCGTCAAACCCGGTGGTAATACCTTCTAGGCGGGCAATGCCATCCCCGGGTGTTCCAGCCGCTGTTAGCGCTCCGGCTCCCCACAGAGCTCTGCGCCGGGTTATACCCAGACTGTCAAAAGCTCCGGCAGTGGCGAGAGTCTCCGCTCTTTTACGGTCCACGTCGCTTCGAGCCAGAAAATCCTCCATATCGCGGTACGGTTGACCTGCGACTATGCGCTGCGCAGCTTGCACTCCTAACCCTTTGACGTAGCTGAGCCCCATGCGCACCGCAGCGCCACCGACACTCGAAGGAGATGACTCCAGAACCGAAAAGACCCGGCTGACATTTACGTCAGGGCGGCGGACCTCCACCCCGTGACGGCGGGCATCGCCGACAATAGTCTGAGGAGACCAAAACCCCATCGGCTGACCGTCGAGAAGACCCGCGCAGAAAGCCGCCTGATAGTGGAGTTTCAGCCACGCAGACGCATATACGAGGTACGCGAAGCTGACCGAATGGCTCTCAGGAAAACCGTAGTTGGCAAACGCCACCATCTTCTCCCAGATTGTGTCTGCGACCTCCCCCGCTATACCCCGCTCGGCCATTCCCTCGTACAGCCTGGAGCGCACCCGGTTCATTTTCTCCGCACTTCTCTTGGACCCCATAGCCTGGCGTAGCTGATCAGATTCTGCCGGGGTAAAACCGGCCACGTCAATCGCCATCTGCATCAGCTGCTCCTGGAACAGCGGGATGCCGAGCGTCTTGGCCAGACTTCTCTCCAGCAGCGGGTGAAGATAGCTGACGGGCTCCTGTCCGTTACGCCGACGTATGTATGGGTGCACCGAACCTCCTTGTATCGGACCGGGCCTGATCAGTGCGACCTCGACTACCAGGTCGTAAAAGCAGCGCGGTTTGAGACGAGGGAGCGTGGCCATCTGAGCGCGGCTCTCGACTTGGAACACTCCAACAGAGTCAGCGCGACTCAGCATGTCATAGACCTCGTCTTCTTGGGGAAGATCAGCCAGATCCAGTTCGACCCCATGAAAATCTCTGACGTGATCGACGCTGTAGTGCAAAACGCTCAACATTCCAAGGCCGAGCAGGTCGAACTTGACCAGTCCGGCTGAGGCACAGTCGTCTTTGTCCCACTGGACGACACTGCGCCCGGGCATGCGAGCCCATTCCACCGGGCATACTTCCGACACCGGGCGGTCGCAGATGACCATGCCTCCGGAGTGGATGCCGAGATGGCGGGGGAAATTCTGGATCTGCGATGCGACATCGATCACTCGGCCTGGGATCTGGTGTTCAACGGTCGACGAGAGCGGCCCCCATGGGTCTACCTGTTTGGACCATACGTCCAGCTGTACGCTCGAAGCACCGAAGGCTCGGCCTACGTCACGTACCGCCGAGCGTGGACGGTATGTGACCACGTTAGCCACCTGTGCAGCCGCTCCTCTGCCGTAACGACGATAGACGTACTGGATCACCTCCTCCCGCCGACCGCTTTCGATGTCCACGTCTATGTCAGGAGGGCCGTCCCGTTCCGGAGACAAGAACCGTTCGAACAGGAGTCCCAAAGCGACTGCATCGGCTTTTGTAATTCCCAGCGAATAACAGACCGCCGAGTTAGCGGCCGACCCTCGGCCCTGGCAGAAGATGTTCTGGGAACGGCAGAACTCCACGATGTCCCACACGATCAAGAAGTAACCGGCGAAGCCGAGTTGCTCGATCATGGCAAGCTCGTGATCGATCTGCTCCCATGCTCCAAGTCGACGGGGATCTCTGCGGGGACCGTATCGGCGGGTAGCGCCTTGTTCTGTCAGGTGCCGCAACCAGCTCATTTCGCTGTGGCCGGGCGGAACCGGCCACGGAGGCAACCGGGGTGCTACCAAGGCCAGGTCGAAAGTGCACTCAATCGCCAGTTCGGCCGCCCTTTCCACCACACCCGGGTAACGCGAGAACCGGCGTGCCTGTTCAGCGCCACCCCGCAGGCAAGCAGCCGACGATGCCGGCATCCACCCGTCCATCTCGTCGAGGCTACGTCCGGCCCGAACGGCCGATAGGACTCCCCCAAGGCGGTGACGACCACGGTGGTGATAGTGAACATTGTTGGTCGCCACCAAATCCGCTCGGGTACATGCAGCTACCTCCACGAGAGCGTCGTTGCGAGCCGAGTCGATGGGATCGCCGTGGTCCCAGAGCTCGACCACTACGTTGTCCGCACCGAACAGGCCCTGCAGCCTACGAAGCTCGCTTGTCGCGCTCGCCGGCCCGTGCTCCATGAGCGTTTTGACCAGTGAGCCTTTGCGGCATCCGGTCAACACCATCCAGTGCCCACTCGAACTCTCGGCCCTAGCTGCCAAAGGCACGCCAGGCGAGGTGAAGTCGGGCTGAGCTCCGGCCCCTACAGCCGCCAGGGATTCGACGTCGAGAGCCGGCTTTCCCTTCTCTCCCCCTCGGAGATGGGCGACTGATACAGCCCGGCACAGCCTGGTGTAACCGATCGGATCACGAGCCAACACCACCAAGTGGCTGCCTTCCGGGTCTGGCACTCCCGCCTGGCGACGGGTCAACCCTATGGTCATCTCCGCTCCGAACACCGTCGCCAAACCCACCGCTCGTGCCGCCTCAGCGAAACGCACCACTCCGTACATGCCGTCATGGTCGGTCAAGGCCAACGCGCCCAACTCCAACCTGCATGCCTGCTCCACCAGTTCCTCAGGGTGGGAAGCCCCGTCCAAGAAACTGAAATTCGAGTGGCAGTGCAGTTCCGCGTACGGCACAGATGACCGGCCTATGCGGTTCTTTGCCTCGAGCCCGGGAGGAGGCCGGTAAAGATCTCGCTTATATGACCACGCCGGGCTGTCGTTACCATCTCCTTGCTGCGGAAAAGGCCGCACGCGCCCCGACAGGGTCGCCTCCAAAGTGCGCCACGGTACTGGCGGGTTCGAATATCCCACCCGCCTATTGTATCGAACATATGTTCGCATAAGAGAGGGCCGCTACACCCGGTTCGTCTTTGAGCGCTACTCGTATACTTCCCGGGTGGCCACCTTCACCTACAGAACCGAAGAGAGCTTCCTCCCCATCCCCAAGGGCGCTCTAAGAGTGGCGGTAAAAGACCTGATCGACATGGCCGGAGTGCTAACCACGCGGGGTTCCCGGGTGATAGCCGCCTCTCAGGCGCCCGCAGTGACCGACGCTGCCTGTCTGCACGGAACCAGACTGGCCGCCGCCGCAGGCGCAGCCGTGATCGTGGGAAAGACGAACCTCCATGAGTTGGCTTACGGTGTCACCGGCATCAACCCGTGGTATGGGACCCCCGTCAACCCACTCGATCCGTCTTTGGCCCCTGGAGGCTCTTCGAGCGGGTCTGCCGTGGCCGTAGCAAACGGTGAGGCAGACGTCGCGTTCGGCAGCGATACAGGCGGCTCCATCCGGATTCCCGCCGCTTGCTGCGGGGTAGTCGGGCTCAAGACGACCTGGGGAAGAATCAGCTTGAAAGGCGTAGCACCACTAGCCCCATCGCTGGACACCGTTGGCCCAATGGGATCGACCGTCGATGCCGTCGAAGCAGGAATGGCGCTCTTGGAGCCGGGTTTCAACTCGGCGAGCTGCCCTCCTCCTCTTCGAATCGGCCGGGTTCGTCTTCCCGCCGAGCGTCGAACCGAGTCCGCTATCGACGCCGCCATAGAGCGCTACTGCTCCACGACAGGAGCCAGGTGCGTCGACCTCACGTTGGCGGGGTGGGAAGAGGCCACTTGGGCGGCAGCCACGATCCTTGACTCCGAGGCTTGGGGAGTTTACGCTCAGCTGTGGCGTGACCACTCCGGCGAACTGACCCTGGACGTGGCAGATCGACTGGAAACCGGCTCCAAAATACCCCCGGGCGATATAAGTTCGGCCCGGCGGATCCGCTCCGAATGGGCCGAGGAGCTCAGACAGACCTTCGCTTCTTTGGAGGTCCTTGCACTCCCGGTGCTTTCGACTCAGCCGCCTCGCCTTGAGGACGCCACAGAGCTCAAACGGATCCGCTATGTCAGCCCCTTCAATCTCGCCGGCATACCCGCTTTGGCAATGCCCGTCTCCTCGAACCCACTTGGCATGCCGGCCATCCACGCCACAATGCCAAGAGTGCCTGTATCCCTGCAGCTAGCCGGGCCGCACGGCAGCGAAGAGAGCCTCTTGTCTGCTGGACGATCCATCGCAAAAGTCGCCGGCTGGTCTGCATCTCGACCATGACGGTCGGCTTTTGAATACCAATTCTAATACTTTTTAGGTATTCATAAGTATTTTATAGATTTTACATGCTAAACTAACTGTTCTACCTGGTCGATGAGACCAGGTAGAAGCGAGCCGCCGGGACAAGACAGGCCCCGGTTTCCTAAAGTAGATGAGAAGTGACCACGACTTCCCAGCCCGCCGTCGATTCCGACCCAACAGAGCTGGGAAGATCAGCACGGTCCATCCGAAAGACCAAGTCGAAGTCTGTCGCAGTTCGCGCGCGCTACCAGATCACCCGCCTGAGGACCAGGCTCTCCACGGGACGCCCTCCGATCTGGCTCGAAGCGACTTTCATCGTCTGGCTGCTTTGGATCTACGACGCCATAAACAACCTATCACCCCTTCGGATTGTGGCGGCACACTCCAACTCGGCTTCGTTCGTGGACTTGGAGAGGGTCCTGCACCTCGATCCCGAAGAGGCCATGGACCACTGGCTCGCCGACCACCACACCTTGGCGGTAATCGTCGCCAACTACTACGACAACGCCCATTTCGTAGTCACGTTAGTCGCATTAGGCATCTTGTGGTGGAAGCGGGCTGATCTCTACCGGCCCTTGCGCAACGCCATGATCCTGGCGAACCTGATGGGGATGGTCGTATTCTGGATATTCCCGAGCGACCCGCCAAGGCTGTTCAACCCCAAAGTTTACATCGACGTAGTTGCGCTCACCCATGCCTTCGGTTCGTGGCACGCAGGAACTCTCGCCACCGCCGCCAACCAACTTGCAGCGATGCCTTCGCTGCACATGAGCTGGGCAGTGTGGTCCGCTTTGGTTTTCTGGCGGATGCTCCCATCCCGGTGGTGGCGTCACCTTGTGTGGGCCTACCCGACGATGACCGCCTACGCCGTTCTCGCCACGGGCAACCACTTCCTGGCGGACGTTGTCGCTGGCGTGGTGAACCTGATCTTGGCCGTGGTGATCGCCGACTGGTGGCAGCGGCGCTGCGATACCCGTAGAGGCGTGCACCAGGGGGCTGTTCGTCTAGATCAGGCGTAGGTCGCTTCAAGCCACCAACGGGCGAACTCCCGGGACAGCAGGTGCGCGTCCCCGCCGGCCACGACCACCTGAATCCTTGCTTGACGGCGCCGGCCGTCATCGGACCACCATCTCTCCTCGATCGGCCAAGGTCCGGCCCATCCGACCAACGGACGCGGCACATCATCGGAGAAGACCACGAAAACAGGAGAACGGTCGAGCAAGCCTGCGCTATCGACACAGACCGGCACACCCTGCTCGTCTAAAAGCTCCGCTTCCAGCCGAGGCAGGTGAATCAAAGCCGGCGATGGACGTGCAAGACGTCCCGGCCAGGGAAGAGATGACCTCTTGGTCTTCGGGGCACCCCATGAAACCTGCTGGTACTGCTCGTCTAAACCTCTCCCCTCCCCGAAGCCGACAGCTTTGACTTCCTCAGGCCCCAGAATGGCCTGGACTCGTGCTATAGAGCGCGACGCTCGAAGATCCCGACCTGAGGGGGCTCCCCACAGGTCGAGTTGACGCCCGTTCGCTGGACGGACTTCTTCGGGCGTGATCTTGACCAAGGCGACGCCGGGCGTAGAACCCAGTTCTGACGGAGTCCATGGACCTGCAACACTCTCGGATGCTGGCGATCCCGAAGCAGCCTTTTTACCTTCGCGCTTGGAGAGCCACCCGTCGATCTGCCAGCGTGCCCTTTCGGCAAGGGTGGTGGCGTCGAACGCTTCTTCGTGGCGCCAGCGGCGTAGCGACCTGTCCCCATGGTCGGTGTGGACTTCGATCGTCACAGCGACTAGAACCAATCCCGCCGAGCGAAGACGCTCCAAGAGACCGTCGGACAGGGACTTGACCGCAAAGCCGACAGCGTCCACCCTCACCTCGGGGGGGTCCATCTCGCACGAGACGCTCAGGTCTGGTGGCGGAGTACGCGCTTGGAGCAAAAAGTCGTCAAGCCCTCGCGCCAGGCGGTGCGCGGCTATTCCCTGGGAGCCGAAACGGGCTAGCACGTCCGGCCCCGGCAAGGATGCCAGTTCGGAGAAAGTCCTTATACCGAGACGGTTGAGGAGATCTACCAGATCTTCGTATCCCCCACCCAGCGACTTGAGAGGCACCGGTCCCAGCCATCTTCTGGTCTTGCCCGCCGGTATGATCCTGACGCCTCCGTCCGACCCCCCGGAATCTTCCTCCAACCCTCCAGCCGCCAGATGAGCTGCGAAAAAGCCGTCCGCTATTCCCACCCAGCACCCTTTGACACCGGCTGCCCTTTCCGCCTCTGAGCTCACCAGACCGGCTAGAGCTTTGTCTCCCCCGTAGTAGTGCGAAGGTCCTCTGCTGGACAGGGCCAGAGCTCCCGCAGCGAGAACCTGGACAGAGGGCACCAAGGCCTCAACGGCCGCCACGACAGGCTCCCAGGCCTGGACGTCATGACTCAGGTCCGATTCCGACACCTCCGGCCAGTTGAGCCATCTCAGCACCAGAACACGACTCGGGCGGTCGGCATCGGGCTCTTCTCCCGCCCGTCGACTGACGCCGCCTTCCCGTGAGCTCATCGTGGGAGGTCGACCTGGTCGGCGAGCGTCTCCTCTCAGGCTAGACATCCGAGCCGAAGCGCGGCGGAGAAGCCGGGAGCCACAGAGTCCGGCGAAAAGAGCGGCCCCTGGCCCGACGGCCGGCCAGCCGTATGTCCATCATCCTCCCACCCAGGCAACCGTATCCACCCTCCAGGCCTTCCCAGTTACAAGCCAGCACCGTTACCACGAGGTCTGGGGACTCCGGCCACTCCGTCGGGTCCATGAGCACCACCACGGATCCTCTCTGCCTGGCTCTAGCAGCCAGACGTCGCGCAACCTCTCGGGATACCGTGGAGCCCGGAGAGGCAAGAACCATGTCGAAACCATCGATCAGAGCAGCCATGACGTCTGCCCACCGGGACCCAGGACTGGGAACCATCACCAACCTCTCCAGGTCCACCCCTAGTTCCTCAGCGGCCGCCAAACCGAGCGAACCCAGACCACAGACCGCCACCCACCCCCGGCTCTTGGTGACCTCCCCCGCCAATGTCAACGCCACGGAGAAACCACCGGCGCCAGCCGTGACCCCCACGAAAGTGCCTTTCGGTATACCCCCCTCGGGGAAAAGTTCCCCCAGAGGGCTGCCGATGGCCAGCACCGAGGAAGAGCCGGCCGTAAAACCTCCGAGCTTGTTGGCACCCTTCGAAACCAGACCTTCCAGCACTGGGGATAGGACCGTGTCACCCGACAAGACCGGAGCCGTAGCAGTAACGCCTGATGCATCCACGCTCACACTGTAGTGAGGTTACCAATAAGATACGAACATATGTTCGTTCCTTTGTGAGTCAGCGCGTGACTCGCTCCTCGTGCGCAGCTTCGGCTACCGCCTCTGCCACAGACTTGGCGATGCCCGGAGCGAACACGCTCGGAACTATCTCCCGAGCCGACAAGACTTCGTCGGGGACGGCAGCAGCGATGGCTCCTGCTGCCGCGAGTTTCATGCCTTCTGTGATCGAGGTCGCCCCACTGTCGAGGGCTCCCCGGAAAATGCCCGGAAAACACAGGACGTTGTTTATCTGGTTCGGATAGTCACTTCGACCTGTAGCCATGACACCGACCACGCCCTCAGCTTCCTCGGGAAGCACCTCGGGAACAGGATTAGCCAACGCGAACACGATGCTGTCGTTCGCCATGGTCTCGAGATCTTTGCGTTCCAACAGGCTCGGCCCGCTGACGCCTATGAAGACATCAGCTCCAACCAGAACCTCTCTTAGGCTACCTGAACGCCCCGTTCGGTTGGCGTTCTCTGCCAACCACGCCATGGCAGGGTTCAGACCCTCCATACCTTTGTGAATAGCACCCATACGGTCTACCGCCACGACATCGGATACCCCCGCCGACAGAAGGAACTTAGTTATGGCCATGCCGGCCGCTCCCGCGCCGGAAAGGACGATCCTCAGATCAGCTAGATCTTTGCCAACCACCTTGCACGCATTCGTCAAAGCCGCAAGCACCACGACCGCCGTACCGTGCTGGTCGTCGTGGAATACCGGGATAGGGAGGGTCTCGCCCAAACGCCGTTCGACTTCGAAGCAGTGTGGGGCTGCGATGTCCTCCAAGTTGATCCCGCCGAACATCGGTTCCATGCGTCTCACCGTCTCCACGATCTCATCGGGGGATGAAACGTCGAGGCACACCGGGACAGCGTTAATCCCCGCAAGCGCCTTGAAGAGCATCGCCTTGCCCTCCATCACTGGCATGGCCGCACGAGGACCTATGTTTCCGAGACCGAGAACTGCTGTGCCATCGGTGACTACTGCCACCGTGTTGCCTTTCATCGTGTACTTGTGAGCGAGCCCAGGCTGTTGCGCTATAGCGCTGCAAACGCGCGCAACGCCCGGGGTGTACGCCATTGCCAGGCCGTCACGATCCTTCAACGGCATTTTGGCATCTATCGTGAGCTTTCCCCCCACGTGAGCAGCTAAGGTCCTATCCTCGACTTCCTCGATATCGATTCCTTCAACCGCTCTGGCCGCCTCTTCGACCAGAGCCGCATGCTCCTGGGAATCACAGAACACGACCAAGTCACGAGTGACCGTAGGACCCCCACTGCCAACGATGTCTATCCCGACCAGGCTGCCCCCAACAGTGCCGATAGCCGTTGCCAACGAGGCGAACTCTCCAGGTTGGTTAGGAATCCTGGCGCGGATGCGTAGTGAGAAAGCAGCAGAAGGTGTTGGCATACCTCGAAGGATAAAGAGAAATTCTTTTCTCCGAAGGATTTTTTCGGCTATTTGCTCAACACTTCTTGCGTATGTGGCGGATGACACATATCCTTACTGAGTAAGAGGGGGCGTTCGGGCGAGGTCCGGCCTCGGGCCCCCTGGGGGAGGGCCGGACCGGCCTCGGCCCGGACGGATCCTCCCGAAACCACAGTGATCACGGTCCTGCCCGCTCAACCTCCGTTCACCGGCCAACCCCCGTTCAGAAGCCGGACACTGTTACACGCTCGGTCGCTGTGTCGTCTTCAATTCGACAACAACGCAGCGACGTCGCCCACTTGGCCGGATTCCTCAAGGAACACATGTCTACGGTCGATCCGAGACCGCCGTAGAGGTGCAGCGCCACCGGACGCGACGAAGGACCGGCAGGGGGGAGGCCGGTCCTTCGCGCTACGGCTCAAGGGGCGGGGGGGGACCGCCCCGAGCGACATTGATCATTATGGCACAAGCTAGCCCCACCATGCAAGTGACATCAGTCACATACGTGCTCAGAGGCCCGATCCGGCTATCGGATCGGGCCTCGACGCCGTCCCGGAGGCATCCCAACAAGCTTCCTTCAAAGAGAATTCTTCGGGGACGGGACGCTTTTCGAAGACGAGGCGCTCTGAGCATCAGCGCTAGTCAAGTCCTGCGATGCTATGCGTTCGAGGATGGGAATGGCCCGACCAAGAATTTCGATCTCGTCTTGGGAAAGACCCGCCATCCGAGCCGAGATGAAAGCGTCGCCACGCCTTCGGTTTCCTTCGACAAGCTCCATTCCCGACTGGCTGAGAGCTACTCTCGTGACTCGACGGTCCCCCGGATCAGATCTCCGCTCAAGCCAGCCGTTCTCTTCTAAGCGGGCGGCGATACGGGTCATAGATGGCGGAGCCACCCTTTCTAGCGCCGCCAACTCCCCGAGGGTCACTTCGCCGTGTCGGGCGACAACGGTCATGGCAGACATCTGAGAAAGAGTTACCCCTCCCGGCGAGGCAACCTGACGGAGCCTCCGCGACAACCTGAGCACAGCCAAGCGCAGCGCTCCCCCCATCTCGGCGGGCACCTGAGCCGTCATGGCCTTTGAATCTACCGGAGCGGACGATCCGATACCGCCATGGCATGACGCTACAACGGCGCCGGGACCGGCGACCCCGACGATGGGCCTGCAGTGCGCAACCGACTCCTGAGATGACACCATATGGGTGTGACCATGCGAGAAAACTGCCGACACTTCCAGAGCCGGACCTACGACTCAGGGGAAGTAGCGCGTTTTTGCGTGAAGAACCTGGCGCCCGAAGCCCCCTGGCGCTGCCCGGACAACTGCACCAGCTACGAGCACGACATAATCGACGCCTCCTTCGTCGTAGGGTCTCTAAAGCGTCCCGCGGTCGAAGACGAGCCCGACGAACCTGCCGGAGACGTCACGGCACTGCTCGACGAAGCCAGCTCCATCGTGACCGCCGCAGGTCCGGAGATCCTCCACCAGGTCGAACTAGAGCGGCAGGCCCGAAAATGGTGGCAAGTCTGGAAGCGCGGCGGCGAGGACGGATTCCACCTGAGCAACCGCTGAAGCCAACCGACCGTCGAAACCAACCCTGCCTTGCTAGGTTCCCGAGAACGTGACAAGCACGCAACGTCCCCACTGCAACGCGTTGTGACGACTCCTCATTGGCCGCTGCATGCGCTGAGGACAGTCAGACTTTCCCGCCTCTCCACCTTGGCGTCTGTGTTATTCGTCGGTGCGCTGCTCGCTTCGTGCTCGAGCGGTCACGGCTCTGCCGCCCCTGATTCAACACTTCCGAACCCTCCCGACGCCGCCACGACCTTGCCAGTCCCGGGCGCTGCTTCCAAAGTAGTATCACCGTTCGAGTGGCAACGCTCCTCGTCGCCATCGCTAGCGATTGGAGGTGGAAGCAGTTCAACGTTGGCCGCCCTGATACCACCCGAGCCTGGAGGCAACTGGCACATCTACGGTACCGAGACGTCGACGTCCGGGATGCAGACACCGACTGTCTGGTCTTCTCCTGACGGGCTCACGTGGAAAGCCAGGCCCCTGGCCGACTCGGCGATAGACGGTGCTGTCGGCGGCGCAGCCCTCTACAATGGCGAGACGGTTGTCGTCGGATCTGTAGGCACCGGGACGTCCGAGCACGCAGCGGTGTGGCTGTCAGCCGAACCGGGAGCGCCCTTCAACAGTGTCACGGTTACCGCCCCAGCCGGACCATCCGAACTATCGGCAGTCACCGCAGGGCCTCTGGGGTTCTTCGCCACCGGAACCGAAAACGGGAGCTTCGCTATGTGGTCCTCGGTATCGGGCCAGTTGTGGACCCTAAACGCGGGCGCCGACCAATCAGTTGGCACAATCCCCGGGGCGCATGTGAACACCCTCGTCAGCATCGGTACCACGCTGTACGCGGGTGGATCCATCCCCGACGGCCCGACGACCCAGGCAGCGATTTGGTCGACCCAGGATGGACTGAATTGGAACCTGATCGGCCGGGCGTCGAGGGCATTCGCTTCCGAAGGAGACGAAGAGATCTTCTCGATCGCCGCTCTGACACGAGGCCTGGTGGCGGTAGGAGCGGTCAACTTCGGCTCCGGTTGGCTGCCGGCTTCGTGGATTTCCCCCAACGGGATTAGCTGGAGTCCGCCGTCGACCGACTTCCCGTCGACGTCGTCGGCCTCTTCGTCGCGTTACGGGCCGTCCGGAGGGATGACTGCGTTCGACGTCACGCAAGTGACCGGCAGCACCGGCGAAGACTCCCTGGTCGCGTCCGGCGGAGGACCTGGCGGTCAGGGTGTCTGGCGGTCTACGGACGGCCTGCACTGGTCCTCGGTCGACCTGCCAGCCCAGGATGCTGCTCTCGGAGACTGGAGGGCCACCGCTGTCGGAGCAACCTACTCGACCACTGTCATCTTAGATACGCTTCCGGGCCAGCCTTACGTTCTAAGCTCCACCCTGAGCGGGTGGACTCAGCCCTCAGCTAACCCCGCCATCTTCGGCCCGGTGACACCGACAGCGGTCCCTTTATCTCTTCTCAAAGTCGGAGGGCAACTGGTCTTGGATGCCGACGTTGTCCAGCTCCCCCAGTCCATAGGACCGGCGACGGTGTCGTCTCAGACCCTCACCTCCCCGGACGCGAGCACATGGAGTGTGCAAAACCCCACATCTCCCTACCCTCAGTCACTCCCAGCGCCCAACGTCGTAACCTTTCACTCCGCAAGCAGCTGGATCGCGCTGGGCACAGGGCCATCCGGACTCGCCCAGACATGGACCAGCCCGACGGGCACCTCATGGCAGCTCAACGGCCTTCTCGACAGCGCCACTGGCGGCACCGCCACACCGACCATAAACGCAGTTTGCAGTTCGGCTTCCAATCCGCCAACCGCCGCGTCGGCTCCGATCGCGTCAACTTCTGACAGCCCCACTACGACGACCTCGTCAGCAGCCTCAACAGTACCTGTAACCGGAGGTTCCACCTCAGGACCACTCCCCGCGGTGGAGGTGGCGGTGGGGTCAACACCCCAGCCAAGCGAACCATCGACCCACTCCTCCACTCTTACGCCTGGAACCGAAGCCAGCATCTGGTATTCGACGAACGGGACGGAGTGGACGAAGAGCGCCGTGAGCCCGGCTCCGGCACAGGGTGGAACAGAAACTGTAGCCGGATGCGTCGACATTGCGGGCTCGTTCGTTGCTTACGGAACGAGCACCTCTCCCGGAGGCAACCCCGTTCCAGCCGTGTGGACCTCCGCCAACGGCGTCGACTGGTCTCGCTCGGCGATAGAAGGGTTCGTGGCGGGCTCGCCTAATCCGATCATCGCCATGGCCGGCAGCGGACCTTACCGGCTCGCCGTCGCCAATCCCGACCCTTCAGCTTCTCCAAACCCTCCAGGTCCGACTTCGTCGAGCGCCGGGGTCGGCCCGGCCGCTTCCGCCCCTACAGACGCCGGCCTCGGATCTCCCCTTGGTCTCGAACCGACCGGGGCAGGACTGTGGGCCAGCACCAACTCCGGCCATTCCTGGGAGCTCCTTCCCACCTACTCAGGCCTCTGGGCCGACATGCAGGACACGCAACTGGATTCAGTCGTCTTCCAGTCCAGCAAGGCCGTAGTCGTCGGAACTGTGGCCGGTGAGTTAGCGGTCTGGGTCGGGTCGGCGACGACTGGAACGGCCGGCTTGGAGAGCCACGCACCCTCCTGAAAGACCAAGTCTTTCCATAAAAGCCCAGCTTCGACGGTGTATCGCCGAAGGTCCGTACGCTACCAATGCCATCACGTGGCGAGCACTGGGATATCCCTTGTTCAATTCGAACTCGTACGGCGGGTAGTCCACGGCGGCCGCGCGCATGAGGCGGTCACGTGACACCTTCGCAAGGATCGACGCTGCCGCTATCGATAAGCAAGTGGCATCGCCTTTGACGATCGTGGTAGTCGGAACTACCCTGACGAAATCCCACGGGCCGTCTACGAGAGCATGATCAACCTCGACTCCGAGCCCCTCCAGTGCCCTTTGGGCCGCATTTTGCTGTGCTTTTGCCATGCCGACGGTGTCGCACTCCTCGTGACTGGCGAACCCAACGCTCCAAGCGATGCACCCTTTTGCGACACGGTCAAACATCTCCTCCCGCCTGCGCTCCGTCAACGCCTTGGAGTCTCTCACCCCGTCGAATCGCCGCCCAGCCGGCAGGATGGCGGCCCCGACCGCCAGCGGCCCTGCCCACGCTCCTCGGCCGACTTCATCCATCCCTACCACGAGACGGCAGCCGCTAGCTTCCAATCGCCGTTCTTGGCTCCGGGTGGGAACAAGCCGGCTGACGTTACGTCCTGAGGACCGCCCCGTCGGCACTGTCAGACCCCGCACATACCGTCAGACCCCGCAGATAGAGTCAGGAAACACCCGCCGCTTTGTAGCGAAGCAGAAGTGCTCCATCACCTTCGCATACTGCCTGAAGCGACAAAGCCACGGGAGCTGAAGCTGAGCCGTTGGCGAACCCGAGTCGACCGCCTCCCGCCAGCACCGGAGAAACAGTGACACACAGCTCATCCACGAGACCTGCCCCAAGGAGCGCACCGAACAAGGTCGGACCGCCCTCACAGAGGATCCTGCCTAGTCCCCGAGCTCGCAGATCGGCGATCACAGCTGGCAGATCGATCTCCTTCTCGCCGGCAGCCACCACCTCGGCGACTCGTGACAGATCTCCTCGGCGGGATGCCTGACCCTCGGTGGTATAGACAATCACCTTGCCCTCAGAGTCAAACAGCGGTGAAGACGCGTCGAATGCTCCACTCCCCGAGACGACGGCTAGGCGCGGGACGCCGGTCTGACCGCGCGCTTCACGCCTTGAACGCCTGTCGGCATTCAGCGTCACAGGTCCGTAGTTCTCGGCGCGGACGGTGCCTGCTCCGACCAAGACGACGTCTGCTGCGGCGCGCATAGCCGCGAACGCCTCGCGGTCGGCGGGAACCCCGAGCGGGCCGCTCAGCCCATCGACCTCGACGGCCCCGTCGAGGGAGGTGACCAGATTCAACCTCAAGTGAACGTCGCTCGGATGGCGGTAGAAAACTTCAACACTCTCAGGGGTAGCCAGGAAGCCTGTGCTGGGAAGAAGCTGCTGAATCACCTAGAGGACGCCTTGGAATCCACTGGCAACGACATTACGAGCACGATATCAACACTAGACCACTCCCCCTCGGCGGGCCTGCCTGCCGCCGCAAGAGTTGACACGATCGTGACAGAACCCGACCGCCCGGACCTAGCCCACCCGCCGTGGATGTTGTGGGGGATCACAGTTCCCTATCATGGGGATATGAGTACCTCGGCCGTGCCCCGCCTCACGGGAGACGCCGTGCTCATCCCTGTCAAGGCGTTCGATCGGGCCAAACTCAGACTGGCATCCGCTCTTACGCCCCTTGAACGCAGGCGACTCGCTAAGGAGATGGCCGAGCGTGTGGTGCGATCCGCTGCGAAGCTCACGGTTGCGGTGGTCTGCGACGACGAGGAGGTCGCAGCTTGGGCTTCTGGACTCGGAGCGGTCGTTTTGTGGGAACCCGGACGTGGCCTCAACGGCGCCGTCCAGTTCGGCTTCGAACACTTGCGTTCCCAGGGCGTGGCTACAGTTGCTGTCGTGGCTAGCGATCTACCTCTGGCGGACGACATCGGATGGGTAACCCGATTCCGGGGCATAACCCTCGTGCCAGACCGTCGAGAAGACGGGACGAACGTCATATCGGTTCCGCCGGGTGTAGCTTTCCGCTTCTCCTACGGGCCGCAGTCGTTCATGCGACACAAAAGTGAAGCCTTGAGAGCGAACGCGGCCCTCAGAGTCGTTCATGACTCGCCGCTCGCCTGGGACGTAGACGTCCCCGACGACCTCGGAGTACTGACCCGATGAGCGATCCGAATTCCCACGGTCATTTCGCCGGCGCTCCAAGTGTGGACATCGACGTCCCTGACAGCGCGCTCGCCATAGGAGCGCATCCCGACGACATAGAGTTCGGCTGCGGAGGAACCCTCGCCAAGTGGGCTTCAGCGGGCTGTCGTATCTACCATTTCGTATGCACTGACGGCTCGAAGGGAACCTGGGACCCACTTCGCGACCGGCAAGATCTCATCGCTGAGCGCCGAGAAGAGCAGATCGCGGCTTCCAGGATTCTCGGTGGCGAGGGTCGGGTTACCTTCGGAGAGTGGGTCGACGGCGAGCTTCAGTGCTCCTTGTTGGAGCGCAGCGTCGTCGCCAGGGAGATTCGTGCGGTTAGGCCTCAAGTGGTCCTCGCCCACGACCCTTGGAAGCGCTACCGCCTACACCCCGATCACCGCAATGCGGGATTCCTTGCCACCGACGGGATCGTCGCCGCGCGAGACCCGCTCTTCTTCCCCGAGCATGGTCTGTCGCCGCATAGACCGACCAAGTTGTTCCTCTGGGAAGCGGACACTCCCGATCACCTCGAGACGATCGACGACGTCGAGGGAGTGAAGCTGCAAGCACTGCTGGCTCACCGAAGCCAGTTCCGCTCGACGATGGGCATCGACGGCGCTGACGACGCGACCGTGGACCACTTCGCCGAGCGGATGCGCACCCGCCATGCCGAAATTGGGGAGCCATTCGGTCTCCCAGCTGCCGAGACTTTCAAGTTAATAGACCGGCTATGAACCGCTCCGGCGGATCACCCGATGCTAGATACCGGGGATCCGTCGGAGAATGCTGAGCTTGGGGACAAATAAACTCGCCTTTGCGACGAGAAGGCGGTCTAACGCCTGGCGTCTCTTGCTCTACCCCACTTTCCTGCTCGGGAAGGCCCTCGGGTCTTCAGCGCTTCTTGGCAGGCTTGGCTGCCTTCGCTGGAGTGGCAGGCTTCGTGGCGGCCTTCGCCGGACGGGCGGCTTTCGCCGGGGCAGCGGCCTTGGCAGCCACCGCTTTCGATGACGCCGCAGCCTTCGACGCTGTCGACCGGCCGCCCGAGGGGGCTGCAGCCTTCTTCGCTGCAGCAGACCTGGCCTTGGTATTGAGTGCCACCTTGAAAGCTGAAGCCGGCTTGAACGCCACCGACTTCGACGCAGGGACCTTCACCGTAGCTTGAGTTTGCGGGTTGCGCGCCAAGCGCGGGCCGCGAGCCCTGGGATCGAACGAGCCGAATCCGAAGATCGATACGCGGTTACCAGCTTTCACCTCAGCGATAATGGCAGCCGTGACAGCCTCGACGGCCGCCTCCGACTGCTTCTTGTCCAGTCCCGTCGAGGCCTGAACTGCCTGGGCCAGCTCTGTTCTGTTCACTGCTACCTCCAGATAGGTGGGGAAGTTTCCCAGATATACAAGAGGTTTTCCGGGCCCAGGTCAAGTATTTACCCGTCCGGGCAAGGAAAAAGTGCCTACATTGGCACGATGGAGACCGAACACGAGCGGTTGCGACAGGCAAATCTTGGGGAATTGCCCTGGAGGCGCTGGGGCCCTTACCTATCCGAACGGGCGTGGGGGACCGTCCGCGAGGACTACTCGGCCGACGGGGATGCCTGGTCGTACCTGCCTTTCGAACAGGCCCCGTCGAAAGCGTTCCGCTGGAACGAAGACGGAATGGCCGGTATCTGCGACGACGAACAGAACCTGTGCCTCGCTTTGTCGCTATGGAACGGCAAAGACCCGATCCTAAAGGAACGCCCGTTCGGCTTGACGAGCGAACAAGGCAACCACGGCGAAGACGTTAAGGATTACTGGTGGTATCTCGACGCGACGCCCACCTCGTCGTGGCTGCGCTGGCGCTACCACTATCCCCAAGCCGAGTTCCCCTACGACCAACTACTCGAAGTGAACAGGTCGCGGACCCGTCACGACCCCGAATACGAGCTCCTAGACACTGGGATCTTCGACGAGGATCGCTTCTGGATTGTCGAGTGCACATGGGCGAAGGCGGGCCCCGAGGACATCCTGTGGAAGATCACCGCCCGCAACGCAGGACCCGATCCTGCGGTCATCGACGTTCTCCCAACCGTCTGGTTCCGCAACACCTGGTCTTGGACCGCTCAGACCAACAAACCCGAACTGTCCCTGAGAGGATCAAGAATCCTAGCTACACATCCGACGCTCGGGGAGTGGCAACTAGCGTGGGACCACGGCTCTCCTGCACTGTTTTGTGACAACGAGACAAACACAACGAAGCTCTACAACTCTGCCGGCCCAGCCTGGCCCAAAGACGGGATCGCAGAGCACGTCCTCCGGGAAAGTCCCACCGTCAATCCACAAAACCGGGGAACGAAGGCCTCCATTCACCACCACTTCGAAGTTCCACCCGGAGCGACGGTCGAAGCCCGGCTGCGCTTCTGGAGGACCGGCGAGGGAGCCCGCCCAGCCCCAAGCGCGCAAGAGGGCGACCTCAACTTGTATTTCGACTCAGTCATGGCAGCCAGAAAGTCCGAAGCTGATGCCTTCTACGCGGGCATGCTCCCCTCCGATGCCACGGACGAGGAGAGGATGGTGGCTCGCCAGGCCGGCGCCGGGATGTTGTGGTCCAAACAGTTCTTCCACTTCGACGTCGAGAAGTGGCTCAAGGGGGACCCAGCGGAGCCACCTCCGCCGCCCGGTCGGGGCGAGATCCGAAACGGCGACTGGACGCACCTTAACAATCGTGACGTTATATCCATGCCGGACCCTTGGGAGTACCCCTGGTACGCGTCGTGGGACCTGGCGTTCCACTGCGTCGCACTCGCCCACCTCGACGCCGAGTTCGCAAAGCGCCAGCTGATACTGCTGTGCCGGGAATGGTACATGCACCCGAATGGCCAGCTGCCGGCATACGAATGGAACTTCGGTGACGTGAACCCACCCGTTCAGGCCTGGGCCGCTCTGCGCGTTGCGGAGATAGACGCTCAGGCACGCGCCGCCCGCAAAGAGGACCCCTCGATCGACCACCAGTTCCTGGAACGAGTGTTCCACAAGCTGCTTCTCAACTTCACCTGGTGGGTCAACCGCAAAGACTCTTCCGGCAACAACGTCTTCGAAGGAGGCTTCCTCGGCCTAGACAATATCGGCCTGTTCGACAGGTCAAAGCCGCTTCCAGTTCCCGGACGCACCGAGCAGTCCGACGGCACTGCGTGGATGGCCATGTTCTGTTTGAACATGCTGGAGATAGCCATGGTTTTGGCTGTTGCCGACCCGGTCTACGAGGACGTGGCTACCAAGTTCTTCGAACATTTCACCTACATAGCCCATGCGATGGAGACCCAAGGCCTCTGGGACGACCAGGACGGCTTCTTCTACGACGTGCTCAGTCTCGACAGTGGGGACACGATACCTGTGCGGGTCCGTTCTATGGTCGGCGTCGTCGCTCTGTTCGCAGTGACTGTCCTAGAGCCTTCACACCTCGAGGCCCTACCCTCATTCGCGAGACGCCTGGAGTGGTTCCTCGCGAACAAACCTGACTACGCCGAGCATGTGTCGCACATATCCGTCAAGGGGTCCGGAGATCGCATGCTGCTCTCGGTCGTCGACCGCCAGAGTCTCGTAAAGGTCCTTTCGAGGGTGCTCGACCGCAGCGAACTCCTTTCCGACCACGGAGTCCGGTCTGTTTCGAGGTTCCACTTGGACCATCCGTTCCAGATCAGGATCGGAGGCACTGAAGCCACGGTCGACTATGAGCCCGGAGAGTCCACCACAGGTCTCTTCGGCGGAAACTCCAACTGGCGAGGACCCGTGTGGTTCCCGCTCAACTACTTGCTCGTAGAGTCACTCGATCGTTACGACACCTACTTCGGCGACAGCCTAAGCCTTGAGCACCCGACAGGATCGGGCTCGGAGGCTTCGCTACACGAGGTCGCCGACGACCTGTCGCGCCGGCTCGTATCCATCTTCCTGCGCGGCCCCGACGGGCGAAGGCCTGTGTTCGGCCAGTACGAGAAGCTCCAAAATGATCCCGCGTGGAGCGACATGATCCTCTTCCACGAGTACTTCCACGGTGACACTGGCGCAGGCCTGGGGGCCTCGCACCAGACCGGCTGGACAGGACTCGTTTTGGACCTTCTAGCCGATCGCAAGCTCGGCGGCCGAGACTAGCGGACTGGACATCCGACCTGGCGTACCCCCAACCAACCGGCACAGCCGCTAGCCTGGAAACCCGTGCGCAGGATAAAACGAGCCAAGTCGCTCACCGGCGCCTGTAGAGACACCACCGCTCGGGATGCCCGCGTGCTGATCATCTCGGCGAGCATGGGGGCCGGCCATGACGGAGCGGCGCGCAACATCGCCAAGCAACTTCGCTTGGAGGGTCACGACGCCGTCGTCGAGGACTTTCTGACGAGCGCTCCCCTTCACATAGGCGCAGCCCTGCGATCCGGATACGAGTTCGAACTTAGGCACGTCCCGTCGGCTTACGAGGCCTCGTACCGTATGTGGTACAAAGTCCCCTGGCTCAGAGGTCTTGTCGGATTCCTGGTGACCCTCCTCACCCGGAGGCGAGTACTGCGCTGGGTGTCCCGCTTCGAAGCCACGACGGTCGTCTCCACTTATCCGCTTGCGACACTTTGCCTTGGTCGGCTGCGGAGGAAGGGGATCCTCGACGTTCCGGTAGTGAACTTCATAACCGATTTTGGAGTTCACCCGCTGTGGGTCCACCCCGGCGTGGATGTCAACCTCGCTATGCACGACGAGTGCGCTGCTGAGGCGACCCGGCTCTCGGGTCGCCCGAGCGTAGCGTGCGGGCCAGCTACACCTGAGCGCTTCGCCTCGTCACGCCTTCCTCCACGAGCCGACGCTAGGCGACTGGTCGGCCTAGACGACTCGAAGCGCACAGTCTTGGTGGTAGCCGGGTCGTGGGGTGTAGGTAGCGTTGTCGAAACCTGGGCGGAGATCACCTCCGACAGTCGCTTCTCGACGGTGGTTGTCTGCGGGCGGGACGAGAAGCTGAAAGAGCGCATCACTCGCTTGGTGGATCTGAAAGGAACCGGATGCAAAGTCCTCGGCTGGACAGACGACATGCCGACCCTGATGGCAGCTTGCGACGTCTTGGTGGAGAACGCCGGAGGCCTCACCTCCTTCGAAGCCTTACGGGCAGGGCTGCCGGTGGTCAGCTACCAGCCGATCGCCGGGCACGGCCGCCACAACACCCAGCGCATGCACGACGCAGGCGTCAGCACGCTTGCCGGGAACGTCACCTCCCTCCACCGTGCGCTGGCCGAGCTGAGCTTCGAAGGCCTTGCGCGCCGCACGCAAGTTACGGCGGGACGGGCAATCTTCAAAGCCGATCCCGTCGAGGCGATACTCGCCGCCGACAGAGCGCCAGCCTACCGGCCGGTGAAGGTCCGCAAGGCCAAGCGGGCGGTACGCGTAGCCATGGCCGGGTTGGTCACTGCGGCCCTCGGATGGGCGGGACTCACCTCCGGCGTCGCAATGGCCACAGAGGAGGGCGCCGGAGTCCTGCAACCTCCACCTGGACCTCTCACAGTCGACTACATGGGGGTTCGCCTGAGCACCCCTGAAGCAGCTGACCCTCAGATCGCCGCGGACCTTTTCTCCTTGGACGCTACCGCTGTGGTCGACGAGGCGACAGCGGTTCAAGCAGCCCGGCAACTCAGACGGATCGTGGCAGAAGGGCTGAGCGTGGATGACGGAGGCGCAAGCAGCGCCGGCTCCTATGGCCCGGTAAACCCCGGGACGCTCAGCGAAGGAGCTCCTTGGCAGGAGGCCTCGGCCGATGCCCGAGCGGCAGCAGCGATATCTCACGTTGTCGGCCAAACAGTCACCCAGAGCGTCCCAGACCGGGGGCTCAACGCGTGGGATCTCACACAGTCAGACGCCAACCACCTCAAGCTCGTCGTAGCGAACCGCGTTCTCCGGCCCGGCCCTCAGGATGCGACGATCAAGCTCGCACCCCGGCAGGTCTACCTAGTCGACGGCCTCGACTCTACCCCCCAGCAGCTCGACGCGTACCTCCGCCAGTTGCTCGCTCAGATGAGAGCACAGGCAATCCTGCCGGCACCACTCAGCAGTCTCGCATGAGCCCCGGTGGCGTCGCTCGCGGCGCAGCGCTGGCGATAGGAGCCGCTACGGCGGCCCACCTGGCGCCAGGCGTCGTCGCATGGAGAAGAGGGCGCTGCGCAGTGCTGCCGCGCCTTGCAGGGGTCGGCCGTCTCGACCACGTAGCCTTGACCTTCGACGACGGTCCTCATCCTGTGTCCACCCCACTCGTGCTCGACGCCTTAGAGCGCCTCGGATGGCACGCTACTTTTTTCTGTCTGGGATCCGAGGCGCGCCGCCACCCCGGCACCCTTCGCGAGATAGCTCGACGCGGTCACGAGCTCGCAGTCCACGGCGAGACCCACAGGAGTCACCTGCTGCGTAGCGCCTTTGACGTATCGCGGGATGTGATCTCGGCTCGCGACTCGATCGAGGAGCTCTCGGGCCAGTCACCTAGATGGTTCCGTCCGCCATATGGGACTGTGGCAGCCTCTACCTTGGTGGGTGTGCGCCGCAGTGGCCTACAGCTCGTCTTGTGGTCGGCGTGGGGACGCGATTGGAGAGCTGGCCAGACCGGTAGAAGCGTCGCCGACGAGGTGGACCGGACCTCGACGGGAGGGGACACGGTACTGCTCCACGACTCCGATATCACCTCCTCCGAGCGAAGCTGGGAAGCAACCGTTGCGAGCCTTGATATCTTGGCCCGACGATGGGAAGCCCGCGACCTGGTGGTCGGCCCTCTGCGCGAGCACTTCTAAAGCCGGGTACCGAGACGCGACTTTCAGCCAGAACACAAAGCCCACGACTAGGGCGTATGGAAGTGACTGGCGCTCTAGCTGTTGCGATAACTGCGGCGTTACTGTCTGCGTGCACCACAAGCCTCGGGCCAACGGTTAAAGCAGCCCCGGTGCTCGACGTAGCCACAGGCGCCTATCCCGTCGCTGAAGCGGTCAGCTTGATAGGCGGTTCGAAGGTGTCTGTAGACGACGTCGTACCGTCTGGAGAAGACCCGTTAACCTACCAGCCAGGTCCCTCTCAGCGAGAGGCGATAGACAGGGCCGGCCTTGTGATTGCCGTGGGAGGGAACTTCCTGCCGGCGACTGACACGTACCCTACCGTTAAGGGAAAGTCCTTGACGATGCTGACGGCACTCCCCACGACCGACCCGTACTTCTGGCTTGACCCTGCTTTGATGAACAAGGCGGTAACGGTCATCGTCAAGGCCATGGACGCCGCCGACCCACAAGCTGCCCCGCTGTTCAACGAGAACTCCGTCTCGTTGAATGCCGAAATATCTTCGCTCGACAGCGACTTCACGCGAATCCTATCGGCGTGCCCGGGGAAGCTGCTCGTCGGTCCGGATACGGCGTTCTCCTCCATGGCAACCGAGTATGGACTTCGATCGCAGGTGGTAGCCCCAGACCCGGACAGAAGCCAAATCGACGCTCTGGTCAGCGCTGTCCACGACTCGGGACCCGCAGCAATCTACAGCGAACCATGGGTGACCGACGCCGGCGTTAGCGCAGTGGCTACCGTCGCCCACGTGTCGCTTCACTCCTTGGACACGCTCGTGGGGCCCCCTGCCGGGGGATGGCCGAGCGGGGCTACGTATTTCGCCTTGATGGAGCAGGACCTGGGAACGCTGAGCTCCGCCCTAGGATGCAACAACAACGAGCAATGACCGACCCACTGCGAGTCGTGTCGTCGTGGCCCGGGGCCGCAGCTGCTGGTTGGCGGGACGCCACCCGCGAATCCAAAGTCGGGCAGGCCGACCGGTCATTCCGGTGGGCGTCGGTGACCAAGGTGATCTCTGCGATGGCGATCTGGGTCGCAATAGAAGAAGGTACCGTCGACTTCGAGGACGAAGTCGGACCACCGGGGGCGACGCTGCGCCACCTTCTCTCGCACGCCTCTGGCATCGCTCCAGACGACGACCGGATCCTCGCTGATCCAGCGACGCGCAGGATCTACTCGAACCGGGGAATAGAGATAGCCGCCGCTCATCTCGCCCGGCGAGCGGATATGCACTTCGCCGACTATCTCCGCGAAGCTGTCCTCGTACCTCTCGGAATGACCTCCACCCTCCTTCAGGGCTCCCCCGCGTACGGCGCCGAGGGCCCTTTAGACGACCTGCTCGCCGTAGGATCGGAGCTTCTAACACCCAGACTCGTGTCAGGCGATACCCACCTATCAGTGACGAAAGTCAGCTTCGGAGGCCTCCCCGGCGTCCTGCCCGGCTTCGGGTTCCACGCTCGCAACGACTGGGGATTGGGCGTGGAGGTCCGCTCCGACAAAACCCCGCATTGGACGGGAAGAACGAACTCGCCCGCCACTTTCGGGCATTTCGGTCGTAGCGGTGCGTTCATCTGGGTGGATCCCACAGCAGGCGTGGCCTTAGCAGGCCTCTCCGACCAACAGTTCGGCCCGTGGGCCCTTAGCGCCTGGCCGGACCTCTCGGACAGGGTGCTCAGGGCGCGCGGCTAGGCGTCTTCTGTCGCCTTCAACTCACGGAAAGCCGCCAGGGCCCGCGGCCCCCAAACCGTCGCAGGTCCGCCGCTTAAGACAACCGCCACCCCGATCGCTTCGGCCACTTCCTCTTCCGTCGCTCCGCGCCGCGCCGCTCCACGAGCGTGGGAAGCGATGCAGCCGTCGCACTGCCGGCTGACCGCCACCGCTATCCCTATCAACTCCTTCGTCTTCGCCGGGAGCACCCCGTCGGCGAAGGCCGCCCTCTGCATGTTCGCGTAAGCCCCGATCACGTCGGGAATGTGCTCGCGAAGGTCGCGTGCTGGTTGGCGAAGCTCTCCAAGAACTTCATTGGGGTGGATCATTCCCGCTCCTCACGATCTGGTGCCGTACCGTCGGCAACGTCAGCCTGTATTGTGCCTCCCCGAGCGGCCACCGCGCGGGATTAGCCCGTCGGTCCTGCCGGCTCGCAACCCGCCGTCACCTACTCGAACAAGGACCCCCTAACCAGTGAGACCCAAAACCCACACGCTCCTGGCGGCAGCAGTGGCGTCGGTTACGCTCGTTGCATGCGGTTCAACCGCAGCTACGAAGCTGTCGGCTGGCGAGCTCTTGGCCAAAGCGGAGCAGACCGTGAACGCTACGGACAGTCTCCACTTCGTCCTCACGAGCTCCAACGTCTCACCGAGCGGAACGAATCTCGTCGGCGGAAGCGGCGACCTCGAGCGACCCGAGAGCCTGCAAGGGTCATTCAAAGTGACGATAAGCGGTTTCACCGCCACAGTGAAAGTTGCCGCCGTAGGGGCTGTCTTCGAAGCGGAGTTGCCACTGTCGAGCTCGTTCACCAAGACTGACCCCACCGAATTCGGTCTCGAAAACCCCGCATCGCTTCTAAGTCCCTCCACCGGGTTGATCAGTCTCCTGGGCTTGGGATCGGCTGCAACGGTGACTGGTCAGGAGCGTGTGGACGGGGAGCTTCTCGACACCGTCAGCTACCAGATACCAGGCAAGGACGTGCCGGTACTTCCTGACGAGAACCCTTCCAAGCCCGTCGACATGACAGCGGCGATAGACCCCTCCAACTTTCAGTTGAGGTCGGTGACGCTAGTCGGACCCCTCACGAGCTCCACTTCGAACTCCACTTACGTGGTCACGCTCACCAACTACGGAGAGCACGTGAAGATCACGCTACCTCCCACGTCTTGACCACCGCAGCGCCGCCCCACGGCGTTTCCCGAGAGGACAGGACCCGGCTAGTCCTAGCAGCGCTTGGCGTTCTGATCGCCTCATCTGACACCTACGTCGTCGTCGTGGCACTTCCCAACATCATGAACGGCGTCGGGATAGGCATCGACCATCTTCAGCGCGCCGCTCCGATCATCAGCGGATTCCTGCTCGGATACACGGCCGTCCTGCCGCTGATTGGACGGATCGCAGACGTCGCAGGTACCGCCGCTACGTTCAAATGGTGCCTCGTGGCTTTCGCCGCAGGCTCCGCGATAACAGCAACGTCGCACTCCCTACCTGTGGTAGTGACAGGGCGGGCTATGCAAGGAGTGGGCGGAGGCGGGCTCATACCGGTTGCTCTCGCCATGGTCGCGTCACGCTGGCCCGCAGATCGCAGAGGCGTGCCACTCGGGATGATAGGTGCCGTACAGGAGTTCGGTAGCCTGCTCGGTCCGCTCTACGGTGCGGCCGTCGTAGCCGTCTCGACGTGGCGTACTATATTTTGGCTCAACCTGCCGATCGTTGCCGTCCTCGGAGCCGCCTTGTGGTTCACGAACCATCGGGACAACGCCAGGCGGACCCCGGTGCGATTCCCAGACGGTGTTTCCGTCGATACCTCAGACCGACGGGGGAGCCCTTCGGGCGCGCTGACCGGCGAACCAGGAGCCAGCCGGCGGCGGCGGGATCTTCCCGGCATCACCCTTGCGCTCGCCGGCACGGCCGGGCTTCTGGTCGGCTTGGACGCCCCGGCCAACTTGGCCGACAGCGTCAGCTTCGGAGGCGCCTACGCGCCGATCGCCTCCGGTCCCTGGGCGGGCATCACAACCCCGGTGGTGATCGTTTCCGCCGGCCTTCTGGTACTGTTCGCCCTTTGGGAGCTTCTAGCTCCGAGCGGCGTCGCCCGCGTCATCGGACCCCGAGGCGGGCGTCAGGTTATCGCCCGCTCGGACCTGCCCGGGGCGCTGCTCCTGGCCGGGGTACTGGCGTGCGTGGTGATCGCATTCTCTACCTCTGATCCGTCGACCCAGGTTCTCGCCTCGAGCACGCCGGTCGTGGCACCCCTTGGCGTAGCGTTCGCCGCGGGATTCTGGTGGCGTCAACGACGGGCCGAGCACGCCTTGATCTCTAAGGGCAGCTTCTCCGCCAGGCCAGCTTGGGGGGCCCTGGCGGTCAACCTCTGGGCGGGTGCCGCCCTGATATCCGCCTTGGTGGACATACCGCTGTTCGCTAGGTCCACTGTGTACCCGACTTCCGAGGTGGGAGCCTCGCTGGTTCTAGTCCGGTTCTTAGTGGCCGTGCCTGTGGGAGCCGCAGCCGGTGGATTCGCGTGTCGCAGCCGTAGCAGAGCACCTTACGTAGCCGCGTGCGGCTTGCTCGTCTGCGCCGGAGCATTCGTAGCGATGACGACCTGGTCGGCAGACTCCCTCGGCGGCGCTATCCGGCCGAGCGACTTAGAGTTGATAGCCTGCGGTTTCGGTTTCGGCCTCGCGATAGCCCCCGTCAACGTCGCCATTCTCGGCGCGGTGACCGAGAAGTACCACGCTTTGGCCAGCGCCCTTGCGGTAGTAGCGAGAACCGTGGGCATGCTAGTAGGGCTGTCCGCCCTCACGGCAGTAGCCCTCCATCGCTTCTATCTGGCCGAGGCGCGCATACCGTCGCCGTTCGTGTCTTGCCCTCAGCGCCCGGAGAACTGCCCAGCGTTCAACGCTGCGACCACCAACGCCGTTCTAGTCGAGTTGCACACCATTTTCGCGGGCGCCGCCGTCTGCGCCGTCGTAGCAGCTTCACTGGCGTTGTGGACCTTAAGGTCCAAAAGGATGCCCGCAGCCCCTACGATAGAGGCCTAGTTACCAACAGCCAGGGAGACCCCTTAAGTGGACGTTCGCATCGGAGTGGTTCAATCAGCCAAGGAGATCGAGTTGGAGCTGCCGGAAGGCTCCGACCCTGACCAAATCGCCACGATGGTCGAAGAAGTCCTCTCGGCCGAGTCTGGAGTTCTCTGGCTAACCGACCGCAAGGGGCGTCGCGTGGGAATACCCGCAGGGCGCATCGCCTACGTGGAGTTGAACTCCCCGAGCGAGGAGCGTCGAGTCGGCTTCGGCGCTGCGGTGCGTGGCTGACCTTTTAGACCGCAAGCTGATCTTCGTCACCGGTAAAGGCGGGGTAGGAAAGACCACCATTGCGGCGTCGATCGCCTGGTTGGCCGCTGAACGCGGGAAGAGGACTCTGGTGTGTGACGTGGACGACCGGGGTGACCTGGCAGACCTCTACGAAGCAGGTCCCTTCAGTTTCGCCGAAAGAGAAGTGGCTCCTCGCCTGTGGGCGATGTCGATGGACGCAGAGGCTTCACTTAAGCAGTACCTGTCACTTCAGCTGAAACTCCCGTTGATCACACGGATCGGTCCGATCGCTCGCATGTTCGACTTCGTCGCTTCCGCTGCGCCGGGAGTCAAGGAGATCGTGACGGTGGGTAAGTTCTGCTGGGAGGTCAAGGAGAACCACTACGACCTTGTCGTGGTCGACGCGCCTTCTAGCGGTCACGTAGTCGGGCAGTTGGCTGCACCGCAGGGCATCAACGAGTTGGTCAAGGTGGGCCTGGTCCGAAACCAGACAGACTGGATGCTCGACATCCTCGGGGACTCCGGCAAGACCGGGGTGGTTATCGTAGCCACCCCAGCAGAGATGCCAGTGAGTGAAACTGAAGACCTGATGGCCCGCCTTGAGCAAGAGACCAACGTCGCCCTGAGTGCCGTCGTGGTGAATCGGGTCCTTCCAGAACTGTTCGGTCGGGGTGAGGAGGAGGTGTTCGCCCGCCTGGAGGATCCAGGCGCGAGGGCCGCCGTAGAGTCCGAGTTGGGCGGACACCTCGGACCGCTGGTGGACGCAGCCCGGCTGATGGTAACGATGCGCAGGTCAAGGACCGTCCACTTGGAGCGTCTCCGCGACGCAGTAAGCCCGGACGTGGCGATGCTGTACATGCCCTACCTTTTCTCCAGGGGAAGCGGTCTTCGCACCACCAGGCAAGTCTCCGAGGCCCTCGCCGCAGAGTTGGGCTACTGATGGCCCAGCGTGGAGGCCCTAACCGATCAGCAGGGTCTCTTGGAGGGCTCGTAGCCTCACGGGAGATCGTGATCGCTTGCGGCTCAGGCGGGGTGGGTAAGACGACCACCGCGGCTGCCCTCGCTGCGACGGCAGCCCTGCATCACCAGACGAAAGTTCTCGTGTTGACCGTCGACCCGGCCCGGCGCCTAGCTGACGCTTTAGGCCTGGACGGTCTGGGCAACGATGCTCGCAGGGTGGACCCGGCAGCCTTCTCCAAAAGCGGCACCAAGCCTCGCGGTGACATGTGGGCTGCGATGCTCGACACGAAGCAGAGTTGGGACGACCTCGTGCGCCGCCACGCCCCCGACAAGGCCACAGTCGAGCGCATCCTCACCAACCCTCTCTACGACAACATCTCCGGTCGCTTCGTTCAAAGCCACGACTACATCGCCATGGAACGCCTCTACGAGCTGCACACGAGCGGTGTCTACGACCTGATAGTCGTAGACACCCCCCCCAGCCGCAATGCCCTGGACTTCATCGCCGCTCCGAGGCGCATGGCAGAGTTTTTCTCTTCGAAACTTCTGCGGCTGCTGATCGCTCCCTACAAAAGCCGTCTAGTCAATGTGGCCTCCCGGCCCTTCTACCAGGTTGCAGACCGTGTACTCGGATCGCAGTTCCTCGAAGACATCGCCGAGTTCTTCATCTTGTTCCAGACCATGTACCCCGGGTTCGTAGAGCGGGCACGCGCCGTCGAGAGACTCCTCGCTGATCGCCGGACGACTTTCGTGGTGGTGAGCACGCTCGAACCGGCACCGGCAGCGGAAGCGGAGTTCTTCATCGAGGTGCTCACCTCCAGGGGATACGACCTGGGTGCACTGGTCTTGAACAAGGTCCTTCCCGCCTACCTCCTCGACGACGACGCTGCAGCCTTAGCAGCCCGATTGGAAGCTCAAGCAGGCGTGATCGCCTCGACCGAGGGACTCGCCGCTTCTCTTGGAACGGACCCTCAGCAGTTGGAGCGCGTGTTGTGCGAGGTCGCATCCAACTTCTCGAATTTTTCGATGGTCGCCAGCCGGGAGGCAGGCCTACGCCGGGATCTGGAGCGTCGGGGCAGCATCGTCGCCAGCGCCCCCGAGTTCGAAGGCGACATCAATGACGTCGCCGGTCTGCTCACCCTCGGCGCACTGACCTGGAAGTAGCGTCTCTGCCATGGCAACCCTAGCCGAGCTCCTCCAGGAGCACACAGACGCTCCTGGGCCGGTCGTAGCCCACCTCCAGCGGCTAGTCACGGGTTGGGGGATGCTGTCGGACCTGTGCTTCGCCGACCTGTTGCTGTTCGTACCGGTGCGAGACTCCCCGGACTTCGTGGTTGTCGGCCAGGTACGGCCCACCACCAGCCAGACTCTGCACCCCGACGACCTCGTCGGCCACGTCGTAGGCGTCGACGAGCAGACCATCGTGTCGCGTGCGTGGCGGGTTGGGGCAGTCGTAGAAGACGAAGTCCGGGTCACCGCTCGCAGCGAACGGGCCCGCCTCGTGTGCATACCCGTGCGCTACCAGGGATCCTTGGTAGGAATCATGACAAGGGAGTCAGCCTTGTCAGTACGACGCCGGCCGGGGGTCCTCGAAAGGGTGTACGTCGAGGTTTTTGACCGCTTGGCACGCATGATCGCCAGAGGAGAGTACCCCTTCCCCGTCGACGAGACGTTCATCTCTGAAACGCCGCGGGTAGGTGACGGAGTCCTGGTCCTAGACGAGTCTGCTCGAGTTGACTTTGCGTCGCCCAACGGAGTCAACGCCTTACACCGTCTCGGGATGTACTCAGGTATCGATGGAATCCGCCTCGACGAGGCAGGGATCCACCAGTCTGCCGTTCCGCTGGCCTACCAGACCCGTCTGCCGACGGTCGAGGAAGTCGGCGAGGGCGACACTGTCGTGATAGTCCGCTGCATTCCGCTGCTGGACGGATCAGATGTCACCGGTTCGCTGGTGCTGGTGCGTGACGTCAGCGACCTGCGGCGACGGGACCGTCTCTTGCTTTCGAAGGACGCAGCGATACGTGAGGTGCACCACCGGGTCAAAAACAATCTGCAGACCATTTCGTCCCTCCTGCGGATCCAATACAGGAGGATGCCTCACGGTGAGGCACGCCACGCCTTGGAGGAGTCGGAACGACGGGTGCGCTCAATTGCGGTGGTGCACGAAATCCTCTCCCGTGACACCACAGACGCCGTCGACTTCAACGACATCGTTCCTCCCCTTGCACGCATGACTGAGGACATGGGAGGCCGTGACCGTCCTGTCTACATAGCTTGCCACGGAGAGGCTGGAAAGCTCGAAGCGTCCGTAGCCACCCCACTTGCGGTGGTGCTAAACGAGCTCCTGCAGAATGCCGCAGAGCACGCCAGACCTCTGGGGGACCCCGGCGACAGCGACCAAGACGGGGACGGCTCGGATCACTGCCCTATCGAAGTCAGCGTCGACATGCACCGTGACGGCAAGGCATTGAAGATCCGCGTTCACGACAATGGCATCGGGTTCCCCGACGGCTTCAACGCCGAGGGCTCCTCTTCGCTGGGGCTTTCCATTGTCAGCGGGCTCGTCTGCAGCCAGCTGGGTGGCACGATCACCATGTTCAACCAGGGCGGAGCGGTTGTCGAAATAACCGTGCCCGTGGACCACCAAAGCGACGATTTCGTGTCGATCTAACCCTTAGGATCCTTCGCTGTTTCTAAATGCGACCCCGAGGTTCAGCAACTCCGGCGCTGCTCGGAAAGCCAAGAGCGCCTCAGTCTGCGGCGCTCCTCTTCGGACGTACCGCCCCAGATACCGGACTCCTGATTGGTCGCAAGAGCGAACTCCAAGCACGCACTCATCGACTCGCATGTCGAACAGACCTCCTTGGCTGACTCGATCTGCTCGATAGCCGGTCCGGTGCTGCCCACAGGAAAGAACAGGTCAGGGTCGGTGTCTCGACATGCCGCCTGCTCGCGCCAGTCGTCGACGTCCCACTCAATGCTGCGGCTCCAGGCCAAGGCCACGCGGCACTACCTTTCAGGAAAGCTTGTGAAAAGAATCACGTGTACGCGCGCCGGTCAACACGCTTACAGCGCTCGATACATTAAGCGGGGACGGAAGCGAATTCAAGGCTCTTTCCTTGACATATTCCGCCGCTTCGAAAATGACCCGTGCCCACGACGCCCGAGCGCCCTCCGGACACGTCACCGTCGCCGCCCGTCAGGGTCGGCAACCTTGACGGGCACGATCAACCCGAGAGCGTCGGGTTCCCACCACAGGTCCAGCCGGCTAGCACGACCGATAGGCTCGCCGTCCACCTGGTATGGGAACGGCTCGGAGCCGGCAGCAACTGCGTAGAGCTCCTTGACATCCCTGACCAGCAAAGCCTTGCCCGAGTAACCTGGCAGAGTTCCTCGCCAAGGTGCCTTGGACGGTTCAGTCCTCTTTCGAAGGGTGCGAGCGGCAAGCATCGCAAGCAGAGGCGCTGATATCGACGTGAGCTCGACCACCGATAACGGCGAGGTCAGATCGGTTCCCGGCGCGAGGTCGAACGCTCGGTCACCCACAAAAGTGTACGGGCTGGTGTTCATCACTATTGCGAAGTACCCATTGTCCAGATCAGCCGTCCGCCCGCTCACATCTGTCATAGACAGCGAGAAGTGCGGATGGTGACGGTCGTAGCCTGTCGCCCAGGTGCGCAGGGCGCTGTAGGCAAAGAAGGTATGGCCCAGATAGCGCTTCAGGTGACTTCGCCGCTCGACCTGCTCCACCACAGCCGCGTCGAACCCGAGCCCGCAGTGGAACAGGAACCTCCTCCCACCTGCGTTGCCGACACCGACCCGTTCGACCCCTCCGCCAGGCGAGGCCATCGCAGCAAGTAGTTCAGCGGTCGCTTCTATCGGGTCGTTGGTCATACCTATCGTCCGAGCAAAGACGTTTGTCGAGCCCCCGGGAAGAACACCGAGCGCTGTCAAGGAGCCGGCGAGGCCGTTCGCCGCTTCATTGACCGTCCCGTCCCCACCAAGCACTACCACGGCGTCCATCCCCTTGGAGACGGCACTTTGGGCCAACGTCGCTGCATGACCAGGTCGACTGGTCTCGGCGACGGTCACCTGGTGGTCGGCAGCAAGCGATTTGTGTATCACGACGCGGGCCCGCAGCGTGACAGAGGAAGCGGACTCGTTCACTAGGAGGAGGATCCTCAAGTAGCTTCAGCACCAGTGCTGTCAGGGCCAGCGCCGCCGCCAGGACGGCCCTCTGACCGCACGAAGGCCCGCATGGTCGCGACGCTCTTCGACAACAACCTCGACACCTGCATCTGGGAGATACCTAGATCCCTGGCTATCTCAGATTGTGTCATACCCCCAAAGAAACGCCTTTCGACAACCTTGCGGGACACCTCTGGAAGCTTCGCCAGAAAAGCGTCTACGGCTATGCGGTCGTCCACGACGTCGTATCCGCTCTCGGACATCCCGAGGCGGTCGTAGCCCGATCCACCATGTTCGGCGTCGGGATTTCCGTCTAGCGACGCGAACCTGTAGGCCTGGCCGGCTTCGAGGGCCTCGAGCACCTCCTCCTCTGACGCTCCCACCTCCTGAGCCAACTCGCCCACTGTCGGCGAGCGGCCCAAGCGCTGGCCAAGAAGGTCCACGCTGGCTCCGAGACTGGCGTAGAGCTCCTGCATCCTGCGAGGCGCCCTTACAGCCCAGCCAAGGTCACGCAAGTGGCGCTTTAGCTCTCCGACGATCGTCGTGGTAGCAAAAGTCGAGAACGCGACTCCTCTGGTTACGTCGAAGCGTTCTATCGCCTTGAGCAGTCCGAGGGACGCGACCTGCACCAGGTCGTCGAGCGGCTGGCCGCGATTCGCGAAGCGTCGGGCAAGGTACGCAGCAAGTCCAAGGTGAGCCTCGACAAGCTTGTCGCGCACGGCTACGTCACCCGAGCTCGCGTACAGCGTGAACAGCTCGGCGGTTGTGGGGTCTTCAGGCACTCGCAGCTCGATCGGGGTGTCGCTTTACCAGCCTGAACTCGACGTGGCGTGCCGTAACTTTCACGTCATGCTCGTCGGCCACGGCAGCCAGCACGAGGCGCGACAGCTCGTTGATTCCGGGGGCTGCACCAGGGTCGGAGAAGGTGCCGGTTCCCTCGACGACAATCACCTGAGGAGCGACCCTGAATGTGATCTCCACGGTCCCGTCGCGCTCTCGGCCTCCAAGAGCAGCGAAGCAGATCTCGTCCACACCAAGGCGGATGTCCTCGACTTCGTCGTAAACGAAGCCGAACCTGACCGCCAGGCCAGCGGCCGTCACGCGGGCAAGGCGGAGAAACTCCGGTCGAGCGGGAACTACGAGACGTACTACATCGGCATCTGGCACTATCCTTCGGAACGTACCACCCAGGCGGACCACTGGCGCGCCCTTGCGCAAGTGGCGCCGAGTCAGCCGCTTCTAGAAAGATATGCTCATGAAAGTTGTCGTCTGCGTAAAACAGATACCCGACCCGGCCGGGGACCTCCGCCTGGACCCGGCCTCGCACAATCTGGTTCGGGACGGAAAGCTGATCCTCGACGAGTCGGATTCCTACGGGGTCGAGATGGGCCTCCAACTCGCCGAGCAGGCAGGTGGGGGTGAAGTCACGCTGGTCTCGATGGCACCGCACTCCGAGACCAGCGGCCTGCGCACGGCTCTGGCGATGGGTGCCGCCGGCGCTATCCTGGTAAGTGATCCCGTTCTGGAAGGCACAGATGCTCTGGGCACTGCGAAAGTTCTCGCTGCGGCCATAAAGCGCGCTCAGCCCGACCTCGTCCTTGCGGCCACCGAGTCCAGCGACGGCTATACCGGCACCGTGCCTGTCCAAATCGCCGAGCTACTAGGGTTGCCATCGGTCACCTTCTCCAAGAAGGTGACCGTCGACGGGGACAAAGTCCTAGTAGAACGCCAAACCGAGCAGGGCTACGACGAGGTGGAAGTGCCACTCCCAGCGCTGGTGACTGTCACTGCAGGCGTCGTAGAACCCCGGTATCCGTCTTTCAAAGGGATAATGGCCGCCAAGTCCAAGCCTGTCGAAGAGTTGAAAGTCGCCGACTTGGGCCTAGATCCCGCCACTCTCGGGGCCGGTGGATCCCGCCAGCAAGTCGTGTCGGTAGTCCCTGCCGAGGCTCGGGCTGCGGGCGAGATTGTCACCGACGACGGTGAGGGTTTCCAACAGGTGCTCGCGTACCTCGAACGCATCAAAGTAATTTGAGCAAAGGAAGATAGCTAAATGTCACTAGGTACTATATGGGTGGTTGTCGACAGGGTCGGCGACAAAGTTGCTTCCGTCTCGTTGGAGTTGCTGAGCAAAGCCCGTGAGCTCGCAAGTAGCGTCGAGGCTGTCACGTGGGGAGATCCCTCTTCGATAGCGACCGAAGTAGGCGCTCATGGGGCCTCTAGCCTTCACGCCGTCTTGGACTTGGCCGGCGGCCTTCCGGGGCCGGCCGTAGCTGCGGCTGTGTCGGCTAAGGTGCAGTCGGGATCCACCCCTAACGCTATTCTCGTTCCTCAAACCTACAACGGCCGCGACATCGCTGGACGCCTTTCCGCCCGCCTCGACCGACCGGTGCTCACCAACATCGTTGGCCTGGAGGACAGCGACGACGGACTGGTCAGCGAGCACGCTATCTTTGGGGGATCCGAAGTCCTAAGGGCCCGCTTCACCGACGCAGGCCCGGGGATCTTCGTGGTGCGTGCCAAGTCATTCCCAGCCGAGCCTTCGGGTAGCGGACCCGCTGCGACGGACGCATGGGAAGCCCCTGAGCTAGGCGCCACTGGGACTGCGAAAGTACTCTCGTCCCATGCAGAGCAAAGCGAAGGCCCGAAGCTCGACGAGGCGCCGGTAGTCGTTTCGGGGGGGAGGGGCCTAGGAGATGCCGGCAGCTACCAGCTGATCGAAGACCTAGCAAAGCTTCTCAAAGGAGCAGCGGGGGCTTCGCGAGCGATCGTCGACGCCGGTTGGGTCCCCTATTCGCATCAGGTAGGACAGACGGGAAAGACCGTCAAACCCAACGTCTACATCGCCTGCGGTATCTCCGGAGCGACCCAGCACATGGTCGGGATGAAGGGCTCCAAGAACATCATTGCGATCAACAAGGACCAGGAGGCGCCGATCTTCTCGATCGCCGACCTGGGTATTGTCGGAGACGTCAAGAAGGTTCTCCCGCAGCTGATCGAGGCTCTCGAAAAGCGGGCTTGAACTTCCGATCTGGCCACTGTGTCAGCCCCTACTCAAGGCTTGCCTCTACACGAGCGGCCACGGGTAGGGGTGACTCGTGGTTGGATAAGGGAACCGTCCCTGCGATAGAAGGTCGGTGAGACGCTGCCGCAGTGCTGTACGCTCACCGGGGCGAAGAAGCCGTGCCAGGCGCTGATCTAAGTCTTCCGAGTTCAACATCGCTAGATCCGCGACGTCCTCATCATCTAGCGGTTCCCCCGCAAAATCCCATATGACCGTCCGCAGCTTTGTTTCGCTGTGGAAGCACAGGCCGTGGTCGATGCCCCAGACGTGACCTGCCCGGTCGACCAGGCAGTGCCCGCTTTTACGGTCGGCGTTGTTGGCTATCACGTCGAAGGCCGCCATCCGACGAAGGCTGCGCCGGTAGTCGTCAGCTTCGAGAAGCGTGAAATAGTGCTGCTCGAAGTCGGCGTCGACGAATAGCTGCAAGGACCCCGCCCCGAAAGGTGCGGTCTCGTCCACCTCGACGGTGACCGGAACCAGATCCCAACCTATGGCGGCCGATAGCTCGTAGGCCGCCACCTCCCTCCTGTAGAGGCCGCCGGGAAAGTCCCACAGGGGCCGCTCCGCCCGGGCTGGCTTGTAGATGGCTGTGACCTCACCGGCTGCCCCGTTGACGGTGACGAGGAAGGTACCGTTGCTGCTCCAGGGCATTCTCCCCTCCACTTCGATCGTCCCCGTGGAGAGCAAGGCCGCCACCCTTACGCTGGGTGGTGGCCGTTCGTCCGAGGGCACGAGTGTCCTTCAGGGTTGATTGGACGGCCGCACAGGGGGCAAAGGGGCCTCCCGGACGTGACCAGGTCTGTGCCGGCGGCAACGAAAGCTGCGGCCTGCGCCCGCGACATTCCTATCGTCGCCAGCCCACGGTCGGGATCCGACTCGCCCGCGGCCACATCGGTGAGCTCCTCGGCGAGGAGCACTATCCGATCGGCGACGTTGTCGTAGCGCAACTGGATCGCCCCGACAGCCCACGCCACTTCGAAAGGCTCCCTTAACGTCCCGGCGCCAGATCCCTCAGAGTCGAGCCGAGATGTCTCGGGAAGGTCGGCCATCATGTCGGTGATAAAACCAGCCAGGGCGCCAACCTGGGTCTTCTCGACCTTCAAGGTGACGGTCTTGTCACCCTGGCCCGCTTGGACGTAGAACGTGCGGCTGCCGGGTTCGCCGACGACACCCACAGCGACCCAGTCGGCTTCGGGGAGGTCATAGGACCGGCTCACGACGCCACCAGGTCGTTCAGGTCAGCTGTTGCGTTGACTGCAAGCACGTTCGGCCCGCCGGGCCCATATGCTATGGCCGTCAGCGAGCACGGCGAGATGACGATCCTCTGGAAAAGGTCGAGGTGGGTTCCGAGCGCATCCGCCACTGCGGCTTTGATCGGGTCAGCGTGCGACACAAGGACCACTGCCCGACCCGGGTGGGCGGCCCTCAGGCGGGCCATGGTCGATGTCATCCTGGCCTGCATCTCGACGAAGGATTCGCCGCCCGGGAACCGGAAGCCACTCGGATACCGCTGGACCGTGGTCCACTCCGGAAGCTTCATCAGATCCTTGAGCTCGGACCCCGTCCAGTCACCGAAGTCGCATTCGACCAGGCCGCGCTCGACTACCACTTTGAGACCGAGCGCTTCTGCTATCGGAGCCGCGGTCTGACGGGTTCGTTCCAAAGGCGAGGCGTAAACAGCTGAAACGCCGCCGTCACGTTTCGCTGACCAGCCGGCGAGACGCTCTGCGACCGTGGCCGCCTGAGACCGTCCGAGGTCGGAGAGGTTGAGACCCTTCGCTCGGCCCGGGAGTACCCTGCCCGTGCTGGGAGTGGACCCGTGCCTCACTAATACCAGCACGCTCGGGGATTGCTGGGACCTTGCACGGCTTTGCGCTGAGCTCTTGGGGATGGCCGGGCGCGGCGAAGAGCCTCGGGGGGACGGCTCCCGACTCGGTTTGGACGTCGAGCGCGCCGAGCGGGCTGCGGGAACGGGCGTAGACATATCCCTGCCAACCTAGTGTCTGCGGGGTGGGTACCAATCTCGACTTCGGGAGTCTCGGCGCGACAATCGAATCTTGCAGGCGGTGTCCCCGCCTCGTCGCATGGCGCGAGAAGGTAGCCGAGGAACGCAGAGCGTCTTTTAGCAGCGAGGAGTACTGGGGACGACCAGTTCGGGGTTTCGGAGATCCCCAAGCGGCGATCATGGTGGTCGGGCTCGCCCCGGCCGCCCACGGAGCCAACCGAACCGGTCGTATCTTCACCGGGGACCGCTCGGGGGATTGGCTGTTCGCGTCGATGTACCGCTGCGGCCTGGCGAACCAGCCGGCGAGCACAAGGCGGGGGGACGGTCTAGAGCTCAATGGCGTATGGGTCACAGCCGCCGTGCGTTGTGCTCCCCCGGCGAACCGGCCGACACCGCAAGAGAGGGACAGTTGCGCTGGGTTCCTCGCCCAGGAGATGGCCCTGCTCGCCTCGCTCAAAGTCGTGGTGGCCCTTGGAGGTTTCGCCTACCAGGCAATCGGAAATCTTGCGGGCGTGGAACGTCCCCGCCCGAGGTTCGGCCACGGGGTCCTAGCACGCACCGACAGCGGACTTAGCCTGCTGTGCTCCTACCATCCCAGCCAGCAGAACACTTTCACCGGAAGACTGACCGAAGCCATGCTTGACTCGGTGTTCACAGAGGCGTCTCGTCTGGTGTCGGCGCCTTGAGCATAGGCCACCTGCGTCGATAGTCTCAGGCCGCCTGTAGCTTGTCGTAGGTGAGCGAAAATGACCTCAGCCTGGAGTCGGTAGCCCAGGGCCACCACGGCCTCTCTACCGAGAGGGAGCGGCGTTGGGTCTCAACGATGGAAGGCTACTCGGAGGACTCCTCGAAGGTACGCCAAGCTCACAGAGGAGCGAACAGGATCTCGATAGCTCCCGGCGCCTGCTTCGACAGGGAGGCGCGCGAAGCGCAGGAGGTGCTCGACTTGGCTACGGGCGCGACGCTGTCTGGGGGACCGGAACGTCGTCTGCGCGAGGAGGAGCCGGACCCGTTACGAACCCGCTTCGAACGCGACAGGGACCGGGTCTTGCATTCGCCGGCGTTCAGACGCCTCGCCGGTAAGACGCAGGTCTTCATATTCCCCGCAGACCACCAGCGGACACGGCTGACCCACGCTCTTGAGGTTGCCCAGTTAGCCACGGCTATATCACGGGCTTGCCGGCTCAATGTCCCTCTGACCGAAGCTATCGCCCTCGGCCACGACTGCGGGCACGGTCCGGGTGGCCACGCTTCCGAGGACGCTTTCAGCGTTTTCGTGGAGGGCTTCGACCACGCCGTATGGGGGGCGGACGTGACGTCTGCCCCTCTGAACCTGTGCGCAGAGACCTTGGACGGGATACGAAACCACTCTTGGTCGCGTCCGGCTCCAAGCACTCCGGAGGGCCAGGTGGTAGGCCTAGCGGACCGCATCGCCTACTGCGCGCACGACCTAGAGGATGCTGCTTCCGCCGGCCTGGTCTCCTACGAGGACCTACCCGACGTCGTCTTGCAGCGGTGCGGACCGACCCGCTCGACCCAGCTGCACTCTTTCGTCACCGACGTCGTCGAGGTGATACAGCGCAGCGGCCTAGTCGGGCTGTCCGAACCCATGGGTGAAGCTCTCGCCTCAATGCGACAGTTCAATCACGAGCGTATTTACCTGACAGAGGCTTCGCAGCGCCAGGCCCGCTCGGTCGTCGCCATGCTGAGAGCCCTAGTGGAGCATTTCGTCGCTGTGCCGCACCACCTCCCTGCCGGCGGGCTCGCCCAAGCCCACCCCAGCTTATCGGGAGATCCCGATGCCGCCTTCCCTGACATGGTCGACTACGGCGATGTCGTCACCACAGCAGTCGGATGGGTTGGCGGTATGACGGACCGATACGCTTGTCGCTGTGCCCTCGAAATGCTTGGCTGGGACCGCTCGCAGCTTCCCAAGGGTTACGACGTCGGCTGAGCCGGACCCGGGACGTACTGCGAGTCACCAGGTCTATTAGGAGCGTCGCATGGAGCTCCGAGCGGGCCGTCGATGCCGTCCAGCCACGCCGGGGCGTTGGACCTTGCCCATTCGCGGCTCACCCAACCGGTGCGCATCGAAGCGAACGCCTCGGGGTGACGCAGGGCCATTCCCACGTGGCCGACCACCACTGCGACCATCGCGAACGCCACCCAGTCATGCACGAAGGTGGCGCCGGTCCGCCACGACAGCGGCCACGGGCTGTAGAAGCGCATTACCAGCCCGGTCAGCAGCATCACGAGTCCCGCTCCCGCTGTCCACGCTGCGTTCAGCTTCTGCCCGGCGTTGAACTTGCCCACGGAGATGCCCGCCTTGGACAGACCGGCCGCCTTGCGGCCCCCGAACCTTGCTGCCAGCCAGGCTCGGTCTGCTGCGATCCAACGGTTGAAGCGCCTGAAGTCGACCCGCAGGCGCTTACCCCATGGTCCGGCCAGTCCGACTACCACAGGGGCAGCGAGAGCGATCCCGGCGTAGACGTGGATCTGCTCGACTAACTGACGTCTCCCGAAGACGGCTCCGACGGGCTGAAGGTACAGTGCTGCGCCGGTCAACGCTAAGACGGCGAACAAACCCGCTGTAGTCCAGTGGACCAACCTTTCGACACGGTCGAAGCGCTGAATTCGACTCGGCGCCTGACCCGCTAGGTCAGTAGCCATTGCTTCGGCCAATCCACCCGTCAACGGCGTAACCGTAATGCTCCCAATAGCCTGGCTCGACGGTGTCAACGACAGTGATCCTGGAAAGCCACTTGATCGACTTGTAGCCGTACATCGGGGCGACGTAAAGCCGGACAGGTCCTCCATGCTCCCGGCTGACGGCGCCGCCGAGCATCGAATAGGCGACGATGATGTCGGGTCGGGCGGCCTGCTCAAGAGTGAGGCTCTCGGTGTAGACGCCGTCGAAGGACTCGAAGCGTAACGCCGTAGCACCCTTAGCGACGCCAACGGCTCCTAGAAGGTCGGATAGTTTCACGCCGGTCCAGTGGACGTTGGGCACCTGCCAACCTGTAACACATTGGAACGTCCTTACCATGCTCGTGGCTGGCATGGCCTGCAGGTCGGCGACCGTGAGCACCCTCGGGCTTTCGACCATCCCGTCGACGGTAAGGCGGTACTCGACGTCGGTTTCGAGGGGATACCCGGGCGTGACGGTATAGATCCTGAAGTAGTCGCCTGGTACCAGGGAAGCAAGTCCGGTCGGGTCGAGGCGCTGAATAGGCGACAGGACGGCGTCCAGGCCGCCCTGGATGCTCTTGCCGGCCACTACCCCCAGCGCCCCCAATCCGAGCATACCGAGCACGACTCGCCTTCCGACGGGAGCTCCCGACTTCGAGGTCGTCTCTTGATCACTGATAGCCATTCTTCTATTACATACAAACTCGGCAAGCTAACGGTCGCGCCAGCACAGACAACTACGATCGTCGGACTGCGGTGCAAGCCTCTGAGGGCTCTTGGGCGTGCCTTATGATCACCGAACCGTCAAATCAGGATGGAAGACCCTGCTGCGTCCCCTAGCGACAACGGCCGCCGCCAGGTCGGCGAAGGACACAGCCGCTTCGGACTCAGGAGCGCTTACGGTGATCGGCACTCCCGAGTCCCCACCCTCGCGCAGTCCCATGTCTAGCGGTATCTGCCCAAGCAGCGGAACGTCCAGTTCCTCCGCCAGCTGGGCTCCGCCACCCTGGCCGAAGATGTATTGGCGCTGCCCTCCGGGCACGCTCAGCCAGCTCATGTTCTCGATCACCCCGCGCATGGGCAACTTGAGTTTCCTGGCCATGTAAGCGCTTCGCTGGGCCACCTTACGCGCCGCCGGCTGGGGCGTAGTGACCACGTAGATCTCCGAGCTCGGCAAGTACTGAGCCATCGACAGGGCGACGTCACCTGTCCCAGGCGGCATGTCGAGGAGCAAAAACTCCGGCGCACCCCACTCGACGTCAACCAGAAACTGCTCAAGGGCCTTGTGCAGCATCGGCCCTCGCCAGACGACAGGTTGTTCGTCCGCCAGGAAGAACCCCATGGACATGCACCGAACACCGTGAGCCACCGGAGGAGTCATCTTGAGGTCGGACACGGAAGGTTCGTCGGACACTCCAAGCATCCCTGGGATGGAAAACCCGTATACATCGGCGTCGAGCACCGCCACGTCGTGACCGGCCCTTGCGAGGGCCACCGCAAGATTTACCGTCACGGTCGACTTACCCACGCCGCCCTTACCGGAGCTTATCCCCAGGACACGGGTGGAGCTTCTGGGACCGAAAGGGTTGGCCCGGCCCTGCTCGTGGCCGAGCGGAGCAGCAGTCCGGCCTGCACCTGCGACGGGTGGGGCGGCCTGTGGTGCCGACGCCTCCGATAGCCCCTCGGCGGTTAGGCCAGCTTTGCGCTGACCGAGGAGTTCGTCGGAAGTTGCAGCGACGAGAAGCACCGTGACGTCTTTGACGCCGTCGAGACCGGCGAGTGCTTCGGTTACCCGCTCGGAGATGGTGGCTGCCGAGGATCCTGCGGGATCAGAAGCTGCGACCGTGACAGTGATCTTGCGCCGCCGCACCTGCAGGTCCCTTACCATGCCGAGCTCAACAAGGCTCGCTCCGCTCTCTGGGTCGGCGACGAGCGCGAGAGCACCCATGATCTGCTGGTTGCTGGGTGACAATGAAGCTTCCTTTCCGTCGACACCGATACCGCGGCACGAGTTATTTGCACTACGGCTATAGGTAGAATACCGCCGTGGTGATGCCCGTCTCTAAGGACCGAGACTCCGAAGTCGTCGAGGTGCCAGTGGAGCTCACGCCGGTACTTCACCGTGCGTCTAGAATCGTCGAGCGGGGTTTCTCCGCGACGGTCGCCGCCGTTACCAGTGCTTTTGGGGACCCGACACGACGGCACATGTACGCATTTGCCCGGGAGAGCTCCGAAGGGGTCACCGCCTCAGAAGTCGCCGAGCGTTTCTCGGTACACCCTAACGTGGCCCGCCATCACCTGGACAAGCTCGCAGCGGGCGGCTACCTGGAGGTCTTCTCAAGTCGTGCTCCGAACGGCGGAGCGGGACGTCCTTCGAAGCGTTACCGGGCTACTGATCTCGAAGAAGGCTTTCCCCTGCCGCGACTTGGCGACGATCTCCTCATCGCCCTTTTGGGGGAGGCTCTTTCGCGTTTGAGCAGCGAAGAGGCGACTGCCCTTGCAGAGAGCGTCGGGGAGGACTACGGCCGTCGCCTGGCAGGCCAGATGGGCCCGGGTGCCGGCCGGAGATCCTTTCGGGCGGCTCTGCAGACGATAGCCGGTGCTCTTACGGCCCACGGTTTCGAGGCGCACGTGGAAGCTCGGGGAGCTTCGCTGGCCCTCATCAAGGACTCCTGCCCGTTCCTCGACACTGCGGTACGCAATCCAGTGATCTGCGCTGTCGACCGCGGGATGGTGAGAGGAATGCTGGCCGGGCTCTACGGCGAAGCCGAGATGGCCTCGGAATCCTCACGAGCTCTCGGGGACGACGCCTGCGTGAGCATCGCCTAGATGTCGCAAAGACGGCGGATCTATCTGGATCACGCCTCGAGTTCTCCTCTGCGGCCGTCTGTTGCCGAGGCAATGACCCCGTGGCTGTCGGCTGCCGACCCGGGACGCCTCCACGAGGAAGGCCGGGCCTCCCGCAGCCGCCTAGAGGAGGCTAGGGAAAAGGTTGCCTCGATGTTGGGCGCGAAGCCGAGAGAAGTAGTGTTCACCTCCGGCGCTTCTGAGTCGATCAACTCTGCCGTGTACGGTGCCTTCGCGTCGAGGGAGGAAAGGCACGCTGTGGTCGCCAAGGTCGAGTCGGCGGCGGTTAGGGAAGCCTCCTCCCGTTGGGCAGGGGGCCTGAGATGGGTTGACGTGGACAGCAATGGCCGTGTCGACTTGGATCACTTCGCGGCGCAGATTGCGCACGGCGACGTGGCGCTCGCGCATTGTCAACTCGCCAATCAGGAAGTGGGAACCCTCCAGCCGCTAGCCGAAGCGACGGCCATTTGTCAGAAGGCGGGAGTACTCCTCCACGTAGACGCCACTGCGGCGCTCGGCGCGCTGACCATCGACTTCTCCGCCGTCGGCTGCGACCTCATGTCCGTATCGTGCCACCAGGCCGGCGGCCCACACGACATCGGGGCCCTCCTGGTGAAGAGAGGCTTAAGGGTGACCCCGATGATCGTCGGTGGCCTTCAGGAGAGGGCCAGGAGAGCCGGCCTGGAGAACGTCGCAGCGGCGGCGGGCTTCGCAGCACTTGCCGACATCCTCTCCGACGCCGAGACCCTTCGCAAGGAGGTGGCGGTCGCGTCTGACCAGACCCGTCGTATCAGGGATTTCTCGGAAAGCCTCGGGGGGGTCAGCTTGTACGGCCCGGCCGAACCCGACGGCCGGCTGGCGGGTTTGGTATGCCTCGGCTTCCGAGACCTTGAGGCCGAACCAGTGCTCGTCGGTCTCGACCAGCACGGGGTGGCAGCACACTCAGGTAGCTCGTGTTCCTCGGAGTTGCTCGAGCCGTCCCCGGTGCTGGCGGCTATGGGAGCCGACTCCGACCGGAGTCTGCGACTGTCCGTCGGGTGGAGCACCACCGAATCTGAGGTCACCTCGGCTTGCGACAGTCTCGCTAACGTAGTGACCGAGTTGAGACTCCTCAGGGCTTCGCTCTCCGACTCCCGGTCGCCTAACGGATCTCCTCCCCGCTCCGTCTCGGCTTGACGGAGGCGTTCAGCCCTTCGATGCTGCTGCCTGCTCCGCTTTCGCCTTGGTCAAGGCCGCGGCCACCTCGGCTTTTAGGTTCGCGGCTGGATGATTATCCAGGTACCACTGCAACTCGGGAATCGCGTCTGTGTAGTCCCCCTCTCCCAAAAGGGCTATCCCTCGATATACGTGGGCCGCAGGGTAGGCAGGGTTGATCTTCTCGGCCTGGACGAGCATTGCAAGTCCCTTGTTGAGCAACGCTGGCTGTCCGGTCTGTGCGAGCAGCCAGCCTTCCCCTGTGAGGGCTTCGATGTTGGTCTGATCCGAGTTGAGAACCTTCTGGTACTCGCCTACCGCTGCCACGATGTTGCCCTTCGACTCGTCGGTGTTGGCAGCTAGAAGCTCCGCCGTCACTTCAGGAGCTGTCAGCGTCTTGCCGCTGATCTCCTCGCCCGGCAGGCGCGCTCCGCTGAAGGCCGCGAGCGCCCACACGATGCCGCCGACCACCAAGACCGCTCCCGTCCCGGCTACGACCCTTCTTCGCGCCGGGCTCGCACGGTCCTCAGGGCTACTGCGCCTTCTCAGGCGTGTCAGACGAGGCGGCTCGCTCAAAGCCTTCGGGTGATGCTGCTGTGCGGGCTCGCTCGGTGCTGGCAGGTCAGCCTTCGCCGGCGACTCCGATCCCGAGTCTGGGCGAGAGATGCGTGCGAAGTCAGGGGCTTGCGACAGAGCGGGCTGTGCGGCGAGCCGAACAAAGTCGCCTTCGAGTCTTCCGCGCCGCCACCAGCGAAAGAGCACAGCCACGAGGCCTACGACCGCCACGATCCCTGCCACCAGGGGGAGTAGCCACACTAAAAGTCCCGCTCCGCTGGCCGGTGGCTTCTCAAGGATACTCTGGCCGTACTCGCTTACCAGCCCCGAGAGGATCTGGCCTTGGCTCTCGCCAGCTTGCAGTTCGCTGCGGATCTGGCTTTCGATCTCGACCGCCGGCGTAGCCTGGGATTGCGCTACCGTCTCACCGTTACAGACCGGGCAGCGCACCAGCGAAGCGATGTGCGTTACTCGCGCGTCGATGCTGTTGTTGGCCGACGAGCCTCGGACGCCGAAGCCGACCAGTCCCCCAGCGGCCAACGCAATCGCAAGCCACGGAAGCCAGGTCTGCCACCTTGGGCGGCTTCGTATGCCTTTAGCGGGATGGCTGGGCTCTTCGGTGAAACTCACGACGAAGCCTGGGTTATTGCGCTGTCCACCTGAGCTGCGGTGACACCCCCGAAGAACTTTGCGACGACGGTCCCCGCCGGGTCTATGAGATACGACTCGGGGATGCCGGTGACACCGTAGGCTACCTCTGCGGACGGGTCGGAGATTGCCGGCCAGGTAGCGTGACTGGAGGCTAGAAAGGCAGCCAGGTTGGCCGTGTCGGACGGGTCGAACTCCACTGCGAACACTGTTGCGTTACCGACGGCCGCGTGTTGCTTCTGGAACGCCAGCAGCTGAGGCGTTTCGTCCCTGCACGGAACGCACCAACTAGCCGAGAAGTTGAGCAGCACCCACTTACCGAGATATCCCGACAGCGCGTAGCTGCCGGTCCCTGTGATGGACCTTCCCAACACCGCTGGCGCCGCTTTGCCGATCAACGGGCTTGCAGTTGCAGAGTTGGAAGACGGTTTCGTCGAAGCGAGCAGCGTTATCAGCACCGCCAGCATCACCCCCACGGTGAGAGACGTGTACAGGACCACCCTGGATCGCCGCCGCTTTGGGACCTCGGCTTGGTTGTCAGTAGCCGCCTGGTCGGAAAGGGTCGTCACTGGGCTGCTCCTGCGGCTCCCATCCCCCCGAAGGCGACCGGAACCCCAACCAGAGGCTCTTCGTCGCTAGGAGCCGGCTCACCCTCGCCGACGGCCCTGTCAGCCGCCTCTGAGAGCGCGCCGCTACGCCTACGACGCCTCGGCCAGGCTGACAGCGCGGTGCCCAGAGCCATAACTCCCCCACCAAGCCAGATCCAGCTGACCATAGGCTCCACGATCACTCCGATAACAGCGGCAGACGTCGGCTTGGCAGGGGTCGACGCAAGAGTCAGATAGACGTCCTCCGTCAGGGTGCTGTGAACCGAGGGCGTACCAATCGCCTCCTGAGCGAACGGGTAGTCGCTGACCGCAGGGGTGAGGCGAACATTGGAGTCCATGATCACGACGGCTTCGAGACCGGTGTGCGTCGGCGTGGCTACGTTAGCGGCACCCACGTAGCGGAATGTGTGACCCTCGAACGATGCCGTCTGCCCCGGTGTGAGAGTCAGCTGTCGGCTCGCCGCGAACGAGTGGCTGGCGGCGAATCCCACAGCGATCAGCACCACGCCAACGTGGACCACCATCCCACCACCAGCCGGGCCGGTGAAGCCCACGAGGCCTCGCCCTTTGACTTCGACGAAAAGCTGTCGAATCGCCGTGGTTAAGGCGAAAGCTCCGAGACCGAACGCAAGAAGCGGGTTCAACCCGCGAACACCGGCTACCACTGAGACAGCCAATACCGAAACTGCGAACAGGGCGGGACCAAGGAGGCGCCTTCTCAGTAATCCAGGCGAGCTTCGCCGCCAAGGCAGCACCGGAGCGACTGCCATCAAGAACAAGATGCACACCACGAGCGGCATCGTCAGCGTGTTGAAGTACGGGGCTCCGACGGTCACCTGTTGACCGTTGACCGCTTGGACGACGAGAGGGTAGACGGTGCCGAGAAGGACCACGAGGGCGAAAGCCCCAAAAGCGAAGTTGTTCACCAAGAAAGCGGCCTCGCGCGACGCAGCGGAGCCGATCGACCCGGGCGATCGGAGGAGGTCGCCTCGCCACGCGAGCAGGCCGACCGACAGCGCGACGACAACCCCGAACAGAACAAGCAGCGCTGGGCCTATGCCGGTGTTGTTGAACGAGTGGACGGAGGCGAGCACGCCAGAACGGGTCAGGAACGTCGCAAGGATCGTGAGGCTGAAGGTCGCTGCTAGAAGCGAAAGGTTCCACACTCTGAGCATTCCGCGCTGCTCTTGGACTCTCACCGAGTGAAGGTAGGCCGTGGCGGTGATCCAAGGCACGAACGCAGCGTTTTCCACCGGGTCCCACGCCCAGTAGCCACCCCAGCCTAGAACCTTGTAGCTCCACCAGGCCCCGAGGATCAGCCCAAAGGTCAGGAACCCCCAAGAGAACAGCGTCCACCGTCGCATCTCGACAAGCCAGCCTTCACCTACCCTTCCGGTGATCAGGCTGGCGCAGGCGAAGGCGAAGGGGACTGTGAACCCGACCAGGCCGAGATACAAAAGCGGAGGGTGGAAAGCTACGAGCACATTGTTCTGCAACAGAGGGTCGGGACCGGGACCGTCGGTTGGTATCGCCCCTTTGACCAGGGTGAAAGGGTTGGATCCCGTAAGCATCAACCCGAAGAAGAAGGCAGCAACCCCGTAGCTGATCGCCGTCGCCCAGCCGACCAGAGGGTCCGTGGCCCGCCTACGGAAGCGTATCGCCGTCGCGGCTATCCAGCCAGCCAGGACGAGACCCCACAGCAGGATCGACCCTGCAAGGTTGGACCACATGGCCGTGATCCTGTAGATAACAGGTGTCTGGGTGCTGTCGTTGTTGGCGACGTAGGAAAGACGGAAGTCGTGGGTTATCAGGGCGTGCTGCATGGCAACGGTCGCCAGTACAGCACCGGCGAGTATCACCCAGGTGTAAACCCGGCCCGCCCTTACAAGATTGGACTTGTTACGGACCAACCCGACGATCAGCGTGACACACCCCACTAGCGCAGCACCAAAGGCGAGCAGGACCGAGCTTTCGCCGAGAGCCGCGTTCACTATGCACCTGTCTGGGCCGCGACCGATTTCGGCTCGCCCTTGGCCGGTACGTAATTTGCGCTGTGCTTTACCATTATCAGATCGGAGTCGAAGACGTCACTACCTCGGGCGAAGTGACCCTGGAGGACGACTGGAATGCCCGGCTTGAACAGTTGCGGGGGATCCGCGCTGTCGACCACCGATACCGTCTTTCCCTGGTAAGAAATGTCGAACACCGTCTTGTGGTCGACCTGGCTCACCTTGGCTCCTACGGTGCCCATGATCCGGAAATACTTGACTCCGAGCGAGTTACGCTGAGCGAGGGCTTGGGGGACCGTCTGGTAGTAGGAAAGGGCATTGCCGAGACCCTCAAATAGCAAGAACCCTATAGCCGCCAAGATGACAACCCCGGCTACTACCTGACGTCTCCTTGAGCCGAGCACTGACCTGCGGGCCCGAACTCGTGGGGCGGGAGCTACCGCCGACCGCCCAGCACTTAGAGACTCGTCGACCTCGGTGTCGGTCTTCGTAGTCAAGGCTCCCCCTTGGCTGCTTGCGCCCGGGGAGTGAGCCTCTTTGCGAGTGCCCTACCCCGCAGCACGATGCGCAGCGAGTAGACGGCGAGCACTCCCGCCGTTACACCCCAGCCGCCCGCGACGTATCCGTTCAAGGCGCCACTCCGTCGCTTCGAGGAGTACCTGCGGCGAGCAGACCGCCCTCCGCACGACGCTCCGATATGGCGGCGTCGAAACCTTCGTCGGCGTAACGGTCCTCAAGGACCTCGACCCTGTAGCGGTGAAGGACAAGCCACGCAAAGCCCAGCCCGAACGCCACGAACGACAGAAGCATGGTGTAGAGCTGCTCGCCGTGGATGAGCGGGTTCGCCCGAAGCAGGGTGCTCGTCTGGTGCAAGCTAGCCCACCAGGTCGTCGCCTCGTGGTCGACAGGCACCAGCAGGATGCATACGACGGCCACTATGGCACTTCGCTTGGCGAGGGCGTCGGGATCCCCGCCGGTTCGACGTAGGGCCAGATAGCCGATGAACACAGCGCACAAAAGGGCGGTGATGGTCAACCTGGGATCCCATGTCCACCAGACTCCCCAGGTAGGCCGACCCCAGATCGACCCGGTTATCAACGTGAGCACGCAAAAGACTACGCCGACCTCGGCCGAGGCGACCGCTAGGCGATCCCAACGCCTGGTTCTGGTTCGCGGCCAAAGGTAGGCGAGACTGGCAAGGGCGCACAGGCCAAACCCGGCGTAGCACATGGTCGCTACAGCAGGGTGCACGTATATCAACCTCACCAGTTGGCCTTGGACCTTGTCGGGCGGTGTCACGACGAGGCCGAGCCAGGCCGTCAGGGCACCTGCGATCAGCGTGGACACGCCGAGGATTCGCGTGACACGATCCGAGGTCCCCGTGACCCGACCGGACCGCAGGGAAGGATCCTGGACGGCCCCGGCGGCGAGCGGCTCCACGTTGCCAAGGATTACGGGTGGAACTGACCCTCCCCCGCTGATCCGGTCGATCCGACCTGCTTCTGTGTCCGTGTCTGCTTTAGCGTTCATGACTCCTCCACGAGGATCGAGAATGCCAGGCTTCCGGCGGCTACGTAGATCACCGTAAAACTGACGAGCAGCGAAAGCCACTTCCAACCGTCGGTGCCGCCCCCTGCGGTCCCGAGCGCCGCCATCCAGGCTTGAGTAGCGCCAAGAAGGACCGGAGCGACCACCGGCAGGATCAGGAGAGGCAGCAGCGTCTCTCGGACTCTCAGACCTGCTGCGATCATCCCGTAAAGGGTCCCGGCGGCTGCCAAGCCGACGCTGGCCGCCAAGCAGGTGACCACCAAAAGGGCCGGGTCGTGAAGCTCGATCCCGAACAGCACCACGACGCCGAACCCGAGGAGAACCTCCAAAACGAGCAGTTCGGCGACCACTGCAAAGGTCTTCCCGAGAAAAATGCCGGCCGGGTCTAGGCCCGAGAGGCGAAGCGAGTCCCTAGCACCGTCGGTGGCTTCGATCGCGTAGCTGCGCTGGACTGCAAGGAGCGAGCTGAGCAAGACCGCCACCCAGAACAAGCCGGCTGCCGCTTTGGTAAGAAGATTCTGGTCCTGGTCGAAGGCGAAACCGAACAGAACCAACACAAGCACCGCATAAGGCGCAACCTGTGTTGTCGTCACCCGGCTGCGAAACTCGATCCTCAGGTCCTTGGAGCCCACCAGAAGGGCGTCACGCCACAATTCGTTCCACCCCCGCCGACTCAGTTCCTTGCCAGGCTGGACCCGGTGCCACCTCCACGACCACGCCACCGGCCACGGTTGCTATGTGCCCTGCCAGAGGCTCCGCCCGCTCAGACTCGTGAGACGCGATCACCACCGTCCTGCCCCTAGACGCTGCGCCTTTCACGAGGCCGTCGAGCAGGTCCCTGTGATCGGCATCCAGACCGGCATGCGGCTCGTCCAAGAGCCATATATCCGGATCGCGCGCTAGGAGCACTGCCAGTGCGACCCGGCGTCGCTGGCCGGCAGAGAGGGAACGCACCGGCGTGTCCGCTAGACGCCCCACGAGGCCAAGGGTTTCGAGAGCGCAAGGGGCCCGGTCTGGGTTCACCCCGCTGGAACGCAGAGCGAACCTTACGTTGTCGGATACGTCCAAGTCGTCGTAGAGGCCGCTCGCATGACCGAGCAGCCCGATCCTGCGGCGGACTGCTCTTTGGTCTAAAACAAGGTCGGATCCAAGAACCCTGGCCTCACCGGACACCACTCTCAAAAGCCCAGCCGCCGCTCGGAGGATGCTCGTCTTGCCAGCCCCATTCGCCCCGCGCAAAAGTACGACGTCACCGCCGGAGACGTCGAGGTCGACGCCGGCAAGTACCGGAAAGCGGCCTGCGAAGGCTACCGCCGAGCGAAAACGGATCACCGGCTCCATTGCACCTCCGCTAGGCTATCCATCGGCGCAGCGTTAGTGCCATTCGGCGAATGCGGGGAGTGATGGCTCACACAGAAGCCAGCCGGCTGAGTCCCAGAGCGTCCAAGACGTCGGTGAACGCCGTCGACAGCACGTGAAGTTCCCCGGTAAGCAACAACACTCCCAAGCCTGACAGCGCCAAGCCGGACACAAGGTTGATACCTCGAAGATGCCGGCGTGAGAAGGAGAAGACCTCTGCGAACCTCGCAAATGCGAGGCCAGCCGCTACGAAGGGCACGCCAAGCCCAAGCGAGTACACCACCAGCATCGCCTCTCCCCTCAAAAGGGTGTTCGAGTCGCTGGCCAGAGCCAGAACCGCAGCGAGGACGGGACCTATGCACGGCGTCCAGCCGAAGGCGAAGGCCATCCCCATGACCGGGGCAGCCCAGTCGCCAAGCCGGGAGGGCGACACGTGGAAGCGTCGCTCCCGCAAGAGCCATTTTGGAGTTACTACACCAGCGAAGAGGAGGCCCGCTACGACTATCACGATCCCTGCGAGCCGATCGAGGCCGACCTGGTGGGAGCTGAGCGTTCGGCCCAGCCCACTCGCCGTCGCCTCGAGCGCTGCGAACACGAGGGTGAACCCGGCCACGAAGCCAAGCGTCGCCCGCAGGAGCCGACGACGGTCGGGCTTCGTAGCAGCCCCGAGCTCCGAAACGCCGACGCCTGACATCATCGAAAGATAAGAGGGTACAAGAGGTAGCACACAAGGTGACAGAAACGAGATGATGCCTGCCCCGAAGGCTATGACGAACCCGACCGGGGAGTGCAAGACAAGCTGATTAGCGTTCATTTGGCCGATCCATCATTGCACTGACCGCCACTAGAGTACTTTCGGGTGGAGCAGCGACGGACCTGGGACCGTTCGAGCAGCTCAGTTCTGCGACAGCGTCCGATAGCTGTAATCATCTCCTTTCGCCTCGGAGGAGCCGACGGAGTGTCGGTTGAAGCAGCCAAATGGGCAGCTGCGCTGCGGTTTCTTGGGTTCGACGTGAGGTCGGTTGCGGGATCCGGTCCCGTGGACGACCTTGTCCCTGGCCTCGACGCAGGAACCTGGCTGACCGGGCGCCCTCAGGAACCGCTGGATACGAATGCCCTGGCGAGATCGCTGCGCGGGGCCGACCTCGTAGTTGTGGAGAACTTGTGCTCTCTGCCGCTGAACCCTGCCGCCCGGGACGAGGTGGCCCGCCTTCTAAGCGGACGACGGGCCATCATGCGCCATCACGACCTACCGTGGCAACGGGAGCGTTTCGCCGCTCATCCCCCGCCGCCCGACGACCCTTCGTGGGTGCACGTGACGATAAGCGACCTGTCCGCTCGCGAACTGGCGGATAGGGGCATCAATGCCACGGTCCTGCGGAACTGCTTTGACACAGCCCCGCCGAGAGGCGACAGAGAAGCCACTCGACGAGCACTCGGCGTCAAACCAGGCGATCTGGTCGTGCTCCAGCCCACGCGGGCCATCCCCCGCAAGAATATCCCTGCCGGTCTCGCCTTGGCCGAACATCTCCGCGCCTTCTACTGGCTTCTCGGTCCAGCCGAAGAGGGATACCAGGACACCCTCGAAGGCCTTTTGAGCCGAGCACGAGTGCCAGTGCGCCACGGGACTGTCGCCCCTGTCGGGCCTAGCACCGGGGTGCAGCACGCCTACGCTGCGTGCGACGTAGTTGCCTTCCCGTCGACCTGGGAGGGCTTCGGGAACCCGCCGCTCGAAGCTGGTATCTTCATGCGTCCGGCGGTGGTGGGGAGCTATCCAGTCGCCAACGAACTTCGCCGCCTCGGGTTCGACTGGTTCGATCCTGACGAGCCGGACGAGTTGAGCTGCTGGCTCCGCAGCCCAACGGGCCACCTGCTTCTCCACAATCGCCAGCTTGTCCAGCGTCATTTCGACGTTGCGGATCTACCCAGCCGTCTCGCCAAGCTGATGATCGCCGCAGGATGGGACCTCCCAAGCGAAGGCCAGGCCAGCTAGGCCGCTACGCTGCGGCACGTATGGGCGGCTGGCGCTCCGCTCTACAGGTCGCTCGCCGAGCCTTGGCGGTTGGTGGGCGGCACCAACCTAAAGCGACGGCGCCGCGCCTTGACCGCGAGCAGGCTCGTAGCGACTCGAACTGCCGGGTCCGGCCGCACTGGCTCGGGCGGCCTGCTCGTCACCTTCTCCGGGGCGTGGTTGGGGGGCCTCACGACCGATATTGTCGGCGGGTGCGGCGACCGCCTTCGCGCGAGCGTCTCACGTCGTGCCAAAACAGGGCCTACGAAGTCGTAAAGCGCGTTTTGGAGCATTAGGCGAAACCCAGTCGAAGGTGTGACGGGCCCGGCGAGTCTGCGAGTATGGTCGTATGCGCACAGAGCAGGACACTTGACTGTGAGGCGGAGATGACCGGCACCGTTGGCAGCCTACTCCGACGCCGTATGCCGGCTCAGGAGCGGCGGGTCCAACTCCTTGACGCAGCCCTCGAACGGTTCGCCCGAAAGGGGTTCCACGAGACCTCGATGGAGGAGATTGCAGAATCAGCCGGGGTGACCAAGCCGGTCCTCTATCATCATTTCTCGTCGAAGGCCGAGCTCTTCGTGGAGCTCTTGGACACCGTCGGAAGGAAGCTTCTCCTCGACATGTCCGCAAGGATTTCTGCTGAGACGAGCCCGTACCGAAGGGTACTGGCCGGTTTTAGTTCCTACTTCGAGTTCGTAAGCACGTCCACGAGTGCCTACCAACTGCTCTTTGCGAGCGGGGCGCGCATGAGTGAAGAGTTCGCAGCTCCGGTCCGTCAGCTCGAGGAAAAAGTGGCCAAGCTGATCGCCGGCTTCGTCGAGGCTGACATCGACGACAGCCACAGGGAACTGCTCGGGTTCGCGATCGTCGGGCTAGGTGAGGTCGCAGCACGGCGCTGGGTGACTAACCGCCTGGCCGGCGCTGGAGATTCCGTCCACGATGCTCCGGGCTCGGATTCGACCGGCCCGACCCTTGGAACTGAAGGAGCTACCTTGCGACCTTTAGACCCGGTCGAGGGCGACTTGATGGCCGTGCGACTCGCCGACCTGGTGTGGGCGGGGTTGAGAGCCCTGCCCGCCGACAGGTCCTCCGCGCCCGAAGGCAGAAACGAGTAGGTGCCCTCTTGAGCGAGAATCTGCAACCGGTACCGAAGATAGCGGAATCTCCGCAACCCAAAGCACTTCAACGCAGGCCTACCCTGCGCATTCCGCCAAACTGCGACCTGACCCTGGGCATCGTCTGCGTGGACAAGCCCGAACCCGGGGTAACGGTCTGGAGGATGACAGCAGGAGAGCACCTGGCTAATCCGATCGGGGTCGTCCAGGGGGGGTTCGTGGCGGCGTTCGCCGATACCGCCATGGCATCTTCTACGATCACGAACCTCGCCGGCAAAAAGGCCTACACGGCCAACACGGAGATGAAGATCAGTTTCGTCAAGGCTGCGCCGGTCGGGGAACCCCTGACCTGCACTGCAAGGGTGATCGGAGGGGGCTCGAGGATCACTTTCGTCGAGGCCGAAGTGTGCGACGCCGCAGGTAATCTCATAGCCAAGGCGTCGTCCACCTACCTTCTAACTCCGAGGGAGTGATCCCTGACACCTAAGCAACACGAGGATTCCTTCCCGAGCGTCTGCCGCAGATCACCGGCACGCCCAACGCCGGCTGCGCTCAGCTCAGCGCAGCGAGAATCGCGTCGGCGCTGCTCACGTCGAGACCGAGGGTGTCTTCGACTGCAAGGTGGGTTACTACACCGTCTTTAATAACCGCTGCGTAACGCTTGGACCTGACTCCGAGCCCGCCGCCGGTCAGGTCGACGTCCAGGCCCATCGCCTTGGTGAACAGCGCCGAGCCGTCGGCGATCATCCCGACGCCTTCGCCGACCTCGTTGGCGCGGCCCCACGCTCCCATGACGAAAGCATCGTTGACCGAGACGCAGAAGATGCGGTCGACACCTTTCTCCTTCAGGTCGTCAGCCCTTACCACGAAACCAGGCAGGTGGTGATCACTGCACGTCGGGGTGAAAGCCCCCGGCACGCCGAAAAGCACCACGGTTCCGGTCCCCAGAAGGTCGGCGGTTTGCGCCGGTTCGGGCCCGGAAGCCCCTGGCACTTGGACTTTAACGTCTGGAATCTTGTCGCCTACTGATATGGACATAAGGTACTCCTCCGAGTGGGTGGTCGCGCCAGCAACACTCGCTGGGCGCACGGCTTGCACATAACGTAGCGCCTCGGCACCGCCCAGGAGAAACGTCGGCAAAACGTTAGCGCTGTCGACTCGTGTGGCAAGATTCCGATATGGCTGACAGCGATATCACCGGCCCCGGGGGATCCAGGGTTAAGGCTGCGGACGCAGAAAAGGCCGAAGCGGCCCAAACTGCGGCTTCGCTTGTCGCTGACGGAATGACCGTAGGGCTCGGTACGGGTTCTACGGTCGGCTACCTGATACCGGCCCTCGCGTCGCGGGGCCTGACGCTGACATGCGTTGCCACGTCGCCGGCGACGGAGAAAAAGGCTCGGGCGGCGGGCCTTGACGTGCGCTCTTTCAGCGACCCCTCCTCGCCGACGCGCTTGGATATTGCCATAGACGGCGCCGACCAGGTGGCGCCGGACGGTTGGCTGGTGAAAGGAGCGGGTGCCGCTCACACGAGGGAGAAGGTCGTCGCCGCGGCTGCAGACCGTTTCGTGGTGATCGTATCTTCGGAAAAACTCGTCGAGTCGCTCGCGTCGCCAGTCCCGCTGGAGATCCTCTCTTTCGGCGCAGCGGCTACTCTTCGCCGTCTTGGGGGTGCCAGGGTCAGGCCTGGCACCCCGGCGAGCCCCGACGGAGGGATCATCGCCGACTGGATGGACCTCATGAGCGACCCGAGAGGTCTCTGCGCCTTTTTCGATTCGACGCCGGGAGTGGTAAGCCACGGGCTTTTCCCGCCGGAGATGGTCAGCGACGTCGCAGTTTCAGGCCAGTTACTCCGACGGCCAGCTACAGCGGACGCCCCGACGACCAACTGGGCTAGCCTTGCGAAACGTCAAGGTACTGCGTAGCCGAAGATAGGCGCGCCGTTGTAGGTATTGGAGTCCGACGGTAGGTACGGCCCGTTGATCACCACGTTGTAGGAGCCCAAGTTCGCAGGGCCAGCGTCACCTTCGATGGTATCGATGGCGCCGTCTGGCCAGACCTGCGCTACAACCCCGGTGTGAACCGCTGTCGACACGTTCGCAGGGCCTGTTCCGTAAAGAACCAGGTCACCGGGGCTGGGGGTGGCGCTCGGCGGGAGCACCTGGGTATTCGCGGCGGCCCAGTCGTAGATGAAGCCGACGAAGGCCAGCGACGGAATAGGAACCCCGCTATTAGCCCAGACCCAAGTCGCGAACAGGGCGCACCACTCTTCGCAGGGCCCGTAAGGGTTGCAGAAGTACCCGGTGTCAGGGTCGGGAACGACCTGGCTTGCAGCGAGAGTGACGATGTCGTTGGCGGGCCCCGGGTGTTCGAAGCTGACGTTGAAAGCATCCGGTTCGAGCAGTCGGTACCCGTTGCCATGGGGTGTCGAGGCGATGGCAGCGATGGGTTCGGTGCGTGCGCTGCCCAGGTTATTGCCAAACGATCTTGCATCACCGAAGGTGTAGACGTCGCCGTTAGCGTTGGCCAGCCAGTAGCCACCGCCGTCCGGGGTGGCGGCCATTCCGGAAACGAAACCGGAGATGGTCGTGCCCCCTTCGGAGCCGTAGAACTGGGCGTCACCGAAACTGAAAACTCCGCCATCGGCAGCCACCAGCCAATAGCCCTTACCGTCAGGGGCCGCCGCCATACCCACCACTGGAGCGTACAAGTCGAGGGCGTTGGCCCCGCCGTAGGACTGGGCATCACCGAAGGCAGTTACAGCACCATCGGCCGTCGCCAACCAGTAACCCTTGCCGTCGGGAGTTTCGGCCATCGCCACGACGGGCGATGGATATGTCTCACTGGTCGGATCACCCTCGGGGATGGCGCTGCCGTAGTCAAGCACACCCTGGTCGGGATAGGACGCTAAGACTGTTGACAGCGCTGAAAGGGCACGACACCAGAATTGCCGTCGACAACCGCCAACAGGGTGAGCACCACAACCAGCGCCGACGCTGTGAGGCTACCGAACGTGCGCCACATGCTGCGCCTAGCCATATGCTGACTCACCTTAATACGCCAGCGTGAGAGCGAGCGGCCGTCGAAGCGTTCGATCGGCACGACGTACACTGACGCGGACACCCAGACCGCCGGCCGTCTACTGGATATGCATCCCCGAGATGGCTCTGGCGATCACGAGCTGTTGAATCTCGCTGGTGCCCTCGAAGATGGTGAAGCTCCGTTTGTACCGTCTGACCAGCACTTTCGCATCCGCCCAGTCCGCTGCGTCCAGGGATTTTTCCGGCCCGTCGGCTCCCGTCCAGCCCGTTGTAGGGACAGTAGGGATGCCGATCTGGGGGCTCAGGATCAAAGATCGAACTGCAAGATCTCAGCTTGTCAGCCGGCTCAGCGACCTAGTGATCAGGCGCTCGCGCTCTAAAAAGGAGACGGACACAGGTCTTCCGATTACGGTAGACTTGTGTCATGGAGGTCAGCGTCAAGGAGGTCGCGGCCCAGCTTGGAGTGACCGAGCGGCGGGTTCGCCAGCTCATCGATGCCGGCGCCCTTCCGGCGCGCCGGGTGGCCGGACGTCTGCTCGTCGAGGAGGCCGGTATCCCGCGGTCGCGGCCCGTGGCTCGCCCGATGTCCCCCAGGATCGCGTGGGCGTTCATCCACCTGCTCTCCAATGAACCCGTTCCCGACATCTCGGATCGCGAGCTTTCCAGGTTGGAGGCGAAGTACCGGACCTTGCTCGCGTCTCGAAGTCCTGCGGTGTTGCTCCGTTCCTGGCTCCGAAATCGTGCACAACTGCTTCGCCTGGCTGTCTCCCCGGCGGAGGTGGGAGGCCTGTTGAAGGACTCAAGGCTTGTCCCCTCAGGGATCAGCGATGCGCGATCGGAGATGTCGGCCGGGCGCGAGGCGGAGGTGTACGTTCGGCCCCGAGACGTCGAGCAGCTCATGGCCGATCACCTCATGGCGGCAGTCCATCCCGCCAACGTGTGGCTGCACATCGTCGACCGCCCGCTGGCGCGCCCGGCCCCTCTCGGGTTGGTGATCGCCGACCTCGCCGACCACGACCGAGCGCGCGAGGACGCTCGCGTCATCGAGCTCCTAGGGGATGCAGGGCCATGACCGTGACGCTCACCGGATTGACCGAACGGCAACGCCAGAGTTGGCTCGGCTTGCTCGATGTCGCCGCCGACTTCCCCAACGGGTGGTGCCTGGTAGGCGGCCAGATGGTCCATCTGTACTGCCAGGAACGCGGGTTCTCGCCGTCCCGCCCCACCAACGATGGCGACGTGGTGCTCGACGTGCGGGCGCAACCCAATGTGCTACGCGACTTCACCGGAGCACTGGCCGCCGTGGGCTTCACCTCCGCTGGCGTCAGCCCGGAGGGCCACCAGCACCGATGGGTGCGAGACAGAGCATCAATAGACCTGCTCATCCCCCAAGGCCTTGGACGGGCTGCCGGTTCGAGGACGGGCATCACGGGCGGAACCACCTTGGCCACACCCGGAGCGCAACAGGCGATCAAACGATCCGAGCCGGTGACAGTTCAGGTTGAAGATGCGGTCGCCGCCATTCGCCGTCCGAACATGCTCGGCGCCTTAGTCGCGAAAGCCGCCGCGTTCTCCGTCCCAAGCGACCCGGCCAAGGAACGCCATCTCACCGATTTCGCCACTCTTGCGGCAATGGCTCGGGGATCCGACCGAATCGGCCAACAGATGACTGCCCGCGACCGGCATTATCTGGTCCCGATGCTCGTAGCTCTCGACAACTCTCGCCGGCTGTGGGCGTCCATCGATGGCGCCGAGCGTGGCATCCTCGCCCTCGCCGCGCTGACGAAAATGTCAGCCCGTCGTCCGGGCGTCGCTCCTCCGTCGCCGTATACATCGCCCGAGCCACCGGCGCCCGCCTTGTAGCCTCACCCCGCGGTGCCGCGCGCGACCTCAGGTGCTTGCTGGAGTTGCTACGCCCGGTACGGCACCTCGGGGACGCAGCGGAGCGCCCTGACGACCGGGTTATCGAGGCAGGAGCCGGTGCGGGGCATGAGCACCCGACGAACCTTCTGCTCGCGTATTCGGGCGCCCAGTTCGCTTGCGGCTGCCTGACCGGGGGAGAGCCGAGCCGTCGATCGGAACGACCGCGGACGGCGCAGGCAGAGCCAATCGAGTCCTACCAGATAAGAAGTTATGGCGGCCCGGCGTTGCGTCCGCCGATCATGTCGGACACCTTCGGCGGATTGCCTGGCGTCAACCTCTTCGGGGCCCCGCTTGCAGGTCTCGTCGTAGAAAAATCGGTTTGCGATCACGACGCCGTGGTGACTGGCTGTCGCAGGATGGTCTTCAACTTGGCGGGTTCGGTCTTTCGGGGATCGGAGAGGTAGATCTCGTGGTGGCGCCCGGTGGGAGTGAGCCCGTTGGCGGGCAGGTACTCGTCGTGGAGACGAGCGAGTGTGGGGCCCTCGTCGTCGTAGGAGCCCACGTGCAGGATCTGCACGCTGCGGCCCTCCGCGTAGCGCTTGAAGCGCAGCAGGTCGAGTGCGGGCAGTTGTTTGTTCCGTGCGGCGACTTGTGCGGCGTCGACCAGCTCGGGGATGACCCAGTTGGGCTGGGCGATCATCATCGTCCAATCCCATGCGCTCTTGTCACGCGTCCGATACACCTCGAGGTCGTCGGCTGACCACAGTCCCTCGAGTGGCGCCACGGTGTGCACCCTGCCCAGCGTCGCCTTTGCCGCGGCGCGGACGGCGTAGGAGGCTTTATAGAGCGTCTCGACCGCGTGGCGGTAGGCCGGTGAGGTGTTGGGGTCGCCGTGCCCGTCGATCATGAGGAAGCTCATCTCGGGGACGTCGATGATCTCGAAGTCGCCGGGCTTCGGCGCGTAGAGAGTCCTGCGTTCCGTCTTGATGTCGTAGCTTTGCATCCTGGTCTTCTTCAGGTGGGCCAGCGTATCGTCGATCGAGGCGCGCTCGTCGTGCGGGGGAGGGCAGGCGGAGATGTGCTCCTGCCGCTGAGCGATGTGCCTGTGGATGTCAGGCGTCTCGTCTGGTGAGAAGCACGGCTGCGGCCGTTAGCAGGGCGGTGATTTCGGCGGTGAGGACTACGAGGGCTGGAAGGGGGTGCAGGGCGGTGGTGTCTGGGTGGTGTTTGACGAGGGCGTCGGCGGCTCGCAGGGGCAGGTACTGGTTAATGTCCTGGCGGGTGGCCGAGCTGAGGAGCCCGAGGGTCAGTGTTGGGAGGACGAGCAGGGCGACGATGGCGGTGAGGGCTCCGGCGGTGTGGCGGGCGATGGTGCCGAAGGCGAAGCCGATGAGGGCCATGGCTGTGAAGATTGCTGCAGCACCGAGGAGCTGTCGTATGGCTATGGCGGTGAGGACGCCGGTGGGGAGGCGGCCGGCGAGGATGGCCTGCCCGATGCCGTAGGAGGCGACCGCCACGACCAGGCCGTAACCAAAGGCGGCCGAGGAGGTCACGGCGACTTTGGCGGCGAATAGCCGGACTCGTTGGGGGGTGGCGAGGAGGGTGGTGTGGATCGTCGCGCCAGCGTATTCGCCGGTGATGATGAGCACACCGGCAAGGGCGGCGACGAACTGGCCTACGGAGATCCCGAACTGGCTGGCGGCGACGGGATCGGCGCCGGAGGGGATGTGGGCCATGGAGGCGATGCTCTGGCAGTGCAGCGATCCCAGGGTCACTGAGATGAGGCCGGCTGCGGCGGCGGTGCACCAGGTGGAGCGGGTGGTGCGCAGCTTGAGCCATTCGGACCTGGCAACTGGAGCCAGTGGACGCAACGGGGCTCTCCGAGTTGCTCGAAGACCGGAATGCTGGTGGGCGGCGGCCGTGGTCATGGTTCTGATACTTCCTCGCTGTCTGGGGGGATGGTCCCGACGTGTTCGGCGGCCGCCGCGGTGAGGGCCAGGTAGGCCTGTTCGAGGGATGGGACGGTTTCGGTCAGTTCCGTGAGCACGGCACCGAGAGACGAGGCAACGGCGGCGATGGTCTCGCGGTCGAGCCCGAAGACGAGCAGGGTCGCCTCCTCAGACCTGTCGATGGCCGCTCCGTGTTGCATGAGCTGCTTGGCGAGAACGTTGGCTTGGTCGCTGCGGACTCTGACGGCCCGGTCGAGCCCGGCGACCAGCGGGAGGTCGGCGGTCGGGCAGTCGGCCAGAACCCGTCCTTGACCTAACACGACCACGTGGTCGGCGGTCTGGGCGATCTCGGCGATGTGATGGCTCGACACCAAGACTGTGCGTCCTCGGCCGGCCAGCTCACGTAGGAGGTGTCGCAGCCAGTTGATCCCTTCGGGGTCGAGCCCGTTGGCCGGCTCATCGAGGATCAGCACCGCCGGGTCGCCGAGCAGGGCCGCGGCCAGGCCAAGTCGTTGGTTCATCCCGAGCGAGAGTTTTCCGGCCCGCCGGCGGCTTACATGGGCAAGGCCGCACAGGGCCAGCACGTCGGCGGTCCGGCGCTCGGGGATCTGGTTGGAGTAGGCGAGGGCGCGCAGATGGTCGACGGCTCGGCGGCTGGGATGCGCCGACCGGCCTTCGAGCAGCACACCGACCTCTTGAAGCGGTGCTGGCCGTTCGATGTAGGGGCGCCCGTCGACCAGCGCCCGCCCGGAGGTGGGGCGGTCCAGACCGGCGATCATCCGAAGCGTGGTGGACTTGCCGGCCCCGTTCGGTCCGAGCAGCCCGGTCACCGATCCGGCCCGGATCACTGTCGAGAGCATGTCGACGGCCACCGTCGAGCGGTAGTGCTTGGCCAGTTCGTTCAGCTCGATCACACACGCCCCTCCAGACGATGGCCATTACACCCGTTGACGTTATACCGGCTTGCGGTATAGCGCAACGTGTTGTATCGTCAGCAGTACCAGTCGTACTAGGAGGCGCTGAGTGAAGGACCGAATGGACCGCTGGGCGGACCCCCCGTTGCTGGTGTTGGCCAGCCTGGCGTCGGGACCCAAGCACGGGTACGCCATCACCCAGGACGTCGATTCCACTATGGGCTTCCGTCTGAGCGCCGGCACTCTCTACGCCGTGCTGGCCCGATTGGAGTCCGACGGCCTCATCGAACCCCTCGCCGCTGAGGACCGCCGCCGCCCCTACCGGATCACCCCGGCTGGTGCCGCGGCGCTCGCCGATCAGACCGTCCGTATGCAGCGAGTGACTGCTCTTGCGTCCGATCGGCTACGCACCAGCATCGGGTGGGCCGGGGCATGACCGCCCACCCGCATCCGAGAAGTGGTCGGGCCGCCAAGCGACTGGCCGCAGTCGCCCTGTCGACCTATCCGCCGGCTTGGCAGGCCCGTTACCGCGACGAAATGCGGGTGCTGCTCGAAGATACCGGCGTCGACGGGCGGACCGTCGCTAGCCTGGTCCGAGGAGCCCTAACCGCTTGGGCACGCCCGCCCGCCCACCTGTACCGCCGCGACCCCGCCGCCAAGGCGAGAGGCGCCCTCGCCACCGTGCTCGCCGCTTGGACCGTGCTCGCCGGTCTCGGACTGGTCTACGGGCAGCTGAACGAGACCCAAGGCCTGCACACCGTCACTCCCGGCCATCCCCTCACCCAATGGTCCTACCAGACCTACGCCTTCGCCGCCCACATATCGGTGGCCGTCGTCATCATCGGCGGACTTCCACTGTGGTGCCACATGCTCCGAGTCGCCCACCGCCAGCGCCGACGCACAGACCAGGCTTTGCTCCTCACGCCAGTCGGAATACCCATCCTGTTCCTCGGCAGTCTCGTCACCACCGCCAAACTCGTCCGCCACCCCGGCAACGGGATCGGCGGCTGGTGGTTCCTGGCCCTAACCGTCCTCGGCTTCGCCGCCGCCGGCGGCACCGCCGCCGGCCCAGCACTCGCCTTACGCCGCCTCCGACCCACCGGAACGTCACTTCGCCTCGCCATCGCCAGCGCCGCCATCGCCGCCGCGACCATGGTCATCGCAGCCGCAGCCAGCATCGCCGACGCCATCGGACTCTCCCTGTGGGCCGATCACCGCCAACTCAGCCACAACCTCATCCTTCTCGCCATCTACTTCCCTCTCGCCTCGGGGGCAGCAACCATCGCCGCCATCAGCTCCGCCCGGGGCCTCCAAACAGCCGGATCAGGCACCTAAAGGCGAGCCCACTCGAAGGACCGGCTGGGCAAGGCAGGCCAAGAAGCATCCGGAGCCGGATGGCGTCCCACGAGACGAACCGCCTAACTAACCCTGAATCAAGCGTAGGCGGGCTGCTGGGGGTGTGCTGAGGGGCTGAGATCGTGGTGTGGTAGTGGTTTTCGCGGTCGGGTTGGTTGGCCTTGGGATCGTTTTGGGGTGAAGAGATCTGGGCCGTGGGTCCGCGAGATCGCCCTCCTGGCATGGGATGATTCGATCGCCAAATACAAACCAACCATGCTCAGGAGGGCGTCTGTTGGCTTCGAAGGTTACATCGGCGGGCTGCGGTCGTGGTGGAGGCAAGCGGGCGGCCAAGAAGCGGCGACGTCGCCAGTTCTCTGCCGAGGAGCGTCGGGTCCGACGGCGGCTCGAGGAGGCGGTGGCTGTGAATGTGGCCGGCCCGGTGATCGGCCGGGCGAACATCTCCTACGAGCTGGCCGAGCGGTCCAGGGCGGTCACTCACGGCGGGATGGGGGCGGTCGTGGGTGTGGTCGGCCGGGTTGGGCTGGCCGGCGAGATCGACGCCTCTTTGAAGTTGTTGAAGATTCACCGGCCTTACATGGAGTCCGATCATGTGCTCAATATCGCCTTCAACGCTTTGTGCGGCGGTGTCACCCTGGATGACATCGAGGCCCGCCGCAGCGACTTGGTGTTCCTCGACGGTATCGGGGCCGCCAGCCTGCCCGATCCGACCACCGCCGGCGATTTCTGCCGGCGGTTCGATCCTGACGCGGTGATGGCATTGCAAGAGGCGGTCAACCGGGCCCGGCTCAAGGTGTGGGCGGCCCAGCCGGCCGAGTTTTTCGCTCAGACCGCGGTGATCGAGGCTGATGCCTCGATCGTGGCCACCGACGCGGTGACCAAGGGTGGGATCGATATCGCCTACAACGGCGTGTGGGGCTACTCGTCTTTGGTGGTGAACCTGGCCAACACGAAAGAACCGCTGTATCTGCACCAGTCCGGCGCCAACCGGCCCTCGCATGAGGGGTCGGCACCCCTGTTCGACCGGTCCATCGCCTTGGTTCGCACCGCCGGGTTCTCCGAGGTGCTGCTGCGCGGCGACACCGACTTCGCTCTCACCGCCAACTTCGACCGCTGGGACGGCGACGGGATCGGTTTCGTCTTCGGATATGACGCCCGCCCGAACCTGGTGGCCGCCGCCGCCGAGGTCGACAACGAGATGTACCACCAGCTGCTGTGCCGGGCCGAGCGGGCGGTCAAGACCGAGCCTCGAACCAAACCGGCACGCATCAAAGACGACATCGTGCGGGCCAGGGGCTACAAGAAGATCGCCACCGCGGCCGAGGACGTCTGCGAGTTCCCCTACCGGCCCCGCTCGTGTAAACAGCACTACCGAGTCATAGCTTTGCGCAAGGACCTGTCGGTCGAGCGGGGTGAGAACGTGCTGTTCCACGAACACCGATGGTTCTTCTACATCACCAACCTGCCGGCTGCCACCACCGCCGATGAGGTCGTCATGGCCGCCCGGCGCCGTTGCGACCAGGAGAACCTGATCGCCCAGCTCAAAGGCCAGGTGCGCGCCCTGCACGCGCCGCTCAACACGCTCATGGCCAACAGGGCGTACATGGTCATGGCCGCCCTCGCCTGGAGTCTCAAGGCGTGGTGCGCGCTGCTGCTTCCGATCTCGCCCCGCTGGAAAACCGCCCACCACGAGCAGCGCCGACAGCTGCTCGCCATGGAGTTCCGGACCTTCCGGCGGGCCTTCATCGACATCCCCTGCCAGATCGTCCTCGGCGCCCGACAGGTCCGCTGGCGAATACTCGCCTGGAACCCCTGGCTGGCGGCGTTCTTCCGACTCCTCGACGCCCTCGAACCACCCGCCGACACATTTATTAACCGATCCAACAACTCAGGACATTAGCGGGAGGG
>JAKBBA010000038.1 GCA_021808665.1 Actinomycetes bacterium
TCGATTAGGTTCGTTCCTATCTCAAGTTCGAGAGGCTCGACCTTCATCTCGGCGGAGAGAGCCTGAGGGCTATCAGGGTCCAAAGCGGGCGTCGCAGCCAGCTCCTTAGCGTCGTCGGCCACCTTGGTGGCTGCGGAGGTAGCGCGCCTAGCCAGGACGAACAGGATGGCGGCGATAGCCAAGAAGGCGAAGTGCGGCAGTCCGGGGATTATCCCGAGGAAGGCCATCGCCCCCGAGGCGATCGTGATCGCTCGGTGCTGGCGGAGCACCTGTGAGATCACGTCCGAACCGAAGTTGTCCTCGTCGGTCGCCGCCCTGGTGACGATGAGGCCGGTTGAGATCGACAGCAGGAGTGCCGGTATCTGCGATACCAGGCCGTCACCGACGCTCAGCAGGCTGTAGCGGTGTATAGCGTCGGTCAGGGACAGGTGCTTTTGCACGATGCCGACGCTCAGACCCCCGATCAGGTTGATGGCGGTGATCACGATGGCGGCTATGGCGTCACCTCGGACGAACTTCGACGCTCCGTCCATAGCGCCGTAGAAGTCGGCCTCGTCGGCTGTCTCGCGGCGCCTTCTACCCGCCTCGGCTTGGTCTATGACCCCCGAGTTGAGGTCGGCGTCGATCGCCATCTGCTTACCCGGCATGGCGTCCAAGGTGAAGCGGGCCGCGACCTCAGCGACGCGGCCGGCGCCGTTGGTCACGACCACGAACTGGATGACTATCAAGATCAAGAAGACGACCAGGCCGACTACGATCTGGCCTCCCACCACGAAGTTCCCGAACGACGAGATAACCGCCCCTGCGTAGCCGTGTAGCAGCACCAGGCGCGTGGCGGAGACGTTGAGAGCGAGACGAAAAAGTGTCGCCACCAGGAGGATGGACGGGAACACGGAGAAGTCCAGGGGCTTCTTGACGTGCATGGTCATCAGCAAGATGATCACCGCAGCGGAGATGTTGGCGCTGATCAGCACGTCGAGGACTACGCTCGGCATAGGCACGACCAGCATGACCACGATGGCGATGACTGCGGCGGGAACGCCTATCAGACCGGAGCGGCTACGCAAGGGGAACCTCGTATCGAGCGGGGAGGGGTCGGGACTGTCGTGGACCGTCCGTGGCCCTTCTGGCTCGCCATCCTGGCGTTGCGCCAGTTTCTGTATCGGCTAGGGCGGCGCTGGCCTTTAGGGGGTGAGAGGCGGATACCCAAGCGGCTGAGGCGGCGGAGAACTTTAGAAAAAAGGTCGCCCTACCGAAATTTCCGACATGCCAGAAGAGACGCTCACCAGGCTCCTCGACAGAACACCATCTCTTAGACCCCTGTTTGAACCGCCAATCTCCGCTTCCAACCTACCAGATGTGGATCCAGAGGTATTTCTTGCGTATTCAAAGGTATTTCACGATGCTAAGCGGTACAGCAATCGTGGGCCCCTCGTCCAGACCTTGGAGCGGCGTCTTGCGGAGTTCCACGAGGTCGAACATTGTGTAGCAGTAGCGAGTGGATTCTGGGGGCTCGTGATAGCCGCGGCAACCTGTGCTCGGCCGGGTCGGCGTCACGCAGTACTCCCTTCCCTCACTTATCGACGTATGAGCGACGCTGTTGCCTGGGCTGGCCTTGTCCCACGGTTCTGCGAAGTAGATCCGCCTAGCCTTGCTATGACGGCGCAGCTCGCAGAACCCATGCTCGACGACGACGTCGCGCTCGTCATCGGTGTGCACCCGATGGTCAATTGCTGTGACGTCGAGGGCCTAGAAGCTTTGGCGAATTCCAGAGGGATCCCGATCATCTTCGACGCTGTGGAGTCTTCGTACGAGATGGTCGCAGGACGGAGAGTAGGTGGCTTTGGCGAGGTTGAAGTCTTCTCCTTGCACGCATCCAAACTAATAAGCGGGATGGAGGGAGGATACTTAACCACCAACAACTCGGACCTGGCCGCTCGGCTTCGCCTTAGGACGGCGTTTGGCTTCAACGGCTACGACAACGTCGAGATGCTTGGGATGAACGCAAAGCTAAACGAGATTCACGCAGCGTATGCCTTGGCTTGCCTCGACCGTCTTGATGAGCAGATCGTCTGGCATTACGAAAACTATCAGACGTATCTGGAGGAGCTTAGGACTGTCGACGGATTGAGACTCGTAGCCTACGACCCAGCGACGAGACCGTCCTACCGCCAGATTGTCATCGAGCTTGTGGACACATGGCCACACAGTCGCGCTGACACGGTAGCCTCTTTGAACTCGGAAGGAGCTCTTGCCCGGCCATACTACTCGCCAGCGCTCCATCAGGCAAGCTCCACCTACCCTCGGGACGTTCGATCGTTGCCGTTGACGGACAGCCTATCTGAGCGCTTCATTCTCATGCCTTCCGGGGCACGGGTCTCCAGTCGGGATGTGCGACGGCTCGTTCAGTATCTTCGACACCTAAGAGGCGTTCCATCGGCTGACGTCGGGCGAACTCGCCCCGATGATCTAGCCTCGCTATCTAAGCAAAAATCTGTTGGTTCCCCTAGGAGTGTACCAAGGCGACTGGCGATCGAAGGTGGCCTTCCCGCATTCGAAGAGCCGATACCGGTTGGACAGCTCTACTTTCCGGGATGGAACCAGTATCAGCGGATAATGCTAAGCCTACTCGATGCCGGTTGGTATACGAACAGTGGACCACTCTCATTTCGTGCTGAGCGAGAGCTCGCCCAGTTGTACCAAGTAGGAAACGTCATAACTTTTGTCAACGCTACGACCGCTATTATGGCACTTGCGAAAGCTTCAGGTATCTCAGGCCCAGTCGTGGTACCTGGATTCACGTTCGCCGCGACTGCCCAAGCGTTGACATGGGCTGGACTCGAAGTTGTGTTCTGTGATGTCGACCCAACCACTCACCAAGTGACCGCGAAAACCTTGAGGGAGTGCCTAGAAAGCTATGGTGGCCCCCGTCCCGACGCCGTCCTTGCGGTCGATCTGTGGGGAGGTGCCACAGACTCTGTGGAGCTTGAGAAGCTGTGCCGATCCGAGGGATTAGTCTTGATGTTCGACTCAGCCCAAGCTACGGGAGCCAAGATCCATGGAAAGCCAGTCGGAGGTGGCGGAGTTGCGCGCGTCTTCTCGTTTCACGCAACCAAAATCTTGAGCGCAACAGAGGGTGGCTGCATCTGTACCGATGACGACGAGTTGGCCCACCTTATCAGGAACGTCCGCTCCAGCTACGGTGCCTCAGAGAAGCGATCTGTAGCAGTCACTCTCAACGGTCGATTCTCCGAAGCCCAAGCGGCACTGGTTCTCTCGGGCATACCCGAAGTTGCCGGAAGAATCGAACGTAATCGACTCCTACTAGACGCCTACAGGACCCACCTAGCCGACACACCGGGAGTGACAGTGCACCGGGATCCGGACGGCGTCGTCGGCAACAGCTCGTATGCGGTTCTTGAAATCGACTGTGAGCACTTCGGTCTCGAGCGCGACAAGCTAGTATCAGTCCTGAAAGCAGAGAACGTCTTGGCGCGACGCTACTTCACACCCGGAGTTCACCGAACTCCTCCCTACACGAACCTCGGCCGACTCTCCCTTCCAGTGACCGAGGACCTCTGTAGCAAAACCGTGCAGCTACCCCTCGGATCTCCCACTGACCTGGCAGCGGTCGAGCGGATAGCATCTATCGTAAGAACTGCCCATCGTCGTAGCCGGGCTCTCTCGGCCTTGGTACCTTAAGATGCGTGTAGGCCTAATGCAGCCATATTTTTTTCCTTATGCGGGTCATTTTGCCCTCATCGCAAACACCGACTTATGGGTAGTGTTCGATACAGCACAGTACACGCCGAGGCGGTGGATGAACCGTAACCGGGTTCTTCGATCTGACGAGGGATGGGACTGGATAACTCTCGCCGTACGATCCAACTCGCCGGACACTCCAGTCATGGACGTTGTTCTACACGACGCAGGTCGCAGCCGACGTCTGATCCTTGGTCGCCTGATGCACTATCGCCAGTCGGCTCCATTTGCGAAAATAACTCTGGACTTAGTATCGGACGTGCTCGACGTCCCTGCAGGGTGTTCACTGGTAGACGTTGACGTCCGAGGCCTCGAGGCGGTGTGTGGCTATCTTGGGATAAGACTCGACCTGAGACGCTCCTCACAGATAAGCTTTAAGCTGAGTGGTCCGAGCCATCCTGGTGCATGGGCTCCAGCGGTGTCAGCGGCAGTGGGTGGCGACGAGTACCTAAACCCACCGGGAGGAGCGGGTCTATTTGTTGTGTCGGAGTTCAAAGAACTAGGTATCACTCCGCTCCTCTGCCACACCACGTCATTCAAATACCTGTCCGGACCGTATACTTTCCAAGAAGACCTTTCCATCTTGGATGCACTGATGTGGTGTTCTCCCAACCAAATTGTGGACTATCTGCATTCTGCGGTCGTTAGTCCACTCGCTGATGTAGAGGAGGTTAAAGTTGCCTGAAGTATCAGTTCTGATACCGGCGTTTAGGCCACAATACCTCGACCTCGCCATAGCAAGTATCCTTGCTCAGACCTACACTGACTTCGAGCTGATCGTCAGTGACGACTCCAACGGCGACGACGTTGAGAGGGTGGTATCGAAGTGGTCTGACGCGCGCTTACGTTATGTGCGGAACAACAGGCGCCAACTTCCGGGAGCGAACCGCGACTACCTGATCTCACTTGCGAGGGGCCGTTATCTGAAGTTTGTCTTCGATGATGACTTCTTGTTGCCTCGATCTCTTGAAGTCCTTTACACCGCAGCTATGTCGGTGGATGGCGACCTTGTGTTTCATGGCCGCTATCTCGTCGATGATCAGGGCCGACCTTTAGGCAAAGCATCGGTACTAGAGGACGGCCAGGTAGCGAAAGTTGATCCTCCAGTCCTGTTTGTGAGCATGCTGGGGGGGATCCAGAACTTCATTGGCGAGCCGAGCAATATCCTGATCAGCGCTGACATGCTTCGAGCGATACCTAATCCGTTCGGTATTGGTGGTGAGCGGCTGCGCTTCTTGACCGACGTTGCACTGTACGTGAACATTGCAGCTAGTGGTGGTACCATCGTTGGAGCCGGCGCGATTGGATCGGCCTTTCGATTCCACGCTAGCCAGACGAGCGCAGTGGGTGGGTCCGCTTACTCAGCCGGGCTGTTCGAATGGGAGTACATAGTTCGTTGGGCCGCTGACCGGGGTTTCCTCGATTCAGGCTCGGCGATCTCGGCAATTTCGACCTGCCGGAGCAATTATCTGCCCTTCTTGGAGGCCTATCCCGAGCTTCGTGTGCTCGCAACCGTTTCGACGCCTACTCGTCCAGATGAGAGCTTTCTTGCCGCGCAATATATGACAGCTTTGCGGTCGGCATGGGATACTGTGGACCAGCGTAACTCTCGAAGTAGAGCGGTAGCATGAGGCCGTTCGTCCGTGCTAAATCGCTAACGCGCTGAATCGCTAAGATGAGCGAAAGTGGAGAGATGAAAACCCATCCCGACTACCAAGCACCTGCTGTTAACTCGGCTCGAGACGACTTTTGGCGCCAAGTCCGACGAACCGTCGGGGGTGAGCCGGTAAGCGAGCAACAAATTGATCTCATAGTTGGAGCAATACTTGAAGGATTGAAGTTCGAGCCTCACAACAGTCTTCTCGACCTCGCCTGTGGGAACGGTGCGTTAACCGCCCGGCTCTACCCCCATTGCGAGAGCAGCGTGGGAGTTGACTCATCTGAATATCTCATATCGGTTGCCGAGCAATTTTTCGCCGCACGGCCAAGTCGTGGATTTGTGCTGGACGACCTAGTGCATTTCACATCAGAGTCTCACAACCCTAACAACTTTGACAAGGTTCTTTGCTATGGAAGCTTCGCCTATCTCAGCGATCACGATGCAGAAGAAGCTCTAACTAATATCACAAAGAGGTTCACCAATGTATCGAGGGTCTTCCTCGGTAACCTGCCTGACCTTGACCGGATAGACCACTTCTACAGGGTTGGAGTTCCATCGCAGACTGTACTAGAAGATCCTATGTCACCAATCGGTGTCTGGCGTACGAGGAGCTACTTCACCCGTTTGGCACTGGAACTAGGGTGGCGTTCGGTGGTTTCGGTTATGCCTGAAGCGTTTTTTGCGGCTGACTACCGATTCGACGTAACCCTGTCTAGGGGTGACTGATACCCTTGTGAGCTGATGCGTCCCCGGCACAAGACGGAACGTCTGAGGAGTGAAGGGCCCAAATGACACTCGACTGTTCCGATGGCGGGCTGGTGTCGCAGCGAAGATGGCGTCGAAGCGAAGAGTCGCTCTCCCTCTAGCCTTTGGCCTTAGGCTATCGATGACGTGTGTGCGTATCAGTCAGGCAGGGATTCTGAGCCAACGGGCAGTGAGTAGTTCCACGTTGTGCTGAAGGCGGCTGAAACGCTCTGGCCCGGATTGTGATTCGAGATGGATCAGACAAGAGGCCGGCTCATAGACGACCTCCCATCCACCCTGTCGAAGTCCGAGGCAGAGATCCACGTCCTCGTTGCCGTTCCAGTATTGCTCACAGAAGCCGCCAACCTCTTGGAACGCCGTTCTCCGGACTGCTATTGCTGCCGCCGTGACGGCTTCGACGTCGCAGGGCACCGAAGCGTGCGGGTAGTCGGCTGGTTTTCCAACGTAGCGGTGAACGCCGTGAAGTTCGGCACCTATTTCATGAATGTCAATCCCCGCATGCTGGATTGATCCATCTGGGTATAAGAGGCGTGCACCGACGGCCCCGACGGTGGGTTCTTGATCCAAGAGTGCGAGCATGGCGTCGAGCCACCCTGGTAGAGCCACCGTGTCGTTGTTCAAGAAGACGACTGTGTCACTGCGGGCAACGGCGAATCCCTGGTTGCAAGCCTTGGCGAAGCCTAGGTTCACGGGGTTTCGTATTACCTTGAAGAGCCCAGTATTTCCTTCGATGCGCGCTGTGGCGTCTGTCGAGGCGTTGTCGACCAAGACTACTTCGACGCTTGAGCAGTTGGTGGTCTCGGCGATGCTCTGGAGGCATGCCGAGGTGAGCTCGGCCTTGTTGAAGCATGGGATCACGAGGCTGGCTGCGGGAAGAGCGCCGGCTGGTCCGGAGCGGGATTGCTGGAGCCGAGGGCTTGCTGGTAGCCCCGGTGGGTTCGAAGTACGGTCAGTCGTACTGGCGATGTCAGCGAGTAGGTCCGGCGCTATCGCAGCTGTGTCGGAAAGTACGCGCCGGTACTCGACCCCGGATGCGGTCGCTGCTGACGCAGAGAAGGCTTCTCTGGCGGCCGGGTCTTTGAACGCAGCCCAGGCGACCGCAGCCGAGAGCGCTCGAAGCACTACCGGGGCATCAGATCGCGCCATTGCTATCAGTGGGCAGGAAGCCGCGAATCCGGCCTGGCGCAGGCGAGTTGACCACACTAAAGCTCGGGATGTGCCGAGGCGCTCCGAGAGCTTTGCGGCCGTCGCAAGTACGAGATGGACATCTACAGACTTTTGAAAGCAAGCCTCGAGAGTGCGGTCAGCTGCGGCGGCCTTCAGCTGAAGCACCTGGGCCATGAAGAGTTTCAGCTTGGATGTGGGCAGGGCGATAGCGAGTTCTGCGAGGTCACGACCTGAGGAGTCAAGCAGTTCGACCACGGCGCCGAGGTGGGTGTCGAGCACTCCTTCTTCCCCAAGGGCGTTCAGGAGAGCGTCTGCTGCTTCACCCGGACGCCCTAGCGCCGACAGCGCCTGTGAGCGAAAGGCGGCTATAGAGCCCGCTGCCTGGGAGAATCCGTCCTGGTCGCTTACGCCTGTCACCACGGAGTCGAGCAGCTCCAAGGCGCGCGAAGGGTCGCCTGAGGCGAGGTGCAAGGGTGCTTCTAGTGCGGCGACAGTACTAGAGTCTCCCCCTTCCGCGCGAAAACGATCACACATGGCGAAAGCTTCGTCGGTGCGTCCGAGTGCAGCTGCTGCGCTGATGGCGCTGTGGAGGGCGAGTCGCCTCGTGATCTGATTGTCGCTGACATCGAGCGCTTCTAGGAGGTATCTGAGACCCTCGTCGGTGTTTCCTGCCAGGACAAGGGATCGGCCGAGCGAGGTCAGTGTGTACCCGCGGTCCCACACGTTGGTGTCTTCCGCTTCAGCTCGGGCCAGCCGAATGTTGCGCTCCGCCTTGTTACGTGAAGCCATCCTTTGGTCCGTGTATCCCATGTGGAGTATCCATCCGCCGTCGCTGAGCTCCGCTTGGAGTATGGATTCATGGCTGCCCCGGCGGGCAATCTGCTCGTGCAGTCGTCCCGTCCACTCACAACGGTCGCGCCTGAAGAGCCGCGCAGCGTGGTGGGAGAATCCCGAGCCCGCTCCTGCACCCGTGACGTTGTCGATTCGTACAGACCATGCATCTATGTCGGGCCTGGTTGAGACCAGCAGGGACCGCAGTTGCGCGGCGTTGTCGGCCTGGAGGGTCTCGTCGGCGTCGAGCCACAAGATCCACTCTCCGCTGCAATAGCTGAGCGCTTCGTTGCGAGCCCTCGAGAAGTCGTCATCCCAGTAGCCTTCGACGACGGTGGCGCCTGCAGCGCGTGCCAGCAGGACAGTAGCGTCGGTCGATCCAGTGTCGTAGACGACGATCTCGTCGGCGAATCCCTCTAGCGACCCCAAACATTCCCCGATGAGCTCCTCCTCGTCCTTGGTGATCAGGCATGCCGACACCATCACGGGGCGCTCGGCCGTCGCATCTGGGCCGTGCGCGCTGAGGAAACGCGCGCGGTTGGATTCCTGCTCTGCGTACCAGTCCAACCCGTTGGCGTCGAAAGTCTTATGCCCTTCGTGATGTACGAAGGACTCGTGACTGATTACTAGCTTGAAGCCTGAGGCAGTCATACGTCTGCACAGGTCGTCGTCTTCGAAACCACCTATGCCATATTCTTCGTCGAATCCTCCCAGATCCTCGAACACCGACCGCCGGACCGCGAGAGCGAACCCCACCAGGCGCGTGGTAGGCGAGATCATGGAGCGGTGAGCCGCAGACCAGGCACGTGCGAAGCGGCGCATCTCTGCGGGTTTGGTGTAGTCAGCTTCGGCAACGACCTGTGGGCCTGAGACGAAGTTGGACCTTGGACCTGCTGCACCCACCTGAGGGTCGTCGAACGCTGCTACGAGAGGTTCTATCCACCTCGACGGCAGCAGAGTGTCGTTGTTCAAGAAGATGATGATGTCGTTGCGAGCTAGCGCTGCTGCGTCGTTGCAACCCCCGGCGAAGCCCCGGTTTACTTGGTTGGTGACGACTTCTATCCACGGGTAGGCCGCCAGACCTCTGGGGGTGGCGTCGGTGGAGCCGTTGTCTACGACCACCACTTGGTCCTTGACTCCGAGGGTCGGTCTGAGGGAGTCGAGGCAGGTCTTGGTGGTCTCCCAACCGTTCCATGCAAGAATCGCGACTGTTACAGGTGTGCGGCTCATCGGCTTTAGGATCGGCTGGAACGGGGTAATTCTTGATGTTGTAGGAAAATACGCCTACCTTCGAAGGGAGCCGGTCGTTCCGGCGGGCTCGTTGTGTGATTGCCCTCAAGTCGCCGGTACTCGGAGACGAGGACTATGTTGCTGAACCCGGCGACCAGCCGGCTAACAGTTAACCAGGGTCTCGAAGGAGTCGGGGCCTGCTTCCCAGGAGGAACGGATGTCTTCTCTAGTAGTCAATAACAACCTGTCGGCGCTCAACGCCTACAACAACGTAAACCAGACCGATATGGCCATGTCGAAGGCTATATCGCAGTTGTCGTCGGGTCTGCAAATCCAGACCGCCGCTGATAACCCCGCCGGGTACGTCACCGCGGAAGGTCTTCAGTCCCAGGCCAACGGCTACACGCAGGCCATAAGCAACGCCCAGAACGGCGTCTCGCTCATTCAGACGGCGAGCGGTGCGCTGAACCAGGTCGTTTCCATCCTGCAAACCATGAACTCTCTGGCGCTAGCTTCGGCGAACGGTGCTACCAACGACAGCAACTCGCTCAACGCTAACCAGCAGGAGTTCACTGCGCTGTCCAACCAGATCGACCAGATCTCCCAGACGACGCAGTTCGGTACCACCCAACTGCTGAACGGCAGCTTCTCGCAGCAGACCCTGCAGGTCGGGGCCTTCGACACCGTAAGCAACGTCATCACCCTGACCATTCAGGGCATCAGCACTGGTGCTCTCAACATAGCTACTACCGCGGTGTCGGTGCTGAACGCTGCAAGCGCGCAGGCGGCCGCATCGGCTGTGCAAGCTGCCATCAGCCAAGTGGCTTCGATAGAAGCAGCGGTCGGTGCAACGCAGAACCAGCTCAACGCAGTCGTAGCGAACCTCACCGTGGGTCAGCAGAACCTGCAGTCAGCGTACTCGAGCATCGTCGACGTGAACTTCGCCCAGGCGACCACCACGTACAGTACGGATCAGATCCTCATGCAGTCGGGTGTTGCGATGCTCTCACAGGCGCAACAGACCCCGTCGCTGGTCCTCAAGCTGCTTCAGTAGACGTAGTTTCAAACCACGAAGGGACTGCCGGTCCCGGGCGTTGACCCGGGGCCGGCGCGCCCTTCAGGTTCCATCGCGCAACCCTGCCAGCCTTGGCTTGGCCTTACTAAGTGACGAAGGAGGTATAGCTAATGTCATCTACATCGTCTGGTACCTCCGTGGGCGGGGGGAGCCTTACCACCCCACCCATAGTCTCCTACGGTCTCGTGTCGGGGATCAACACACAGCAGGTCATTGCTGCCGAGCTCCAGCCGTTCCAGATTCCGATCAATAACCTGACGTCGGAGCAGTCGACGATCTCGTCGAATGTCGCAGACTACCAGCAGATCAATTCTGACCTGCTTGCGTTGCAGACCGCTGCCAACACGCTCGCTATGCCGTCAGGGTGGAACTCCCGATCAGCAACGTCGTCGAACACTGCGGTAGCCACGGCCAGCGCAGGTCCGGGAACGCCGGTGGGATCGGTGCAGTTCGCCGTCACCCAGCTCGCCTCGGCCAACACGATCGTCTCTTCAGGTAGCGTATCTTCCACTTCCCAGGTGGTTACGTCCAACCCGGGGCTGCTCATCTCCGAGGGCGCCAACCAGCTCGGGTTCGCTTCCCTGGCGGCCGGCAGCGGCGCCGCCCTGGGCGCTCACACTTTCAGCGTGACCCAGGCCTCACAGGCTGCTTCTCTGACCGGCACGACCACCCCCGGGTCGTCCGGTACGGCGACCACGATAACGGCCTTGAATAACACTCTTGACGTAACTGTCAACGGAACCGCCTACGCTCTGAGCCTGGCGGCGAGCCCGTCTGGTGGCTACAGCTCCTCGGCTCTCCTAGCCGCCGTGAACTCGGCGATCAGCTCGGCTGGGGCTTCTGGTGTCCTCCAAGCCGGCTACGATGGTGCCGGCCACTTAGTCCTCTCGACTGTCGACCAGGGTTCCTCGCAGAGCCTGGCGGTCATCGGTGGAACGGCGCTCAGTACTCTCGGATTGTCTGCTGCAAGCACCACCGGTGTCGACGCGATCGTCAACGTGGACGGCACCGCCAACACCATCTCTACTGTCACACCAGGTGCTGCACTCACCCTCAGCGGTCCGTCCGGTGCGACCTACACGGCCACGCTTGCAGGGTCAGGCTCTCAGGCCTACGTGAACAGTTCGCTGATATCCGTTGCGTCGATCAACGCGACGAATGTAAGCACGGGCAGCGGCTCCCTGGCCGATGTCGTCGCGAACATAAACGCCTCGGGGACCGGCGTGACAGCGTCGGCTGTCCAGACATCCGCTGGGTCCTACGTGCTGCAGATGTCTTCGTCGCAGACCGGGACGAACGGTGACCTGTCCGTCGACCCCAACGCCTTCTCCTCATCGACCTTGGGTAGCCTGCGCACCGCTGTCGCCGGCGCCAACGCCGAACTGCAGGTAGGTGGAACCTCGGGCTACACGGTGTCCTCCCAGACGAACACCTTCTCGGGTCTCCTTCCCGGACTGTCCGTTACGGCACAGCAGGTGAGCTCTACACCTGTCACGGTCACGGTGGGCAACGACGCGTCAGCCGCCGCCAGCTCGGTCGGCAATCTCGTGAGCGACGCCAACACGGTCCTGTCCGACCTGCAGAAATACGCCGGCTACAACCAGGCTACCAAGCAGGGCGGGCCGCTCATGGGATCAGCCATCCTCCAGGGGCTGACGAACTCGATCCTATCGGCGGTCGCCTCCACGGTCGGAACGTCCGGAGTGGGCAGCGCCGCCAACGTCGGAATAACCATCAGCAACGGACAGCTGAGCTTCAATCAGACGACCTTCGAGGCGGCTTTCAACGCGAACCCGGCCCAGGTGCAGTCCGTCTTCGCTCAGGGAGGCACGTTCTCGCCGTCGTCGCAGTCGTACTCGGGTCAGGTTTCGTTCTCCTACGCAGGGCCCACGACACTCCCGGGTACCTACGCCATCGACGTGTCGCATTCGGCTACCCAGGCCAGTGATCTGGGAGCTGCTCTGCCCGGCGGAGCTGTAAGTGCAGGGGAGACCCTCACGATCGGGGTGGGCTCTGCGAGCGCCACCTACACCACTACCTCGGGGCAGTCTCTCGCGTCGATCGCAGCGGGCCTGAACAGCGCATTCGCATCTCAGGGCATGTCTCTCTCCGCGCAGGTCGTAGGAGGCACGCAACTCCAACTCGTCTCCGCAGGATACGGGTCGGCCACCTCGTTCAACGTGAGCACGACCAACACTGCGTCGGGGACCCTAGGACTGACAGGCGCCGCCTCCAGCGCAACCTTCTCCGGGACCGACGTCGCCGGGACCATAAATGGGGTAACCGCCACCGGGTCCGGTCAGTTCCTGTCGGCTCCGACGTCGGACCCTACGCTGGCCGGTCTCGCCGTGCAGGTGACCGCGAGCGGCATAACCTCGTCCACGAGTCTCGGATCCCTCACCTACACGCCCGGACTGGCCCAAGCCTTGGCTACCGTGGCCAACTCGATGGCGAACCCGGTCACCGGTGCCATCACCCAGACAGTCCAGAGCATGCAGAACCAGTCGGCAGCCCTCACCCCGCAGATCCAGATGTACCAGAGGATCGTGAGCCAGGAGCAGCAGATGTTGAGCAACAAGTACGCCAACATGGAGTCCGTGCTCGGCACTTTGAAGAACCAGAGCTCCGCCCTTACGGGCGAGCTCGCGTCGATAGCAGCGAACGGATGATGTTACCCAGGAGGCCCAGGTGAGTGCGACAAACCAGCGAGCCGAGGAGATGCGGCTCAGGTACCTCACAGAAGCCATAGAGACCTCGACGCCGGCGTCTCGGCTGACTATGCTCCTCGACGCCTTGGAGATGGACCTGGCGCGCGCCGACCGGGCCTTCGTCGACGGGTCGAATCCCAAGACCGTCAGCGACCTGCTAATCCACGCTCAGGAGATCATCCTCGCCTTGCGGGACACGTTGGACACCTCGGCGTGGGAGCCGGCTGGCCAGATAGGTTCCCTCTACGACCACTTCTATTCGGAGTTGGTGAGATCCAACCTGGAGAAGGACCGGGCGAGAGCAGCCGAAGTGGCGCTACACGTAGCCACCCTTGCGGCGGCGTGGCGTAGCGCTGCTAGCTCTGTTGAGAAGACCAGCGTCGAATCGGGTGCGATAGGTTGAGCGGGACCGACTGGAATGGGCTGCTCGACTCCATGCAGCGACGCCTGGAGGCGATAGAAGCCATGTTCGCGTCGGACTCTCATGTGGCGGTGGAACCGTTCCAGCTGCCCGAGGGCTTAGGCCCACTGCCCAAGGAGCTTCGCGATCGGGCTGAGCAGCTGCTGTCCGATACCGTCGAGGCCGAAAACCGCTTGGAGCACCTGATGAGCACCACCGCTCGGCGTCTCCACGCAGTCTCGGGTGCTAAGGCTTTCGACATCGGCCGTCCTGCTCCCACCTACGTCGATCAGTCCGCCTGAGCAGCCAGTCCGCCTGAGGTCGTAGCTCCCGGCCGCCCGGGCCGCTTTGTTCCCCTCAGGGTCCCGCCGGTGCGTCCTGCGGTTTGGACGCGAACACGGCTAGGTGTGCCTCTATCTCACAGCTAGGGCCCTGATCCTCTCCGGCGAAGTCGGCGAAGGCCCGGTCGAATTCCCCGGCCGATAGGTGCCCTCCGCTTACCACTCCGCTCCGGGCGAACCTGAGGCGCTCGAGCATAAGCGAACGCTCCGCGCCGGCCGGGTCCGGCCGGTGGTAGGCGGCTTGCGGCAGGACTATCAGCGGTCCGGGTACCAGGCCGGAGCGGTCCAGCAGGCCTGCAAGGCGGCGTCCTATGAAACGGTCACCTCCCCTGGCCGTCTGGGCGGCCCTCAGCGCACCCGCGAGCGTTGCGAACGCCTCCGACGGCGCAGGGTCCGAGATCGACAGGCCGTCGTCCACGTCGACGACGCACGCTGTCCCCCCAGATGCTAGGACCCGAGCGACTTCTCCAGCGGCTCGGAGCGGGTCGGCTAGGTGCTGGAAGACGAACCGGGAAAAGACGAAGTCGAAGCTAGCGTAGGGAAACGGGAGAGCGTAAGCGTCGCCGGAAACGAACTCTGTACGCAAGGACGCCGACGTGGTCCTCTTGGCAAGCGAACTGCTGATCCGCCTTGCAGCCTCCAGGGCGTCGCCGTCACTGTCGACTCCTACCGTCACGACGTCCCCCTGCCCTGCCAGCTCAATGGTCGCCGCTCCGAAGCCGCAACCGACGTCTAGGACCCGCGACCCCTGGGGGAGGCTCAGTGATCCTATGAGGGCACGCCGCTGTGGTGCCGAAGCGACCGTCTGCACGGCCAGCCAGCGCAGATCGTCGGTCGCCGAAGCGACCTCGGCTTCCAGCGCCTCGTCGAGAGCAGCCCATAAGGCTTGGCGGTCGACCAGTAGACGCGAGCCGGATGCTGCGGAGCTCTGGGTAGTCTCGAAACTCGTCAAACTAAGCCTCCATCGTGGGTTTCTGATCTCTCAAGCACCGCCCTCCACGTGACGATACATCTGTTGGCCATGCTAGGACGGCATTGGCTCACCAATAGCGCCCAGGAGGGGCTCCACCCGAATTCAGGTTCGCCGGGCCATCGGTGCCGGTGACCATGGAGGAGATCGCCCGCCATGAGCGGCATCATTGACGTTCTTCATTTCGCTGTCGACGGTCTCACGACCCAACAGCAGGCAATAGCCAACAACCTCGCCAACTCCGAGACACCCGGGTACACCGCCCAGGACGTCAGCTTCCAGACCAGTCTCGCCCAGGCCCTGTCTTCCTCGAGTGGTGGCACAGCGACAGTCACAACCACACCTAGCCAGGCCCTTCCGGCCACTAACGGTAACAACGTCAACACTGGTAATCAGCTGGTCGCTGCCGAGCAGAACACCCTCCAATATCAAGCGACAGTAGATCTCCTCAACTCCCAGTTCCGTCTTGTGCAAGGTGCTGCGGGAGGGAGCTTCGCGTGAACCTTTTCTCAGCTCTCGACATCTCGGGCTCGGGAATAAACGCATCCCAGACGTGGATCAACACCACCGCAGGAAACATCGCCAACGCAAACGACACGGTTTCTACCAACTCACCAGTCTATGCGACTCAAACGCCTTTCTTCCAGGCGATCGGCCAACTCGGTCAGGTCGGGGATGGTGTCGCAGTCACTTCGGTACAACTTGGCAGTTCTGCTGGCATCGTTCAGTACCAGCCCAACAGTCCCCTTGCAGACAGTCAAGGTAACGTTCGGGTAGCAAACGTTGACATGGGCAGTCAGATGGTCGATCTCATTGCAGCCCAAACAGATTACCAGGCAAACGCCTCCGCTCTAGCGAGCGCGAAGACAGCGTATCAGTCCGCACTGACGATAGGAAGCTAACGTGATCCCTCCCATTTCATCTCTTCCCGCAATTGGTTCCGGCACCGGAACCGCTGCTACGTCTCCAACTGCTGGCAGTGGACTATCTTCCTCGGCCGGCTCGTCAGGCGGATCTTCAGGAGGTTTCTCGAACAGCGTCACCAACGCGATCGACCAACTCCAACAGGTTCAGAACTCGGCGTCTAACTCAGCGGCACTCGCCGCGGCCGGTCAGGGCAACCTGGCAGACGCCATGATCGCCGCAACACAGGCGTCAGTGGATACCCAGGTGACGACTGCGGTAGCCAACAAGGCGATAGCTGCGTTCACCCAGGTCATGAACATGCAGGTCTGATGTGTTCCCGGTACCGTCCAACGTAGTAGAACGGGCCCGCTCGGGAGTAAGACAGTTCGCCAGTGGTTTCACGCCCGGCCAGAAGGCTGTGACGGTAGCGGCGATCTTGGTAGCCATAGTCGGGGGCGGCGTACTCATGTCTGTCGCCGGTAAGCCCACCTATGCGCCCCTGTACACTAACCTGCAGGCCTCCGACGTAGCGAGCATTACCTCACAGCTGACCTCAGCGAAGGTTCCTTTCCAGCTCACCAACGGTGGAACCACCATCATGGTTCCACTAAATGACGTGAACGCCGAGCGAGTGAGCCTCGCCGCTGCGGGCCTGCCTGCGACGTCGACAGTCGGACTGTCATTGCTTGACAAGACGGGTATCACGACGTCGAACATGACCCAGCAGGCGGACTATCTGCAGGCTCTTCAGGGTGAGCTCGAACAGACCATCGACTCGATCTCGGGCGTCGCGTCCAGCCAGGTGAACATCGCTTTGCCGGCGAACCAGAACTTCTCACTCACCCAAGACAATCCCACCGGAGCATCTGTCTTGGTGACCATGTCGCAGGGACAGTCGCTTAGTAGTGGCGACGTCCAGGCGATAGTCCACCTCGTCGCTTCGAGCATTCCTAACCTCAATTCCGCTGACGTCACAGTTGCTGACTCTAGCGGCGACCTTCTCGCGGGACCGGGTGTGACGGCAGGTGCGTCCGGCGGTGGCGGTCAGTCGACTTCGTACGACAGCGCTGTGGCAGCGAAGGTGGTGGACTATCTGGCTAGCGTGGTCGGAACTGGCAACGCCGACGTCCAAGTGAACGCGACCTTGGACTACTCACAAGTATCGACGACCACTAACAGTATACAGCTGGGTCCGAACGGTAAGCCAGTAAGCTTCTGCACTCAGAACCAGCAGAGCAGTCAGACGTACACGGGAACAGGGACCCCTCCTGGAGGTACGGCTGGCACGGTCACGGCGACGACGGTAGCCGGGTCAACTGGGAACTACTCGAACACCACCTCTAACCAAACCTGCGAGACGAGCCAGCAGACACAGACCGTCCAACAGGCTCCAGGAACGCTTAAGTCTGAGCAGGTGGCCGTTCTGATCAACTCGGCGGCTATACCCAAAGGCGTCAACTTGAAGGCACTGCAGGCAGGAGTGGCTGCCGCCGCTGGCATCAACACTGCGCGGGGTGACCAACTCGCGTTCTCGACGATGCCGTTCAATACGAGCGCAGCACAGCAAGCTGCGGCGGCAGCGAAAGCAGCGGCGGCATCAGGTCAGAGCAAGTCTCTCGACTCGCTGATCAAGACGGGCATCATCTTCTTGATAATCGCCCTCGTGCTGTTCATGCTGTGGCGCTCAGCCCGTAAGGCTCGGATGGCGCCAACGGTGCTCGGCCCAGCTGAGCTCGAGGCTCTCCGGGCAGCTCGGGAGTACAGCCCGACGGCGCTTATGCCGGCCTACGGCAGCCCGGAGCTGCCCGTGGGCGCACAGACGATTGCGATCAACGAGTTCGTAGATCATCAACCGGAGGACATAGCGAACATTCTGCGTATGTGGCTGGCGGACAGCCCGAGGAAGGCGGTGAGCTGATGAAGAGTCTCACGGGAACCCAGAAGGCCGCTGTGGTCATAGCTCAGTTGGACGAGACACGGGCAGCGAGAGTTCTGCGCTCGATGAGCGAGACCGATGTGACGGCGATCATGACGGCGATGGTGGATCTGCCGACACTGGATACCGCCGATGTGGACAGCGTGCTGGCGGAGCTGAAGGTCCAAGCTGGCCAGTGCCTTCAAGTCTCGCAAGGTGGCTTGGAGGTTGCACGGAAGTTCCTCCGTGACCGTCTCGGCGCGGAGCGAGCCGAGGCCATCTTGGGTGAGCTCGTCGAGGACCGCGACGGCAATCCCCTTTCGTTCGTGCGTAGGATCGACATTCGCCAGCTGGGTAATCTCGTGTCAGAGGAACACCCTCAGACGGTGGCGGTGGTCCTCGCCCATCTGCAAGCAGAGGCGGCAGCCCAACTGCTCGCCGGAATGGACGAAGACGTCAGGGTCGACCTCATCCGCCGTTTGGCGACGATGGGCCGCATCAGTCCGACGGTCATAAAGGAGCTGGCTGAGGTACTCGAGTCCAAGGCTGCTTCGTTGCTGAAGAACGGTGCCGCTCTAACCAGCCCGATCGGTGGCATGGAGTCTACCGTGGCGATCCTCAACCTTACAGACCGCACCACCGAGAAGCAGATCCTGAGTGGTCTGGAGGAGAAGGACCCCGCCCTGGCCGAGTCGATCCGCAACGAGATGTTCGTCTTCGACGACCTCAATGCTCTCGACGACCGTTCGATGCAGCTGATCCTTCGGCACGTGGTTCCGAAGGATCTTGCCATCGCACTCAAGGCGGGTAGCGAGGAGATCCGGGAGCGCTTCATGCGGAACATGTCCGAGCGGGCATCCGAGGACCTCCTTGAGGAGATCGACTCGCTCGGTCCGACCCGCCTATCCCAGGTGGAGACGGCACAAAGCGCCATCGTCAAGATCGTCCGTGACCTGGAGGCGTCCGGGGAGATAGTCCTAGCCCGGGGTGACGATGAGTACGTCTAAGTTCCACCATAGGCGCATCGTCAGGCGCGAAGAAGGTTTCGAGGCTCCGGTCGCCTCACTGGTGGCCAGGCGTAGAACAGTCGAGAGGTCCCAGGGCGTGAGCTTCGACGAGGAACTAGAGCAAGTGGGCCTTCGCGCCTGGCAGGAAGGCTACGACGCTGCAACCGCCGAGTTCGCCAACGGTCAGGAGGCCACCCGGACAGCCCAGCTGCGCCGCCTGGCCGACGCGCTGTCCAACGCGGCCGGACGGGTCGCGGAGACCCGCAGGGAAAGTCTCGCTCTTGGGGAGGTCGAGGTTGTCGAGCTCGCCTGCCGGCTGGCGGAGGCGATCCTCCAACGCGAGCTGTCTCAGACTCGCCCCGCGCTGGAGTCGGCGACCCGAGCTTTGCGGCTGGTTCCCGAGGGGGAGGATCTCGTCGTCAAGGTGAACCCGGCCGACGAACTGACGGTCGAAGACATACAAGACCTCGTTCCAGAGGCCGCGATTAAGGTCGTCTCCGACCCCGCAGTAGAGATAGGCGGATGTGTCGTCGCAGCCGGTGCGTGCCGTATCGACGCTCAGATCGGACCCGCCCTACAGAGGGCCCGTCGTGTGCTCGAGGAGCTCAGCTTGACGTCTCCGTCGACAGATGAGCCCGGAGTTCGTTGATGGCTCTCACAGAGTCAGTCCGGGTACGTCTGAGCCAGGCGGTCCGACCCCAGATCTCCGGTCAGGTCACCCGGATAGTAGGATTGCGCGTAGAGGTCGACGGGCTTCGAGCTGCGGTTGGAGATGCGTTGCGCATCTATCGCTCTGGTGGCGTGCTCGACGCTGAAGTCGTGGCGGTAGAAGGCTCTTCGCTTGCGTGCATGCCGCTGGGAGATCTCCACGGCGTGCGCTTCGGGGACCGCGTCGACCCGGTCGGCGGTCCTCTGCAGATCATGGTTGGACCCGGGTTGCTCGGCAGAGTTCTCGACGGCCTCGGCAGGCCGATCGACGGCAGACCAATTGACGGCGAGTGGGACCAGGTACGGGTCAACGGTACACCGCCTCATCCGCTACGCAGGGATCTTGTGGACCGCCAGCTTGCTCTTGGGGTCAAAGCTTTGGACACACTCGTGCCGTGCGGGCGGGGTCAGCGACTCGGGATCTTTGCAGGTTCCGGCGTAGGCAAGTCCAGCTTGCTGTCGATGATCACTCGGGGCACCAACGCCACGGTGGCTGTGCTCGCCCTCGTCGGAGAACGCGGTCGTGAGGTGAACGAGTTCATCAGCCACGACCTCGGCGAGGAAGGCCTGGCTCGGTCGGTGGTGGTGGTCGCCACGTCCGACGAGCCGGCGATGGTACGTATCCGGGCAGCTTTCACGGCGACTCGGATAGCGGAATGGTTCCGCGACCAAGGACACGACGTGGTTTTGATGATGGACTCGGTAACCCGTTTCGCTATGGCCCAACGCGAGGTTGGTCTCTCGGCGGGGGAGCCGCCCGCCACGCGCGGCTACCCACCGTCGGTGTTCTCCCTACTTCCGAAACTCCTGGAGCGGGCGGGGGCTGGCGAGGTCGGTTCGATAACAGGCCTTTATACGGTGCTCGTCGATGGCGACGACATGAACGAGCCCATAGCTGACACGACACGCTCGATCCTCGACGGCCACATCGTGCTATCAAGGCGTCTCGCTACTTCCGGGCACTTTCCGAGCATCGAGGTCCTCGACTCGGTATCCAGGGTGGAGCCTATGATCACAACCCCAGAGCAACGCGCTCTCAGCGCCGACATGAGGCGACTCCTTGCCGCCTATCGAGACGCCCGGGACCTGATCGAGATAGGGGCCTACGTGCCGGGAACCAACCCGATCGTGGACCGGGCAGTCAGCCTACGCGACGATCTGGACGCGTTCCTTCAGCAGCGCAAGAGCGAGATCGTGCCCTCCGAGGAGGCCTGGCGCCTGCTGGGAGACGTTCTGAGCGAGCAGCCCAAGGCCGGCGCCGAACTAGCCGAGGTAGTCCGATGAAAAGATACCATTTCTCGCTGGAGCCGGTTCTGCGCGCCCGGCGGGCGCAGGAGGAGGCCGCCCGTCAGAGCCTCGCCGCCGCCAACCATCATCTCCGTCGAGCTCAGTCCCGGCGCGACGCGGCTTTGGACGCCTACCGGATCGTGACCTCTTCGGCGTTACGTGGCCCGGGGGATAGGGATGCCTTCCTCGACGACAGAAGCCGGCAGCTGCGCCTAGCCGAAGCGGTCGAGGAGGCTTCGAAGCTGGTGGTGCAGTGTGAGGAGGAGACAGAATCGTGCTACTCGGCGTGGGTGCTCGCCGGCCAGAGAGTGGCCTCCCTTGAGCGCCTCGACGAGCGACGCAGATCCGAGTGGTCTTACTCGGAGGCGAGGGCGGAGGCGGCGTCGGTGGACGACATCGTCAACGCAAGGTGGGACAGGCAGCCCTCGTCGGGGGTGAGGCCCAAGTGACCGCGACACCCGCTGTGACTTCGAATCCGGCGCTGACGGTGGGAGCCATCCAGCAGTTCGCTGCGCAACTGAGCGGCATCGGAAGTCAGCTTTCGGCCGCTGCGTCGACCGGCGATTTCGCCTCGGTGCTGTCGCAGGTGAACTCGGAGATCACTTCCATCCAGGATGGAGGCAGCCTGAGCCCCGCCTCGAATGCCTCGGCCGGCCCGAGCAGCGGCGCCGGCCTGAGCGGTTCGTCTCCGGGAGCCCTGTCGTCAGGGTCGCTCGGGCTCTTGACCTCGCTCGTTGGTGGAACAAGCGCTGGCGCGTCTACCGCAGCGTCTTCCCAGGGTCAGTTGAGCGGGTCGGCCGTCGTAGCCGACGCTGCGAAGTATCTCGGCACCCCATACCAGTGGGGGGGGACGAGCCCCTCGACCGGGTTCGACTGTTCCGGCTTGGTACAGACCGTCTTCGCCGATCTCGGGGTGAGCCTGCCACGGACGAGTCAGGAGCAGGCTACCTCGGGGGTGGCGGTACCGAGCCTCGCCCAGGCCCAACCCGGAGACCTCGTCTTCTTCGCTGGTTCCGACGGGACAGCGACCAGTCCAGGTCACGTCGGCATCTACATCGGCAACGGCCAGATGATCGATGCACCGCAGAGCGGCTCGACGGTGCAAGTTCAAGCAGTCGGCCAGCCTGTGGCGATCCGGCGCATCGTTGAAGCTACCCCGGGAGTAACGACCTCGCAGAGCTCTGCGGGTTCGGTTCTGGCAACCTCGAACGGATCGGCGACTAACGCGGCGATGGACGCCCTGGGCGTTCCGTCCTCCTACCAACCCCTGTTCGAGTCTGCAGGCCAGACGTACGGTGTCAGCCCGGTCCTCCTAGCGGCAGTAGCCAAGCAGGAGTCCGGGTTCAACCCGACTGCTCAGAGCGGCGCGGGTGCCGTGGGACTGATGCAGCTCATGCCGGCCACGGCCGCCGGCCTTGGGGTGACACCACTCGACCCGACCTCCGCCATAGACGGAGCGGCACAGCTTCTGAGTAGCTACTTGACCGACTACGGTGGTTCTGTCCCACTGGCGCTGGCCGCCTACAACGCGGGTCCTGCGGCTGTCGCTTCGTACGGCGGAGTGCCGCCTTACGCTGAGACTCAGAACTACGTCTCGAGCATCACCTCGATGCTGTCCAACGTCGGGGTCCTGGCGTGACCGCCATGCCGGCCAACGTGGCTTCCACTTTGACGGTGGCGACGGACGCCAATCAAACCTCCAAACCAGCCGGTACTTCTGGGAAGACATCTCAGGCGAGGTGGCTACCTAGCGGGTCCGAGACTGGCGTCATGCCGGTAGGAGCGAAACCCTCAGCAGTTACTGACTTCAAGAGCCACCTCGACGGCGTCACCAAGTCGAAGTCGCAGGGTAACTCGCCGGAAGCCGGCGCGTCTGCGAAGAAGCGCTCGCGCAGCGAGAAAGCACTCAAGCTGTCCAGCTCTGGCGAACCGAAGGGAAACCCCGTAGTAGCTGGAACGGCTACAGAGGTGTCAGCCTCGACTTCAGCAGCCCCGAGTCGGGACGCCACCCGGGGGGCTGCGGCACAGCCCGTGAGTTCCCAGACCACACCGCTCGCAGCTACAGCTGCGACCGATCCTGCCTCCAATGGAACTCGCGCTGCCTCTATGACCGCTACTGTCTCCAAGGGGACGTCACAAACGACATCAGCTATGGATCTGGCACCTCAGATCCTGGGCACGGCGCCGCAGTCCCCATCCCCTTCCGTGTCCGGCGCACGATCTGTCTCGCCTCGCACTCCTACCTCCCCACCACCAGTTTCCTCGGTTGTCCCGTCGGAGAGTCCCACGGCCGTAGCTGGCCAAGTGCTCCGAGGTCCGACACCTGCTCGAGGTGGCGTCCAAGGCGGTGAAGGGCTGAAGAGAGATGTGGCTTCGGCTCCACAACAGACAGTCAGAACTGTCGCCCTACAGACCGGTTCGGCAGAGTTGGCACAGAGTCCCGCCCGCGTCCAGAGCTCCTCCGGATTGCCCTCCGGTGGGTTGGGTATCGCGGCCGTCCCATCGACGTCGGCCCAAGCTCATCCGGCGCCAGCGCCGGTCTCCGCTTCGGTTTCGGTCCAAGCTTCGCCAGGTTCCACGGCGGTCAGCTCTCAATCACAGCAGATGCTGTCGGTACTGTCACCGGTGCTTAACCGGCCAAACGGTACGCACCAAATATCTATTGAGATGCATCCGGCCGACCTCGGGACCATACAGGCTACCGTAACAGTCCAATCGGGTCACGTGACGGTCGAGCTTCATGCCGACCATCCAGGCGCACGCCAGGTCCTCGGGACCGCGTTGCCGGATCTGCGCCAGCAACTCGGATCGGGAGGGCGACACGCTGACGTCTTTCTGGCCGGCGGCACAAAAGGTCGAATCCCAGGGAGTCCGTCGCAGTCGAGCCTTGCAACGCAGTCCGGTGCTGCACGCAGCTCTCTTCTGGTCACCTCTCAAGGGGTCAATGCCAGGACATCAGTAGACCTTCGACTCTAGCTCTTTCAAGGAGATGCCATGTCTTTCGTAGTGCCCACGTCCGGCTCAAGCGCCAGCCAGAGCGCTAGCTCGTCAAGTGCGGCAGGTGCAACCTCGGCGACGAGTGGCCTGAACCAGCTTGACAATACCCAGACCTTCCTCAACCTGCTGGTTGCGCAGTTGAAGAACCAGGATCCAAGCAATCCTACTGACCCCACTTCGTTCATGACGGAGATCGCCCAACTGACCGCCGTGCAGTCGCAGACCACTCTCAATGCTGAAGAGCAGACCGTGGCGGCAGACTCGATGCTTGGTCAGAAGATCACAGGTACCGGTGCTGGAGGCCAGAGCGTGTCCGGGACTGTTACGTCCGTGCTGCTCAACTCCTCTGGCCCTCCCCAGCTAACCCTGGCCGGACAGAGCGGATCTGTCGCCCTGGACCAGGTAACCCAGGTATCCAGCGCTAACGGATCAGCTGTATCGGCCGCAGCGTCATCTGCTAGCACGGCGTCAGCCGGCACTAGCTCGCCCTCAACTTCAAGCTGACCCAAGATCACCAAGAACTAGCACTTCTCACCTGAAAGGATGCCCCAATGGAACAGTCATTGATAGCCGCAGTATCTGGAATAGCCGCCGACCAAACCTACCTGGATGTCATCGGTAGCAACGTCGCGAACTCTAACACTACCGCCTACAAGTCACAGTCGGCCCAGTTCACCGACCTACTTGCTGAACAGGTCGCTGGAGCCTCTGCACCGGTAGCGGGGGGCCAGTCCGGGGGTATAAACCCGATCGCTGTTGGCGCCGGCGTACGCATAGGAGCCGTGTCGTCCAACCAGTCGCAAGGGGCTATCCAAGCGACGAATGTACCAACAGACGTTGCCATCCAAGGAAGCGGCTTTCTCGTGGCCCAGCAGTTCGGTCAGACGATGTACACGAGAGATGGGAACCTGACGCTGGACGCGAACGGCAACTTGACGACACAAAGTGGTGCTCTCATCCAAGGCTGGATGGCCAACACCCAGGGCACTATCAATACGAATGCTCCTACAGGGCCACTCACCATACCTACCAATACGACCATGCCGGCGACACCAACCACCCAGATGACTTTGGGAGGTAACCTCCCAGCTTGGTCAGGGACGGGTACAGCGACGCCGGTCAACTCAACCATCAATGCGTACGATGCGCTGGGTAACGTCGTACCCGTTGACTTGACTTTCACTCCAGTAACGGGCAAAGCCAACACCTGGACGGTACAGGGAACCGTGACCGATCCAGCAGGAGCTACGACGCAGCTTTGGACCACTCCTCCCACGATCACCTTCGGAACGACCACGGGGCAGATCGCCTCGGTGACGGGAGCTACGACCAACTCTGACGGCTCCCTCTCGCTGCCCGTCCAGAATATGCCTTCAACCTACGCTTTCCCCGCCTCGGACACTTGGAACATCCAGTTCCCGAATCCTGCGTCGCCAGGAGCGGTGACGCAGTATTCCGGCCAGCAGTCTCTTACCGTCACGGGCGTGGACGGGTATTCCTCTGGAACCCTCTCGGGCTACTCGGTGGGTTCTGACGGTGTTATCACAGGTTCGTTCTCGAATGGGAAGACTCTGGCGATCGGCCAGATCGCTCTTGCCCAGTTCTCAAACCCCGGGGGACTCGCGTCTCAAGGCAATCTCATGTATATCCAAAGCTCGAACTCGGGGCAGCCGACGGTGGGTGTCGCCGGTACTGGAGGACTAGGGAGTCTGGTAGGTGGCGCCTTGGAGGGATCCAACGTGAACCTGTCCTCGCAGCTCACCGACCTGATCGTGGCACAAGAGGCTTACCAGGCGAACACGAAGGTGGTGTCGACCACGGCGGCGAACTTGAACGCTCTGGCCCAGATGGCCTGATCCCTGAGGGGGGCTCAAGTGATCGGGTGAGGTTGCCGAAGAAATATCAGAAGCGCCAGGACGGCAACCGATCTCACGGCCACGGACAGGCCCGGGGAGACCCTGCATGCCCGATGTCGTCGCGGCCGAAGAGGCTGCTGAGAACCTGCGTCAATACGAACTCTACGACTTTCAGCGCCACGAGGCGATGGAGCGCAACAGGCTGCGCCGTCTTCTCCCGGTCCTTGAGGTCGCAGCTCACCGTGTCACCCAGGCCCTGACTGGGTTGCTTCGAACGTCCGCCAAAGTCGAGATCGGCGCTCTCAAGCAGGAGCGCTGGGAGACTTACGCGTCATCGCTTCCAGATCCGACATACCTGGCTGTCGGAGCTATCAGTCCGTTGGGCGGGCGAGTGAGTCTGCACTTTCCTTCGCCGTTGGCACAAGCCCTAGTCGAGCTACGACTGGGGGGCAGCGTTACCTCGGTCGCTCTCGAACGTCAGCTCTCCGATATCGAGATGCGACTCGTAGCCGAGGTCGCTGAGACTCTTCTCGCCGAAGCATTCAAGGCGGTCAGCGTAATCGTCCCACTGGCGAAAGGGCCTTTGCACGCGTCGACTAGCCCGTCGTTAGTGCAGATGTCAGACCCTTCGGAAGTCTACCTTCTCATAGGCCTGAAGTTCACCTTCGAAGACGGGGTGGGCTTTGACGCGACCGCCGGACTGCCGCTGCTGGTTCCGCTCACCCTAGTGGACGCCCTTGAGCGTATCGATCGTCCCGATGTGCGCGACGAGGGCTCGCAGGACAAGGCGGTGCTAGAGCGAGTGCTCGACGCTCCGGTACAGGTTTCTGTCTCGTTCCGAGAGGTAGTCCTGTCGGCCGACGAGATTCTCAGCCTGTCTATCGGAGACTCGATCTCCCTTCAGCAGCCCGAAGCCGCGACACTGTGCCTGAACGTCGAGGGGATCCATTTCTGCGACGTGGTGCCCACCACTTCCGGCAAACACCTCGCCTGCATGATTGTCGAGACGAAAACAAAGGAGAGCAAATGACAGAGGTTCAAGCTGGCGTGTCTAACCCGGTTGTGGGAGACCAACTAGGGGCCTTAGAGGCAGGCTCGGCCACAGGAGGCGAGGGGCGACCTATCGAGTTGTTGTACAACGTCGACATGGGGGTCACGGTGGAACTTGGCCGTACCCGTATGACGATGCGCGAGTTGCTCGCCCTCAGACCTGGGAAAGTGATCGAGCTTGACCGGCTTGCCCGCTCACCGGTGGATATCTTGGTCAACAACACGCTCCTGGCACGAGGTGAAGTCGTGGTGCTCGACGACGAGCTCGGGGTCAGGGTCACTGAGATCACGGCTAACGCTTCGCTGGCAAGCCGACCGGCGAGCTGATCGCAATGGGAAATGTTATAGCTCTAACTGCTGTCAGTACAGGAGCTAACAGCGTGTCAGCTACCTCTTTGATGTTCCAGCTGCTTGTAGGGCTAGCGGTGGTGCTTGTACTGATCTGGTTGGCATCGAAAGTTGCGAGGGGTCGGTTCGCAAAGACAGCCCGATCCAAACGCTCAGATGCAGTCATGACGGTTCTGAACCGACAGACTCTGGGAAAGGGAGTTCATGTCGCGATTGTGAGAGCAGGATCGGAAACTCTTCTCCTAGGGGTCACGGCACATCAGGTCACCCGCCTGGCAGAGCTCAGCAGCGACATAGCTGAACTTGCGGCATCTGAGCAAGCTGCTATGGTCGGCGACCAGGACTATCCGAGAGCCGAGAGAGCCTGGTCGATTGCACGATTGCGGCAAACTTGTCAGCAGCTGCAAGAGCTGACGATCCGGCGAGCCTGAGTGAGCTAGTTCGATGAACCACTTACTCACAGCCGTGACCACCCCGAGCACTGCAAGCGCGGGGGCGTCTCTAAACATAAACCTTGGCAGTGCCCTAGGCAAGCCATCCGACAGTATTCTCGTTATCCTGTCGCTGACGCTGCTGGCTTTGGCACCTTCACTTCTGATCCTGATGACCGGCTTTACCAGGATCATCGTCGTCTTTAGCCTGTTGCGTCAGGCCTTGGGTTTGACGACTACCCCGCCAAACCAGGTGCTGGCCGGTCTTGCGCTTATCATTAGCTTGTTCATCATGACGCCTACATTGACCCAGTTGAACAAGGTCGCGCTGCAACCGTATCTTCACGGCCAAGACAGCGCAACGCAGGCGTACCACGCTGCAGAAGGTCCTCTCAAGTCATGGATGCTCAAGCAGACCGGGAGCCAGGAGCTCGCTCTGACGACGGGCGTCGACGGCGAGCATCCAGCGACGCCCACTAACGCGTCTCTCGCAGCCATCATTCCTGCCTTCGTGCTCTCCCAGCTTAAGAGCGGGTTCATTATCGGCTTCGTCATCTTCATTCCGTTCCTGGTCATCGACCTAGTGGTGGCATCTGTGCTGATGTCTTTAGGGGTAGTGATGCTTCCACCTACACTTGTGTCGTTACCGTTCAAGCTTCTTCTGTTCGTGATGGTAAACGGATGGATATTGGTCACCCACTCTTTGGTGGTGGGATTCAATTGACCGAAGGGCAGCTGATGAGCGTGGCGTCCGAAGCGCTCATGATGACCATGAAGCTCGCACTCCCGTTCCTCCTGGGAAGTCTGATTGTCGGGCTGGTCGTGTCGCTTTTCCAGACGGTGACCCAACTCCAGGAGGTGACGCTGACTTTCGTACCCAAACTGGTTGTCGTCGCGGTAATCCTCATCGTGGCTGGACACTGGATGCTGGGCCAGATGGAGGGTTACACGACTGCGATGATCTCGCAGACGGCCAGTCTCGTAGGGGGCTAGGTTGAGCTTTAACGTAGACCCTCTGTGGCTCCTCGGTTTCCTGCTGGTGTTCGTGAGGGCGCTGGCATGGCTTGTTGTCGTCCCGCCGTTTTCGAATAGCGCCACTACACCTCGGCCGGTTCTGATCGGGTTCGCCGGTGGGCTTGCGCTGCTGTCTCTCCATCAGGTGCCGGCGAGCGCTATACCTACTGATACAGCTGGCCTCATCGGAGCGCTGGTCATGCAGGTGTTCAGCGGGTTGATCCTCGGTCTGCCCGTGCAGATCCTTCTCAGTGCAATCAGTTCGGCGGGATCGATGGTTGACCTGTTCGGAGGTCTGAACCTTCCCCCTTCGATAGATCCCCTGTCGGCTCAGCAGACCCCAATCCTTGGTCAGCTCTACGAGCAGGTAGGTATGGTCTTGCTGTTCGTCACTAACGGCGAGATGCTCCTGGTGAAGGGCTTCGCCCTGTCGTTGGGGAAGGGGGCCATCACGCTCAACTCGTCGGCACTGGGCGCCGGCGTCATAAGCGCTGACGTCGCCACCTACTTTACGGCCACCCTTGAGATTGCGGCACCGCTGGTAGCAGTGCTCTTCGCTGCACAGATCGGCCTAGCCCTTCTGTCGAAAGCTGCACCTCAGATGAATGTGTGGCTCCTGGGCTTCCCGATCCAGGTGCTCCTGTCGCTTCTGTTCGTCGCAATCGGACTCCAGGTCCTACCCGGCTACCTGTCGAACATTCTGGGCAGGATCGGTACTGACATGTCACTCCTCGTGAACGGCCACTGATGGCAAAGAACGACCGTACAGAGAAGCCCACCCCGAAGCGAAGGAAGAAGGCACGTCGGGAGGGACGTGTCTCCAAGTCACCAGACGTTTCGGCCTGGCTCATAGCCTTGGTAGGAACGATGATAATCCCGACGCTTTTCAAGAGTGCGGATCAGCGCCTCGTCGGATTGCTTGGACAGTCAGCGAACGTGATCGCCAACCCTACGTCCCCAGGAGCTCTTGGCGTGCTGATCAGCGGTCTTGACGACGCGGCCGCACTTATCCTGCCGGTAGTTGGAGCCTTCGCTGTGGTCGGTCTCGCAGCCGGAGTTGCTCAGACAGGCGGCCTCTTCTCGCTTCATGCCGCTGCACCCAAGTGGAACAAGCTCAATCCTTTCACAGGATTCAAGAACTTGTTCTCGACGCAGTCCGTGTGGCAACTCGGCAAGCAGCTTGTGAAGCTGGGGGCCCTCGTAGGGCTCGCCTATACGACCATCTTAGGACTTAGCCACACACTTGTTGGTTCTCAGCCAGCTCAGATGACACCAATGTTATCATACGCAGGTTCGACCCTTCTTGGTCTTACTCGTGATATATCGGCTGTCGCTCTCGTGCTTGGCTTGGGGGACTACGCGTGGCAGCGCCGGAAGCTGCAAAAGTCGCTCAAGATGACCAAGCAGGAGGTCAAGGACGAGAACAAGGACGCCGAAGGTAACCCCACGGTTAAGGGCCATGTTCGGCGGAGGATGCAAGGGCTTTCCAGGTCCAGAATGATGGCTGCCGTAGCCGGCGCCGACGTGATCGTTGTCAACCCAACCCACTATGCTGTGGCGTTGCGCTACGACCCGCAGCGGGGTGGGACGCCGGTTGTCGTAGCGAAAGGGACAGACGAGTTGGCTCAGCGGATCCGAGCTGAGGGTATCACCCATCGGGTACCGGTAGTCGAGGACCCGCCTCTGGCGCGAGCTATTCACGCGACGTGCGAGGTAGATGACGCAATACCTCCCGAATTGTTCCTGGCAGTAGCTCGTCTCCTCGCCTTCGTCTTTACCCTGCCTCCCGTGGTGCGCTCTGCCGGCTTGGTCCACAGGCGGCCAACCACAGCCATGGTGGCCTGAGCGAGACAAGCAGGCGAGATTGGGCTGCTGCGAGGTTGACGTCCCGGCGCTTGGTGTAACCTGAAGTCTCCGTAAGTCGCGGGGCTATAGCTCAGCCGGTTAGAGCGCAGCACTGATAATGCTGAGGTCGGTGGTTCGATTCCACCTAGCCCCACTGTAAAAGTCCTGGTCAGGCGGGGTGTCTATCGGGTAGGTGGTTGTGGGGGTGGGGTTTTCGCCACCGTTGCGCCACCATCGACGGCGGCGAATCGTCCTCGGGGAGCTGTTTTTGGGGTGGTGGCGGGATCTGTCGATCGGCCTGTTGTGGGTATGGGTGACGATGCGTTGGTGTTGTCGGAGTTGTGGGACACGGAGCGCCTGGCGGGCTATTTGGGGGTGAACAAGCATTACGTTTACCGGCTTACCTGCGAGCACCGGATCGGTTTCGTGCGGGTGGGTAAGGGGTTGCGGTTCCGCCCGGTGGACGTCGCCGCGTGGTTGGAGTCCCAGACGGTCGCACCGGCGTCGACCGTGGCCCGGGGTTCGGTGTCGGTGTCGTTGGCGGCTGGTGCCCGCCGGGGCCGTCCGCGGTTGCGGGATCGGGCGGCGTGACCCGCCGGCCGCTGCCGCCGGGTGTGCGCCGGCGCACGTGGCCGGGCGGGACGGTTACTTTCGAGGCTAACTGGCGTGACGCTTCGGGTAGGCGTCACACCGCGAACTTCGACAGCGCCGCGGACGCGGACGCGTACCGCCAGGAGCGCCTGGGTGAGCGCCGCCGTGGCGGCAGCGGGGACCCTTCGGGCGGGAAGGTCACCGTGTCTGAGTGGTGGGGGCGGTGGTCGGCTACCCGTCAGGTGACTTCGTCTACCAAGGCGCGGGAGTTGTCTATCTGGGCGTGTCAGATCGAACCGGAGTTCGGGACGGTCCGCCTTGGTGATCTGCGTCGCAGTGACATCGCAGCTTGGGCGGTGTCACTGTCAGGCCGGCTGGCCCCGGCGACGGTGACCCGCTGCCTGGTCACGTTGAAGAAGCTGTTGGCGGACGCGGTGGCTGAGGGTTTGATCGCGGCTAACCCTGCTGCGATGGTGAAAGCGCCCCGCCAAACCCGGGTGGAACGCCGCTTCTTGACCGTCGGCGAACTAGCCCGACTCGAACAAGCCATGACCCCCCGGTGGGCGCTGGTGGTCCCTTTCGCTGTGGCGACGGGTCTTCGCGTCGGCGAGCTAGCCGCCCTGCGGGTGTGCGACGTGAACCTCGCGGCGGGTGAGGTGACCGTCCGGGCGACAGCGGTCAGCGTCCCCCTCGAAGTCTCAGGCGGTCACCTTCGACGTCAGATTCATCCGACGAAAACGTTCGCCGGCCAGCGCACCGTCCCCACCGTCACGCCTGCTCTGCGGGGCCGGCTGGCGGCAATGGTCGACGAGCGGCGACTGGGGCCGGGCGACTGGTTGTTCACCGGCCGGGACGGTGGGCCTATGACACCTGGGAACTGGCGTAACCGCACGTGGGCGGAAGCTGTCACCAAGGCGGGGATCGCGGATCCGCAACCAACCCCCCACGCCCTCAGGCACACGGCCGTAGCTTTGTGGATCGCTACTGGGGTCGACCGTCTTACTGTCGCACGGTGGGCGGGGCATACCGACGCTGCGTTCATGGAACGCGTCTACGGCCACCTGTGGAGCGACGACCACGCAGACACCCGAAACGCCATCGACACCCTCCTCGGCGGCGGGGAAATACAAAAACTACGCCCAACCCGCCGAACAGCAGGCGCATAGCAATCGCCAGTAGGGGATCGCTGGCACGATTCCGTGTACCCGACCGTGCCTTTGCCCGCACAGGGGTCGAGTGGGCGCCGAACGCCGGTTCGGAGAGGACCTTGGGACGAGGTCCAGCCCTCGGCAGGCTGGGAGTCCGTGATTCCGCGCCTTGGGCGACGGCGACCCGCGA
>JAKBBA010000039.1 GCA_021808665.1 Actinomycetes bacterium
CCGGTCTTTACTCCTACCTCGACCGCGAGGGTTTTGGCCGCACGGCGCGCTCGGCCACGGCGCCCGGCGAGATCTCGGCCGTCGTCGCCTACCAGATCGGGGCCATGTCAGCGGCTTGCGGGTTGGTCGGAACGAGCGTGTCCTACGTGAAGCTACACGGGGCCCTGTACAACCAGGCCGCATCGCAGGCCTCCGTAGCAGACGAGGTCCTCCGCGCTGTCGCTTCGTGGGTTCCTCCCGCCGACACCCCATTGGCCGCCGTGTCGCCCCTCCCCGTGCTGTGCCCTCCGGGATCGCAGATCGCCTTGAGCGCGGCCTCGTTCGGCGTGACGGCGTTCTCGGAGTTCTTCGCCGACCGGGCCTACAACTCTGACGGGACCCTCGCGGATCGACGTGTCGCCGGGGCGCTCGTACACGACGCGACGGTGGTGGCGGAGCGTGTCAGGAGGCTGCTCGTCGACGGCATCGTCGAGACGCTGCAGGGCACGAACCTTCCCCTAAGAGCGGATTCGATCTGCGTGCACGGCGACACGCCAGGCGCGCTGGAGCTCGCCCGGTGCGTGAGACGCGCCGTCGAAGAGACGGGCACGGAGGTGGCCCCGTTCGCGAGCCGGGGACGCCAGGGCGTCTCCCCCAGGCGACTCCCTGCGTGACCCGGGTCCGGGTGCTGCCCGCGGGCAGGAACGCCGTCATCGTGGAAGGCACGGACAACGAGACACTCAACCGGCTGTGGCGGCTCCTGCGCTACGGGGCGTACTCCGGGGTCGAGGAAGTGATCGTCGGGGCGCGTACGGTCGGCGTGATCGTGAGCCCGGGTACCGACCCTCACGCCGTCCTCCAAGCCGCCTTAGGCCGTATGCGCCTCGGAGAGAGCGACTCGCACAACCCTGACGGATCGCAGTCCGAGTCAGCGGCCCCACGAACGCTGACCATACCGGTCGACTACGACGGCCTCGACCTCGACCTCACCGCCGCCGAGCTGGGAATGCCACCGGCGGAGATCGCCCGCCGACATTCAGCTTCGACGTGGACCGTCGACTTCCTTGGCTTCTCCCCTGGATTCGCGTACCTGTCCGGCGGCGACCCCGCCTTGTGGGTGCCACGCCTGAGCTCCCCGAGGCTGTCGGTCCCCGCCGGGTCGGTGGCTATCGCCGCCGGGATGACCGCCGTGTACCCTCAGCCCACTCCCGGCGGATGGCGCATCATAGGATCCACCCAACTCTCGCTCTTCGACGCCCGCGAAGAGAACCCGTCGCTGCTCCTACCTGGCGACCGGGTACTCTTCCGGGCTTCCGCCCTTAGGGGCGGCACCGGATCGACCCTACGGAGGACCCCTTCGTCTACGCCGCATGCCTCCGGACGACCGGAAATGGGGGTGTCCTCGCCTGCAACCGGCGATGCACGTGCGGCCAGCCCCAGTACTTTGGCGTCCGGCTACTTGAAAGTGCTCGACTCGGGGATTGGATCCACCGTCCAAGATTGCGGGAGGCGCGGCTACGGGCACCTGGGAGTTCCCAGGGCCGGCGCAGCCGACGCAGCCTCCGCCGCCCGGGCTAACGCTCTCGTCGGGAACCCTGCGGCGAGCGCTCTCATCGAGAGTCTCGTCGGCCCGGCGGCGCCTGGTCTCGTTCTACGACTCGGAGCTCCCCGGACCGTCGCAGTGTGCGGCGCCCGGGCCGAGGTGACCGTCGACGGGATCCCCGCCCGCCAGGACGTTCCCCTACACTTGGGCGCCGGCGCGGAGCTACGGCTTGGGCGCGGCCTGTCCGGTCTACGCGTGTACGTGGCCGTGGCGGGTGGCATAGACGTGGAACCTGTCCTTGGCAGCCGGTCGACCGACACCCTGTCCGGCCTCGGCCCTGCCCGGCTCCAGCCGGGAGACGTCCTGCCCCTGGGAGCGCCCGGGAAGTCCACAACGACCGGGCCCGCCTTCGCCACACCCGCTATCCCGACTCCTGCCTTCCCTACAACTGGGGAGGTGATCCGTCTTGGTGTCACCCCAGGACCGCGCTACGACTGGCTTGACCGAAGCGGCCTGGCAACGCTGACCGGGACGCCCTTCGAAGTGTCGAGCGCCGCCGACCGCACCGGCGTCCGTCTCGCCGGCCCGCCGATCACCTTGGCGGGGGAATCTCAGCTGCCTTCGGAGGCTCTCGTCGCCGGAGCGGTCGAGATCGCTGGAGGCGGGTCGGCAATAGTCATGCTCCGCAACCATCCGACTACCGGAGGCTATCCCGTAGTAGCCGTGCTCGACGACCCAGACGTCGACCTGCTCGCACAATGCCCTCCCGGTATCAAAATACGATTCGACTTTCATCGCTGATCACACAGCCTGCATCCCATAACCAGCGCTCGGGCTCAGGCCAAGTAGAGCCAACGAATGCTGAGTCGAGTTCGAGCCTTCTGCACTCGGGAGACAGCTGCACGTCGAGGTTAGCGCGACGCCGCCAGCTGATCAGCTACCGACAGCGCCCGGTCGACGACGCTGAGGCCGAAGCGAAGATCGTCCTCGGCAATCGTCAACGGTGGTAGCAGGTGGAGTCGGTTGAAGTGGCTGAACAGGGACACTCCCTCATCCAGTGCAGCCTTTACTACTGTCGACATCGGCTGAGCATCTGCACCCTTTGCGTTAAACGGCACGAGGGGCTCCCTGGTCGCACGATCGGTAACGAGCTCGATGGCCCAGAAGCAGCCAAGACCACGCACCTCCCCAACGCTCGGATGCCGTTGCGCAATCGCCTGCAGCTCCGGACCGAGAATTTCCTCTCCAAGTCGACGGCTGCGCTCCACCAGTCCCTCGTCTTCGAATAGCCCTATAGATGCAACGGCTGCAGCACAGGCAAGGGGATGACCGGAGTACGTCAAGCCGCCGGGGTAGGACACCTCGGCGAATGTGGAGGCTACCTCCTCCGATAAGATCACACCGCCCAAGGGGACGTAGCCGGAATTGACTCCTTTTGCAAAGGTAATGAGATCAGGGCGCACTCCCCACCTGTCTACCGCAAACCACTCGCCGCAGCGCCCGAACCCGGCCATGACTTCGTCGTCGATCATCAAGATCCCGTAGCGATCACAGATCTCTCTCACACCTTGGAGGTAACCGTCTGGCGGGACGAGAATGCCGTTCGTTCCTACTACCGGCTCAAGGAGCACAGCAGCTACGTATTGAGGTCCCTCAAGAGCAAGGACCTCTTCAAGGTGCGCTAGGCTCCTAACGCACTCCTCCTCTTGTGAACGGGCTCCGAAGGCCGATCTATAGGCGTAAGGACCGAAGAACCTCACGATTCCAGGCATGCCCGGCTCCGATGGCCAACGTCGGGGATCACCGGTCAGCGTGATTGCTCCCCCGGTAGCCCCGTGATAGGAGCGGTAAGCAACGAGGATCTTGTTACGGCCTGTGTGCAGGCGGGCGAGCCTGATAGCGTTCTCGTTAGCTTCGGCTCCGCCGTTTGTAAAGAACACCTGCTTGAGGCCTGTTGGAGCGTGCTTCAATATGAGCCGTGCCGCCTCCCCGCGGCGATCGTTAGCGAAGGAAGGGGCTATCGTGCACAACGTCTTCGCCTGCTCGATGATCGCATTGACCAGACGAGGATGTTGGTGGCCAACGTTGGTGTATACCAACTGAGATGCGAGATCTAGATATCGACGCCCTTCGTAATCCCAGTACCAGGAGCCCTCGGCTCCTGCTACGGCGATCGGCTTGCGGTTCCGCTGCGCAGACCAAGAGTGAAAGACGTACTCCTCGTCATCACGTATAACCTGCGCCGCCTCGTCCGAATACAGCCCGGTGTCCGAACGCAGCCCGGATAGCGATGTGCTCATATCAAACCCCTTAACGAGTCAGTGGGAATCCCAAGTCGACCTGCGACGAGGAAGGTGCGGGCCACCGGCTGGTGACCACTTTCATACGGGTGTAGAAGCGGATCCCGTCAGGACCGTACATGTGGGTGTCACCGAAAAGGGATGCCTTCCAGCCGCCGAAACTATAGCCGGCCACCGGGACCGGGATCGGGACGTTTATCCCCACCATTCCAACTTCACACTCTGACTGGAAGCGACGAGCAGTGCCGCCGTCCCTGGTGAATATAGCAGTCCCATTCCCGTAGGGATTAGAGTTCACTAGCTCAAGGGCTTCCTCATAGGTGTTCACCCTCACGACGCACAGAACGGGCCCGAAGACCTCATCACGATATACGCTCATGTCGGGTTGTACCCTGTCGACAAGGCACGGCCCGAGGAAGAATCCGGCCGAGGGGACTTCATGTGCCCGTCCGTCGTAGACGAGATGGGCACCTTCTCGAACGCTCGCATCCAGGTAGGAAGCAACCTTCTCCCGGTGCTCTGCGCTGATCAGTGGTCCGACTTCGCTTGAGGGCTCTGCACCCGGACCGACCCGAATCCTCGCCAATCGGGACGACACTGCGTCCACGAGGGTATCGCCCACCGCTCCGACGGCTACTACAACAGACACTGCCATGCAGCGTTCGCCCGCCGAGCCGTACGCCGCAGACACGGCCGCGTCAGCGGCAAGGTCGATGTCGGCGTCTGGCAGTACGACCATGTGGTTCTTGGCCCCGCCAAGTGCCTGAACCCGCTTTCCCGCCTGCGTCCCTCGCTCGTAAACGTGCCGAGCGACCGCCGTTGAGCCGACAAATGACACAGCGGATACCTTATTGGAGTCCAGGAGAGCGTCGACGGCTTCCCGGTCTCCGTGGATCACGTTGAACACTCCGTCGGGCAGGCCGGCCCTTTTCAGCAGTTGAGCAATCACGATCGACGCCGATGGATCCTTCTCCGATGGCTTGAGTACGACCGTGTTGCCACATGCGATGGCGTTGCTTAGCATCCATAGGGGAACCATCGCGGGAAAGTTGAACGGGGTGATCCCGGCAACAACTCCGAGTGGCTGGCGGATCGAGTAGACATCCACCCCGGATGACACTTGTTCAGAATACTCGCCTTTTAGAAGATGTGGTATGCCACAAGCGAACTCGACGTTCTCGAGCCCACGAGCTAGCTCGCCGAGGGCATCTGAAGTGGTCTTGCCGTGCTCGGCTGTTATCGCAGCTGCCAGCGACTGCCGCTCCTCGAAAAGGAGTTGGCGGAAACGGAACATGATCTCGCTACGACGCGACAGCGCGTAGCAAGACCAGTCGGCGAAAGCTGAACTGGCAATGTCAACAGCACTGTCCACCTCTGGCGCTGATGCTAAGGCCACCTCTGCTTGCTGCTCCCCAGTCGCGGGGTCCCATACGGCCCCTCTCCGTCCGCCACTTTGACCGGATTCTGATCGGCCGCCGAGCCAATGTTCTATCAGGCGCATTCCCTTCCCTTTCTAAGCCACACGAAGCCACACTATTCGGTGTTGCTATCTGTCACAGGAGAGCTGTTACTGGCGAAAATGTGGCTGTCCGTGACAAACCGGTATACTAGTCGACGTTGGCACGCTGGACGCGGCGTCCATTAGGCCTCCAAATCGAGAATACAGTAAATAGGGGGGTTGCTATCAACATTGGCACCACAAACGCCGTGAGCGTAGACGCAAGGTGGCTCATGGCGTACGCCGCTTCTATCGATGACACCAAGCCTACCCATATAGATACGACCGTTTCAGGTGGAATCGTTGGCCATCCCCTCTTCGTGGTCTGTCTCGAATGGCCCGTCTTGGCCTCGTGCAGACTCGACGATCCGGACGTCCAAGTCACAGGGGCGTCGGCGGTGCTTCACGCTGGCCAAGACACGATCATCCACAGACTGGTAAGGCCCGGAGACTCGCTTGCCACTTCGCTGACGATCGAGGGTATCGAAGCGAAGCGTCCAGGCGTTCTGGTTCGCTACCTGCTCGAAACGGTGGACGCCGAGGGACTGCCCGTAGCTACCACGCGATTCGATGTGCTTGCGCTAGGAGCACACCACGATCTACCCGACTTTGCCCCTACTGGCGACAACCTCCCAGCGTGGGTGCCACCGTCAGAGGCTTCCGGCCTTCACGAGGCGACCTTTCAGGTCGGCGCCGGATCCGCCCACATATATTCGGAGTGCGCCCGGATCTTCAACCCGATACACACCGATAGGGCGGTCGCTCGCGCCGCAGGCATGGACCATCCCATCCTTCACGGGACAGCCACGCTCGCCCGCGCAGTATCCACCATCGTCGACCAAGTGTGGGAAGGTCGCTCCGAGACAGTGACCCGAGTCTCTGGACGGTTCGCATCCCCAGTAACACCGCCGAGCGTGCTGACGGTCCGCTGGAGCACCTGCGACGACGCGGTCGTCACCTTCCAGGTAGTCGCACCGGGAGATAGAGTCGTGGTGGACCAAGGTCTCATCATGAACTCCGATTAGGCGACACGGCGTTATTAGAGCGGCCCGGCCTTTCCGCAGGTCTCTTTTCAAAGGATCGCTACCGGGTAGCCGATTGTGCTACAAGTCATTTTACAGCGCCGGCGTTAAGGCTGCGTATCAACTGCTTGTTGAAGATAATCATGAGTATGAAGACGGGGACAGACGCTATAACCGCTCCCGCCAGGACGACGTCATAGTTTTTGAAAGTGGTGGAATTCAGCGTCTTCAGTCCGATTTGGATGGTGCGGTGAGCTGAACTGTTCGTAGTGAGGATCAGTGGCCAGAGGTACTGGTTCCACGCGGCTAGCGCTGATATGACAAGGTACGACGCCAACTGAGGTCTGACAAGCGGCAAGGCTACCCTCCATAGGAAGCCCATCGAGCTGTCTCCGTCCAGGGTTGCCGCTTCGCGCAGCTCTTTCGATATCCCGCGGAATGCCTGCCGCAGAAGAAATATGCCGAACGCAGACATCATGAACGGAAGTGCCAGAGCGACGATCGAGTTGCTCAAGCCAAGGGAGTCGATGGTCTGCACGTTTACGACGATCGTCACTTCGAAGGGGATCAGCAGTGTCGAAAGGACCAGCGCCCACAAGATCCGCTTCAGAGGGAACTCGTACGCGGCGAAGGCCCAAGCTGCCAGGACGCTAGTAACAGTAGAGCCGACTACAATGAGCAGGGTCTGCTGGATCGAGTTGACAAAGTACTTCCACATGTCTCCCTGGATGAACGCTTTGCTGTAGGCGTCCCATTGCGGGTGAATCGGGAAGAAGACCGGCGGCTGAGCTACGTACTCGCTCTGGGTTAGAAGAGAGCTGACCAGCGTCATATATAAGGGAAACAGGACGATGAGAGCCCCAACCGTCAGAACCGCGTAGCTAAGGTACTTGCGAATGCTCGGTCGCAGACGTGAGCCGTGCGAAGAGTCGGGGGCGCCGTGCGATCGAGCGGTCCGCGACCGCTTGCCTGTATCGGAGGGTTCCGTCACGGAGCGCAAGGTCACGGTAGATACGTCAGTTTCCATAGTGAACCCGCTTCTCGAGGAATCGGAACTGGGCAAATGTGATCAAGGCAGTCAGCACGAACAGGGCTATCGCTGCACATGCCGCAACTCCCTGGTTGGGGGAGACAATTACGTCTTGGTAGATAAGGTACGACAGGGTCTCTGTGTTCGTGTAGGTGGATGCCCCCGGACCGATCAGGAGGTCCATCTGTCCGAATGTGTACAAAGCGCTGATCGTCCCTATCGCGACTACGTAGAAGATCATGGGGCTGAGCAGGGGAACAGTTACACCCCAGAAGCGGCGAACTGGACTCGCCCCGTCAACAAGAGACGCTTCGAGGACCTCTTCAGGCAACGACTGCAGCGCTGCACTGAAGAGAATAAAAGACAAGCCTATGAACTGCCACACGCCGATAACGGCCATGGCTGGAAGAGCATCCGTCGGGCTCTGAAGGATCGGCGGGTTGGGGTTGACGCCTATCGACGGCAGGAGTCCGTTGACCGGGTTGAGGAAGGTCCCAAAGACCAATGCCGCCACAGCCACAGAACTCACTGCTGTCGTGGAGAAGATGACCCGGTAGAAGCCCATCCCCCGGAGCTTCTGGTGAGCTGCAACGGCGAGCACTAGACCCAGGACGACCCCGACAGGAACGACCATCACGGTGTAAAGCGATGTCGAGATGAGTGAATGGATGAACGTGGATGAGGTGATGACCGAAGTGAACTGGCTCAGTCCCGCCCACCGGCTCGGAAGCCCGGGATAGGGGGCCGTGCGGTACAGCGCCAGGTCAAAGTTGCGCAGAAACGGGTAAAGCATGAACACGCCGAAGAGCAGCAACGCCGGCAAGATCAGCGCGTACGCGGATACGGCATCACGGAGCTTTTGGTGCCTCATCAGACCGTCCGGATCCGTTCGTTGGTGGCCGTATCGAACAACAGGGGTAACTGGATCGTAAGGGCGAGCGAGACCCGACCGCCTAGAGTCGGTCGTGGCGCGCCAGCCGGCTGGCGCACGATAGCTTTCGCTCCTCCCGGCAGTTCTACGAGCACTTGGACCTCCGAACCCAAGGCCTCGACTGCCAGGCACGACGCCGGTATGCCGTCGCTGACTAGCGCCAACTGTTCGGCTCGGACGCCGACGGTTAGATCGCAGTCGTGACCGGGTACCTCGACAGAAGGAACGTCCGCGATCGACACGACCCCATCCCGGCGGCACGCCGGGAGGAGATTCATGCCAGGGTTACCTATAAACGATGCGACGAAGGAGTTCACAGGGTCCTCGTAGAGCTCCTCGGGAGCGCCGACCTGCTGCAGGCGCCCGTCGTTGAGGACGGCGATCCGGTGGCCCATGGTCATGGCCTCCACTTGGTCGTGGGTGACGTAGATAGTAGTGGTGCCCAGTTTCCGTTGGAGTTGGACGATCTCGCCTCTCGTCTGTGTTCGTAGAGACGCGTCGAGGTTGGACAGCGGCTCGTCCATCAAGAACACCTTCGGTTTACGGACGATAGCGCGAGCGAGGGCAACCCGCTGGCGTTGGCCACCTGAAAGGTCCCGGGGCTTGCGCTCTAGGTACGGTGTCAACCCGAGAAGATCAGCAACCTCGCACACGAGCGCTTTGTCTTCTTCCCGACTGTTCGACGGGCGGTGTCGCAGTGGGTACCCGATGTTCTTGGCAACTGTCATGTGCGGATAGAGGGCGTAGCTCTGGAATACCATCGCCACGTCCCGCTTCTGGGCTGGGATGTCGTTGACGGGCGTGGCGTCGATCAGGACAGTCCCGCTCGTAGGCGACTCCAAACCTGCAACCGTACGCAGAGCCGTCGTCTTACCACACCCCGAGGGTCCGAGAAGCACCAAGAACTCCCCGTCGCGCACGGAGAGCTCCAAACCGTCGAGCACGACCACGTCGCCGAACTTCTTCGTCACTTCGGCGAACCTGACTTCAGCCACGCACTCCCCCTTCCGTCGCTCTCAGCTATCCCACACTCATCTCAGGGCACGACCCTGAGGTGACGACGCCTGGTCTGTCTAGCGGCGAACTACCTGGTCTGGTGATCCATGGACCAGGTGGAGATGTAGCTGAATTTTCTATCTTCGTGATAGTAGTCGGCCTGTGTTTTCATGGCACCGCCTGATTTGGGTCTCCGTCGCCGCCCGAGTGTTACACAGTGTGGCATGAGGGCCCCGCAGTCAGTTCGCCCCAACCAAGTTGTGTTCATAAGGCCGCCAAGATGTCGCAAGTCGGTCAGGGGCAGCGCCATTTCAGGCTCGTAGATTCGACACGACGATCTAGCAGGGGGACATGTGCATGCCAGGCGAGCGGACAGGGTGGCCATGCGACTAAAAGCAACGCCCACCCATGCTTTTACAGGCAAGAACATTCCATGGCTTTTAGCCAACCAGTCCGAGTTGCGGTCGAGCCACACCTTCCTGAGGTTTGAACCCTTCGGTGGCAACGCTCGGACTTGGACGTACCGTGAGTTCTCCGAGGATGTGGCCCGAGTCGCTGCCGGCATGGCGCAACTCGGCGTTGTAGCAGGAGACCGCGTTGTCATCCACATGGGAAACTGTCCAGAGTTCCTGCTGAGCTGGTTCGCGTGCGCCCACCTCGGGGCGGTCGCAGTGACTACGAACACCCGGTCCACACCGAGCGAGTTGAGCTTCTACCTGCAAGACTCCCAGGCAGTCGCGGCCATCACCCAGCCGGCTCTGCTCCACGGGGTGAGCGAGGCCATTTCACACTTGGAGGCCCCGCTCAGGTTCGTCATCGTGACCGCGACCGACCTCGGGGAACCACCCTCCCATGCCGCTGCTAGCGAGAATCTTCAGTTCGAGGATCTCCGTAGCCATGGGACTGTGGACGCCCACGGATCCGACGCGCTGTCCTACAGTAGCGTGCAGTACACATCCGGGACCACTGCACGCCCCAAGGGAGTCGTCTGGACTCACGCTAACGCGCTGTGGGCTGGGAAGACGGGCTCTACTGTGCTCGGCCTCGGACCAGATGACGTGACACTTGCCTTTCTTCCGCTCTTCCACACTAACGCTCTCAGCTATTCGATGCTCTCCACGTTGTGGTCCGGCGGCACCCTCGTCGTGCAGCCGAGGTTCTCGGCTTCGCGCTATTGGGATGCCGTTGTCCGCAACGGTTGCACTTGGACTTCGTCGATACCTTTCATGCTCTACGCTCTCCTAGACAAGCCGAGACCTGGCCCCCACCGGTTGCGCTTCTGGGGCCTCGGAGCCACCGACGTTCCTCTCATAAGGAGAGAGTTCGATATACGAACCACCGGCTGGTTCGGGATGACAGAGACCGTCACGCTTGTCCTCGCGTCTGACCTGAACTTGCCAAACCACCCGATGGCAATGGGTGCTCCGGTCCCAGGCTACGAAGTCAAGGTAGTCGACGACGACGACGTGCCCGTAGAGTTCGGGCAAAGCGGATGGCTAAAGATACGAGCCGTGCCGGGCGTCTCGCTCTTTGCCGGATATCTGAACAATGTCGAAGCGACAGAAGACGCTTTCGACGCTGAGGGGTGGTTCTCTACGGGGGATCTCGTGACGCCTTTCGACGACGGCGACATCCGCTTCGACGGCCGAGGAAAAGACGTTCTGCGCGTCGGCGCCGAGAACGTTTCGGCACCAGAAGTGGAGCGAGTGATCAACGCGGTTCGTGGGGTCCGCGAGTGCGCGGTGGTCGCCGCTCCCGACAGGATGCTCGACGAGGTTCCCGTGGCCTTCGTGCTGCCAACCGGGAGCTCCGACGGTTTGGCCGAAGCTGTCAACGAAGCATGCCGGAATGCCCTCGCGCCCTTCAAGGTGCCCCGCGAGGTAATACTCGTGGCTGAGCTCCCGCGGGTCACGCTCGGGAAGATCGACAAGAAACTCCTGCGCGCATGGCTGGCCGGGCCGCGCCAGGGTCCACCGCCGAGTAGCGAGCCAAGTAACGATGGGAGAAGCCAATGACCTACCCCGACCCAGATTCTAGCTCCGCCGAGCTATTTGCCCGAGCCCGGAAAGTCATGCCCGGCGGGAACAGCCGTACGGGCGTCTTCCTCAGCCCGTACCCCATTTACGCTGTCCATGGAGAAGGATGCCGGGTCACCGATGCCGACGGTAACGTCCGCATCGACTGCATAAACAACTGGTCGTCGCTGATACACGGCCACGGCAACCCGGCTATCCAGGCTGCCATCTCTGAGCAGTCGCGACATCTGTTGGCTGCTGGGATGCCAACCGAGTTGGAGATAGAACTGGCCGAGCTCCTCTGCGAGCGCCTGCCCGGGGTCGAACAGATCCGCTTCTCGAACTCGGGAACCGAAGGTATGATGATGGCCCTGCGGGCAGCGAGAGCCTTCACAGGACGCGACATGGTCGCCAAGGTCGAAGGCGCGTTCCACGGGAGTGCCGATGCCTTGGAGATCAGTGTCGCCCCGTCTCGCTCCCAGTGGGGGCCGGCTGACGCGCCGGCTTCGGTACCAGCGACTGCTGGCATACCCGTCAAAGTCCAACAGGACACGCTGGTGCTCCCATTCAACAACATCGAGGCGACAGCGCGGCTACTCGAAGAGCATGCGGACAAGCTCGCCGCAGTGGTGATCGACCCCATCATCTCTCGTATCGGCTTCGTAGAGGCGACCGCAGAATACCTGCAAACAGTTCGCGCCCTGACGGAAAAGAAGGGGATCGTGCTCATCTTCGACGAAGTGTTCTCCTTCAGGGTCGGCTACCACGGCGCCCAAGGCCTGACGGGCATCACCCCGGACCTGACAGCACTCGGCAAGATCATCGGGGGCGGCCTACCCGTAGGAGCGACCGGAGGCAAGGCCGAGATCATGGAAGTCTTCGACCAGACGAAGAAGCCACTGCGGGTCGAGCACGGCGGAACGTACAACGCCAATCCCCTTACCATGGCGGCCGGCCTCGCTTGTATGAGGCAGATGACACCAGCCGCCTACGAACGCCTGGACCGCCTCGGCGACCGGATGCGCGACGGGCTACGGCGCTGCCTCAAGGATCATGACCTACCAGGCCAGGTGAAAGGGCGTGGATCGCTCGTCGGGCTGTTGTTCGACGACAAACCGTTCGCCGATTTTCGCACCCTTCCGCTGGGAAAGGACCAGCTGCAAAGAATCCTGGGATTGCACCGGTTCCTGCTGAACCACGGCGTTCAGATCATTCCCTTCGGCTTGATGATCCTCTCGACGGCTATGACCGAGACCGACATCGACGAAGTGTTAGAGCAGGTATCCGCCGGTATGGCCGCTCTGCCTAGCTTCGATCTGTCTCATGCAGGCTGAGGGGACGCCTCCGCCTGGATCGGGATGGACGACCGACCACGCCGACATCCGCATGGACCTCGATCCGACAGCGGTGATCGTGAGGTGCGCCCTCTCGCTGAGCAGACAGACCTCCGGTCACGCAGGCGGAGAGCTCAACCTTGACGGCGAAGACCTGACGCTGCGCGAGGTTTGCGTGGACGGCGAGCGTCTGCCCAGCGGGGACTACAGCGTGAACCCGCACGGCCTCAAGATCGATCTTGGGGGCCGGCGAACAGCAGTAGTGGAAACCACCTCGGTGGTCCTGCCAGGGGACCCTCACAACCTGGGGATCGCCAGAACCCCCGGAACGCTGAGCTCGGTCCTCGAACCTACTGGCCTGCGCCACGTCACTTTTTGCATGGACAACCCGTCGGTGCGCTCCACGTACACCGTCACTTTGGTAGCCGACCCCGCCGAGTATCCCGATACCTTCGCGAACGGACAGCTTGTTTCACAGGCATCGCTGCCGGACGGCCGAGTCTCCCGCACTTTTGACGATCCTATCCCCAAGCCGAGCTACCTGGTATCGGTCCTGGCTGGGAAGTTTGCGACCAAGGCGGTGACCGTCGAGGCGGCCTCCGACAAACTAGTAGAGCTCGCTGTGATAGCTGCTCCGGAAAGCATCGACGGAGCTGGTTTCGCTCTCGAAACGCTGGAGCAGACGATGAAGTTCGATCTGGACATCGGAGGAATCCCCTACGACCTGGACAGGCTGCTAATGGCGGCCGTTGCCCGGCACCCGGAGGCTACCGAGTACCACGGTCTGATGTTCTTCGAGCCGTCCCTTTTGATCCTCGATTCCAAAGGATGGACGGACGACGATGTCGTTCCAATCCTGGCCAACGTGTCCCACGAATACCTACACCACACCCGCGGCAACCGCGTGACTGTTACCTCCTGGGAGCAACTGGCCCTCAAGGAAGGTCTCACGGTGCTAGCGCAAGGCGACTTCCGCGCACACCTCGAAGGCCCAGCCGCGCGCGTCGACGAGGTCGCCTTCTTGCGCCGGGTCCAGTTCCCCGAGGAGGCGGTCCTAGCCGTCCCAGCGGTGCCCTCCAAACTTTCCGACGCTCGCAAGGCCTATAACCGCACCTCTTACCTAAAAGCTGCGGAAGCTTTTCGGATGCTAAGGCGGATCGCTGGAACTGGAGCATGGGGTCAGGCGACGTCGGAATTCTATCGTCGTTTTGACCTGAAAGCAGCCTCCGTGGACGACTTCGTGGACGCGCTTCAGGCGGCCGCCCCGGAGAGATCCCCGGAGATCGCTGGGATATCGAAGTGGTTCAGACTGATCGGCCGGCCGGCCGTAACGATGTCTGTGCAACGCCTCGACGCTGGCATCGAAGTGGCGGCCGAACGCACCGACGAGCTGCTCGAACAAGACCCCGTCCTGATCCCACTTGAGGTGGGGTTCATGAATCCAGACGGCACGCCGTGCGAAGTAGATCTCAACGGGGTCCGCTCCACCAGTCACCACGTGCTTCTCCGCGATCGGTCCGTGGCTCTCGAAGTTGCAACGCGACCCGATGTGATCGTCTCGGCGCTGAGGGACTTCTCCGCCCCAATCGACTTTCACATGGATCACACTCTCGAAGAATTGGGTGTACTTGTCGTCTACGAGACCGATGTCTACGCGCGCTGGTCAGCGGCACACGAGCTGAAGCTGACAGCGGTAGATGCGTTCCGCTCTGGCAATGAATCCCTAGCACGACAGGCCACTGCTGTGCTGGCCGGTGCCCTCGGTGAGATCATTGCGAGAAATGACGACCCGGCTGTCCTAGCGCGCCTTCTGCAGATGCCGTCAGAGGTTGAGTTGGGTGAGCGCAGCGTTACTTTAGACGTTGACGGCATCCACCGGGGTGTAACAGCATTCGCGGCGCTTCTCGGCCAGTCCCTGGGGCCAGTCCTAGCCGCCGTGGTACGAAAAGGGGGAGACGACCCCGCCAGTACCGACGCTCAAGACCGTGCCATCAGAAGTCTCGCCGATTCAGCTACGGCGCTGCTCCTCGCCAGAGGAAGCGTCGACGACTGGGAATTGGCGACCAACGCAGTCGTGAACGCCGACCCCACCCGAGCGCTAAGAGCTCTCGCCCGTGCCCTTGGCAGCGGACACCCTGGATCCGAGGAGCTCATCTCGCTGTCGGAGCGGCGCTGGGATGGCGCCCCACGCTTGCTCGATCGCTGTACCCGCGCCCAGACGGGCGCTGCCAGGCCGGAGACCATCGCCCGGTTGCGCAAACTGCTGTCCCAGCCGCGCTATGACCGTGCGGACCGGACGAGGGTCATGGCCGTGTGGTTTCCGTTCTGCACGGAGAACCGTGTCGCGTTCCACGATATCTCGGGGTCCGGTTACGAGGTCTTCGTAGACGAACTGGAGTTTCTGATCAAGGTTAACCCCGGGCTCGTTCCACGGCTGGTTCCCGACTTCCTCCAAATGCACCGCTTCGACGCGACCCGTCAGAAGATGATGCGGGAGCAGCTAGCACGCGTCCGCTCATTCGACGGCCTAGACGCGTCGGTTGGCCGTATAATCGACCGGCTTCTGGAGTCTCCATGAGACCACGAATCGGTGTCCTCGGCTACGCGCACGAGACCAACGCTCTCGCTGCGCCGATCAGCCTGCAGGACGGAGTCAGGATAGACAGGCAAGCCGGGGGTCTCGGCGCCAACTGGGTGGCGGGCCCCGCTGTGGACGTACTGGCCGAGTCGGGCGCACAGGTGGTCGAGCTTCCCCTGATCGAGCTTCCACCTGGAGGGCCGCTACGGCACCGGGATTTTGTCGCCTACCTCTCCGAGACCGAAGGCGCTCTGCTCGAGGCGGGAACGTTGGATGCTCTCCTCGTGCTCGGCCACGGAGCGGGGTGCACCACGAAGGCCGCTGACGCCGACGGGGTCTACTTGGAGCTGCTCAGACGTACAGTCGGGCCTGAGCCATCGCTAACGACCGTACTGGACTTGCACGCTAACGTCTCCGAGGCCATGGTGAGGTCTGTGGACGCCATCGTCGGCTACCGGACCAATCCTCACGTGGACGTGGCCGAACGGTCACGTGAGGCAGCCGCGCTCGCTTTGCAAACGACGCAGAACGTCGAGCTCGGGCTCGCCTGGTGCTCCCTGCCGCTTCTTCTCTCCCAGCTGGGCCAGCTGACCACCGGAGCCGAACCCCTCGGTAGGGTTATCGACCGGTCGCAGACCTTGGTCAAAGGTCCGGTTCTCAACATCTCGGTCTTCGGGGGATTCTCCCTTGGCGACAGTCCCGACGCCGGGCTGTCAGTCACTGTTACCGCGGCAACCAGCGGCGAAGGAAGCTTCCCCGACTCGGCCTCGGTCGCGACGGAGGTCGCCGACTGGGCCTGGCAGCTGCGCCGAGAATACCGTTCTTCGGCAACACCCTTGTCAGACGCCGTGAAGCGCGCCTGCCACGACAAGGGACCGCTCTTGCTGGCCGACGTAGCCGACAACCCAGGGGGCGGCGCGCCGGGCACTTCCACTGCGCTTCTTGGCGCGCTGCTAGGCGCCGGGGCTAGTGACGTCCAGCTGGCTTTGCAGTGCGATCCCCGGCTCGTGCAGGACGCGTTCGGGTCTGGGCTGGGAGCCAAGATCACCGCCGTGTTCAACCGGGGCTCCACGGATCCTCTGGCAGCGACTCTCGCCGCTCAAGCCACCGTCACCGCCCTACGCGACGGCCTTTACCGGCCGACCACGGGCGTGTACGCCGGCGCAACACTGCGACCCGGGCCCACCTGCACTCTGGACTTGGGGGGTGTGACTGTCGGCGTGTCCAGCCATCCCCTCCAGGTGAGCGACCCAGGTCTTCTCACCCATGTGGGCCTTGACTCCCAAGCCGCTCGCGTCTTGGTGGTGAAGTCACGAGGCCACTTCCGAGCTGGCTTCGCCCACATGTTCGACGAGTCGCAGATAGTCGAGGTTGATGCGCCGGGCCTCGCACCTGTCGATTTGAGCCAGCTGAGCCCGGTGAAGCTGCGTAGGCCCATCTACCCGATCGACGTGGACCTGGCCGACTTGGATCCAGACCTCCTGACACGTTTTGTCCGATCGGCCCGGGGAGGGCGCCGCCACCGATGAGAACAGGCAGAATTCACGTTGTCGCAACAGGTGGGACGATCAGCTCCCACTTCGACGGCACCAAGTGGGCCGAGCTGAGTGGCGGGGACCTAGTCGCTGAACTGGGAGAACTTCGGGTACCGGTTTCGGTGCAAGACGCAGCGACCGGGGACTCCGCCAGCCTTAGACCCCCGAAGATGCTGGAGATAGTCCGGGCCGTCGAGGATGCTCTGGGGGCCGGAGCAGACGGCGTTGTGGTCACCCACGGTACCGACACGATGGAGCAGACCGCTTACCTGGCCGACCTGTTTCTAGGGCCCGATCTGCGGGCACCGGTAGTTTTCACCGGTGCGATGCGCCCGCACTCCGCACAGGACTCGGACGGCAAGGCCAACCTTGCAGCCGCCATCGCACTTGCCGGCGAGCCGGACATCGCACGTCACGGTGTCGTAGCCGTTCTAAACGGGGCGATCCACCGTGCCGCCGAGCTCGCCAAGGTCGACGCCACCCGATTGGACGCCTTCGTGTCGGTCCCGGGGCCCCGCCTCGGTCGCGTCGGCGAACCTGTAGCCGACTTCGGCGAACCGCTAAGGCGCTGTTGGCAGACCCCGACGTGCCTCAAAGGGGGAGTTCGGCTGCTCGCCGCCTATCCGGAACTGGAACCGGAACTTGTCGCACAGTTCGCCGCCAGCTCCAGAGGCCTTGTAATCGAGGTCTTCGGCGCCCTCAACCTTCCCAGCGGACTGTGGGAAGTCGTCCACCGACTAGCCCACGAGGGCCTCCCGGTGGTACTAGCGGGAAGGCCGTACGCCACGGGGTTCAACGACGAAGGACTGGACTTCCTCGGGGTTGTCGGATCTGCGGGGCGTTCTGCCATGAAAGCCCGCCTCGCTCTAATGGCTGCTCTGGGCAGCGCATCGAACCGCCAAGGGCAAATGGCCCTTCTCGAAAGCTACCTGAAAGGAGCAGCTGATTCCTGACCTTGCCACATCACTCGACGAGGTAGCAGCCGCGCAGCTGAGCGACTTGGTGGTCAACACCGTTCTGCGGGTCGAGCTACCCGACGCCGGGATCGCCCACGAAACTGCTGCTGGTGTCGTATCCCGTGAGGACAGCACGCCTGCGGTCATCGGCGACGCATTCCGAATCGCCAGCGTCACCAAGACCTTCACCGCAGCGCTGATGCTGCAGCTTTTCGCTGAGGGCCGCTGCGCCCCCGACGACCCGGCCATCGCTTACTTGGACGGGGAAAGCGCCGCGATCCTGGCCGGCCTGCACCTTTTCGAGGGCACTTCCTACGGGACGTCGATCACCCTGCGCCAGCTTCTCAACCACTCCAGCGGACTTTTCGACTACGCCACATCCTCAGGCTTCACTGACGCATTGATGTCCGATCCTGGTAGACCCTGGCGCCCGCAGGAGCTCCTGCAGGGCGCCCGAAAGTGGGGTTCACCGTACTTCGCTCCCGACGGTGGCTACGGCTACGCGTACAGTGACACGGGTTACGTGCTGCTCGGCTTGGTGATCGAGCAGCTCGACGGACGGGCTCTCCACGACAGCTACAGGTCTCGAATCCTAGATCCCACAGGAATGCACAACACCTATCTCGAAGGCTACGAGAGCCACCGTGGGGCGACACTGCTCCACGCATTCCAGGGTCCTATCGACGTGATGCCCGTCCACGGGTCGGCCGACTGGGCCGGCGGTGGCTTGGTGTCCACTGCGGCGGATCTAGCTCGCTTCGGACGGGCCCTGTTCGAGGGAACCCTAGTCGGCCCTTCGCAGCTCCAAGAAATGCAACACTACGAGTTTCGCACCCTCGACCCTTCGCGCCACAGCCCGGGGTTCGTCGGCTACAGCTTCGGGTTGGAAGCCCGCACATACGGTGGCCGGCTGTTTCGAGGCCATCGCGGCCACTGGGGCGTCATCTTCCACGTGGACCCGCACAGCGGCCTGACAGTCACAGGCACGATTGACCAGGCCGCTGTCCGTCCCGATCAGCTCTTCAGCAGAGCTATCGACGCTGTCGATTCAGCGTTGCTGTCGGCTGCGCCCTCTCTCAGCGCACGGCGAGATCCTCTAGGAGCAGAAAATGCGAACTGACCTGCAGAGCCGGGTCGAACACGGACTGCTTGAGGCAGTTCCACTAGCGGGATGGCCCGACCTTCACCACGAACTGCGGGATCGCATGTCGCGCTACGGGGTGCCCGGCTGCGCGTTGGCGGTGATTGAGGACGGCAGCGTCGTCTGGGCGGCTGGATACGGCACGACAGTCCTTGGGGGCCCACCCGTTACCACCGCCACCCTCTTCCAAGTGGCGTCGATATCCAAAGTCGTCAACGCCCTAGGAGTGCTCAACCTTGCCGAGCATGGACTCATCGATCTCGACGCCGACGTCAACCTTCAACTGAGGAGCTGGCAGCTTCCGCGTGACGACCGTTGGTCGGACGAACCTGTAACACCACGCCGGCTTCTGTCCCACACGGCCGGCACCTCTACGTCCGGCTTCGAAGGCTACCGGCCGGGCTCGGTCATCCCGACGGTCGTTGAGATCCTCGACGGGGCCCCCGTATCGGCAAGCGAGGCTGTCCGGGTCGTGACTCGCCCCGGCGCCGAGTACCACTACTCAGGTGGCGGCACGACGATACTCCAAGTGCTCGTGGAGGACGTGACCGGACTTCCCTACAGCGCGGCCATGAAGGAGCTGGTCCTTGAGCCGCTCGGCATGACCACAAGCCACTTTCAGCATCCAATCGACCGTCAGCGCTATACGAATGCCGCCCACGGCCACATAGACACAGGGGAGGAGTTGCCCGGCGGAGCGAACATACTTCCCACCCTGGCAGCGGGAGGCCTATGGGCTTCCGTCGACGACCTGGTACTTCTCATCAAGGGGATTTTCGCGATGCGGGATGGAACTTCCTCGCCGGCGGTGCTGTCCACGGGCGCGACCGGCGAGATGTTGACGCCCGTCCCCAACAGCCCGCACGGCCTCGGCCCTGAGATACTCGGTATAGGACCCGCACGCCGCTTCCGCCACAACGGGACCAACCGCGGGTTCTGCAGCCAGATCGAAGGACTTCTGAGCAAAGACTCCGGCGTGGTGATAGCGACCAACGGGAATGGTGGCAACACCCTGATCGGCGAGGTGCTGAGGGCGATCGACGAAGTCCACGAGTGGTCTATCTTCGATCGCAAACCGATCGCCGTGCGCGAACTCAACCCGAACCAGCTGGCCCGGCTTGCAGGTCACTACGACGGGCCGTTTTCCATGACCGCCGAGGTTGGCTGGGACGGGCGGCGACTGTTCCGTCCGACAGCCTACGGGAAGGCCTTCTTGATCCCCGTCGGCGAGGACCGCTTCCTCGACAGCGAGACCGGCTCTACAATGCTGGTGGAAGAGCTCGCAGGAGGAACGGTCATCAAGGTACTGGTCGAAGGCAACGAGATTCTTCGCTACACGAAGGCTCTATGACGCACCTAGCCGCGGGACGCTCCGGGGATCCCGAACAAGGTGCGCTCTGCGATCTTGTTGGTTCGGCCGGGCGGGCCGGGGTGTCCATCCGCGCTCTGGTCACTCCGGCTGAGATAGACGAGGTCCGTCATCTGATGGAGGCGATCTGGGGTCCGGCGGTTGTGGTTCCCCGCAACGTTCTTCGGGGGATGGTCCTCGCCGGAGCCCCTTTACTGGTCGCAGAACGGGACGGGCTGGCTGTCGGGTTCGCGTTGGGGTTCCTCGGTTGGGAGGGAGGGATCCACTTCCACTCCCACCAGGTCGGGGTTGTGGAAGCAGCCCGGGGGTCGGGCGTCGGATCGGCGTTGAAGCTCGCCCAGCGGCTCGCCTGTTTGCAACACGGTGTTAGGGAGATGAGATGGACCTTCGATCCGCTTCTTCGACCCAACGCGGCGTTCAACTTGCAGCTGCTGGGAGCCCAGGTACGAGCGTTCCTGCCCGACTGCTACGGGCCGAGGGAGGACAACTTCAACAGCGGAGAACGCACCGACCGGCTCGAAGTGACCTGGGATCTGACGAGGCCGCTGGCGACTCACGACAGTGACGAGGTGACCGGACCTTTCCTGATCGACCCGGAACCTCTCCCCCACCGTTCGCCAAACCTGCCGGCACCCGGCTCGGTCATCCCCATCCCCGAAGACTATGCGCGGCTGCGCAGAGCGGACCGCGGCCTCGCCGACGCGTGGAGGACAGCAGTCGGCTCTGCCCTCGCAGAAGCGGTCGACTCGGGTTTGGCTATCACAGGCTTCTCTTCGGATGGCTACTTGATAGGTGAACAGACCAGATGATGCTTGAACGGGTTGAACTGGTACGTGTCCGCCTGCCGCTCGTCAGGCCGTTCAGGACCTCATTCGGCACTCAGACCGTTAAAGACATCCTCCTCGTTCACGTCGAGACTGACGCAGCCGAAGGATGGGGCGAAGCCGCCGCTCACCCTGAGCCTTACTACAACGAAGAGTTCGTAGACGCGTCGATGTTGGTGATCGAACGCTTCGCCGTTCCGGCACTTCTGTCCGCTCCAGAACTGACCGCAGAGTCGGTTCAGTCGTCGCTGGCGCGGATCAAAGGATACCCGGCCGCAAAAGCTGGCCTGGAGATGGCAATTCTCGACGCTGAGCTCAGCGCTGGTGGCGTAAGCCTGGCCGATTATCTCGGCGGCACCAGGGACAACGTGGACGTCGGCGTGTCAGTGGGGATCACACAATCCGTCGGAGCCCTGGTCGATCTGGTCTCAAGCTACGTGGACGACGGCTACCGCAGGGTAAAGCTGAAGATCGAACCGGGCTTCGATGTAGAGCCGGTAGCTGCTGTACGAGCCGCATTCCCGGACCTGGCACTTCAAGTCGATGCCAACGCGGCCTACACGCTCGACGATCTCGACCATGTCAGCCTGCTCGACGAGTTTGGGCTGCTCATGATCGAGCAGCCCTTCGCCGCCGACGACCTGGGCGGCCATGCTATCCTCACGCGGCGACTTCGCACGCCGATATGCCTTGACGAATCCGTCGTCTCGTTACGTTCCGCTGAACAAGCTCTTGCCGCTCAGGCGTGCACGGTGATGAACTTGAAAGTAGGGAGACTCGGCGGTGTCCTAGCCTGCCGGGCTCTGCACAACCTGTGCGTCGAAAGGGGCGTACCGGTCTGGTGCGGCGGAATGCTCGAGAGTGGCGTCGGACGAGCCGCTAACGTCGCTCTCGCGTCACTTCCGGGCTTCGTATACCCCGCCGACCTTTCGGCCAGCGATCGTTACTTCCACCGCGACCTCACCGAACCGTTCGTGATGACAGGCTCGCAGCTTGCCGTTCCCAGAGGACCAGGCCTCGGAGTTAGCGTAGATCAGAGCGCCTTGGCGGATCTGCGGGCTATTAGGCATGACCTAGAGGTGAACCGGTGACCCGGGGCAAACCCCAAGCGGAACGGGACATGATGGTGGAGCACTTGGAGTCCCTGGTGCGCGCCGAATCGCCCTCGAAGGTACCCGATCTCCTTGAGAGTTGCGCGGACGTCGTCGAGAGCATCGCTTCGTCGCTCGGCCTGCCCCACGCCAGACACCACCTGGGCGACCTCCCGGTATTGCACATTGGTGACCCCAGGGCTCCCGTTCTGCTTCTTGGCCACCTCGACACGGTACACCCGCTGGGGTCGCTTGAGATCAACCCGTGGAGGTTGGACGGGGACCGCCTCTACGGGCCGGGCGCGCTCGACATGAAGGCAGGTCTGGTAATAGGTCTGCACGCGCTGGCCGCCGCCAGCGGGGGTGCATCCTTTCTGATTACCGCCGACGAGGAGGTCGGTTCGACGGTGAGCCGCGACGCTGTCGAGCAGGCGGCTGCCGCCCGGCGGGCGGTGCTGGTGCTGGAACCTTCCGCGGACGGCGACCTCAAGGTCGCCCGCAAGGGCGTCGCCCGCCTTACTGTAAAGCTGACAGGGAGAGCGTCACACGCAGGCCTCGAACCCGGTCGTGGAGCGAACGCTCTGCTGGGAATGGCCCACATAGCCCTGGCCGGCGCTGACCTTACCGACTCGAAAGCCGAAACCACCGTCACACCCACCCTTGCTTCGGCTGGGAGCACCGTGAATACAGTGCCTGATTCAGCGTCGGTGACCTTCGACGTGCGAGCGTGGTCGCCTGGCGAGCTTCGACGAGTTCGCCTGGGGCTTGAGACAGCCAGCACCGCCGTGACTGGAGTGTCTAGCTCTGTCGAACTTGGCTCCCACAGACCGCCTTTCGAGGCTTCAGCGTCGACTGCCCTCGCCGATCGGGCCAGGCTCGTCGCGTTACGGCTCGGACATGGGGAGCTCGCCGGTAGAGCGGTAGGCGGTGGGTCCGACGGCAATTTCACTGCTGCGCTCGGAATCCCCACCCTCGACGGGCTCGGCGGCATAGGAGAGGGCCCCCACACGCCTCACGAGTGGGTGTCGGCGGCCTCCCTGGTAACCCGGGCACAGCTCGTCTCAACCCTTGTCTCCGACGTGGCGTCAGCCCTCAGATAGAGGACTTGTTCAGGTAAGACTCCACCGCGGCGATGGCTCTGTCGACTTCCTGCATGGTGTTGTAATGGGTGAGGCCGAACCTTACGATTCCTCCGCTGCCCTCCAAGCCGAGCCGTTCGATGACGTCGGGTGCGTATACATGTCCCTCCCACACGTATATGCCCTGCTCGCCCAGGTAGCTGGCAAGGGCAGCGTTGTCGATCCCCGATACGGAGATAGACACGGTCGGCACGCGACGCTCGAAGTCGGACACGTCAGTGATACCGCGGACTTTGACACCTTTTAGCGACTGCAAGCCCTGGATAAGTGCAGCGGTCAGAGGCGTCTCGTACTGGGTCATCGCCGCAAAAGCCGAGTGAAGAGTTCTTGTCCGGGGCCTGAGCGTTCCGTCTGGGTCAGGACTGGGGGTGCCGAAAGTGCCGCCAACCCATTCCAAGTATTCGATCGCCCCTAACGTGCCGGAGATACCTTCAAGGGATTTGACGCCAGTCTCGAACCGGTCCGGCACGTTGCTCGGAGCCACGCGAAGGCGGGGAGGTTGCAACTCTTCGAGAAGCTCTTTACGGCCATATAGGACACCAAGGTGCGGGCCGTAGAACTTGTATGGTGACGCGACAAGCAGGTCGCAGCCGAGGCTGCGCACGTCGATGGGCGCGTGCGGCGCGTACTGCACGGCGTCCACGTAGGTGATAGCTCCGAACGCTGCAGCACGCCGGCATATCTCGCCGGCGTCGGTGATCGTTCCCAGCACATTGCTGGCATAGTTGATCGCTACCAGGGCTGTCGCAGGAGATAGCACCCGGTCAAGCTGCTCTAGGTCGAGCTCATAGGTGGCTGGGTCGAAGTCCACCCTGTGGACTGGCATCCCGCGCTCCTCCGCCATGTGCAACCATGGCGATACGTTCCCGTCGTGCTGCATGCCGGTGATCACCAGCTCGTCGCTAGGCCCGAACCTTCCTGCTAGGGCTCGTGACATACCGAACGTCAGGGACGTCATGTTCGGACCGAAGATGATCTGTCCGGGCGACGCCGCGTTGAAAAGGTCCGCAACTGCTGACCGGGCCTCGTCGATGACCATCGTCGCCTTGGCAGAGGTCGGAAACCTTCCGTTCACGTTTGCGCGGTAGTCAGTCAGAGCCTGCAACATCCGTGAGATCACATGGTCAGGGACTTGGGTTCCAGCCGGCCCGTCAAGGTACACCGGCACGTCTACATGCGCGCGTAGAGCGGGAAACTTCGAGCGGATCGCGTCGACGTCAAACCTCGTGCCATAAGAGCTTGTAGTCACTAGCACCGCCGGTCGAATCCGTAGCTGGCCCGACGAACCTCGAATAGAAGGGTCACGGTCAACTTGAGGAGCCATAGGATGCTATAGCTGCGGTCACCTGCGATGACAGTTGGCTCAGCAACGTCGACGGAACAGCCGTGGGATCAGTGTCAAGCTGTGCAAGCATGTTGGCCACGTCGTTGTCGATTTGCGTTACGGGCCCTTCGAGGGGACCAGCGGTCGCGTTGTTTGCCGGGCCAGCGCTCATTTCGTCCCACGACACCTTGTAAGCCGGGTTCTTAGCCCACAGAGATTGGATGACGGGTTCTTGAGATGCCGATGTACGCATCGGCACGAATCCTGTGCCGGCGTCGAACGTCGCCATTTGGGTTGCACTGACGAGATACTTCAGGAACTCCCACGAGGCCGCAAGTTGCGCCGGGGTGGAGGACTTTGGCAGGTAGAGAGACTGGCCTTCCGACGGCAGTCCCAGGTTAACGCCTCCCACCGATGGGAGGGGGGCAACTTCTATGGTCGCCTTGGGGTAAGACGGGGCAACAGCTTCTACTAATGACAGGGTCCCGCTGGGTGCAAAGGTGAGACCAGACTGACCGTTCCCCACAGCCAGTATGTTGTCGAAGCCCGAAGTCCCCGGACCCGTAGCGGAAAAGCCCTTAGCCGTTCCGTCAGCTACCATCTGATGCACGTCCTGGACATACGCAAGGCTCGCCGCATTGTCCAAGGCGGCGGCTGTCGCCGGCTTGCCAGCGCGCCCGTTTTGGTTGTTGACGTAGTACTGCCCGGCGATACCGTCGAACAGCTGCAGAAGGGCCGGCTGGTTGTAGACAGATATACCATCTGAGTAACCAGCGGCTTTGAACTTGGCTGCGTCGGCGACGACCTGGGCGAAAGTGGTCGGCGGTGCGCTGATTCCGGCTTTTGTCAACGCCTTTTGGTTGTAATACATTATGTAACCTGCTCCGGTGTACGGCATACCCCAAAGAGTTCCGTTCACGCTTTGTTGGAGGATACTCTTGGGTAGGAAGTCCGACGTGGAGTACTTATCCGCGGCTATGCAGCTTGCTACCGGTATGAAAGACTTCGAGTCGACTGCGTCTTGTACGTAATAGTCATCGAAGAACAGGATGTTCGGCTCCGTATGGTTCTGCAGGGAGTTCAGGTAGGGTGTCCACGTTCCGTCAAAGTAGCTTTGCTGGTTCACGTCGGTGACATGCACTTCGCTCTGCGACGAGTTGAACTGCTTGACCAGCTTCAGCATCAGGTATTCTTCACTGGTGGGGTCTGTCGCGCTCCCGTTGGCAGACTCCCAGAACGTGATGTTCACCGGATGCGTAGCGGTGGTCAATGCCGATAGGTTGCACTGGCTCGCACTTGCAGTACCGCTCGACGCGCTGGCGCCTTGCGCCGCCTTCGAAGTGTTGCTTCCGCACGCGGCTACCACCATCGACAGTGCTACGAAAGCTGGTGCCGTCGCAGCGATTCTCTTCTTGACCACTACCGTGAATCCTCTCTCGCTTGTATTACAATTTGGTTAAAATGTCCGTGGCCTCGGGGCCGGGTGGATCGTTTGCACGCCTATTCCTTGTTGGTAGTTGTCCCCCACATCCATAACATGACTTGTAGAGGAGAGGGTAATAGCCACGTTCGTAGATTGCAGCTGCCTAGTTGAGGCTAAAATCGCCCGAAGACTACACACTCTGCTACGTGGCAGCCTCGGGGAGCCTCGTTGAGGCTCCTACACTCAGGAGGTGCCGCCTACAGTCCGTTCTAGCGGAGCCTTCACCTCGCAAGCCTTGGCTCCGCTGGTCCCATTCTTATCAATTCCGTGTCTGTCGCCCGCTTTCGATGCCAGTTGGGAATCCGCCGGGCATATTGTGGACGCCGTCGAGTTGTTAGCCGAGTGGGCGGCTCGGAGATCCATTAGGGGCTTGCAGATAGAGATTATCCGACACCCTGGACGCACCCCGCTACTTCTTTGCGAGATCCCCAGTAGCACTCGACAGGCGAAGGGAACTGTCGTCTTGTACGGGCACTTCGACAAGCAACCACCGCTCGGCGACTGGAGCCCGGGACTCGGACCTTTCCATCCCGTGCTGCAGGGAGACCGCTTGTACGGGAGGGGCTCCGTCGATGACGGATACGCTCTCTTCGCCGCACTCCTGGCCATCGAGGCCGCCGAGAGCTCCGGCAGGGGGCATAGCCGTTGCTTGATATTAATCGAAGGAAGCGAGGAGAGCGCTAGCCCCGATCTAGACTCGTATCTCGAAGCTTTAGCAGGTCGCACCGGCGATGTCGATCTTGTCGTGTGTCTCGACTCCAGCGCTCCGACTTATGACCGGCTGTGGCTGACGCAGTCCTTGCGAGGTAACGTGGTTCTGACGGTCGAAGTTGCCGTCCTGGAGAATGCCGTACACTCGGGTAGTGCGTCAGGGATTGTGCCCTCGTCGTCTCGCGTGATGCGCCAGTTGCTCGACCGGCTTGAGGATTCGACCACTGGCGAGGTGAAGCTGGCTCCCCTGAACGCCTGCCCGCCGGCCGAGCACATAGGCCGGCTAAGCGCACTCGCAAGCGAGCTTGGAGATATCGTGGCGGCCGCACTACCCACGCTGCCCGGTGTGCGCCTGGCAGGCGTCGATGCCAAGGACCGTCTCTTGCGCCAAGCGTGGTCCCCCGCCATGTCGGTGATCGGGGTGGACGGCATCCCTCCTGTGGCTACTGGCGGCAACGTGGTGCACACTTCTACGACGGTCAACTTGTCCATGCGTATCCCACCATCGGTTGACGCCGACAGGGCGGCGGACGCCATCGTCGAGGTCCTGACTGAAGATGCCCCTTCAGGTGCCCGCGTGTCAGTATCTACCCATTCGCCGGCATCCGGCTGGTGTTCGCCGGACCCATCGCCGTGGCTAGTTCGGGGTCTTCGTCAGGCTTCGCTGGCTGGCTTCGGCCACGAACCGGGATGGACCAGCGAAGGTGGCACGATTCCGTTCATGTCCCTCATTGCTCGCCGGTTCCCTGAATCCGAGATCGTAGCTACGGGCGTTCTCGGGCCCGGGTCGAACGCCCACGGGATCGACGAGAGCCTCTACCTTCCGGCAGCCGACGCACTGACCGTTTCCCTCGCCAGCTTGTTGAACGCTCACGCATCTAAAGGGAAAGACGGGGACTAGTTGGGTCGACGCGGATGTCTGGAGTTGCCTCTAGCTGACGCTCCTCGCAATCGAATGACTCGCAGTCCTTGTATTGCGAGCTCTAACCGAAATGCCTGTTCGTGCTCGTCGAGACTTCTCCCGAGCAGCGACTCTATACGGTCTATTCGGTGATATAAAGTCCGTCGTTCTATGTTCAGTTCGCGTGCGACAGCGGATTTGTTCCCTCCGGCACCTAGATAGACCCCAAGCGTCGGTAGTAAGGCCAGAGAACTTTCGGCGTCGTGCTTGAGTAGCGCACCTAGCTCCGATTCGACGAACTGCGCCAGATCTCCGCTTTCCCACAGTTTGAGCAAGAGGTGGTGGACGCCCAGGTTGTAGTAGAGGTGTGCGCCTTCGATTCCGCCTCTTGCACCGTACTCGAAGGCTTCCGTCGCCTGCTCGAAGGCGCGGCGCAGAGACGTCGGCGGGGACACGTCGCTCACTCCTACGAACAGCGACGAGTCGACGAGTGCCGTCGACACGGCGGCGTGCAACCCTGCCGCGAAACGGCCGATCTCGTCAGGTCGACCGTCTCCAGTGGTCAATCCGACGATAGCCATCACCCTCGCGGCTTCTACAGCGTCGACAGACACTAGACCAGCCTTCCTTACCGCCGAGCGAACCGCGCCGAGCAAGTCGTGGGGTGCCAGTTCGTGCGCCGTTGCCCCGCTGTAAGCTTCCGATTGCTGTTCGAGAAACGCCGTGCCTACTACGACCGCGATGAGAGGCAAACCTTCGAGGTCGGCCCCGAGGTTGCGAGCGCGCAACATGACCTCTTGGCGTCCCTGGACTCCACCTTGAAGGATGTCGGATATCAGGGACCGTCTTGCCCGGTCAGCGACGATCACGGGGCTGCGGTCAATCAGGATCGATATGGCGATCGCCGCAGCTGCCCGATCGAGTATCGACGCGTCTACGTCGCTTGACTGCTTGTGAGACTCGATCAGATGGAGTCGCCCTAACTGTTCGTCGCGCAGAGTAACGACGCACCATCTGCACCCCGGGGACGACGTCGTGTGTCCCCACCCCACCCGATCGGGGTCCTCGTGGGCCGATCGGGCGTGGCGAGGCCAAGCCTGGAGTATTTCGTCGACCCTGCCCTCCGGGTCTGCGGCTGCGATCACCTGATGTGCCAGGTCCTCCAAGACGATCGGATTGCTGACCTGCAAGGCCAGCCTACCGAGCAGGTCGCTGACACCTCCCCCGTGCAACAAGAGTTGTGCCATGTCTGTTGTGAGATCGTCTATGCGTGACAGCTGGGTCGAGCGCCTGTCGACAATAGCCGTGTGCACTTGCTCAGTGATCTGCACGAACTGACCTTCTCGTTGTAGGACGATGAGTGGCAGTCCTACCCTGTCTGCCTCCTGGATGCACGCGTAAGGCACCGAACTGAAGGTCCGCCCGAGCTCTATGACCAAGCCTGCAACCCTGGCTGCGGCCAGATCGCGGATTATCCGGCTGAGCATCTGCGTGCCCTGGCCGAAGGGAATCCCCGTGGTAAGTAGAAGCTCGCCTCCTTGAACCAGTCGGTCGATGTAGTCCACTTCGAAGATGTGCACCCACCGTACTGTCCGGTCCAGCTTGCTCGCGCCGGCAACGACCTTGGCTCCAGCCTGGACGAAGACGTTCATCTCCAGGACTTCGGCGAGGCTCATCACGACCGCCTATCTTAGGACTTGAGCGACGAAGACCTTCTGGAGCGACGACGCCGGGTGGCCCGGACGAGTCCGTCCCCCTCTCCGGAGACGGCAACCACCCGGTCATCAAGACGGGTGGAAGTCAGGCTTACGCGACGTCCAGCACAGCTAACGTCGCTCGTGCGGTTTGGTGGAATGCCGAGTCCGTGGTCCAGGGTGGGTACATCTAACGTCATCACTCTTGGCAGTATCGAGACTTGCGACTGTCTAACGCCCACCGCGTTTGTGCAGTGGAGCAGTCAGCAATCACCAACCCGGGTGCAAACTAAAAGGCTGTCGAGGACGGATCCGGTGAGCGTCCCGACTGACCGCACAATGGTTTCGTAGCTCCCGGTGCCGTCGCGGTTGCAGCTGGTCATAAGCGGCAGCCGGTCTACAAAACCTCCACTGCGCAGTGAATGCCAGGATCGGCTGGGAGCTTTGCATCCGTGGTAAGTAACGACGTGGCGGGCAGCATCTCCGTCAGAGCCACGTACGCAGCGTCGTAGGCGGAAAGGTTGTGGTGCAACGCCCACATGCGACCCCGAAGCCAGTCCGCGGGAACCGGGTGAGGCTGAGCCTCCCGAAACCGTCCATGGCCGCGGTCGCCGCTTCGTCGGTCAAGTCCCCTCGAAGGGCTAGGCGACGCAGGACGTTCGTAACTTCGCTGTCGATCAGGTGCGGGACCACCAACTCCTCGCCACCGAGAGTGTCCGGTTCGATACCGCCGGCGAGAACACCGACTAACACACCAGCGTCGACCACCCTCACTCTTTCCGACCCTCTGTAGCGCTGCGAGGATGTTCTCGCGCGCCACCTTCGTGGCGACCCGCGCTCTAGTTTCAGCAATGACCCGGGCGTTGAACTTGGCTACTTCGGCGCGGCGGGCCAGGTGTTCCAGTTCACGAAGCACGTATCAGTTCAACGAGAGCTTCTCGGCGCCGACCGCGTTGACCAAGGCCTCGTGCACATCGTCAGGGACGTCGCGGATTTGGATCACCCTGGACACTTGCTCATCGTACCTACAACTGGGTGCAGATTGCACCTACTCGCTGGTTACCTGCGGACTTGGTCAATTACGTAGGGCGGCCCTGACCTTATTCGCCGACCAGGCAAGATCGATCATCTCCTGGCGCTCAACCTCCCTGTCGACGAAATCCTCGACTGGGACAGGGCCGCTGTGGCGGAACGGGTTTACTCCCGCGGGCAGATTTCCTGATCTCAGCACAACAGGGCGCTACCACGTCGTGCTCCGGATCCGGAGCACGAGCGCTTTGGTACGGACTGCAGCACGACCCGGCTGGGCTGCTCCGCGGCGTGGCACTCTTTGACTTCGAGGCTGAGCATGCCCCGTACGGCGACGAAACGTGGACGCACACGATTCTGCGACTCGACGACGATCCGGTGGTACTGAGCGCGCTGGAGGGGTACGGCATAGAGGTGATCGCCGACCCCGAGCCCGAGGTGATCGCTCTCGACGACTCCAGGCTTCTGTGACTGAGATGTCGACTAGAGCCACGGGACTGTCGACTAGAGCCACGGGACCTCGGGTCGGGTCGCAACTCGGGATAGCTGACACATTGCCCACCTGAAAAGGTTGGCGGCGCAGGATCCATACCGGTCCACTCCAATCTAAGGAGTGCCTACGACCAGGCACCGATCATCCCATCCGGGCCCGAGTCCACCGGCGGTTGTGCTGGGGAGCAGGACCATCCGAGGACGTCGTCGCCTGGGTGCCAGCGAGAGACCCCTTCGCCGATGGCGGTCATGGTGCCGGCAAGGTCGCTTCCTTGTCCGCTGGGGAACGTGGCCGGCAGCCTGTCGTGGAGGGCGCCTGTGCGGATCCTGGCCTCACCGGGGTTGAACCCGGTGGCGCGGATTTGAGCCAAGCGACCGACTTACCCGTCTCGGCGACAATCCGAACCGCCCCCTCCCGGAACTCCTCAGCGTATTTCCGACGAACCCCAGCCATGATCACTCCTTATAGTGCACGCCTCCGCACTTCCAGGGGAATTTCAATGCACTCAATGGCAGCCAACCAGGGCGCCGTGCCCGCTCCCACCGCTAAATCGGCGTTTGTCTTTGCGTCGATCCTGGCCCTTCCGGGTGGCGCTGATTTTCCATTCTGCGACGAGTTGATTGACACTGAGCTGAGCCACGAGGGGTGTGTTGCCGGGATGGCCGCCGAGCCGAGTGAGGATTTTATATCGCTCTACGATTGAGTCGTAGCACGATAGAGTTAGGGTGTGGAGTTGCTGCGACGATTCGGTGCCGGGGGACGCGAGGTGAGCTTGGCCGAGACTCCGGGGCGGATGGCCGTCTTGGCGGGCATGGGTGTGATCCTCGGCGTCGTCGGCGGTGTGGCGGCATTTTTGGTCGTGAAGCTGGTCGGCTTGATCAGCAACTTCGCTCTGCTGCACCGGGCCGGGTGGGGACTGCCGAACCTTGACCACTACCACCCTGGCCCCGTGCTGGTTGTGGTCGCGGCCGGCGGCGGGTTGGCGGTGGTGGCGCTGTCGCTTTGGACGCCGATCATCAAGGGCCACGGCATCCCAGAGACACTCGAGGCGATCGTGGTGCGCGAGAGCCGAATCCGGCCCCGGGTGCTGATCGCCAAGCCGCTGTCGGCCGC
>JAKBBA010000040.1 GCA_021808665.1 Actinomycetes bacterium
GGTGGTCTCGCTCTTGCAATCGAAGGGGGTTGACTACGTCCTCGGGAACCACGAAGAATCGTTCCTGAGTGAACTGGGCCAACGGGCACGCCAATCACCCGGAGTCGATCAGGGCCTGGTGCAATATGTCCGTGAGCGGCCGAAGAGCCTTTCCCTAGATCTCGATGGAACGCCTGTGCTGCTCCTTCACGCCACTCCGTGGCCACCCTATACACAGTATCTGGTGCCCGGTAGTCGGGGCCTCGCTCGATGTTCCGAACTCGAGTGCGACGTCCTGGTGCTGGGACACTCACACTGTCCTTTCGTGGTCGAGACCGGCACGACCTTGGTGGTCAACCCAGGATCTGCCGGCGTCCTGTGTCCTGATGGCACGGTGAGCTATGCCATTCTGGACACTGCGCTGTCGTCCGTGGAGCTCGTGAAGATTCCGGCTGTGCCGTAGATGACGTTGGCACGGTTGCAGTTCCGCCGTTCGCTTTAGGGGGTTCCACGCATGGGAGGACCGCTCGAGGGGATTCGAGTTGTTGATCTCGCTTCGATGTCGGCCGGACACCGGGCGACGGGGCCGCTGGCGGACTACGGCGCAGATGTCGTCCTCGTCGAACCTGAGGAGGGGTTGCCAGATCGTCAATCACGGCCTGAAGAGTTTGCCGTCTTCAACCGGGGAAAGCGGAGCGTGGCGCTTGGCCCTCAGATGGGCCCTGCACAGCTCTCGGCCTTGGTGCGCTCGGCGGATGTGGTTGTCGAATCCGCGGGGGAGCGACGGTGGCCCAAGGAGGAGGTCGGAGAGCTGGCTGCATGCATGCCAGGGCTCATCACCTGTTCGATCTCGGCCTTTGGTGAGGATGACGCGGAGCATCGAGATCTGCCGCCCAACGAGAGTCTGGTCCACGCCGTCGTCGGGACCATGGCTGAACAGCTCGGCCACCGGGACGGGCCAATTTTCGAGGGCCTACCCTTTGCCTCGGCCGGCGCATCGTATCTTGCGGTGATCGGGATTCTGGCCGCTCTCTATCGCCGCTCGATCGATGGCGTGGGCCAGCGAGTCGACACGTCCCTCGTAGATGGCATTCTCGTCCATATGGCGATGTACTGGGGAGAAGCCGATCGGGAGATGGGCTCCTCGATGTCATCGGCAGTTCGCTCGACCGGCAACGACTCCGGGACAAGAGTCGTGTCCGGCGGATTCCGTTGCAGCGACGGACGCTACCGGGTATCGGCACCTCCGCCGTCGGAGCCTTTGGCCGTCTGATGAAAGCGCTCGAGCTCGACGCCGAGATCCCTCCGACTCCAGCAGGTCGAGAACTGTCGATACCTCTACTACCCCACGAGAAGGCTGCCCTCGACCGTGAGCTTGGACGTCGACTGGCTCGGGAGACCTCCGAGTACTGGGAGAGTCGCTTGGGGGAGGCCGACGTATGTGCCATCCCGATGATGCGCCCCACTGAGGTGTTCGACGCTCCGCAAGCACTGTGGAACGACATGGTGGTGAAGGTCGAGGACCCGCAGCTGGGCCCGACCCAGCAGGTAGGGCTACCGATCAAGTTCGGTGTGTCGCAGAGCTGCGTCTCCCGGGGAGCGCCGACTCGAGGGCAGCACACCGCCGAGGTGCTCGCCGAGCTAGACCGGACGAGGCAGCGCCATTTCTCGGGCTCTGCTCCGGCGATCAACGTTCCTGTACTCGATGGCCTGAAGATCGTAGATCTCGGGGCATTTCTGGCCGGTCCCTTTGCGTCGCGGCTGCTCGCTGACCTCGGAGCCACGGTCATCAAGGTAGAGCCGCCAGCCGGCGATGCCCTGCGCGGCATCGGAACGATGTTCAGGGCGGCCCAGGCGGGGAAGCAGAGCTTTGCGGTGAATCTGAAGGATCCTGAGATGCGCCCTCTCGTCGAGAAATTGACTGCCTGGGCTGATATCGTGCACCACAACATGCGTCCGGGGGTCGCAGAGCGTCTTGGAGTCAGCTACGACGCGCTGAGCCAAATCCGGGCAGACATCGTGTACGGGCATGCGCCTGGGTGGGGAGCGTCGGGACCATGCGCACACCGCCAGAGTCTGGAACCGCACATGTCCGGATACTGCGGCGCCGGTTACGAAGTTGCAGGGCGCTACAACGACCCCCTCTACCCGATCAGTAACCTCTGACGTGGGCAACGGTCTCCTCGGCGCAGTCGGTTTGCTCATGGGAGTCCTGCATCGAATTCGAACCGGGCAAGGCCAAACCGTGGTCAACCCCCACCTCAATTCGGCGATGATGCAGGTCGCCCACATCGTGCGGTGCGAGGACGGTGGCATCCTCGGCGCAGGACGGCTAGATCCGCTGCAGATGGGTTTCACGGCGGTGGAGCGTCTCTACCCCACCCTCGATGGATGGGTCTGCCTCGCCATCTCGGACGATGAACAGTTCGCAGCACTCGGTGAAGTCCTCGGACAAGACCTCGCCGACGACGAGCGTTTTGACACCAGCGAGGAGCGCCTGGTGAACGAGGACGTGCTCATCGACATCATCTCGGCGGCTCTCAGTGAGCAGCCCACTCGGTGGTGGCTGCAGCAGTGTCGCCAACATGGAGTCCCGGCGGCGGAGCCTCGACAAGACGGCAAGTCGGCGTATCTCCGAGAGCCCCGCCATCGGGGTAGCGGAAGAGTCGCCGAGGTCATGCACGCTGATCTGGGCGCCGTTCGCGAGCTGGCGCAGTTCCTCCGTGTCGGGGCCAGGTCGATTCCGCCCCATCGTCTGGCGCCGGACATCGGAACATCCACAGACGAGGTTCTCGGCTGGGCGGGCTACGGAACCGAGCAGATCTCGCATCTCGCCCAACGGGGTGCGATCCGCCTCCAGACGCCTGCGGCTTCGTAACGCCATCCAGTTGCCACATCGGTCGGGCGCGTGATACATTCGACATTGGTATCGAGAACAGGGGTGGGTGCCAGAGTGCGCACTGCGGAGTTCGTCCGACGAGCAGTCGTTGGCTCTTGGGTCGTGGCGCAGAGGGTTCGGCCAGCGCGGATCCAAATCGGGCGGAAGCCAGGCGGTCGTCCCGCCAGGCTGAAGGATGGGCATCAGGCGTTCGCCGAACGGCTCCACTGCGACGAAAGGACCTACAAGTGTCTAGCTACGATCTGCTCGCTGGGGTGACCGTTGTGGAGGTGTCGCAGTACGGCCCGGACGCCCTCGGGGGGTTCCTGGCCGACATGGGCGCAACGGTCATCAAGGTCGAGGAGCCGGTCAGGGGCGACCCGATCCGCTTTGGTTCCGGGGTCGCCGCCGGGGGGCCGGACGGCTTCGGGCTCCTCCACCTGCGTTGGAACCGCGGCAAAAAGAGTGTAACGGTCGACATGAAGACCGACTCGGGCAAGAAGACCTTCGGCCAACTTGTCGGTAAGGCGCAGATCGTGATTGAAGGGATGCGAGCCGGTGTCCTGGAGCGCATGGGCCTGGGATATGACGTCCTTCGCCAGTCCAATCCGGCCCTGGTGTTCTGCAGCGTCTCAGGCTATGGCTTATCGGGCCCCTATCACGAGATGGGGTCCCACGGGCCGTCGTTTGACGGCTTCGGTGGTTTGGTGCGGGCCCAGAGCTCCGCTGGAAGTGATGAGGCCCCGGACATCTACGGCCCTCGCGTCGCCGTCGGAATGTACGCCATGGGCCTCTACGCGGCGCTCGGCACCGTCGCCGCGCTTCGGAAGGCCGAGCGAACGGGCGAGGGGAGCCTCGTCGAAGTCGCAGCCGCCGATTGTGCAGCCCACTGGATCCCAACGACGGTCGACGCGGTCCTCAATGAGGATCTGCTGCATGTGCGCCCTGGCTTCGCGGGATCGGATGGACGGATGGGCCGATGGCCACGGCTCAACACGTATCTCACCAGCGACAAGAAAGTACTCATGGTCCAGCTGCTAGTGGACAGATACTGGTCGGGACTCTGCCGGCTCGTCAATCGCCCGGATCTTGCGACGATCTACGATGGGGATAGGGACGTCTCGGAAGCCGATGAGACGGTTTGTGCGGAGCTTACAAAGCTGTTCGCCACGAAGACTCGTGCTGAATGGATGGACTTGTTCCTGGCGAATGATATATCAGCTATTCCGGTGAACACGTATGCCGAAGTTGCGTCCGACCCGCACTTCGTGGCTCGCGACAATGTGTATGCCCCGGACGGCGCGGGCGGGCTGAGTCTCACCGGGACTCCCATAAGGATCCACGGGCAGGAGTTCCGGCCGGCGTTGGCTCCGGGCCTCGGTGATGACAACGTAGAGATCCTCGAGGGTCTGGTGGAAGCGGCCGGCCAGGTGCCGGTGCCGGGCCAACAAAGGGTCATCGCATAGATGCACTTTCTTCCGAAGTACAACACGAGGGCAAACCATGACCGTGCGCCGGCAGGCCGAAAGCCAGCCTTCCTATGGCAAACGCAACACAGCTCATCGATCCACGTCTCCGTCTAGCAGGGGGAATATCAGGTGTCTGACAACGAAAGCAATCGCAGGGCATGGGCTCTCGGTGCAGAAACGGCCTTCCGGAACCTTCGTGAGGAGACGATTCAGCAGGAATCCGACGTCCTGCGGTTGCCGGTAGAGCTTTATACAAGTCCAGCCCGTGCCGCGCAGGAGATCGCGCTGTTCAAGACCGTTCCCGTCGTGGTCGGCCACCATTCCGAACTCAGCCCCGGCGGCTTCCTAACGCGCGATGTCCTCGGTGTCGCGATCATCCTGGTACGCCGGGAAGATGGAACGCCAGCCGGCTACATCAATATGTGCGCCCACCGGGGCGGCAAGGTCGAGCAGGCCGAGTCCGGATCCAAGCGTTTGTTCATGTGCCAGTATCACGGCTGGACGTACAATCGCGACTCGGGCGATCTCCGAAATGTTCCCTTCGGTGAGGACTTCGGTGAGATCGACCGTACCTGTTATGGGTTGCGAAAAGTCAGGGTCGAAGAGCGACATGGTCTCCTGTGGGCGGACTTGTCAAACAATCGGGACCTGACGGTCTCGGGGTTCCTGGGCGATGAGATCGATGCACAGGTATCGACGCTGGACCTTGCTGATACGACCCTGTTCGCACACAAGCACCTCAGGCTCGCAGCGAACTGGAAGCTTGTTGTCGATGGCGCCTTGGACGGTCTGCACGTCAAGTTCCTCCACCCGAACGGCGTCTCGAACTACTTCCCCACAGGGCGGAACGTATACCTGAAGTTCGGACGCCACGGTCGGACCTTCGCGCCGCGAAAGCGCATGGAGCGGCTGGTTAAGGAGGGGGGCGCCCTCGAAGACATCACTGACCTTCGCCGATACATGTCGAGCAACATCCGCGTCTACCCGAATGTGAGCTGCATACAAGCACCGGATCATATCGAGTTCTGGACCGTCTGGCCTTCCACGGATCCATCTGCCTGCACCATCGATATTCGCTTCCTCGTTCCGACGGATCGCCTGGATGACGAATGCGCTGAGAGGGTCAACCGGAGTTGGGAGGTCCTCGAGCAGGCCGCCCTCAAAGAGGATTTTCCAATGGAAATATCGATTCAGGACAACGCGAACGCGAACTCAGGCGCATACTTCACCTACGGGAAGAACGAGTTCCAGGTTCGACACCTCCATGATTGTCTTGCGTCGGATCTGGCAGATCCCAAGTCGCTGGACGGCTAACGGCAGGAGCTCGGGGGCAGTGCCTTGCGAATGGGCAAGCTGTAACAGGAACATGCGTCCGCCGGCTCGTGAGGATGCTGGGTGAGGACTACTTGTGCGACTCGCTCGAATCCCCCTTGGAGCTAGGCGCTCGGCGTCCTAAGGAGTCGCGCAAGTAGTCCTGGCCTGAGCAGGTGAACTACGAAGTGGGCAAATTGCTCTTAACGCCAACTTGCTGGCGGGTGGCCGACCTTGGCTTCGTCGTGCCCCTCTCCCTGCACGGAAATCCGTCCTGACGGCCGTCGATTTCTCTTGACGCCGGAGGATGAAGTCGATATGGTTGTCGAGAAGGCGAGCCACGCCTCGATAGGGGGAAGGTCATCAGATGAGGGACATTTCACGCTGGGCGCGCGTTGCATCAGCGACGGTGGTTGTGTGCGGTCTGGCTGCAGCCTGCGGCAGCTCGAGTAAGACAGCATCCAGCGCTTCCAACACCACCACCAGCCCGTCGCCGGCAAGCTCCGGTTCGGGCGGCTCGACGGGCTCCGGAGCGGCTAACTCTTCGTTGAGCCCAGTCACAATCGGCTGGGTTGCCAACGATCAGGGGACGTTGGCCCAGCCGGCCTCTACCGACGCCGCGTTGGCCGCGACGAAATACATCAACGCTCAGCTGGGAGGCGTTGACGGTCACCCGCTGAAGTTGGAGACGTGCAGTGTTGGCTTAGACTCCGCCTCGAACCAGCAGTGCGGGCAGCAGTTCGCGAATGATTCCGTTGACATGGTGGTAGAAGGGCCAGTATTCAACGCATCTGCCTTCTACAGCGCGATGTCCGCTAGCAAGAAGCCAATTGTCGGGACCGTGGCGATCAGTCAGGCCGACCTGACATCTAACGCCTTCATCTGGAGCTCAGGGCAGACAGTCAACGCGGCCTACGGCCTTCTCGCCAAGAAGGTCGTGCCGAACCTGACCAGCGTCGGGGTGATCGAACTGGAGGGCACTACCGCAGCGCCCGCGCTCTACTACCTCAAGCAGGGGCTCGGGCCGAACGTGACTGTGAAGTCCGTGAACGTGAACCCCACCTCAAGCGACCTCACGGGTGCGATCAACCAGCTCGGAAAGGTTCAGTTGTACGTTCTCTCCGTGACAGGGCCCATCCAGCTTGAGGCCGCCTCGGCTATCCAGTCCTACGCTCCAGGCACGCCGGTCATCACGACACAGGACCTGGGCCTGATCGCTGCGCAGCAGCCGAGTGAGACGAACAATTGGTACTTCGTAGATACACAGAAGGCCGCCGCCGTCGACTCCACGGATCCGCAGGTGAAGACCTTCCTCGCCAACTATCCGAAGTACGGGGACGCGGCGAAGTACCTGAACGACCCGTGGGCCTCCGCCGACTGGGGGCTCATCCTCACCGTGCAGAGCGTCCTGGCCAAGGCCGGTGCCGGCAATCTCAGCCCAGCGTCGGTGACCTCCGCACTACAGGCGTTCACCGGTCCCGTGATCATGGGACCGGACACCGTCAAATGCCCGGGGACGGTCTACGCCAGCCTTTGCACCGGAGTTGCCTTCGCGTATCAGGTGAAGAACGGCAAGACCTACACGGCTACGGCGTATCCGACGATTGACGTTGCCCCGCTGAACCTTAAGCCCGTGGGCTCCTGATGGCAGGGTTCCGTGACGCCGGGAGCCCCCGGCGTCACGCAGTACCCGTTCACACGGAGTAGCGATGCCAGGCTTCGATCCGCCTTCGGACCGTCGGCTTGAGGGACAGGTTGCGATCGTCACCGGTGCTACGTCAGGTCTCGGCCGCCACTTCGCGCTGCTACTGGCCGCCCAAGGCTCTCGAGTGGCGCTCGTCGGCCGCAGGGAGGACCGGCTCGCCTCGGTAGAAGCAGAGATCGGTGGGCGCGGTGGCGAGTGCCTGGGCGTGGCGCTGGACTTAGAAGAGCCGGCTGCTGTTGGCCAAGCACTCGAACATATCGAGCAAAAACTGGGCTACGTGTCCATCCTAGTCAACAACGCTGCATATCCCGGACTCGGTTACGCCACTCGAGTGGACCTGGAGACCGTTGATCGAGTCTTCGCAACCAATCTCAGAGCCCCATTCCTATTGGCGAGTGGCGTCGCCCGTCGCCTCATCGCCCTAGGCAAGCCGGGCCGGATAGTAAACGTATCGTCGATGTCGGCGACTTATTTTGCAGGCAACGGAAATGCACTATATGCCATAAGCAAAGCGGGGCTGGACAGGATGACCGAAGTCCTCGCTGTCGAGTGGGCCAAGTTTCACATCAATGTCAACTCCATCGCTCCCGGCTCGTTCGAGACTGCGATGACCGAGGGCGCAATCGCCGCTGGACGTGGAGCCTTCGAACAGCGCTTTCCGAGACAGAGGATCGGCCTCCCGGAGAAACTTGACAGTACGCTCATGTACCTCCTAGATGGAGCATCGGACTTCGTGACCGGCGCAATTATAAAAGTTGACGATGGCCAATTCCCCCGTTGAAGGAAAGGTGCCCCGATGATCGGACCAGGCTCGGTGCATGGAACGCCCAAGACCGACGAGCAGCGGTTGATCTCGGCCGACGACCACGTCCTGGAGCCGCCTGACATCTGGACCGACCGAGTATCACGGCGGTACCGCGAGGTGGCCCCACGAATGGTGCGATGTCGAGCTGATGTCGTCTCGGCAGTCGGTGGGCGGCCGAGAATTCGGCGATCCGACACGGGAAGGTGGGCCGACTGGTGGTGCTACGAGGATCTCGAGGTCCCGCTGCTCCAGGTGTCCGCTGCGGCGGGCCTGGAGGACGTCGACTATCTCCCGATCACCCTCGACGAGGTACGGCCTGGCTGCTGGAAGCCGGCCGAACGACTGGCTGACATGGACCTGAACAGCGTCCAGGCCTCCGTGTGCTTCCCTAATACGCTGCCCAGGTTCTGCGGCCAGACTTTCTGCGAAGCGAAAGATAAGAATCTGGCCCAAGTATGTGTCGAGGCCTACAACGACTGGATCATCGAGGATTGGTGCGGAGGAGATGCACACGGGCGGCTGATCCCAGTCACGCTTGTACCGCTCTGGGACAGAGCACTGGCCGCAGCAGAGGTGCTTCGCTGTGCGGAGAAGGGCAGCGCTGCGATCACCTTCGCGGAAAACCCGTCCCGATTAGGGCTGCCTTCCTTCCACGATGCGCGCAGATATTGGGATCCGCTCTTTGCCGCTTGCGCAGAGACCGGCAGCGTGATCAATCTCCACATAGGATCCTCGTCGGTCTCGCCCACGACGGCACCGGACGCTCCCCAGGCCGTGACCTCCGCTCTCTTTGCCACCAACACGATGGGCGCGTTGTGCGACCTGCTGGTGTCAGGCGTCTTCGCCCGATTTCCATCGCTCCGAGTGTCGCTTGCTGAGGGACAGATCGGCTGGATGCCGTACACGCTGCAGCGACTAGACATGGTGTGGGCTGGTCGTGGGCGTGACAGCCTGATCGGGATTCGACTTCCCGAGCCCCCAAGTCATTATGCCAAGAGGAACATCTACGGCTGCGTGTTCGACGACGAGGTGGGGTTGGCCAGCAGGGAGCAGGTCGGCATGTCGCAAATCATGTTCGAGGTCGACTACCCCCACAGCGACAGCACGTTCCCCAACTCACTGGCCGTCTTCGACCGGTTGGTCTCGTCAGCGCGACTGTCGCCCGAGGAGCGGTACCTCCTGCAGCGCGGGAACGCAATCCGAGCCTTCGGGCTAGCGCGGTACGGCACCACCAGCTAACGGCCGGCGAGCTGCCAGAACTCCGAGCGCAGGGCTGGACTCAAGCCAACATCTACGCTAGAATCGACAACGATATCGAGGACCTGAGGGGGATCATGATGTTGCGTCCGTACCGTCTCGCTGCGGGACAGTTTCGAGCGCCTGCCGCCCGAGTGCGGGCGAAGGGCTAGTCACCGCTAATGACGCCCTATCTCGTTGCAATACTCCTAAGTGTCGGCGCTGGGGCGCTGTACGCGTCACTGGCTGAGGGTCTCCTACTCACGTATCGCGGCTCCGGAGTGATCAACTTCTCGCATGGCGCGATCGCAATGTACGGTGCCTATTGCTTTGCGCAGCTACGCCAAACCGGGCAGCTCCTGATTCCACCGATACCCAACCCATTTGTCATCGTGCAGGTCATCTATCGGATTTTTGGGGGCCGAATTACGGGTCCACGTATACCGACCCTCCTCTCCTTGGGCGGCCCGCAGGGCACGTTGGTCTCGCTGCTGATCACTCTGGTAGCTGGTGCGTTGTCGGGACTCTTGCTCTATCTCGTTGTGTTCCGCCCACTTCGCCACGCGCCGCCGTTGGCTGGTGTGGTTGCATCGGCGGGGATCATGCTCACGCTGCAGGCTGTCGTCGTGTTGAGGTTCGGCTCTCAGCCCGAATCAGTCCCCGCAATCCTCACGAGCCGGACTATCACCCTCTTCGGTCAGCGAATCCCAGAGAACCGCCTGATCCTGGCCGGCATCGCCATCCTACTGACCGTCGGTCTAGCTGCCGTGTATCGGTACACGAAGTTCGGATGGGCCACGGAAGCGGCCGCAGAAAGCGAGAAGGGTGCGCTCCTGACAGGCCTGTCACCCAACCGACTGGCTGCTTTGAACTGGATCCTGGGTTCTCTAATAGCGGTGCTGATAGGGGTGCTCTTTTCAACAATAACGGCGCTGAGTCCCTCAAATTTTGTCCTGTTCGTGTTGCCCGCCCTCGCAGCGCTATTGCTATCGGGTATGCGTTCGTTCATGGGAGCGGCCGTGGCCAGCTTTGCCGTGGCTGCCTGTCAGCAGGTCGTCGGTGGGCCGCTCATCGCTCACTTCCACTGGCTGCCCCAAACCGGCCTGTCGGACGGGCTGGTCGTTATCCTGATCATCATTGCGATGGTCATCCGGGGCAAGGATCTCCCAACTCGCGACGACCTGGTGAGCGCCCGGCTGCCGGCGGCCCTTGTACCTTCAGGAGCGTGGCGGGCCTGGGGTCTAGCCGTGCTGGGCATTGTGGGAGCGATTTGGCTGCCGTTCGATTATCGATCGGCCCTCATCAACTCGGCTGTCGGCATAGTAATTGCAATCTCCTTGGTAGTGCTGGTCGGCCTGCTCGGTCAGATTTCGCTCATGCAGATGGCGCTTGCAGGAGCGACAGCAGTAGTGGTGAGCCGGTTGGTGGCCGACTGGGGTATCCCGTTCCCGATAGCGCCGATTCTTGGAGCCCTCGCGGCCATGATCGCCGGGTTGATCGCCGCAATCCCAGCCTTGCGGATCAGAGGAACCAATCTAGCCATTGTTACCCTTGCGGCAGCGTTCGCCTTTGAGTCGATGGTCCTGAACGACAACTCATTCGTGAGCGGGTCGCAACAGAATATCCCGCTGCATGTCCTCGGCCTCAAACTCGGGATCAATGACAGTTTCTTTGTTCACGGCCGAGGTGTTCCGAATCCGGGCTTTGTCATTCTCACCGTCGTCGTTGCCGCTGCGGCCTGCTACGTCTTCGTAAATCTGCGGACGTCAAGTATTGGTCGTCAGTTCCTCGCCGTGCGGTCAAATGAGCGTGCCGCCGCAGCAGTCGGTGTAAATGTCAGAGGGGTAAAGATTCTGGGCTTTGCGATAGCCGCCTTCCTCGCTGGGGTGGCTGGATCGCTCACGACCTACCAGTTTCAGGGCATCAGCTCGGCGAACTTCGCCACACTCACGTCGCTGGTCGCTCTTGCCACCGTGTACCTTGGAGGGATAGCGACGCTATCCGGCGGGATCGTGGCGGGCGTGATCGTCGGAGGCGGGCTTATGTTCGAGCTAACAAACAACCTCTTTCACGTGCCGAAGTACCAAGTGCTCATCAGCAGCGTTGGCCTTGTCATCGCAGTCGTACAGCAGCCTGAGGGAATCTCAGGCGAGTTCCGCAAACTCCGGGGTGTCTCGGCGGCAGCCGGTCGCTGGCGCGAAGGCCGCAACAGCAGTGGACTGGGGGAGTCGGTCGTGATCAGTCCCAAAGGTCCGGTTCCTCTCGTGAGGCACGGAGAATGAGTCTCCTCCAAGTTCGCAACCTCTCTGTCACCTTCGGCGCTGTGCGAGCGGTACAGGATGTGTCTTTTGATCTGGATGCTGGCGACATTCTGGGGCTCATTGGGCCGAACGGTGCCGGTAAGACGACAGTTATCGATGCTTTAACCGGCTTTGTGAGGTCGACCGGCGCCGTAGCAATGGAGGGTCACGGCCGCATCGACCACCTGCGGCCTCATGAGAGAATCCGGTTCGGATTGGCTCGGACTTGGCAGAGCATCGAGCTGTTCGATGATCTGTCTGTGGTCGACAACGTCCGCCTGGCGACAGAGCGGCTGACCCCTTGGTCCGTAACTCGTGACCTGCTGCGCAAGAACCGCTCGAGGCCAGGACATCGGATCGAGGATGTGCTCGAGTTCCTGGGGATCGACGAGCTTCGAGACCAGATGCCGTCTGAGCTTTCTGCGGGACAGCGGCAACTGGTTGGCCTGGCGCGAGCATTGGTAATGGACGCAAAAGTCGTTCTCCTCGATGAACCGGCCGCCGGGCTCGACAGTAGCGAGACTGAGAGATTGCGGGAGCAGATCGTCGACGTGGCCGGCAGGGGCATCGGAGTAGTGATGGTGGAGCACGATATGACCCTCGTCCTGTCCACCTGCCACCGGCTACATGTGATGCAGATGGGCGAGACCCTGGCAACGGGCCCCGCACAAGACGTCCGACGTAACCCAGCCGTTGTTGCCGCCTACCTCGGTGTCGAGGACAGCGGAGACTTCACGGCTTCCGTCGCGGGAGGGCTTGGCGTATGACCGAAGACTGCCTTGTAACGCGAGAACTGAGTTGCGGCTACGGGAAGCTCCCGGTCGTCCGGGACATAAACCTTCGGGTTCGGCAGGGAGAGGTCGTCGCCCTACTTGGCCCCAACGGCGCAGGGAAGACGACCACCCTGCTGACCTTGAGTCGCCTGCTGCCGATCCTCGGAGGGGAAGCCACGATTCTGGGCAGGCAGCTGGCCTCCATACGGAACACCAGCCGGCTCGTTCGTATGGGTCTTGGCCACGTTCCGGAGGATCGAGGCCTGTTCAGGAATCTCAACCCTGATCAGCACCTCCGCTTAGCCGGGGGGAAAGATGAGTCTGCCTACCGCTTCGTACTCGAACGCCTGCCGGCGCTCGAACTGGTCCTTCATAGGCGGGCTGGTCTGCTCTCGGGTGGCGAACAACAGATGGTCGCGCTCGGGCGCTCGCTGATCCGCCGGCCGAAGGTCCTGCTCATTGACGAGATGAGTACGGGTCTTGCTCCGATCATCGTCACAAATTTGCTGAAGACTGTCCGGAGCCTCGCTGACGAAGAGGGAGTAGGGATTCTCATGGTCGAGCAACACAGCGACCTTGCGCTGGGAGCCGCAGATCGGGCCTACGTCATGAGCCACGGACACATCGTGGACGAAGACGATGCGAAGGTGCTGCTCAAGGACCGAAGGCGCCTTGAGTCTTCCTATCTGGGGGAGTCATCGCCCGCCTTGGAACCCTCCGGCGCAACGCACTCAACCAACTCGACCGACCCCAAAGGATCGCTATGACTGCCACAGCCGCAGCCTCGATCGACGTGCCTCGGCATGAGGTGCAGAACATCATCATCTCGGTCGACGACCACCTGATTGAACCTCCCGATGCCTTCACTGACCGGATGCCGCTGGCCATGGCAGACGCTGCGCCGCGGGTCGTCGAACTCGACGACGGCACGCAGGCGTGGCTCATGGGGGGCCGTCCGTACCCCAACATCGGGTTGTCCGCGGTAGCGGGCAGGCCACCCGGGGAGTGGAACCACGATCCGTCCAGGTTCGAACAGATGCGGCCAGGATGCTATGAGATTCACGAACGGATTCATGACATGGACATCAACGGTGTGTGGGCGTCCATCTGCTTTCCGTCGAGTATCGCAGGCTTCGCCGGAGCACGGTTCTATGAGCTGAAGGACCGACTGCTCGGACAAGCGTGTGTGCGAGCGTGGAACGACTGGCACCACGACGTGTGGTCCGCACCGTATCCGGATCGGATAATTCCCCTACAGGTCACTCACCTCGACGACCCGGCCTTGGCCGCCGAGGAGGTGTTCCGAAATGCGGAACGGGGGTTCAAGGCCCTCAGCTTTCCCGATATTCCCGAGTTTCTGGGATGCGAATCGGTTCGGAGTGGAGCGTGGGATCCCGTGCTCGGCGCATGCGCCGAGACCGGCACGACCCTTTGTTTGCATGTTGGCTCAGCGGGAAAGCTGGTCAGCGAGTGGGTGATGCCAGGTGAGCGTACCGAGATCACGAATGTGCTCTTCTCGGCGGGAGCGCTCATCGCTGCCACCTCTTGGCTGTTCTCGGGGGCGCCCATGCGGTTCCCGAAGTTGCAGATCGCACTTTCGGAGGGTGGAATTGGCTGGGTGCCGATGCTGCTTGACAGGCTGGACTTCATGCTCGACCATGGAGGCCGCGCCTACAGCGGCTGGCAGTCGAAGGACCTGACTCCGGCGGAGGTTCTCCAGCGGAACTTCTACTTCTGCACCATCGATGACCCGTCGACAATTGGCCTTCACGAGCGCATCGGCACCGATCGGATCATGCTCGAGTCTGACTACCCTCACGGTGACTCGACGTGGCCGGACACGCAGATGGTTGCAGGGAATCTCCTGAGCGGGCTCTCGAAGCCGGTAGCGGATGCCATCTCGCACGGCAATGCGGCGCGGCTCTTTCGACATCCGCTTCCTCCTCCCCCCGTAGCGAAGAAGCCATGATCAGGTTTCGGTCGTGCCGGAGACCAGTAGCGGTGGCCGAAGCCTGAAATGGCAGCTAGGGATCTGGAAGGAAAGATCGCACTCGTCACCGGTGGCAGCAGAGGGATCGGTTCGGCGATCGTCGCGCAGCTCGCAGCGGCCGGCTCCACGGTTGTCATTGCCAGCCGGAGCGAGGAGATAGGACAAAAGACCGCCCAGGGAATCAGAAGCACAGGGGGAGCAGCCCAGTGGCTGCCCTTGGACGTCGCGGACGAGACCAGTTGGGAAGCTCTTGGCAAGACCATTCAGGAGCGGTTCGGACGGCTCGACGTCGCCGTGAACAACGCCGCAGCCACGATCGCCGGCTCCGTCACCGAGATCTCTCCTGCTGACTGGAACCAAGTGCTGGCCTCTTGCCTCACGAGCATCTACTTGGGTGCTCGGATACAGGTGCCGCTAATGATCGAGGGTGGGTCTGGCTCGATCATCAACCTTGGATCAACTGCCAGCGTGATTGCTATTGCTGGCCGAGCCGCCTACGTCGCAGCTAAGCATGGTGTAATCGGCCTGACGAAGTCGATGGCGCTTGACTACGCCGCAAGTGGCATCCGTGTAAACGCAATTGTGGTTGGAGGCATCGACACGGAGATGTTGCGGCAGGGCGCAGGCGCTACCGAGGAGGGTATGGCTCGGCTCAAAAGCGCTCGGCCGATGGGTCGCCTTGGGCTCCCTTCGGAGATCGCCTCCGTCGTGACCTTCCTAGCCGGGGCAGGGTCGACGTACATGACCGGTGCCGTGCTGGCCGCGGACGGTGGTCTAACCATACAGGCGGGGATACCGCCTGTACTCCCCCGTCCATCTGCACAATTCATCCCGTAGCTGTCAGATCCCTGGCGGTTAGCCCCATGAACAGGAGAACGAGCAGTGTATGAATATGCGCTAAGAGGCGGCACGATCGTTGATGGGAGCGGCGGCAATCCGGGCGTTCGGGGTGACATTGGTATCCAAGGGGGAAAAATCGCTGCCGTCGGAGTGCTCGACGATGATGCCGAGGTGACGCTTGACGTAACGGGCCAGGTTGTCGCCCCGGGCTTTATAGATGTTCATACGCACTATGACGTCCAAGGCTTCTGGGATCCTGCTCTCACCCCGTCGTCGCTCCACGGTGTGACGACGGTCTTCGGAGGTAATTGCGGGTTCAGTGTTGCCCCACTCACCGATACCACCAGGGAGTATCTCCTCGAGATGTTGGCCCGGGTGGAGGGCATGCCACTCGAGGCGCTCCGGGTAGGCGCACCCTGGACGTGGCGAACAACGGCAGAGTTCCTTAACGCCTTGGAAGGGCGTCTCGCGCTCAACGCAGGATTCCTGGTAGGGCACTCGGCGATGCGACGCGCCGTGATGGGACCTGACGCCACCGACCGTACGGCTCGGCCCCACGAGATCGCCGCCATGCAGGACCTACTTCGTGCGGGACTGTCAGCCGGCGGAATGGGGTTCTCGTCGTCGTGGGGTGTCACCCATTTCGATGGGAACGGCGATCCCGTTCCGTCACGTCAAGCTGACCGGGGGGAGTTGCTTGCCCTGGCCGAAGTCTGCCGGTCGTTCGAGGGGACTTCACTCGAGTTTCTCCCGCTCGGGGGACCAGACCCGTTCACGCCAGAGGTTGCGGATCTCATGGTGTCGATGTCGGTTGCCGCCGGCCGGCCTGTGAACTGGAATGTCATGTCGGTCACTGAGGCGTCTCTGGACTCTTGGCGGGCGAAGCTAGCCGTAGGTGACGAGGCCGCCGCCCGCGGCGGGCGGGTGGTCGCGCTGGCTATCCCCGAGACGCCGCCAGTCCGGTACACGATGCGGGGGGGCACGAGCATCGACTCGCTACCCGGGTGGAGCGAGGTCATGGCCCTGCCGCTCGAAGAGAAGCTGCGTCAGTTGAGCGACCCGCTCGTCCGGCGACGCCTCGATGAAATGAGTCGGCTGCCGAGCCGGATGAGGCACATGGCCGAGTGGGCGACCAAAGTTGTAACCGAGACGTTCACATCCGAGACCAAGCAGTACGAGGGGAGGACCGTAGGGGATATCGCTGGCGCCGAGGGCAAGGAGCCTTTGGACGCACTTTTGGACGTCGTGGTGGCGGACGGCCTCAAGACGGTCTTCATCAACCAGCCTCGTTATGACAACGATGCCGACTGGCGGGTTCGCTGTGACGTGCTTCGCGATCCGCGCGTGGTAGTCGGCGGTTCAGACGCCGGAGCGCACGTCGACATGCTCGCTACCTTCAACTACCCGACTCGCCTGCTGCAGGAAGCTGTACGCGACCGGGGGTTGATGGAGATGGAAGAGGCCATCCACCTGATGACCGAGGTTCCTGCGCAGCTCTACGGGTTGAGGGAACGTGGCCGGCTCGAGAGGGGGTTCGCCGCAGACGTCGTCGTATTTGATCCGGCTACGGTCGCCTCCGAGCGGGTGCGCCTCGTTGACGACATGCCCGGAGGCGGTGCTCGCCTGTTTGCAGGGTCGGTCGGTGTGAATCACGTCTTTGTGAACGGGTCCCAGATACTCGCCGATGGCGCCTCCGCCGGCCGGACCCCCGGAACGGTGCTCCGGTCGGGACGCGACACGAGGACTCCAGCACTGACGTCGCTTAGCGCACCGCCGCTGGCCTGACAACCCCGTGGGATCGCTCACAAATTCAATGTCATCATTCCCTTCCTCGCCTCTAAAAGGACGGTTCACCGTTGGCAACCAGCCATGAAGAGTTGACAGACGCAATTGCGTTCCCGATCGAAGCCGGCCACGTGGCGATGTTTCGACGCGCCTTGGGCGACGCAGGCGCTACATTCTCGGCTGAGCCGCAGAAGGAGGAAGGCTGGGTCCCGCCCACCTTCCCTCAGTCGTATGTACAGTTCGACCCTTCGTATGAGCTCCGCCCATCGTCGTGCCGCCCTTGGTTCGGCTCGGGCGCAGCACCCGGTAGCCCCCGGCCCTCCCCCACGGGGGAGGGCATGACACTTCACGCCGAGCAGTCGTTCTCCTACGAACGCCCCCTGGTGCCGGGAGAAGTCCTTACCGTCCAGCGCCGCCCCGGTGAGACCTGGACAAAGACAGGGACCCGTGGCGGAGAACTCAGATTCACCGAGATGCTCGTTGAATTCTTCGGCCGGAATGGAGAGTTGGTAGTGACTGGCCGAGGCGTGAGCGTGTTGACCTCGAAGACCGTTGAGAAGGACTGAGATGGTGCCCGGGCTGAGGAAGGGAGATTGTTGCGAGGTCGTCCTCGTCGAAGACCTCAAACGTACGCAGATCGTTCAGTACGCAGGGGCGTCCGGGGATTTCAACCCACTCCATACCGACGAGCGGTACGCGACGGAGGTGGCGAAGTCTCCGTCGGTGTTTGCGCACGGCATGCTGACCGCAGGTATGACTGGGTTGGCGCTAGCGAACCTGTCCAACGTCGGCTACGTGACCCACTTCGGTGGTCGCTTTCTTGAGCGTGTCTGGCCGGGCGACTCTCTCTACGCCTCGTTCACTGTGACAGATGTCAAGGCCGAGCCTGGCAAGGAGTGCATAGACCTCGACGTGACTACCCGCAACCAACACGGAGTGCCGGTGTTCTCCGGGCGGGGGACCGTTTCCATCGTGACCTGACGAACATGGAGGCCCCAGGGCCCGATCGGTGGCTGCTACGAAGCGCAGGCTGAGTCGAGGTTTCCCTTCTGCTTTAGCCCAATGGAACGAATCCAGATGTTGGTCACGACCTCGTCTACGTCCTGGTAGTCGTCCATATGGACGGTCGACCAGTAGGCGAAGCTGGAGAGCATTGCCACAAGAGCGCCCGCGGTCGTGAACGCGTCGGTACTCTGATCGGCTTCACCCCGTTGTTGGAGCCGGCGAATAGTGCTGGCGACACGCTGTACGTGGCGCCGGCGAGAGGCGAGGCGGTGGGCATGGATTTCCGGGTCTGTCGTTGCGACCTGTTCGATTAGGGACAGGATCTTGACGTTGGCGTAATGGGCCTCGAGGTACCTTCGGTTGGCCTTGAGCAGGTTCCCGACAACATCGCCACTCGCATCACTCGGCTGGTGTGCCACGGCAGCATCGATCTCGGCCGAGACCTCGGTGACGACCGCTTGGAATACCGCCTTCTTTGAGTCAAAGTAGGTGTAGTAGCTGCCGTGGGCTACGTCAGCCTCCTTTGCGATGTCACTGACTCGGGCATCCAGGTAGCCGACTTCTTCGAAGACACGTCTTGCCGCCGCTACGAGCGCAGCGCGGCTTTTCTCACCCTTTGCAGACGGGCTGCTTGTTGCCTTGGCCCGTCGAGTCGCCCCGGTCCCCGTGGGAAGGTGCCCCCCGCGAGTCCGGCGTTCGAGCTGATCATCTGCGGGCGTGACGGGTTCTCGGGCTTTCATAACGATGAACCGTCATCCTACATCGCCTGCTCGGAGGGCGGAAGTACATCAGCAGCCGTTCGGCGCCCATTGCTTCCGCCGCGCCCTGATGGTACAGTCGACATGCATGTCGAGAGGGGGACCATGACGGAGGGGGATCGTGACTAGACGACGGCGACCGGAACTTTGGACGTCTGTGCCGTGCCTGCCGAAGGTGGCAGTACGGGAGGCCGAGCGCGCTGAGCGCGAGGGCTGGGATGGCATCCTTCTCGCAGACTCTCAGAACCTAGGTTCCGACGTCTTCGTCGAGCTGGCGATGTGCGCGGCGAACACAGATAGGGTCCGTCTCGGGCCAGGGGTGACCAACCCGGTGACTCGGCACCCGGCCGTCATGGCCAGCGCCGCAGCCACGTTGCAGGCCGAATCCGCTGGCCGCTTCGTCCTCGGCATCGGTAGGGGCGACTCGGCCTTGGCCTACCTCGGCTATGCACCTGCGTCCGTGGATTATTTCGAAGGCTACATTCAGGCATTACAGGGTTATCTGCGGGGCGAGGAGATCGCGTTCTCACGCAAGTGGGGATCGGAGGCTTTGAAGCCGGTTGCGGAGCTCGAACTTGGCACCGAGCCTCCAGGAAGTGCTCTCCGGTGGCTGCGAGCGGACCAGCCTAAAGTACCGGTCGATATAGCGGCGACCGGTCCCCGCATGATCGATCTCGCGACCACAGCGGGGGATTCCGTCACCTTCTCTGTTGGCGCCAACCCCGAGCGGGTGGGATGGGCGGTCGATAGAGCACGCCGAGCTCGGTCCGACGGCGAGGAGCGAGTGCCGCTCAGGCTCGGCGCCTACATTAACATGGCCGTTCACGACGACGTCGCTGTTGCGCGCCGCCTGATCTCCGGTGGGCTCGCCAGTTTCTCCCGGTTTTCCGTGATGCATGGCACCGTGACGGCGGCTGCCCAAGCGGCGGACCAAGGCGTCCTCACCGCTCTTCATGATGCGTACGACATGACGAACCACGGGTATGCCGGGGCATCGCACCTTCAAGTCCTTGAGGGTGATTTCATCGATCGGAACGGGGTCGTCGGGTCCGCCAGCACATGCCTTGAGCGCTTACGCAGCCTCTGGGAGCTTGGCATCGAGCGTTTCGTCATCATGACGCTCCCTGCGCGGGAGCCCGACGCAGCCGAGGCGCACGCTGCGCTCGTGGACGAAGTGTTGCCGGCGGTAGCCGAATGGTGACCGATCCGAGGAAGGAATTCATGGGTGTAACGAGAGGCCGCCGAGCCGCCGGAGCGAAGCAGGGAGACGCGTGATGGACACCTTGTCGGAGATGCTCAGGTACTGGGCAGATCTCAGACCCGACCACCTCGCAGTGACCATCGAGGGCCAGGAGTTGACGTGGGCCGAGCTGGACCGCAGCTCGGATGCGATCGCAGCTGGTCTGGCGGCGCGCGGTATAGGCGAGAGAGACGTCATTGCAATCCTCACCGAAAACTGCCTCGAATTCATCGAGGTCACATTTGCGGCGCTGAAGCTCGGTGCGATTGTATCGCCGCTGAACATTCGATGGACGGCTTCTGAACTCCTGTACCCTCTCCAGGATTCCGGCGCACGACTCATGATCGCCAGTGAGGTGTTCGCCGAGAAGGTTGCTATCGTCTCAGAGAAGCTCCCCCACCTGCAAACATATTTCGTCACTGCATCCGGCCAAGGTTCGTTCGACGAGTTGCGGGCAACGTCGGAGCCGACGCCCGCCTGGCGGGGAGAGGGATCCGACGTCGCCTTCGTCTGCTACACCTCGGGAACGACCGGATTTCCCAAGGGATCTCTCATCACCCACGAAGGCATATTGGCGGCAGGGGTAGCAAAGGCTCTGGCCGCTGGCATAACCTGGCGGGACAAACTCTTGATCGTCAACCCGCTTGTCTACACGAGCGGGATTCTCACCAAGTTCTTGGAGACCGCGTTCGTCGTGGGAGCGGCGACGGTGATTACTCGCGGATTCCACCCAGCCGAGTTTCTGCGGCTTGTGGAAGAGGAGGGCATCACCATGACCTCGGCCGTTCCGGTGATCCTGGAGGCGGTCATGCACAACGAAGCCTTCGCCACCACAGACCTCTCGACGTTGTCGATTGTCTGGGCAGGTGGAGCGGCGGTATCGGAGGCGCTCCTTCTCACTTGGCGATCGCGAGGCGTGCCGCTTATGCAAGCCTATGGTCTGACCGAGCTTTCAGGGGCGTCCGGAATTTTGCTTTCACCTGAAGACGCCGAGGCGAGGCCGACCTCCGCCGGCCGGCCGGTCCTGTTTCACAAGGTCAGGATTGTCGAGTCTGACGGCACCGAATGCGAGCGCGGCGAGATTGGAGAGATCGCCATCCGTGGCCCTGCCGTCATGAAGGGCTACCTGAACCGTCCTGAGCAGACCGCCGAGACTATTCGAGACGGCTGGTTGCATACCGGTGACATGGGACGAATGGACGCCGAGGGCTACATCTATATCATTGACCGCCGGAAGGACCTGATCATCTCGGGAGGCATCAATACGTATCCGGCTGAGATCGAGCGCGTCCTTTCCGGCAGGCTGGGTCTCGACGAGCTCAGTGTCATCGGCATCCCTGATGAACGCTGGGGGCAGGTCCCGGTCCTGCTTGTCCCGCAGGTTGAGCAGGTCGACGTTCCTGAACTCATTGCCCTCTGCGAAGCGGAACTCGCTGACTACAAGAGGCCGAAGTACCTGATCGACGTTGGGGGGCCGCTCCCTCGGACGCTGTCAGGGAAAGTGGACAAGAATGACCTACGAGATCGTTTTGGCGCTCCTCCCGCCGATGCGATCGCTCTCCGGAGGACATCGCGATGACTGGGTCATCGAGCCCATCGGCTCACTGGAACTTCGCCGACGTGTGGGAGGCATTGGCACAGCGCTTTCCGGATTCCGCGGCTCAAGAGACTGAGTCGACAACCTACACTTGGAGCGAATTCAATGATCGCGCCGACGCTATTGCCTCGGCGTTGATCGACCTTGGGCTGGGCCGCCAGTCAAAGGTGGCGCAGTATCTCTACAATTGCCCCGAGTACCTCGAGTCGTTGTTTGCGTCCTTCAAGGCATCGTTGGTCCCCGTCAACACGAACTACCGCTACGTTGAGAACGAGCTCGCCTACCTATGGGATAACGCTGATGTAGAGGCCGTCATCTTTCACGGCGATCTGGCCGACCGTTGCGACTCGTTGCGATCACGACTGCCTCGAATCCGGGCGTGGCTGTGTGTGGATAACGGAGACGGATGCCCGGACTGGGCTCTGTGCTATGAAGAATTGGCAATATCGGGCGCTCGTCAGTCCCCCCGCTGGTCCCGATCTGGAGAGGACCTTTACCTTCTTTACACTGGCGGGACAACGGGCGCCCCCAAGGGCGTAATGTGGCAGCAGGCCAGCCTGTTGGCAATGCTGGACTCGTCGGCCGGGCGACGGGTGACTGACTCCGTTGACGCGGAGTCCCATGCGGCAGTGCTGCCGGCAGCGGGACCAAAGGTTTTCCCAATTGCACCGCTGATGCACGGAACAGCCTCGTGGTTTGCGATGAGCGCCCTTGTGATCGCCGGCTCGGTCGTCACGATCGAATCTCGCCGTTTCGACGTGGAGCAGGTGCTCGATGCCATCGATCGGCTGCGGGTAAAGGGCCTGTGCATTGTTGGAGACGCATTCGGACGCCCGATGGTCGAAGCGATCTCGGCTAGTCCCGGCCGGTGGGACCTCTCAGGCGTCCGGGTAATCATGTCTTCCGGAACGATGTTCACCCCGGAGACGAAGGCGGCACTTCTGGGCTGTGCCCCTTCGGCACTTGTCCTGGACAGCTTCGGAAGTTCAGAGTCGGGAACAATCGGGCGTTCCAAGAGCAGCAAGGATGGCGTTTCCCCGCTCGGTAGCTTCGTGGTGGGTGACAGAGTACGAGTTATCGACCCAGACGGCGCGGACGTGGTTCCCGGATCCGGGGTGGCGGGCCGGCTGGCCGTTGGTGGCCACATCCCACTCGGCTACTACAAGGACGAGGTCAAGACGTCGGCGACCTTCCTAGAATTGGGCGGACGTCGGTACGTCGTGGCCGGCGATTGGGCAACGGTCGAGATCGACGGCACGGCACGCCTCCTCGGGCGAGGATCAAGCTGCATCAACACGGGCGGGGAGAAGGTCTACCCCGAAGAGGTTGAGGAGGCGTTGAAGATGCACCCCTCGATTCGAGACGCTGCCGTGGTCGGGCTGCCTGACGAGCGGCTTGGTCAGAGAGTCATCGCCGTGGTCGAGAAGGAGCCGTCCATCCAATTCGACCAAAACGAGGTGTTAATCGACTGCAAACAGCGGATAGCTGCTTACAAGGTCCCGAAGGCCCTCGTCGATGTTGCGGACCTGCAGCGAGGTCCGAACGGCAAGCTTAATTATTCACTAATCACCCAAATGGCAAAGAGCACCGCTGTCTAGATCACCAGTCCGCAGACGCAGGCTCATCATTGGAGGTTCGTAGCGATGCAGGCTCGTGCAGGCCACTACATCGGCGGAGCGTGGTGCTCCTCGGTCACCGATGCTCCTGCGATTGAGGTCCTCAACCCGGCCACAGAGGCCACCATCGGCAATGTCCCAGCAGGAGGCGCTGCCGATGTCGACCGGGCTGTGGAGGCGGCGGCGAAGGCCTTTCCAGAGTGGTCTATGACGAAGCTGGACGAGCGGCGGGACTACCTGGTGCGGCTGCGGGAGGCTCTGGTCGCCAGACGACGCGACTTCGCCCGGATGATCTCTGAGGAGGTTGGCACGCCGGTGAAGATGTCGCGTGGCGTCCAGGTTGGCCTTCCTCTTGCAGCGCTGGAGACCATGGCGGACACTATGACGACTTTCCCCTTTGAGGAAGAACTCGGTACTTCGGTCATCTTCAGGGAGCCGGCCGGTGTTGTTGCCGCCATCACTCCGTGGAACTACCCCCTCCAGCAGGTCGTGGCAAAGCTGGCCCCTGCGATGGCAGCCGGGTGCACCTTTGTCCTGAAGCCCTCCGAAGTTGCCCCGCTGTCGGTACAGGCATTGGCGGAGCTGCTTGACGAGATCGGCTTGCCTCCGGGCGTGTTCAATCTGGTCAGTGGCACCGGCCTGGTGGTCGGTGAGGCTCTTGCGGTGCACCCGCTCGTAGATATGGTCAGCTTCACCGGATCAACAAACGCGGGTAAGCGTGTAGCGGCCTTGGCTTCGGGGACGGTAAAGCGCGTCGCACTCGAGCTTGGTGGGAAAAGTGCGTTGGTAATTCTGGACGACGCTGACCTCGAGCCAGCGGTGACAGCCGGGATGTCGAAGGCGTACCTAAACGGGGGCCAAACCTGTTCCGCGTTGACCCGATTCATTGTGCCCCGCAAGAAGATCCTGGAAGTCGAGGAGATCGCGAGGACGCTGGCGGATGCCAACGTCCTCGGGGACCCATTGAGTGAGGACACGACGGTCGGCCCGCTGGTCTCGTCGCAGCAACGCGACCGCGTTCGCGGCTACATCACACGCGGGATCGCAGACGGCGCCACCTTGGTGGCTGGCGGCGACGCTCCGCCCGCGGGGCTGGACGTGGGGTACTACGTTCGGCCGACGGTGTTCAGTCGAGTGAGTCAGGCATCGGAGATAGCCCGGGATGAGATATTCGGCCCGGTGGTGTCGATCATCGCCTACGACTCGGAGGCCGAGGCGATCGAGATCGCCAACGATTCAATCTATGGGCTGTCAGGCTCGGTCTGGGGGGAGCCAAGCCGGGCCCTCAGCGTGGCCCGCAGCATCCGGACGGGCCAGCTCGATATCAACGGTGGCCGGTACAACCCGGCGGCACCATTCGGGGGCTACAAGCAGTCTGGCAACAGCCGCGAGCTGGGCCGCTTTGGCCTTGATGAGTACCTCGAGATAAAGGCGATACAGCGATGAGTAGCTCAGAGTCCACTGGTCGAGTGGTCGTGATCAAGGGTGGCACCGTGGTCGACGGGACTGGGGCACCACGACGCCGGGCCGATATCTCGATTCGTGACGGCCGGATACTCGAGATCGCCTCACAGATACAAGGCGGCGACGAGGTCATCGATGCATCGGACCTCATCGTTTCCCCTGGCTTCATCGACACCCACACGCACATGGAGTGTCAGCTCTTCTGGGACAAGGCGGCCACCTCCGCAGCCTGGCATGGCTGTACGACAGTCGTGATGGGCAATTGCGGCTTGAGCCTCGCCCCGGTCGGTATGGGCGACGTGGACTTCGCCGTCAGCCTGATGTCGAGCGTCGAACAGATCCCGACGTCGGTCCTGGCCTCTGCGGTGCCGTTCGATTGGACGTCCTTCGGTGGATTCGCGGAGTCCCTTGAACGCAGTACGCCGGCCGTAAACGCCGCGTCGTTCGTGGGATACTCGCTCGTGCGGCGGGCAGTCATGGGAGAGCGAGCATTCGGCGGAGTGCCGACCGAGGAGGAGGCGGACGCCATCGTGGAGCTGGTCCGATCCAGTCTCGCTCAAGGAGCCCTGGGCCTATCCTTCAACCGGGCCACCCTCGATCACGATGAGCATGGCCGGCTGATGCCTGGATACGACTGTACGTGGGAAGAGGTGACGCGTGCGGCGCGCGTGGTGGCCGAGTTTCCAGGGACCATGCTCCAGGCCATTCCGAGGTGGACGAGCGAGGCCGACGGTTGGGGTGGGCGCAACGACGACGAGTTGGCCCATTGGATCGACATCCTTCAGGGAGTTGACAGGCCTCTCGTGTGGACCGCCGTCTCGGAGACACGGTACGAAAACCAGATGGCCGCCACGCGCCGGGCGCGGGAAGCGGGAGTTGAACTCATCGCCGCCATCCATGGCGTGCCGATGCACACGTATGCGACCCTCAGCGTCCCTGGGCTCTTCGCGGCAACTCCCGGCTTCGATTTCCTCTTCGACCTGTCGCCCGAGGAGCGGCTCCGAGCCATTCAAGACGAGGCGGTCCGAGAGCGTGTCCGCGCTGCGACCGGGCGCGACACCTTCTCCGCCTACCCGCTCCGCTACGTGTCGGAGAGCGGCGAGGTCTCGCTGGGACATGAGCGAGTGTTCCCTTGGGACCACATCCATCACGTTGGGTCGGCTCCGGAACGGATGAAGATCGGAGAGTCGATTGGCGAGCGCGCTCGGCGGGAGGGCCGTCATCCTGCCGATGTCGTGCTGGACGAGGCCGCGGCCAGTGAACTCCGCGACGTTTTCATCGTCTTCACGCACGCTAATCTGCCCCAGGTAACCTTGGAGTTGCTCAACGATCCGGCCACCGTGATCTCGGGGAATGACACGGGCGCCCACCTGATGCTGATGGCCCAGGCGGACACGACGCACCTGCTTGACCACTTTGTCCGTGAAACGGGCGAAGTGCCTCTAGAGCAAGCCGTTCATCTCATCACCGGGCGCCAGGCGCAGGTATTCGGTATCCCTGAGCGCGGAGTGCTCAAGCCCGGAATGGCGGCTGATATAACTATCTTTGATCCCGAGACCATTGGTGCCCAGGCACCTGAGGTGGTTAGCGATCTCCCCGGTGGCGGACCCAGGTACATCACCCGGAACATTGGCATAAAGCGGGTGATAGTCAATGGTCAGACACTTCTTATCGACGGGGAGCCCACCGGTGTGACGGCCGGAAGGTTCCTGAAGCCGGCTGCGCCGCATCCATGAGCCCCGATCCAGTGCGATCGACGGGTGAGGAAGGAGTCCTGGCCGGCCTCCGGGTTGTGGACGTGAGCGTCGGGCTGGCTGGCCCGGCCTCAGCCCGGCTCCTCGCTGAATTCGGGGCGGATGTGGTGAAGGTCGAATCTCCGCAGGGAGACACCGCCCGAGAGCGTTCCCCAGCCGGGTTCGCTTCCTGGAACAGGAGCAAACGCTCCGTTGTTGTCGATCTGGGGGCGCCTGCCGGTCGCGATGGCTTGGAGCGACTGCTGGCGAGTGCGGACATTCTCGTTCACTCGTTCGCCGAAAGCGAAGCGCGCGCCTTGAATCTTGACGCCGACTCGCTGTCGCGTCGCTTTCCGTCCCTCATCGTAGCGAGAGTCGGGAGCTTCCCCCCGGGTCACCCTGAGGCGAGCCTCCCGGCGGAGGAACTGCTCGTTCAAGCCCGGATCGGAGCATTGGACGAGCAGGCCGGGGAGCGGGCTGGGCCGGTGTACATCCGCCTCCCGTTTGCCAGCTGGGGTGCATCTCTTCTTCTGACGGTGGGCGTCCTTGCACGGGTCTATCAGCGCCTTCGAACCGGTCGCTCCCATCCGGTGGAGACAAGTCTGGCCCAAGGGGCCCTCGTGCCGGCGGCGCTGTACTGGCAGAGAGCGGAGCGTCCTCCCGAATGGATGACCCGGCACTCGCTGCCGAAGGTCAATCCCAGCAGCCAGCTGCTGATCTTTGAATGTAGTGATGGAGAATGGCTCACGATTTGCGGAGGGTTCGCCGAGACGGAGCCGGTGCTCGAGGTGCTCGGCGAGCTGGACGAGGTCGACTTGATCCTCACCGATCTCACCGTCGAGACCCAGAAGCGGTGGCAGCGGGTGTTTCGCTCCCGTACCCGTGCCGAGTGGCTGGAGAAGCTATGGGCGGCTGACGTCCCAGTCATGCCTGTCCTCGAGGTCGGAGAGATCTTCGGGCTGGAACAGTCGGCGGCTGTAGGGGCTTCCGTCGAGTGCAGTGATCCTGTTTTCGGCCCCTCCTTGCAGGTGGGAAGCCTGATCGAGGGGGAGCTGCGTGGCCGGGTCGCTCGACCCGCCCCTCGCCTTGGTGAGCACCAGGATGAGGTCTTCGCTGACTGGACGCAACGCTCTACGGTCGAGCCGCCGCCATCACCGCAGACGGCTCGTCCGGGTCCTGAGTCCCTGCCCTTGTCCGGCCTCAAGGTGGTCGACTTCGGCATGTACGTTGCCGGCCCCTTCGCAGCCCAGTGCCTCGCGGATCTCGGAGCGGACGTCATCAAGGTGGAGCCGGTCTCTGGCGACCGAGCCAGGGGACGTTTGAATCAATTCCTGGGATGCCAACGGGGAAAGCGCTCCCTGGCCATCGACTTGCGTAGCGCCTCTGCCGCCCCGGTCGTTGATCGTCTGGTCGAGTGGGCGGATGTTGTCACCCACAATTTCCGTCCGGGCGCTGCCGCGAGGCGAGGCCTGGATCACAGCACCCTCCTTCGTCGGAACCCGAGGGTGATTCTCGGGCATGTCTCGGGCTACGGGCTCGAGGGCCCCTGGGCCCATCTTCCTGGATACGACCCGAACGCGCAGGCTCTCTCAGGGTGGGAGTCGGCCCTCACCGCCCCCGGGAAGCACCCTGCATATCTTCGGAACTCCCTCATGGATCCCTTCACAGGCCTGGGGGCTTGCATCGGAGTCCTAGCCTCTCTGGTCCACATTGAGCGGACGGGGACCGCTACGCAATCGTCCTCCTCGCTTCTTGCGATCTCTGCGTTGCTGGCCAGTGAGACGTTGCTGCCCCTACCGGATCGTCGCCCGGTGCCGGTTGCGACCGTGGACGATCAGCAACTCGGTACAGATCCGGGTGACCGCCTGTACGAGACGACGGACGGCTGGATCGCTGTTGCTGTACATGGCGGTGACGCCGTGACAACCCTCACTTCCACTTTCGGCGATGACGATCTGCCGTCAGCGATAGGAGGGATGAGTACGGAGGACGCCGCCGAGCGGTTGGCTGCGCACGGAGTCGCTACGTCGGCCGTGGCCCGGGACAACAAGGACCGCTTCTTCGACGAGGAATTGTCCCGGATGTCCGATCTGGTGGTGCGAACCACGACTGTCGACTATGGACGGTTCGACCAACCGGGAGCCTTCTGGTCGCTTCCTGGGCAGCGCCTGCAACTTGACAAGCCGATTCCGGGCCTCGGCGAGCACTCTGTTGAGATCCTCCAGCAGTTGGGTTGTGGCTTCGATGAGATCGTGGGGTTGCTCGGAAGCGGGGTTGTGCTCTCCATGAGTGCTGAAGAAAGTGCCGCACCCCAGAAAGCGGATGGAGGGCAGTGAGCGAAGTCAACATCGACGCCGATGCTCCCAAGGGCGTCGTTGTCGTCGAGTTCTCTCAGCCTCCTGAAAACCGCATGGATGCCGAGTTGATCGCCGCCATCGCAGACTCACTCGAGACCCTTAACCGAGACGAGGGATGCCGGGTTGCGGTCCTCTGCTCGGCGGGCCGCCACTTCTGCGCGGGCGCATCGCTCAAGCCAAAGCCGGCCACTCGAAGGGTTGCAGGTCGCCACCTTTATGATGAGGCAGCTCGGATCTTCGAGTTCAGCAAGCCTTTGGTGGCCTGTGTCCAAGGAGCGGCTGTGGGAGGCGGACTCGGTCTCGCTCTGGCGGCCGACTTCCGGGTAGGCGGGGTGAGTTCTCGGCTGACCGCCAACTTCGCGATGCTCGGATTCCACCACGGGTTCGGTATCACCGAAACCCTTCCCGCAGTGGTAGGTCAACAGCACGCACTGGACCTGCTCTACACGGGCCGGCGGCTGAGGGGCGAGGAGGCTCTGAGCCTGGGCCTCCTCGACCGACTTGTCGTCGACGACAACAACCTTCGAGACGAGGCGCTGCGCCTGGCATCCGAGATCGCGGCTGCTGCGCCACTGGCGGTCAGGGCCATCCGCGCCACCATGCGAGCCGGGTTGGCTGAACGTGTGCGCGCAGCGATGGCCCGCGAGAGATCAGAACAGGAGCGACTGCGGCAGTCGGCCGATTTCAGAGAAGGTCTGGCGGCCTCCGATGAGCGGCGACCTCCTACGTTCCAAGGCCGCTAGCGCGCCGCCTCAGCATCAGGCATTCCGGAGACTCTTCCGGAACGGGAGATCGCTAATCGCGCTCGGCTCTCGGGGTAGCCCGAGGACCCGCTCGGCGAGGATGTTCTTCTGGATCTCGTCGGTCCCGCCGGCGATCGAGACGGCCGGCACGGACACCAGTACTTCACCGATCACCCCGTCGAACGCACCGTCGGCACCGGAGAGCATCCCGTTTGCTCCGGCGAGGAGAGAGTGAACCGCAGCCGCCTTGCGCGCAAGGTTGCTCGACGCCAGCTTGCCGATCGATCCCTCGGCCCCAGGCGGCCGGCCAAGAGCTCGTTGCGCCCGAGCCCGCTCGGCAGTCCACGCTGAGACGCTGCGCAGCGTCAGGGCTCGCACCAGCTCCTGGCGGACGACCGAGTCGGCGGCCCGGCCCGCAGCTCGAGCATGCTCGACGAGAAGGTCGACACGACCAGCTCGCTGGGGATACCACTCGTAGGTCTTGAAGTACTCCGCGGCCTCGGCTCTTGCCTCCTCAAGGGCAAGACTTTTGGAGTCAGGGGTCGCCGGCCTGCCGGTGCCGGCGAAACGACGTTCATAGTTGAGGGTCGTCAGGGCCACGGTCCAACCCTTATGGACCTGACCGACGACGTAGTCGGCGGGAATCACAGCCTCGGTGAGGAACACCTCGTTGAACGATGAATGAAAGTTCATCTGCTTCAACGGTCGAACCTCCACGCCCGGCTGATGCATGGGAATCACGAAGTAGGTCACGCCGCGATGCTTCGGGGCGTCCCAGTCCGTACGGGCCAGGAGGATTCCGAAATCTGCATGATGAGCGCTGGTGTTCCAGACCTTCTGACCGGACACCATCCAGCGGTCTCCGTCACGCACTGCACCGGTGGAGACACCCGCAAGATCCGATCCGGCACCCGGTTCGCTGAAAAGCTGACACCACTTCTCCGCCCCGGTCAATGTTGGCAGAAGGAAGCGCTCCCGGATGCTGTCCGGTCCATGGGCCAGGATCGTCGGCGCCGCCAAGGACATGCCGGCGCCGACCGGCAACCCAATCGCACCAGCCCGTTGGATCTCGCTTGCGACGGTGTCGTCGGCCCACAGCGGAAGGCCACGCCCAAACCAACGCGCAGGCCAGGACGGGACTGCCCATCGAGCACGCACCAGCCGCTCACGCCACTCCCTCAGGGAGAGGTCAGGATCCCACTCTTGCTCCAACCAGGACCGGACCTCGGACCGAACCTGCTCCGGCGTGGCTGAGTCCGCTTGGAGATCATCCTGCATTGATTCCACGCTCCGAGACTAGCCTTCTAGTCGATACGCATGTCGAGATCTTGGACGCTAGGCGGCCGTGCCTGTTCATCTGCGAGCCATCTGCGGGAGTGGGGGGCTGTGGCGGGGCGGTAGGCCGGTACCCCCGGGACCCCGGATCTTCCCTCCGAGGGGGCGTAGTGCCTCATGTCAATAGGTCCGGCTGAGGACGGGTCGTTGCCTCATCGGAAAGGTCCGCGTCGGTTGCGCCGGGTCTTCACCTCCTTTCATGCTGTTCTAGTTGCGGTGGTTGTGAGTTCGACGAAGGGCAGCACGGAGCGGATGTCGTCGATGGCCTCGACGACCCAGCGCCGGGCCTTGTTCGGTAGCGCCCGGGGCTCGGTCCAGCCAGTGGCCATGTCGGTCAAGGTGAGGGTCTGGCAGAACCGCCCGGCGGCTGACGCCCCGAAGTGGCGACCAGGTCGGTCTTGGCGAAACCGGGGGCGGTGTCGTCCCAGTCGGCGAAGGTCCGGATCGGGATCTGTCCCTTGAGCAGGCTGCCCGGCTTGGTGCCCGAGCGGCCCTTGATCTGGAAGCGGCGGCGGTCGGCGGCCAGACGCCGATCGATCGTTGCCGCCGACATTGCTACGAGCTTGGCCTTGATCGCCGGCTCGAGGACCATCTCGCCGTGGCGCTCCATGGCCTCGACCATCTCGCTCATCACCGCGGCGAGCCGCTTGCCGCAAGGGAAATCCAACAAGCCCCACACGACCTGAAGGGCGCCGATCTCGGCGGGGCCGTAGCGCGGCGGGCGAGCCTCGCGTGCCGGTAGCACACGCGCCTGTCCCCGAGGCACCCGCGGGCGTGCCGCCACGGTGCGCAACGCCCGGCGGGCGTAGTCGCGATGCCAGCCCGTCAACGCGCACAACTCGTCGAGGATCACCCCCTTGGCCGCCCTCGGGGCCCTGCGATACCGCAACGCCATCTCCTTGGTAACTGCCTTACGTTCTGCCATCGAAAGCCCCAGGAGGTGGCCGACACGCGGACCCTCACAGATGAGGCATCAGCCCCCTCCTCGCGGACCTTATAGATGAGTCATCTGGGGTGGAATGCTCTAGTGCTGCGTCTTGTAAATAGGTTGGGGCTAGGATTGGCATCATGTTGACGATGCGTGGTGCCCCGCCGTTGTTGATGA
>JAKBBA010000159.1 GCA_021808665.1 Actinomycetes bacterium
GATGACCCAGCCCCACGGCGACGCCGTCGCAGCGACGCGCGGGGGCGGCGGCACACCGCTCGAACCAGGGGAGGGCGCGCAGAGTCTTGTGCTCACCGGGATCGGCGAGTTGCACGACGGCACCGGAAGGGAGCCGCTTTACGGCGCTGCGCTTGTGGTGGAGGGTGGGACAGTCGTTTGGGTGGGACCCGAGAGCCGATTGCCGGAGGCGAGCGGCGCTCTACGGCGCGACGTCGGCGGACGCGCGGTGATACCAGGTTTTGTTGACAGCCACACCCATCTCGTGTTCGCCGGCGACCGTGCCGGCGAGTGGGAGAAGCGAATGGCCGGGCAAACCTACGCAGCGGGGGGGATCGCCGACACGGTCCGTGCAACCAGGGCCGCAAGCACAGCCCGGCTCGCCGCGAACGCCGAAAGGCTGGCAAGGGAGGCGGTCGCCGGCGGGACGACCACCATCGAGATAAAGAGCGGTTACGGCCTCGACGTCGACAACGAGAAGCGCATCGTGGAGATCGCCTCGTCGCTCACGAGCGAAGTCACCTTTCTCGGCGCCCATGTGGTCGCTCCCGAATTCGCGGGCAGAAGCGACGACTACGTGGAGCTTGTATGCGGTCGAATGCTCGACGCTTGCCGGCCGGCGGCCCGATGGGTCGACGTGTTCTGCGAGCGGGGTGCCTTCGACGCGGACCAGGCACGCGCTGTCCTCGTCGCCGGGCGCGAGGCGGGGCTCGGGCTTCGGCTTCACGCCAACCAACTCGGCCACGGACCAGGGGCGGCACTGGCAGCGGAACTGGGGGCTGCGTCTGTAGACCACTGCAGCTTCCTCGCTCCATCGGACGTCGACGCTCTAGCTTCGTCGTCTACCGTTGTGACACTCCTACCTGCAGCGGACTTCTCCACGCGTTCGGCCTATCCCGACGCGAGACGGCTGATCGACGCCGGGATTCGCATCGCTCTGGCGAGTGATTGCAATCCCGGCAGTTCCTACACGACGTCGATGGCGTTCGTCATAGCGTTGGCGGTCCGTGAGCTCCGTTTGACAGTGGAAGAGGCAGTGAGAGCTGCGACATCGGGAGGGGCGGACGCGTTGCTTCGTAGCGATATCGGTAGGATCGTCGCAGGGAAAAAAGCGGACGTCGTGGTCTTGGAAGCTCCGTCGGCGTCGTGGATCGCATACCGTCCGGGAGTACCTTTGATTTCGGCAGTGATGCGGGGCGGCCGGCTGGTCGCCGGCGCGTGGCCGTCACAACCGCGATGATTTCGGAGGTGGGAACCTCGGGCTACGTTGCGGATTCGTGGCGCTACGCGGGAGCGGAGCTCCGCCAGCTCGCCGCTGGGACGAGGCTCAGCCCGACCTCGAGGCGGATACTCGCCCGACTCCTGGAACACCCCGACGAGTTGGCGTGGCTGTCTGCGAAGGCGCTCGCCGAGAGGGTTGGGGTGAGCCAGCCCTCGGTGAGCCGGCTGGCCGCGTCGCTTGGATTCGACGGCTACGCTGCGCTGCGGGATCATCTTCGACAGACACGTTTGGGTAGCGCCCCTTGCAGTGCCGACAAACTTGCTGCGTCACACGTGGATGTCGTCGCATCACAGGAGGCGGCCAACACGGCCGAGGTCTCGATGATCGTCGACGGATGGGCGGAACTCCCCTCGCTGGCGGAGGCAGCGGTCCAATCCGCACCGCTAGTCGTCGCCGGCGTGCGCGCATCCGCGTATCTTGCGCAGTACTTCGCGTACCTCGCCGCCAAGGTGCACCCGAACGTAATGGCAGTGACCAGCGGCGGATCAATCGCTGTTGATGCCCTCGTCGGTGCCCGCTCGTCGGGTGCGGAAGTACTCGTGGCTGTGTGCATGCCACGTTACCCGTCGGAGGCGATAGAGGTCATCGAAGGCGCCTGCCGGCTCGGGCTGCGCGTGGCTCTGATCTCCGACCAGGCGATGCCCCAGTTGCGAAACGTCGAGCCCGAATGGCACTTGGCGCTCCCGGTAGGCTCGGCACTCACCTTCGACGCGCACCCTGGGGCTCTGGTCGCGTTGAGCCTTCTTCTGGACGCGATGTGCGAGGTGGACCCGACGGCGGCCGAGGCGAGACTTGAAGCTCTCGATGCGTACGCTGACCGCTGCGGGGTTTACTGGTCCGGGGCTTGAGCTTGAGGTGACGTCTAGGAACCGGCGGTTGAGCTGATCGCCGGTTTCGGTGAAAGCCGCTATGAGATGTTAAAAATTGATTACCATTACCGGTCGTGGTCGTCCCGACATCGGCGGAGCTCGATGAGCTTGTGCGGCGTCTGCCCGTGCGGCCGTCCACGGCGGCACGGCTGTTCGACCTTATCGACGATCCGGAAGCCTCGCTGTCGCAGTTCGCCGAGATCGTCGAGTTGGATCCGGTGCTGTCCGCGCGGATACTTCGCCTGGCGAACTCGGCAGCGTACAGGTCCCGAGGGGGGGTGGCATCCGCGACGAGGGCGGTGATGATGCTCGGCTCGTCGGCCGTGCAGGCGATCGTCGCCGCGGCGGCCTTCCCTCTACTGTCTGACGGGGTCGACTTGGGGCCTGACTCGTTCTGGGCGCACGCCATGGAGGTAGGCGCGGCGGCCTCGACGATCGCCCCCGAGCTCGAGGTGGGGGTCGGGGACGCGTTCACCGCGGGCCTTCTCCACGACATCGGGGCTGTGCTGTTACATTTGCGTAACGCGGACGTGTACGCCGAGGTGGTCGAAGGAGGCCCCGAGCGCTTGCTCGAGCGCGAGGGTGAGGCGTTCGGGGTTGCCCACCCCGAAGCGGGTAGCCAGGCGGTTGCGAAGTGGGGTTTTCCGAAAGCTCTCGTCGAGGCGGTACGCGACCATCACCTCCCGCTTCTCGGTGCGAGCCGGCTGACGAAGGCTGTCGCGATCGGCGAGTCGGCGGCGGCTGCGGCCGGCGGTCTGTCGAGTCACGAGGGCGCGAGACCACTAGACGAGGTGCTCGATGAGTGCCGCCTTTGGGTGAGGCCGGCGCAGGTGACCAAGGCGACCGAGAAAGCCTTCGAGCGGGTCGGCGTCAGGCTTAGGGGAGGCAAGTGAGCGCGTTGCGGGCCCTTGCTGAGCGCGAAGCGGCGGACCTGGCCGGGTTCCGTGCGTCTGACCGGACGCAGCTGATGATACGACTGGTGCACACTGAGTGCCTCCTCGAACTGTCTCGACTGTCTGCGCATCTCACGGACGTTTCGACCTACTCGGAGGCGGCGATCTCGATCGTGGATCAGTTCCTTCCGGTACGTTGGTGCGAGCTTGCGTGCGAGATAGCGGGTGTTCCGTCGATCTGCGTCACTCGGGGCAAGGCAGTGGCTGCGGGTGACGGCACCGACACATCGGCAGGGGACGTCATCCGATGTGAGCTAATGCTGGCAGATCAAGGTACCGGGTCGCTCAGGTGCACTTTCGAGTTCCCTGGGGTCGGTTCCGAGGAGCTGGTGAATGCGGTAGGCGAGCAGATCGCTTCAGGTTTGCTCATAGTTTCTGAGTCCGAGCGGATCCGCCGCCAAGCCGCCTTGGCGGATGCCGCGAGGCTCATCCACGGGCTCGGCGACGAGCCGACCGGGCCGGACCTCACCGACCTCGTCGAGGCGATGTCGTTTCTCCCGAAGCTCGCAGGGGTCAACCTGCGGATCACGCATGCTGCCGTCGGCGGCCAGATCACCCTGGCGTCGGGGATCGAGGCGTCGGAGCACCTTCCCGCGTTCGAGTTGCCTGGCGGGAGGATCGAGGCCGGCGTCGCATGGGCGGTCCGCCCGCAACCCGAGGACGAGAAGACGGTAAGTGACATGATCGGCCTGCTCGCGGCTGCGATGACCCGTGCGGCTGAACGACAGCGATTGGTGGCGGAGGCTCAGACCGATCCGCTGACCGGCGTGTCTAACCGCCGCCACGGAGTGGCGATCCTGTCCCGGGTCCTAAAGCTCGCCGAAATGTCCAACGAATATGTGAGCCTCCTCTACTTCGACCTGGACAAGTTCAAGGTTGCGAATGACACATATGGTCACGCAGCGGGCGACGAGGTGCTCAAGCGCTTCGCCCGGCTCCTCGTCGATTCGGTTCGCAACTCGGATACCGTCGTGCGAATGGGCGGGGAGGAGTTCATGATCGTCTGCCCGGGAATGAACGAGCGGGATGGCATCAGGATGGGAGAGTTGATCGTTTCCCGATGTGTGGCGGCTTGTGCCAGTGACATGACGCCTGGGTGGGATCAGCGCACTTCGGTCGGTCTTGCCGTATACCCGAATCTCGCAAAAGATCCCGAGGCGTTCATGAAGCTCGCCGACGTGGCGCTTTACAGCTCAAAGCGCAAGGGGGGCAACACGGTCAGTGTGGCGTCGGACGAGTCGTAATTGCTCCGCAAAGGCATCCCAGCGCCGCCCGCGGTCCCCGTCGGGCGGCGCTGCCTCCGTCAGAGGACCATGCTCCCCCCGTCCACGGTGATCAGCTCACCGGTGATCCACGACGACATGTCGCTGCACAGAAACAGGGCCGCCTCGGCTACGTCGACGGGCTGCCCGAGGCGGCGGAGAGGCCACGCCCGCTCGGCGTCCTCCCCGTTAGGCTCCCACAAGGCTCGGGCGAAGTCCGTCTTCACAAGTCCCGGTGCGATCGCGTTGACCCGCACCTTCGGGCCGAGCTCTGACGCGAGGTGCTTGGTAAGGTGGATCAGCGCAGCTTTGCTCGTGTCGTAGATACCGATCGGACCGCTGAATTTGAGGCCGCCGACCGAGGAGATGTTAAGGACCACCCCGCCCCGTTCAGCCATCGACTGCTTCCAGGCTTCCTGGGTCCACACGAGAGGGCCGCGAAGGTTGACTTCCATGATCTTGTCGAAACGCGGCAGGTCGATGTCGATGGAGCGCCCGTAGTAGGGATTGGTGGCGGCGTTGTTCACGAGGATGTCGACGCTGCCGAAACGCTCGATCGTGGCCGAGACCGCTGCCTGAGCCTCATCTGGGCGCCCGGCGTTCGCAGCGAAGCAGGCGGTCTCCCCGTCGATAGTCGAAGCAGCTTCCTCGAGGGCGTCCATCTTGCGTGACGAAAGCATTACGTTTGCGCCGGCTTCGGCGAAAATCTTGGCAATCGCAGCGCCGATACCTTTGGAGGCACCGGTAACCAGGGCCGTCTTTCCGTTAAGTTCGATTGTGGTCATCAAGGAGAATCATGTCGGCATCGCAGGCCGTGCGCAATTTTCCCCAGTCGCAGAGCGTGGTGTGGCGAGCGCGAAGCGCCGACGAGCTGTGCTCGAGGACCCGGCGACGAGCGCCGATCTGCCGGGAATGCGAGTATGTCAGCTGTGAACCAAGCGGCAGGACCTGCTCGCCAACCAACCGATCCCCTCCCGACGGTCCGTGCTCAATGGGGTGCCCTCAGCGTCGGGATACGGGTGCTTCTGGTCGCCGGACCGGTGGTCATTGTCGCTGTGGTCGCACTTTTCAGCCCTACTCTCGGGGTGGTTGCGGCAGTGCTCGTGTTCGGGATGGCCTTGGCGACTGTCGTCTACGCAAAGAACCGATCGGACCGGTTGCACGCGCTCGCCGCGATGATGAGGCAAGACGAGCCTTGATTCGCTCGGGTGAGCGAGGTGACTGCAACCGCACATGTATGGCACTTTGAGGGGCAGTCAGGTACACTAAGAGTCAATATGCGTAGAAAACGGCCTCCAAGTACCGCCCAACCTCCAAGTACCGCCGGGGCTAACCCGGGATCATCCCGAGGGTGGTTTTAGGTGGCCCACGTATCCACGGCCCATGTAGTCACCGCTTCGACGCTTTCCGCTACGCCGGTAGTTGTGATCACCGCAGCGCTTCTGCTGGCCGCTGTGTTTGCCGTACTTTTGATGTCGTTCGTGCTCTACCGCAGGTCGAGCCGCCAGAGCAACGGCTTGCAAAGCGGCACGAGGGTTTAGGTCAACTTTCGAGCCAACCGGGCGCTCGCTCGAGAAGGTACTGGCTTACGGCAAGCGCCTTGTCGAACGTGTCGCAGAGCAGCTCCTCTCCGGCGAGAACCCGTGCGAGGGACACCTGCTGGCGTGCCACGATCGTGATGCGCCGCTCAGCCGGGTCCGTAGCCGACGCGTAGCTGTCTATTGCCGACGACTCGAGCGGGAGCTCGATCCCGCCGATCCCGGCGAGGTCTATTGCGAGTCGCAGCAGGTCGGGTCCCATCGGGAGGGGCGGCAGGCCCCAGGTGAACGTGAGCGGAAAATGGAACGTATCCGCAGGATCCTCCCCTTCAGGCAGGTCAACGACAGCGTCCTCGAACGCTAGAAGGACCCGAGGATCGACCTCCAGCGCGAGATGCAGGTCGAGCGGCCCGTTGCAGGCCTCTTCGGGGTGCACGTCGACCTCCCAGGCCTGGCGCAGCGAGTAGGTTTCCACGAAGTGCCGCTCGTCGTGCACGTGGAAGCCGTGATCGACGGCATGATCCTTGAGTTCGGCTACATAGCCAGCGACATCGATTACCGCCATGAATACGACGTTACCGGGGGAGAAGGAGTTTCAGCGACCCGTATCCGCTAACTTGCCTCAAGGTGTCGACCAAACCCCAAGGCCATGCAGCCGACTCGGTGCTAGCGGTGCTTCGAGAAGCCGCCTCCGCAGTAAAGGACGCTCTCAGCCACTTGACTGACTGGGGTCTCGCCGGCACCCGCGAAGGCCAGTACCGAAGCGACCTGGTAGCTGACGCAGCAGCGTTGTCGGTGATCAGCGCCGCTGGCCTCGGAGCCTTTTCGGAGGAGTCCGGGCTCCACCGCCCGGAGGCCTCGATCAGGGTGGTGCTCGATCCGGTGGACGGCTCGACGAACGCGTC